>NZ_DAMBRS010000001.1:20512-969758 GCF_032054965.1 Stenotrophomonas chelatiphaga | reverse complement strand
GGGGCGGGGTGGGTTGGCGGGAACGCTCATCCGCATGGATGCGGATGGCGAGCCTCCATGGACGGATTCACGGCGATTCCCGCCAACCCATCCCGCCCCGCCAACAAGCAGCCGTGCAGCTGTTGCTCTGGACCTTGACGTTGCTTGAAAAAAAGCAGGTGCCGGGCGCAGCCCGGCAAACCCCCTTACACCGCGCGGGCGAGCTCGGCTGCCAGGCCGACGTAGCCACCCGGGGTCAGCTCACGCAGGTGCTGCTTGGCATCGGCCGGCAGCTCCAGCGACTCGACGAACGCGCGCATCGACTCGGCCGTGATGCCCTGGCCACGCGTCAGCGCCTTCAGCTGTTCGTACGGGTTGGGCAGGCCATGGCGGCGCATCACCGTCTGCACGGCCTCGGCCAGCACTTCCCAGGCCGCATCCAGGTCGGCATCCAGGCGCTGCGGGTTCACTTCCAGCTTGCCGATGCCCTTGGCCAGCGAATCCAGCGCCACCTGGGTGTGCCCGAACGCCGTGCCCAGCGCGCGCAGCACCGTCGAATCGGTCAGGTCACGCTGCCAGCGGCTGATCGGCAGCTTGGCGCTGAAGTGCTCGAACAGCGCATTGGCGATGCCGAAGTTGCCCTCGGCGTTCTCGAAATCGATCGGGTTGACCTTGTGCGGCATGGTCGAGGAACCGACTTCGCCTTCCTTCAGCCGCTGCTTGAAGTAACCCAGCGAGATGTAACCCCAGATGTCGCGCGAGAGGTCGATCAGGATGGTGTTGGCGCGGCGCGCCGCATCACCGATCTCGGCGATGTTGTCATGCGGTTCGATCTGCGTGGTGTACGGGTTGAACACCAGCCCCAGGCCTTCGACGAAGCGCTGGGCGAAGGTGGGCCAGTCCACGTCCGGGTAGCTGGATACGTGTGCGTTGTAGTTGCCGACCGCGCCGTTGATCTTGCCGGTCAGCTCCACCGCCGCCAGCTGGCGGCGCTGGCGCTCCAGGCGGGCGACCACGTTGGCCAGTTCCTTGCCCAGGGTGGTCGGCGAGGCGGTCTGGCCGTGCGTGCGCGACAGCATCGGCTGGGCCGCCTGTGCGTGGGCCAGCGAGCGCAGCGAGGCGGCGATGCCATCCAGCGTGGGCAGCAGCACCTCGCGGCGGGCCTGCTCCAGCATCAGCCCGTAGCTGAGGTTGTTGATGTCTTCGCTGGTGCAGGCGAAATGCACGAACTCCAGCGCCGGGGCCAGTTCGGCATCGTCCTTCAGCTGTTCCTTGATGAAGTACTCCACCGCCTTGACGTCATGGTTGGTGGTGCGCTCGATGTCCTTGACCCGCGCGGCCTGGGCCGGGCTGAAGTCCTTGGCCAGCGCACGCAGGCGCGCCGTGGCGGCAGCAGAGAAGGCCGGCAGCTCGATCACGCCCGGCTCGGCGCCCAGTGCCAGCAGCCACTCCACTTCCACCGTGATGCGGGCCTTGATCAGTCCGTACTCGGAAAAAATCGGGCGCAGCGCATCGACCTTGCCGGCGTAACGGCCATCGAGCGGGGACAGGGCGAGCAGGGCGGATTCGGACATGTCGGCGGGCAGCTGTGAGACGGCGGGGGCCATATTGTAGGGGCGCGCCTGCTCGACTGTCGAAAACAACGGCTGGCGCGCGTGCGGTTGACCTGGCGTGACGGCCAGCGTCCTTCACGACCCTGTATCCTGAAAGCAGACGCCAGCCTGGGGAACCTGCCCGATGCCAGCCGCAGATTCCCTTTCCCCCTGAAAGCATGCGGAGTTGATCGGATGAGCAAGCGTTCCAGCACGACTACCCCCCCCGGTTTCCGGACCGAACATGACAGCATGGGCGAGCTGCAGGTACCTGCCGATGCCCTGTGGGGCGCGCAGACCCAGCGCGCGGTGGACAATTTCCCGGTGTCCGGCCAGCGCATGCCGCGTGGATTCATCCGTGCCCTGGGCCTGGTCAAGGGTGCGGCGGCCGGGGTGAATGCGGAGCTCGGCCACCTGCCCAGGAACATCGCCAGGGCGGTGCAGGGCGCGGCCGCCGAAGTGGCCGCCGGTGACTGGGATGCGCACTTCCCGATCGACGTCTACCAGACCGGTTCGGGCACGTCTTCGAACATGAACGCCAACGAGGTCATCGCCACGCTGGCCAACCGCGGCGGCAAGGCCGGGCGCACGCCGGTGCATCCCAACGACCACGTCAACCAGGGCCAGAGCTCCAATGATGTGATCCCGACCGCCCTGCGGGTGTCGGCGGCGCTGGCCGCGCAGGAAGACCTGCTGCCGGCGCTGGCGCACCTGCGCAAGGTCATCGACCGCAAGGGCCGCAGCCTGCGCAAGGTGGTCAAGACCGGGCGCACGCACCTGATGGACGCGATGCCGCTGACGTTCGAGCAGGAATTTTCGGCCTGGTCGGCGCAGCTGGCGTCGGCGCAGCAGCGCTTCGACGACAGCCTCAAGCGCCTGCGTCGCCTGCCGCTGGGCGGTACGGCGATCGGTACCGGCATCAACGCCGATCCGCGCTTCGGCGAACGCGTGGTCAAGGCGCTGAAGGCCGGTACCGGGGTCAAGTTCGAAAGCGCCGCCAACAAGTTCGAAGGGTTGGCCGCGCAGGACGATGCAGTGGAGATCTCCGGCCAGCTCAATGCGCTTGCCGTGGCGCTGATCAAGATCGCCAACGACCTGCGCTGGATGAACGCCGGTCCGCTGGCCGGGCTGGGCGAGATCGAGCTGCCGGCGCTGCAGCCGGGCAGCTCGATCATGCCGGGCAAGGTCAATCCGGTGATCCCGGAGGCGACCGTGATGGCCTGCGCCCAGGTGATCGGCCACCACACCGCGATCACGGTGGCCGGGCAGACCGGCAACTTCCAGTTGAACGTCACCCTGCCGCTGATCGCGGTGAACCTGCTGGACAGCATCACCCTGCTGGCCAACGTGTCGCGTCTGCTGGCCGATAGTGCGATCGACGGGCTGAAGGTGCGCGAGGACCGGGTGCGCGAAGCGCTGGACCGCAATCCGATCCTGGTCACGGCGCTGAACCCGATCATCGGTTATGAGAAGGCCGCGGCGATCGCCAAGCGTGCCTACAAGGAACAGCGGCCGGTGCTGGAGATCGCGCTGGAGGACAGCGGGCTGGCAGAGGCAGAGCTGCGTCGCCTGCTGGATCCGAAGGCGCTCACCGCCGGTGGCATCCATGCAGGCGGTGGCGGGGGAGGCTGATCCCTCGCGCCGCAGGAACCGCGTGACGACCAACGGTCGTCAGCCCCCCGGGCAAAGGAATGACGGCCAGCGGCCGTCACTACCGGGGAATGACCGGCTAGCGCCCATCCATGGTCGGCGAGCGCAGCGGCAGGGCCGTGACGGCCAGCGGCCGTCACTACCCACGATCCTCAGCGACGATCTGCCTGCAGGTTGCCGAAGGTTTCGGTGTAATCCTTGAACTCCGGAATCACCTGCACCAGGTCTTCCGGGATCGGGTTGCTGCCGGCCGGCGGCACGATCTTCACCGGCTTCTTGTCCGGGTCGGCCGGGGCGTCGACCAGGGTGTTCTGGCGCAGCACCTGCAGGTGGCCGAACATCTGCTGCAGCATCTGCTGCTGGTCGGCCCGCAGCGGAATCTCGATCTCGTCGACCTTCATGTGGCCGTTGGCCAGGATGATGATGTTGGGCGCGGGTGCGCGACGCACGGTGACCATGCTGTCGCTGACGGTGATCTTCGGCTTGCTGCGCTCGACGCGGTGGTTGCGGTACTCCTGGTCACAGCCGGCAAGCACGAGGCAGGACAGGGCGGCCAGCAGCAGGAACAGCTTCTTCATGGCGGTCCACGGGGAGGGGGAGAGCCGCTCATTGTAATCCCCGTGGCGCTGGCCGGCCGCCGCCGGGTCGCTGGCGGCGGCCGGGTGCGCTCATTCGTCGCAGCCGTCGATGTCGCTCTGGCTCATCGTGGCATACGGCGCAAACGCAGGCAGCGAGGCGGCCAGCGCCTGCTGGGTCGCCATCATCGCAGGCAGCTTGTCGCACAGGCCCTTGGCCTGGACCTTCAGCTTGTCCGCTTCGGCATTGATGCGCTGTTCGATGCCTTCGGTCTGGCCTGAGAATACGCCCTTCAGCGCTTCGCCGGCGGCCTTGACGCCCAGGTTCGCACCGGCCACGCCGATATCCATGCCGGCCGACGCAATGCCTTCGACCTGGTGCCGGTACTCGAGCAACTGGGTACGTTGGGCGGGCGTGGTCACCACGTCCTTGCCTTCTATCAGCAGACCGCCCTGCGGGGTGATCTCCGCGACGGGCAGGCCATCGACGTTCAGCTTGAAGTTGCCGGTGGCCAATTCCTTGCGGGCCTTGTCGGTGGCTTCCTGCACCGAGCGGCCGATGCTGCTGCCGGTGTCGTCCAGGGCCTTGGCCGTGTCGTTGTCGTGACCGGTACAGGCGGCCAGCGGCAGGGCCAGCAGCAGGGTGGGCAGCAGGATACGCATCTTCATGGTCGAGTCTTCCGTGTGTGTCTGTCGGTTACTTGCCGCGGGGCAGGGTGACGGTGCCGCGCACGCCGCTGTGGCGGACATCGCCGCTGCCGCTGCGCTGCACGGTCAGGTTGCCGCCCACGCCGTCGGCCTTGATCCCGCCCGAGCCGTGGCTGCCGACCAGCAGGTTGCCGCCGACGTCGCGCAGTTCGACATCGCCGGAGCCGACCACGCCGATTTCCACGTTGCCGCGCACCTGGCGGGCATCGGCGTCACCGGAACCGATCGTGCGGATCGCCAGGTTGCCGCCGACATCGCGCACGTCGAGGTCGCCCGAGCCGATGCTGCCGACGCTGACGTCGCGGCGGATGTTGGACACCTTCGCATCGCCGGAGCCCAACGACAGCAGGTCAAGGCTGTCGGCACCGTCGATCAGCAGGTCGCCGGAGCCGACCGCGGCATGCACGCTGCCCTGGGTCCGCAGCACATCGGCATCGCCGGAGCCCACGTCCACGCTCAGCGAGCGTGCGCCTTCGACATGCGCGTCACCGGAGCCGACCTTCAGCTGCACCATCACATCGGCCGGCACGCTGCCGCGGATGTCCAGCCAGGCGTAGTTGTCGCCGATCACGATGCCCTGCTTGCCCTCGCGGCGCAGGCTGACCACCAGCTTGTCGCCGCTGCGCTGCTGGGTCAGGGTCAGGTCGCGCAGCCAGTCGGCACTGGACGCGCAGGCCCGCCCGGACAGCTGCGCCGGGCCGCTGCCGGCGACCACGTGCAGGTCGTGCTGGTTGACCTCCAGCACGACAGTCTTTGCGCCGGCCAGGTCGAGCTTCAGGTCACGGTTTTCGGTGAACTTGCAGGGCGCGTCGTTGGCCAGGGCGGACAGCGGCAGCAGCATCAGGGTGGCGCAGGCAAGCAGGGTACGCATGGCGGGTGGCTCCTTGTGCTTAGATTTCGCCGGCACGGCGGCGCAGGCGGATGGCGAGGAAGATGAAGACGATGCCGACCGCGGCGCCGATCCAGAGGTCCGGCATGGCCAGAGCACCGAGCTGGTTGGACGGCGACAGCAGCTGGACGATGGATTCGGAGTTCCTGGCCACACCGGAGCGGTAGGCCAGTTCGACGCCGGGTACGGTGCCCAGCAGCAGTCGGCCGACGATGTGCTGCCAGAACCAGCCGCTGGTCATGTCCAGCAGGCCCATCACCTTGGTGGTGCTGACCACGATGCCGGCAAACAGCGGCAGCATCACCGCCCACAGGAACGGCTTGCTCTTGGCCCAGGACGAGCACAGCAGCAGCCAGCCGACCGTCGGCAGCGACCACAGGGCGAACACCGGAATCCAGCTCAGGTGGCCAGCGGCCAGCAGCAGCGGGCTGGACGGGCCCCAGATCAGCGACATCGGGTCGCCGCCATGGGTCAGGGCGACGATCGAAATGACGCCCAGGAAGCACAGCATGGTCAGCACCGAGGCGGCCACGGCGATCAGCGGAGCGATCACGATCGCGCTGATCACCTTGGACAGCACGGTCTGGGTGTCCGACAGCGGCAACGACTTCCAGAACAGGATGCTGCGGTCACGGCGGTCGTCATACAGCGCGCCCAGGCAGTAGAAGAACACAACGAAGGCCAGTACCACGAACGGCCACGCCGAACTGAGCGCCAGGGTGGCATCCAGGCCGTTGCCGAGGTCCACCAGGTCCTTGGGATCCAGCTGGCGGGTCAGCAGGTCAAGGTCCAGGCCGTTGACCTGGATGTTGCTGTTGTTGATGTGCAGGTCGCCCTGCGAGGCCGCGCGGCGCAGCACGAACAGGCCGATGATGATGCCGATGGTGCTCATCACCAGCGAGGCGACGCCGGCGATGATCGGGGCATACAGGAAGCCCCCGCGGTTTTCCCAGTATTCGCGCTTGAGCAGCCAGCGCAGGGTGCCGGCCTTGCTGATCGGATGGTTCACGGCGTTCATGCGTAGGTTCCCTTCATGATGGCGACGAACAGGTCGGCCAGGCCGGGGTTGCGGGTTTCACCGAGGGTCGCCAGCTGGTTGCGCGGCACGTTGTCGAACAGCAGCACGGATTTGCCGAAGGGCAGGCTGCGTTCGTCGATCGGCTTGAGCGCGCGGGCGGTATCGAGCTGGTCGGCGTTGACCAGCACTTCGGTGTAGCGCTCGCCGACCTCGTCCATCTCGGCGCTGAGCACGACCTTGCCGTCACGGATGAACATGACGTCGGTCAGGATGTGTTCGATCTCCTCCACCTGGTGGGTGGTGACGATGATCGTCTTCTGCTCGTCGAAGTAGTCCTCCAGCAGGCGCTGGTAGAACTCCTTGCGGTACAGGATGTCCAGGCCCAGGGTCGGCTCGTCCAGCACCAGCACGCGGGCATCGATGGCCATCACCAGCGCCAGGTGCAGCTGCACGATCATGCCCTTGGACAGTTCGCGCACGCGCTGTTTGGGCTGCAGTTTGGTGGTGGACAGGAAACGCTCGCAGCGGGCCCGGTCGAAGCGCGGATGCACCCCGGCAACGAAATCGATCGCTTCCCGGACCTTCAGCCAGCGCGGCAGCACGGCCACGTCGGCGATGAAGCAGATGTCATTCATCAGCTCATCGCGGTGGCTGCGCGGATCCTTGCCGAGCACGCTCAGCTCGCCTTCCACCGAGGTCAGTCCCAGCAGCGCCTTGAGCGCGGTGGTCTTGCCGGCGCCGTTGGGCCCGATCAACCCGACGATGCGGCCGGCGGGAATGCTGAAGCTGGTGTTGTCCAGCGCGAGGGTGCGCTTGTAGGCCTTGCGCAGGCCCCGCGCGGTGATCACATCCTGGTGTGCTGCGGCGTTCATGAGAGTTTCCCCTGGGTCAACAGTTCGTTCACGTCCAGGCCCAGGCGCTGGATGCGCTCGAGCACGGCCGGCCATTCTTCGTTGAGGAAGCGATCGCGCTCGCTGCTGCGCAGCTGCGTTGCCGCTTCTTCGGTCATGAACATGCCCAGGCCGCGGCGCTTTTCGACCAGACCTTCGTCGGCCAGCTCCTGGTAGGCACGGGACACGGTGATGGGGTTGAGCTGGTAATCGGCCGCCACCTGGCGGACCGAGGGCAGGGCGTCGCCCGGCTTGATGATTCCGTCAAGCATCATGGCGATCACGCGCTCCTTCAGCTGACGGTAGATGGGAGCGCCATCGCTCCACTGGATATCGCTCATGGTCAGCTCCGGGAATTCAGCGACTGTGCGAAAGAAAAATACGGCATGGACAACGAACTGTTCAGCCGCCGCGGGGGGGAGGGTGCCGGCGGTGCATTCCCAGCGTCCGGCACGCCTGCGTCCTGCAGGCTGTCGAGGGCGGAGGCGGCCCGGGTGTCGTCGGCGCCGCCATGCGCCACACCGAACCACAGGGACAGGAGCAGCAGGCCCGCCGCGCTGGCGGCCGTGCGGGTCATGCGATGTTGGACTGACGGATTCATCGGCTCCCCTGTCTCAGGTGACTGGTGTTGTAGTCAACTATAACACCACCGATTCAGAGTGCAAGCGCTTTATGTGACCAACTGATGGCAGGGGTCGGCCGGGCTGCGCCCGGCGGCTGTTTTTTCAAGCCGAAGCAACGTCAACGTCAACGTCAGAAGCTGCAGGGCTGCTGGATGGCGGGGCGGGGTGGCTGTGCAGGACACGCCGTGAATCCATCCATGGAGGCTCGCTTTTCGCATCCATGCGAAAAGACGGTCCTGCACAGCCACCCCGCCCCACCTTCGACGGGTCCATGGGGGCCATGGACAAGGCAGGGGGGGAAAAGGGGGGAAATATGGGGTCAGAGTCCTTTCGCTGCGCGAAAGGACTCTGACCGCCGCCTTTGTTTTTTTTTTATTTTCATTACGCGGGTGGCGGTCACCGGGACCTGTCCGGGGGCCGGGCGGGTAGGCTATGCGGGGCCTTGAGCGGCAGGAGCCGCGAAGAGCTACAGGGACGTACTTGCGCGTGCCCCGCATAGCCTACCCGCCCGGCCCCAAGCACGTAGCCAGCAGCAAAGCCACCCGCGAGGGGGGTCCACCCGTCGACCCACCCCGACCGAAGCCACGCCACGCGCCCTGCGCGATCTCCGACAAAAGCCGCACCAAGGCCCGGTGGTATAGTTCGCGGCGAAATACGGACCCCGCGTCCGGCCCTTCACTCCTGCCAGGAACATCTCCCATGCTGCGTTCTGTTTCCCTGCCGCGCCGCGGCGTGCCGGTCCTGCCCCGCGTGCTGGGTTCGCTGCTGGTGGCCGCAAGCCTGGCCCTGCCGATGATGGCCTCGGCCGCCGGCCTGCTCGACGTGGCCTACCGGCCGCTGGCGGGCAAGGAGGCGGTCAATCTGGGCCAGCGCTACCACGGGCGCGTGCTGCTGGTGGTCAACACCGCCAGCAAGTGCGGCTTCACCCCGCAGTACGAAGGCCTTGAGGCGCTGCAGAAGTCGTATTCCGCGCGCGGCCTGAGCGTGCTGGGCTTCCCCTCCAATGACTTCAAGGGGCAGGAGCCGGGCGACGAGAAGGACATCCAGGAGTTCTGCACCCTGACCTACGGGGTCAAGTTCCCGATGTTCGAAAAGGTCCACGTCGTGGGCGACCAGGCGACCCCGCTGTACAAGGGCCTGACCGCCGCCACCGGCGTGGCCCCGGGCTGGAACTTCCACAAGTACCTGATCGGACGCGACGGCGCGGTCATCGCCCAGTTCCCGAGCCGGGTGAAGCCGGATGACAAGGAACTGGTCGCGGCGATCGAACGTGCGTTGGCGGCCCCTGCGGTCCATTGAACGACGCACGTGCGCCTCGACATATCGGACGCGCATGCGACAATGCGTGTTTTCGCGCCGACGTCGGCGTTTTTTCACTTCCAGGAATGCAACACATGAAGATGGGAATGCGTGGCGCTGCGGCGTCGGTTCTGATTCTGGCGATGGGCACCACCGGCGTGGCGCTGTCGCAGCAACCTGCTGCCGCCCCGGCAGCAGCCAAGGAGACCAGTAATTTGAATTCCAAGCAGAAGCTCGGCTATGCCATCGGCGGCGACGTCGCCCGTTCGCTCGAGGCGATCAAGTCGCACATCGACCTGGCCGCCATGCGCGAAGCCGTGCAGGCCACCTTCGATGGCAAGCAGCCGCTGATCACCCAGGCCGATGCGCAGAAGACCGACACGGCCCTGCGTACTTCCATGGCGATCGCCAACGGCCAGCAGGTTCCGGGCCAGGCGCCGGGTTCGGCGCCGCCGAAGGTCGACAACCGCCAGGTAGGCCTGATGCTGGGCAGCTACATGGTGGGCCCGTCGCTGGCCGAGCTGAAGGGTGACATCGAGCTGGACGCCCTGTTCGACGCGGTCAAGACCGCCTTCGATGGTGGCCAGCCGAAGCTGAGCCAGGAAGAGGGCGCAGCGATCCTGCAGTCCTTCATGGCCACCAAGCAGGCTGAAATGCAGGCCAAGGCCGCGCAGCTGGGCCAGACCAACCGTCAGGAAGGCAATGCGTTCCTGGCCAAGAACAAGACCGTGCCGGGCGTGGTCACCACCGCGTCGGGCCTGCAGTACCAGGTCATCCGCCCGGGCAGTGGCGAGCGTCCGCTGCCGAGCAGCAAGGTCAAGGTGAACTACGAAGGCAAGCTCCTGGACGGCACCGTCTTCGACAGCAGCTACCAGCGCGGCCAGCCGGTCGAGTTCGGCCTGGACCAGGTGATCAAGGGCTGGACCGAAGGCGTGTCGCTGATGCCGGTGGGCTCGAAGTACCGCTTCTGGATTCCGGGCGAACTGGCCTATGGCGAGAACGGCACCCAGGGTGGCCCGATCGGCCCGAACGCCACGCTGACCTTCGACGTCGAACTCATTTCCGTGCAGCCGTAAGGCACGCACGCGCCCTGCCATACCCGCCGGGACACCGGCGGGACTGGCGATCCATGTCATTGGCCGGGGACGATCAACGCATGTCTAAAATTTCATCGAGCGAACGCGAGCAGGCGCTGGAAGCGCGCCTGGTCGAGCTGGAAATGCGTGTCTCCTTCCAGGAGCAGGCGTTGGCCGAGCTGAGCGAAGCGCTGGCCGATGCACGCATCGAGGGCTCACGCAACGAGGGCCTGATGCGGGTATTGCTGGAGGACCTGGGCAAGGTCCGCAACGCGCTGTATTCCTCTGATCCGGTGGATGAGCCGCCACCGCCGCACTACTGATCTGTCCTTATGAGCGATACCCTCCGCGACCAGCTGATGGGCCTGGGCTTCAAGCCCGCGCCGAAGCCTGAACGCAGCAACGACCGAAAGCCGGACCGCAAGCCGGAGGCGCGCCGTGATGGGCGACCGGGTGGCGGCAAGCCGGGGCAGGCCGGTGCCCGCCCCCACCAGGGCAAGCCGGGCGATAACCGTCCTGCGTCGTCCCGCCCGGGCAATCCCGGCAACCCCGGCAACCGTCCGGGAACGCGCCCGCAGGGTGCACGCAAGCCACGCTCGCAGGAAGAGATGGACCTGGCCAAGGCCTATGCCATCCGTGCGCAGCGCGAAAAGGAAGAGCGCATCGAGGCCGAGCGCCAGAAGCAGGAAGACGCACGCGTGCGCCGCGAGGCGAAGGCGAAGCTGGAAGTGCTGCTGAAGGATGCTTCGTTGAACGTGGAAGAGGCCGACATCGCGCGGCACTTCCCGTACGGCGGCAAGATCAAGCGGATCTACGTCACCGCCGACCAGCTGAAGGCACTCAATGCCGGCGAGCTGGGCGTGGTGCAGGTGGCCGGCCGCTACATGCTGGTGACCGCGGAGATGCTGGCCCAGGCCGAGGCGATCTTCGCCCAGGCCGTGGCGCTGAAGGTGGACCCGAACGCACCGGCCGAGGAGGATCCGTACGCCGATCCGCAGTACCAGGTGCCCGACGACCTGGTCTGGTAAGCGGCGCTAGCGTTCTGTCCGTTTTGCGCGCCGAGCATGGCTCGGCGCTACCGTGGCATTGGGTGCCGTTGGCTTATTCGGTGATCGGGCCGCCGACTTCCTGGCCTGCCTGCCACACGGCGTGGATGCTTTGGCTGTTCTGGATGTCGGCCAGCGGGTCGGCATCCAGTACCAGCAGGTCGGCGCGCTTGCCGGGGGCGATCCGCCCGCGATCGGCCAGCCCCAGCAGGTCGGCCGCATCGGCGGTGGCGACCTGCAGCGCACGCGCCGGGGTCAAGCCGGCCTCTGTCAGCAGCTTCAGTTCGCGGTGCTCGGCAAAGCCGATCACCCGCTGCGGCATCGCGCCGGCATCGGTGCCGAAGCCCAGCTTCACGCCGCCGGCATGCAGGCGGCGCAGGTTTTCAAGGTTCATCGCAACGGCTCTGCGCGCGCCGGGGATGTTGGCACCCGCCAGCTGTTCGCTCTGCCACTCGGGCTGCTGCCAACGTTCGCGTACCGCCACCGGCAACGCGGTGCGCAGGAACGGGGTCTGCAGCGCCTGCGGATTTTCCGCATACCAGTAATTGGCTTCGTCGATGTTCACCGTGGCGATATAGCCGGTGCCCTGTTCGCGCATCTTCCGCACCAGCATCGGGTCGACCGCACGGTCGCGGATGCCATGGGCGATGATGTCCACCTTCGCTTCGACCAGCGCCTTGGCCTGGTCCAGGTCATGGATGTGGGCAGCCACCTTCAGCCCGCGCGCGTGCGCCTCGCTGATCGCGGCGCGGAAGATCTCCGGCGGCATCATCGGTACCTTGCCACCCAGGTTGTCCACCCACAGTTTGATCAGGTCCACGCCATCGGCCTGCTGGCTGGCCACCGCAGCGCGTGCTTCCTCGGCGTTGCGCGGACGGGCCACGGCGTCGCGTTGCAGCCCCATCGCCGCTGCGGGCGGTGCGCCGTCCACCGCACCGATGCCGCCGCCGGCACCGTACAGCTGCGCGCCCAGCCGCGGGTCTGCATTGACCTCTTTGCGGATGGCGAAGAAGTCATGGCCGTTCATGCCCAGCGCGGTGACCGTGGTGACGCCATAGCGCTGGAACTGGCGCAGGTCGCGCACCACGTTGTCGCGGGTGTAAAAGCGGTCACCGTGCTGCAGGCCCTCGGTGTTGCCGACGTGCGCGTGGTCGCTGACCAGCCCGGGAAGCAGGGTCTTGCCGCGGTAATCGATGCGGCGTGCAGCGCTGGCATCGGCGGGCAGCGGGCTGCCGACATGCACGATGCGCGTGCCGTTGATCAGTACCGGGGTGATGCCGAGATCGCGGGTTCCATCGAACACGCGGGCGTTTTCCAGCAGCACCGGCGCGGCGGCGGCGGGCAGGGCAGTGGCGGTGAGCAGCAGGGCCCACAGGCGGTTGGGTCGCATCGGCGGTTCCAGGTTGGGGTTACCCCGAGCCTAACCCGCGTGCCGCGATATCGGTAGCGCCGACCCAGGGTCGGCGAGCGCAGCGGGCCGGCTGTTACTCCGGATCGTAATCCAGGTTGGAGGCCAGCCAGCGCTCTGCCTGCACGCGGTCCACGCCCTTGCGCTTGGCGTAGTCGGTGACCTGCTCGCGGCTGACCCGCCCGACCACGAAATACTGGCTCTGCGGATGGCTGAAGTAGTAGCCCGACACCGCCGCGGTGGGCAGCATGGCGAAGCTTTCGGTCAACTGCATGCCGGCGTTGCCCTGCGCGTCCAGCAACCGGAACAAGGTGTCCTTCTCACTGTGCTCCGGGCAGGCCGGGTAGCCGGGAGCAGGCCGGATGCCGCTGTATTTCTCGGCGATCAGCGCATCGTTGTCGAGGGTCTCGTCGTTGGCATGGCCCCAGAACTCCTTGCGCACGCGCTGGTGCAGGCGCTCGGCCAGGGCTTCGGCGAAGCGGTCGGCAAGTGCCTTGAGCAGGATCGCGTTGTAGTCATCATGGGCGGCTTCGAAACGCGCGACGTGCGCATCGATGCCGATACCGGCGGTCACCGCGAACGCGCCGATCCAGTCCTGGCGGCCACTGTCGGCGGGGGCGATGAAGTCGGCCAGGCAGAAGTCTGGACGCTCGGCCGGTTTGTCGACCTGCTGGCGCAGGAAGTGCAGCGTGGCCTCACCGTCAGGGTGCTGTACGCGCACGTCATCGCCCACGCTGTTGGCGGGCCACAGGCCGAACACCGCGCGTGCCTGCAGCCACCGCTCTTTGACGATGCGGTCGAGCATCTGCCGGGCATCGCGATACAGCTCGCTGGCCTGGCTGCCCACGATCTCGTCGGTAAGGATCGCCGGGTACTTGCCGGCCAGCTCCCAGGCCTGGAAGAACGGCGTCCAGTCGATGTAGTCCACCAGCTCGGCCAATGGATAGTCATCGAACACGTGAAGTCCGGGCTGGTTCGGCGCCGGTGGCACGTAGTCTGCCCAGCCGCCGTCGAAACGCTGGCCGCGTGCATGGGCCAGGCTGACCAGCCGCTTGGCATCGCCGCGGTTGCGGTGGCGCAGGCGGATGTCGGCGTAATCGGCTTCGTTGGCCGCCACGAACGCGGCGCGCAGGTCATGCGAGATCAGGGACTGGGCCACACCTACGGCGCGCGACGCGTCTTTCACCCACACCGTGGGCGCCTTGTAATGCGGGTCGATCTTCAACGCGGTATGCGCGCGCGAGGTGGTGGCGCCGCCGATCATCAGCGGCAGCTCGAAGCCCTGGCGCTGCATCTCGCGGGCCACGTGGCTCATCTCTTCCAGCGATGGGGTGATCAGGCCGGACAGCCCGATGATGTCGGCGTTCTCGGCGCGTGCGGCGTCCAGGATCTTCTGCGCCGGGACCATGACGCCCAGGTCGATCACCTCGAAGTTGTTGCAGGCCAGCACCACGCCGACGATGTTCTTGCCGATGTCGTGCACATCGCCCTTGACCGTAGCCATGATGATCTTGCCGTTGCTGCGCGCCGTATCGCCGCTGCGCAGTTTTTCCGCTTCGATGTAGGGCAGCAGGTAGGCCACCGCCTTCTTCATCACCCGCGCCGACTTGACCACCTGTGGCAGGAACATCTTGCCGGCACCGAACAGGTCGCCGACCACGTTCATGCCGTTCATCAGCGGACCTTCGATGACGTCCAGCGGGCGCGTGGAGGCTTGCCGTGCTTCTTCGGTGTCCTGTTCGACCCAGGCATCCAGGCCGTGCACCAGCGCATGGGCCAGGCGGTCGGTGACCGGCTTTTCACGCCATGCCATGTCTTCGACCCGCGCCGCGCCCTTGCTGCCTTTGTAGCGCTCGGCGATCTCCAGCAGGCGCTCGGTGCCATCGGCGCGGCGGTTGAGGATCACGTCCTCCACGCGTTCGCGCAGCTCCGCGTCCAGGTCGTCGTAGATCGGCATCGCGCCGGCGTTGACGATGCCCATGTCCATGCCCGCGGCGATGGCGTGGTACAGGAACACCGAGTGGATCGCCTGGCGCACCGTCTCGTTGCCGCGGAAGGAGAAGGACACGTTGGACACGCCGCCGGACACATGGCAGTGCGGCAGCGTGCGCTTGATGATGCGGGTGGCCTCGATGAAGTCCACCGCGTAGTTGTCGTGCTCTTCGATGCCGGTGGCAACGGCGAAGATGTTCGGATCGAAGATGATGTCCTGCGGCGGGAAGCCGATCTCGTCCACCAGGATGCGGTACGCCCGCGTGCAGATCTCGACCTTGCGTGCGCAGGTGTCGGCCTGGCCGGCTTCGTCGAAGGCCATCACCACCGCGGCGGCGCCGTAGCGCAGCACCTTGCGCGCATGCTCGCGGAACAGGTCTTCGCCTTCCTTCAACGAGATCGAATTGACCACGCTCTTGCCCTGCAGGCATTTCAGCCCGGCTTCGATCACGCTCCACTTGGAGGAATCGACCATCACCGGGATGCGCGCGATATCCGGCTCGGACATGATCAGGTTGAGGTAGCGCGTCATTGCCGCTTCCGAATCGATCAGGCCTTCGTCCATGTTGACGTCGAGGATCTGCGCGCCGCTGGCCACCTGCTGGCGCGCCACGTCGACCGCTTCCTCGTAGCGTTCTTCCTTGACCAGTTTGCGGAACTGCGCGCTGCCGGTGACGTTGGTGCGCTCGCCGATGTTGATGAACAGCAGGTCCGGGGTGATGACCAGCGGTTCCAGTCCGGACAGGCGGGTGTGCGGGGCGGTGCTCATGCCGCCTGCTCCCGGGCACCGGGCAGCGCACGCGGCGGCAGTCCGGCGACGGCCTCTGCGATGGCGCGGATATGCGCCGGGGTGCTGCCGCAGCAGCCGCCGACCAGGTTCAGCAGGCCGTCGGTGGCGAAGCCGTGCAGGGTGGCGGCCATTTCCTCGGGGGTTTCGTCGTACTCGCCGAACGCATTGGGCAGGCCGGCGTTGGGATGGGCACTGACATGGCATCCCGCCACCTGGGACAGCGTCTCCACGTGCGGGCGCATCGCATCGGCGCCGAGCGCGCAGTTGAGCCCGATCGACAGCGGTCGGGCGTGCGCCAGCGAGGCATGGAAGGCTTCGGCGGTCTGCCCGGACAGGGTGCGTCCGGAGGCATCGGTGATGGTGCCGGAGATCATTACCGGCAGGCGCGCGCCGCGCGCATCGAAGGCTTCTTCCACCGCGAACAGGGCCGCCTTGGCGTTGAGGGTGTCGAAGATGGTTTCCACCATCAGCGTATCGGCGCCCCCATCGATCAGGCCATCGATCGCCTCGCGGTAGGTGCCGCGCAGTTCGTCGAAGCTGGTGTTGCGGAAGCCGGGATCGTTGACGTCCGGGCTGATCGAGGCGGTACGGCTGGTCGGCCCGAGCACCCCGATGACGAAGCGCGGCTTGTCCGGCGTGGTCGCTTCCATCGCATCGCAGCAGGCACGCGCCACGGCGGCGCCGGCCTTGTTCAGCTCGTACACCAGGTGCTCGAGATGGTAATCGGCCTGGCTGACCGAGGTGGCGTTGAAGGTATTGGTCTCCACCAGGTCCGCGCCGGCCTGCAGGTATTCGGTATGGATGCCGGCGATGATCTCCGGCCGGGTCAGCAGCAGCAGGTCATTGTTGCCTTTCAGGTCCTGCTCCTGCACCGGACCGTGGTCGCAGCCGGCGCCATGCACGTGGCCGGCGGCCCGGGTATCCACACCGCCGATGAAGCGCTCGCCGCGGTAGTCGTCTTCCTGCAGCCCATGGCGCTGGATCATCGTGCCCATCGCACCGTCGATGATCAGGATGCGTTCGCGCAGGGCGCTCAGCAGGGCAGTGGCACGTTCGGGATGCAACCAGGGCAGGGCGGGCACGGCGACCTCAGGGTTTGTTGGCGATCAGCGAAATGACTTCGAAATGCGGCGGGCGCTTTTCGCGCGTCACCGTTTCCAGGCTCGACACCTGCAGCCCGGCCTTGTCGACGAACTTGCGCAGCTCCTTGTCACTGAAGCCGAGGTTGACGTGGCCGTAGGCATCCACCGCCGCCTTGTGCTCATGGCGGGCCAGGCTGCACAGCAGCAGGCGGCCGCCCGGGCGCAGCACGCGCGCCGCTTCGGTGACCGCCTGGGCCGGCTTGGCGGCGTAGGTGAGTGCATGCATCAGCACGACCAGGTCGAAGCTGCGATCCTTGAAGGGGAGGGCATGCATGTCGCCTTCGCGCACTTCCACGTTGGGCAGGCGGCGCAGGCGTTCGCTGGCGGCGGCAACCACGCGCGCGCTGGTGTCGATGCAGACATAGCGGCTGGCATGCGGGGCCACCAGTTCGGCGAGCACGCCATCGCCGGAGGCGATATCCAGCACGTCGCCGGTTTCCAGCAGGGGCAGGGCGGTGCGCGCCAAGGCTTCCCAGGTGCGGCCCGGGGAGTAATGGCGTTCCATGTCACCGGCCACGCTGTCGGCCCAGTTCTGGTCGGCGGCACGGCTGGCCAGCACCGAGGCCACGCGTTCGGCATCCTGGCGCAGCAGCGGGTCGTCGCTGCCGGTGCTCAAGGCATGCCACAATGCGCGCTGTGCCGGGTCCAGCTGGGCGTCGTCGAAGCGGTAATACGCGGACACGCCCGCGCGGCGGTCGCGCACCAGCCCGGCTTCTTTCAGGCGCGCCAGATGCGTCGATACCCGCGGCTGCGCCAGCCGGGTGATCGCCGACAGCTCGGCCACGGTAAGTTCTTCCTGCTCCAGCAGCGCCAACAGGCGCACCCGGGTGGCGTCGGCGAACACTTTCAGCCGGGTCGACCAATCCTCGAGATCCATAAATATCCACCTATCGCGATAGAGAGATATTCTGGCCTCCGCGGCGTGAACGGTCAAGCAACCGCATGACGGCACGCTAGCGCCGACCCATGGTCGGCGAGCGCAGCGGTGTGTGGTCGCAGGCAATCCGCCGGGCACGGGTTCAGTGCCCCAGTCAGCCGGGACCCGCTGCCCCCCAGTACAATTGGGGATTCATTACCCGGGAGGGGTCGTTGTGGATTTCAGCTTTACCGAAGAGCAGTTGATGCTGCAGGACGTTGCGCGCCGCATCGCGCAGGAAAAGATCGCGCCCAGCGCCGAGCACCATGACCGCACGGGCGAGTTCCCGCTGGCCAACATCCAGCTGCTCGGCGAGAACGGGCTGATGGGCATTGAAGTGCCGGCCGAGTACGGCGGCGCGGGCATGGACCCGATCGCCTACGTGCTGGCGATGGTGGAAGTCGCCGCCGGTGACGCCGCCCATTCCACCATCATGTCGGTCAACAATTCGCTGTTCTGCAACGGCATCCTGACCCACGGCAACGAGGCCCAGAAGCAGAAGTACGTGCGCGCCATCGCCGAAGGGGCCGCCATCGGCGCCTTCGCGCTGACCGAGCCGCAGTCCGGCTCGGATGCCACAGCCATGCGCTGCCGCGCGGTGAAGCAGGCCGACGGCAGCTACGTGATCAACGGCAAGAAGAGCTGGATCACGTCCGGCCCGGTGGCCAAGTACATCGTGCTGTTCGCGATGACCGATGCGGACAAGGGCGCGCGTGGCATCAGCGCGTTCCTGATCGACACCGACAACGCCGGTTTTGGTCGCGGCAAGACCGAGCCCAAGCTCGGCATCCGCGCATCGGCGACCTGCGAGATCGAGTTCAACGATTACGTGGCGCAGGCTGAAGACCTGCTGGGCCAGGAAGGCGAAGGCTTCAAGATCGCGATGGGCGTGCTCGACGCCGGCCGCATCGGCATCGCCTCGCAGGCCATCGGCATTGCCCGCGCGGCGTACGAGGCTACCCTTGAGTACGTGAAAGAGCGCAAGGCGTTCGGCGCGGCCATCGGCACCTTCCAGATGACCCAGGCCAAGATCGCCGACATGAAGTGCAAGCTGGATGCCGCCCTGCTGCTGACCCTGCGCGCGGCGTGGGTGAAGGGCGAGGGCAAGCGTTTCAGCAACGAGGCGGCGATCGCCAAGCTCACCGCGTCCGAAGCGGCGATGTGGATCACCCACCAGGCCGTGCAGATCCATGGCGGCATGGGGTATTCGAAGGAAATGCCGCTGGAGCGCTACTTCCGTGACGCCAAGATCACCGAGATCTACGAAGGTACCTCGGAGATCCAGCGCCTGGTGATCGCCCGCAACGAAACCGGGCTGCGCTGACGCTTCGGCGTAAACGTGTGGGCGGGTGCGCGACCCGCTCCGCCCGCACGATCGCCTAGAATGCCCGTCCTCTCAAAACAGGTACGGGCATGGTCATCTACCGTGGTGCTGGTTTTTTCACCCTGCTGACACCGATCATCACAGTGCTGTTGTTGCTCTGGCTGTACCCCGATCCGTCCGTCGCCAAGGGCAACATCACGCTGCCGCAGTTCCTGCTGGGCTGTGGCATCGGTGCGGCCATCAACACGGTGCTGGGTTTCGTGCTCAATCGCGGACCACGTCCGGAGGGCGAGCTGGCGCGGCATCACTTCTTCTTCCTGCCGATGCAGTGGCCCTCGTTGGCCATCGTGGTGGTGTGTGCGGCGGTTGCCGCGGCGCGCTGAAAGCAGGGCAAGAATGAAAAAAAGGCCCCGGATCGCTCCGGGGCCTCTTTTATCGGGAGCGTGACGGCCAGCGGCCGTCACTACCTCCCTCAGCGGTCGGGGCGGTGGGCGCCACCGGCTTCGTGCTGGCGCTCCACGAACTCCTTGGAGGGTTCGTCCAGCTTGTCGCCCAGCATGCGGCGGACCACGATGAAGAACACCGGGATCATCAGCAGGCCGAGGAAGGTGGCGAACACCATGCCGCCGATCACGCCGGTACCGATGGCGTGGCGGGAATTGGCGCCGGCACCGGTGGAGATGGCCATCGGGATGACGCCCATGATGAAGGCGAAGGAGGTCATCAGGATCGGGCGGAAGCGCAGGCGCGCCGCTTCGATGGTGGCATCACGCAGGGTCTTGCCGGCCGCACGCTGTTCCACCGCGAACTCCACGATCAGGATCGCGTTCTTCGCCGCAAGGCCGATCACCGTGATCAGGCCGATCTTGAAGAACAGATCGTTGGGCAGGCCGCGGGCCATCGAGAACACCAGCGCACCCAGCACGCCCAGCGGCACCACCAGCAGCACGGCGACCGGGATCGACCAGCTTTCATACAGCGCGGCAAGGCACAGGAACACCACCACGATGGACAGCACCAGCAGCAGCGTGGCCGCGTTGCCCGCCAGGATTTCCTGGTAGGACATGCCGGACCAGTCGTAGCCGAAGCCGGCCGGCAGTTCGTCGCGCACGATGTCTTCCATCGCGGTCATCGCTTCGCCGGAGCTGCGTCCCGGTGCCTGCGAGCCGACGATGTTCACCGCCGAATAGCCGTTGTAGCGGCTCAGCGACGGCGGCGCCGACACCCATTCCGAGCGCACCACGGTGCTCAGCGGGATCATCGTGTTGGTGCCGTCGGCATTGGTATCCAGCGTGGACGGGCTGTAGAAGCTCTTCAGCGACGCCTCGCCGGTGCGGTACGGCGCATCGGCCTGCATGGTCACGCGCTTGATGCGGCCTTCGCTGAAGAAGTCGTTGACGTACACCGGGGCCAGCATCAGCTGGATGGTGCTGTACACGTCCGACACCGACATGCCCATCGCCTGCGCCTGCACGCGGTCCACGTGCAGGGCCAGCTGCGGGGCATTTTCCAGTCCGTTGGGGCGCACGCCGGTCAGCAGGTCACTCTTCTGCGCCGCTGCACCCAGCAGGGTGTTGCGGGCGTTGGTGAGCTGTTCGAAGCCGGCACCGGTACGGTCCTGCAGCCACATGTCGAAGCCGCCGAACTGGCCAAGGCCCTGCACGGTAGGCAGGTTGACCACGAAGATCTGCGCTTCCTTGATGCCATAGAACGCGCCGTTCATGTTGCCGATCAGCTCGGGTACGGTCACCTCACGGTCGGCCCAGGGCTTGAGCCGGATGAAGCCCATGCCCACGTTTTCGCCGGAACCCACGAAGCTGAAACCTGCGATCTGCAGCAGGCCTTCGAAGCCCTCCTGCTTTTCCAGGATGCCACGCATCTGCGCGAACACTTCGTTGGTCTGGGTCTTGGTCGAACCCGGCGGCAGCTGCACGATGGCCAGTGCGTAGCCCTGGTCTTCTTCGGGCAGGAAGCTGCCCGGCATGCGCGTGAACAGGAACGCGCACAGCGCGCCGAGCACCACGAACAGGATCATCCAGCGCGGGGCATGCTTCACCGCCGAGGTGATATGGCCCACGTAGGTGCCGCTGATCTTGTCGTAGTACTTGTTGAAGGTGCGGTAGACGATGTTCGGCTTGTCGTTGTGCGTCGGCTTGAGGAAGGTCGCGCACAGTGCCGGGGTGAAGCCCAGCGCCAGGAACGCCGAGAATGCCATCGAAATGGCGATGGTCAGCGCGAACTGCTTGTAGATCTCGCCGGCCGCGCCGCCCTGCAGCGCGGACGGGATGAACACCGCCGCCAGCACCACGGTGATGGCCACCACCGCGCCGGTGATCTGGGTCATTGCCTTCTGGGTGGCCTGTTTCGGCGCCATCCCTTCGTCGGTCATGATGCGCTCGACGTTCTCGATCACCACGATCGCGTCATCGACCACGATGCCGATCGCCAGCACCAGCGCGAACAGGGTCAGCTGGTTGATCGTGAAGCCGATCATCCACATGCCCAGGAACGTACCCAGCAGCGCGACCGGGATCACCAGCGTCGGGATCAGGGTGGCACGGAAGTTCTGCAGGAAGATCAGCATCACCAGGAAGACCAGGATGATGGCTTCGATCAGCGTCTTGATGACCTCTTCGATGGAGATCTTGACGAAGGTGGTGCTGTCATACGGAGAGAACCAGCTGACACCGGCCGGGAAGCTCGGCTGCAGCTCGTCCATCTTCGCGCGCACGGCTTCGGCCACGTTCAGCGCATTCGCGCCGGGCAGCAGCTGGATCGCGAAGGCACCGGTCGGCTTGCCGTTGTACTGGGTATCAAAGCCGTAGTTGCCGGCGCCGAAGCCGATCCGGGCGATGTCCTTCAGCAGCACGCGCGAACCATCCGGGTTGGCGCGCAGGATGATGTTCTCGAACTCTTCCGGGGTGCTGAAGCGGCCTTCGGCCGATACCGTGGCGGTGAAGTGCTGGCCGACCGGGGCCGGGTCCGAACCCAGCGAACCGGCGGCGAACTGCACGTTCTGCTCGCGCACCGCCGCCAGCACCTGGCTGGCGGAGAGGCCGTAGCCCTGCATGCGCTCGGGGTTGAGCCAGATGTTCATGGCGTACTCGCCACCGAACTGCTGGGTGCTGCCGACGCCGGGAATACGCGAGACCTGGTCCAGAACGCGCGAGGCGACGATGTCGTTCAACGCATCACGGCTGATGCTGCCCGAATCCGAGCGCAGCGCCACCACCATCAGGAAGCCGGCGTTGGCCTTGGCCACCACCACGCCCTGCTGGGTGACTTCACTGGGCAGGCGCGGGGTCGCCAGCGAGACCTTGTTCTGTACCTGCACCTGGGCGATGTCCGCATCGGTGCCGGTTTCGAAGGTCAGGGTGACCGTGGCGCGGCCGTTGGACGAGGACGAGGAGCTGAAATACAGCAGGTGATCGATGCCGGTCAGCTGCTGCTCGATCACCTGGGTGACCGACTTTTCCGTGGTGTCCGCGCTTGCGCCCGGGTAGGTGGCCGACACGGTGACCTGTGGCGGGGCGATGCTGGGGTAGGACTCCACACCCAGGTTGAGGATCGCGATCACGCCGCTGAGCGAGATCAGGATCGCTACCACCCAGGCAAAGACCGGGTGTTCGATGAAAAATTTAGGCATGACGGAGTTTTCCCGTTACTGCTTGGTCGAATCGGAGGCCGGCGCTGCCTGGTCGGCAGCGGCCGGGGCCTGCGCGGCGGCGTCGGGCGCGGCGGCATCGGCTGCGGCATCGCCCTGGGCGGCCGGCTTCTGGCCGGCGGCAGGGGCGCCCTGGCCAGCAGCGGCCTGCTCCGGGCTCCACGGCTTGGCCGTGGCCGGTGCGCCTTCCTTGACCTTCTGCACGCCGGCAACCACCACCTTGTCACCCGGCTCCAGGCCGGCGGTGACCAGCCAGTTGCTACCCTGCGCGCCTTCGGTCTTGACGTTGCGGCGCAGCGCCTTGCCGTCAGCACCGACCACCATCAGGTAGCCGCCGGTGGCATCACGCAGCAGCGCCTGCTGGGGCACCAGGTAGGCGTTGTTGCGCTCGCCCAGGGTCGCCTGGAAGCTGACGAAGGCGCCCGGCAGCAGGATCCGGTCCGGGTTCGGCAGCACCGCGCGCAGCGATACCGCGCCGGTGGCCGGGTCGACCGTGGTGGAGGAGAAGTCCAGCGTGCCGTTCTGGTTGTAGTTGGTGCCATCGGACAGCTTGACCTGCACGGTGGCCTTGCCATCGCCGCTCAGCGCCAGCGCGCCCTTGGCCTGCGCCGCACGCAGCTGCGACAGCTCGTCCACGCTCAACGAGAAGTTGACGTACAGCGGATCCAGCTGGTCCACGGTGGTCAGCAGGGTGACATCACCCTGGCCGACCAGCGCGCCTTCGGTGACCTGCTGCTTGCCGGCCACGCCGCTGATCGGCGCGGTGACTTCGGCGTAACCCAGGCTGATGCGCGAGCTGCTCACGGCGGCTTCGGACTGCTTGACCGCCGCCAGCGCGGTGCGCTCGGCCGATTCGGCATTGTCCAGGTCGGCCTTGGAAACATACTTCTGCGGGGCCAGCGAACGGGCGCGATCCGCTGCCACCTTGGCATTGGCATAGGTGGCGCGGGCCGAGGCGAGCTGGGCTTCGGAGGCGTTGAGCTCGGCGCGCAGCGGCGCCGGGTCGATCAGGAACAGGGTCTGGCCCTGCTTGACCTCACTGCCTTCCTGGTAGACGCGCTTGAGCAGCACGCCCGGCACGCGGGCGCGGACATCGGCGCTGCGGAACGGCGACAGCCGGCCGACCAGCTCGCGCTGCAGCGGCAGGGTCTGTGGCTTGGCATCGATCACGCCCACTTCCGGCGGCGGCGGTGCCTGCTGTTCTTCTTTCTTGCAGCCAGCCAGGGCAATGGCAACAGCGCACGTCAGTGCGAGGGTGCGAAGTGGGGCGATCATCAGGAGAAACTCCGGAGTTGGTTTGAATGCGGTTGGGGCGAAGCGGCCGGCGCGAACGCGCGCAGGAAGCTGTCGACGGAAAATCCAGCCCAGCGCCGACGCGTCCCGGCGTCGTCGCGATGGGGCATGTGGAAGCGCTGTCGATCGAAATCCTGGCCACCGATCATGCTGATTAGCAGTTCAGCCATGAAGTGCGGGTCGTCATGCCGGAGCTGCCCCCGGGCGATGGCGGATTCGATCCATTCAGCAAGATGAAGGGTCAGTGCGCCGGTGCCGTCGCGCCACAGGCTGCGGGCCTCATCGGGAAACTGCGCCGCATCGGCGGAAATCATCCGGCAGGCCTGGGCGACGTGTGGCTGGTTGAAGTGCTCCAGGTAGTCGGTGGCGAACTGCATCAGGCTGCCGCGCAGATCATCTTCGCGCAGGCCGCGCAGCCCGGCGGTGGCCCGGCAGACATGCCGCTGCACCACCCGACGCATCAGCTCCTGCTTGCTGCCGTAGCGCGAATACAGGGTCTGCTTGGAACATCCAGCGTGCTGGGCCACGGCTTCCATGCTCATCTGCATGCCATGCCGGGCGAGCAGCTCGCGCACCGCATCGAACACACGAAGATCGCGCGCGTCCATGTCGGCAGCGGGGAGGGGAGCGGGGTTCACGGAGTGGACTATACCGTCCAGTTCAGAATTGTGGAAACGTTTTGCGACCTGCCGCGGCAAGTTCTGTCACAGGCTTTGCCGATCCTGTCGGCATGCCACGTCGATGGCGGCAGCCGTACGCGCGCGAACGGTGTGCGCGGCGCTGGCGCCCATGTAAACGGCACCCAACCCGTATCTGCATATTCCGTCCTGCAGCAAGGCCTTTTCCTGCAACAGGGCTACAATTTCATTTTCCCAACTGGGCAACACGACTCGCTCTGCCATGAAATCGCAAAAGTCTGCAGTCAAAACCGTGAAAACCAAGCCCGCCACGGCGGAAACCCAGCTTGTCCCGGCAACTGGTTTCTCGCTGGAACCGGTGTACACGGCCTTGCGCAAGCGATACCCCGCGGCCGGGCAGGCCGAGGCAGTAGCGTTCGCCGCCGACTTCTACAAGCGCATGGAAGCGGATGAGTTCCCGCACCACAGCGTGGAAGAGTGGGCCGCGCTGGCCGCTGACACGCTGGAGTTCGCGCGCAGCCGCAAGGCCGGCAAGGCCAACGTGCGCGTGTTCAACCCCACCGCCAAGGCCAACGGCTGGGAATCGCCGCATACCGTGCTGCAGATCGTCAACGACGACATGCCGTTCCTGGTGGACACGGTGACCATGGCGCTGGCCGAGCAGGGCATCGGCGTGCACGTGCTGGGCCACCCGGTGATCCGCTTCAGCCGTGACAAGGCCGGCAAGCTGGCCAAGGTCGGCGAGGGCGAGATCGAATCGGTGATGCTGCTGGAGATCGACCGCCAGAGCCCGGAGGCGATGGCCGACGTCGAGCAGGGCATCGCCAAGGCGCTGGAAGAAGTGCGTTCGATCGTGCGCGACTGGCAGCCGATGCGTGACAAGGCGCTGGCCGTGGCCGACGACCTGGGCAGCCGCCAGCTGCCGGTCGATGACGCCTCGCGCCGGGAGGCGCAGGAGTTCCTGCGCTGGGCCGCCGACAACCACTTCACCTTCTTCGGTTACCGCGAATACCGCGTGCAGAAGGACGGCAAGGAAGACGTGCTGGCCCCGCTGAACGATACCGGCCTGGGCCTGATGAAGGGCCGCGACACCTCCGCCGCGCGCCCGGTCAAGACCCTCGCCGCGCAGGGCCTGAACACCACCACGGGCCTGAAGGACGCGCTGATCCTGACCAAGACCAACGCGCGTTCGCGCGTGCACCGCGCCGGGTACATGGATTACATCGGCGTGCTGGAATTCGATGCAAAGGGTCGGATCATCGGCGAGCAGCGCTTCCTCGGCCTGTTCACCTCCAGCGCCTACAACCGCCGCCCGTGGGAAATCCCGCTGGTGCGCCAGCGCTATGAGCACGTGATGCAGCGTTCGGGCCTGTCGCTGTCCAGCCACAGCGGCAAGGCACTGCGCCACATCCTGGAAACCCTGCCGCGCGAAGAACTGTTCCAGTCCAGCGAGGACGAACTGTTCCGCACGGCGATGGGCGTGCTGGGCCTGCAGGAGCGGGTCCGCAGCCGGCTGTTCCTGCGCCGCGACAAGTATTCCCGCTTCATTTCCGCGCTGGCCTTCCTGCCGCGCGAACGCTTCAACACCGATGTGCGCCTGCGCATCGAAGCGATGCTGCGCGACGCCCTGCACGGCGAGCACGTGGACAGCTCGGTGGTGCTGGGCGAATCGCCGCTGGCCCAGGTGCACCTGATCGTGCGTCCGAAGGCCGGCCCGGTGGTCGACGTGGACACCAGCGCGCTGGAACAGAACCTGGCCCACCTGCTGCGCAACTGGCAGGACGACCTGCGTGAAACCCTGGTGTCGCGCCATGGCGAGACCGAAGGCCTGCGCATCGCCTCGCGTATCGGCAAGGCATTGCCGGCCGGCTACATCGAAGACAACAGCACCGCGGTGGCGGCCAGCGATGTCAGCCAGCTCGACGCGCTGACCGGCCCGGACGACCTGCGCCTGAGCCTGCAGACGGTGCCGCGCGAGAACGGCGATGGCCTGCGCCTGAAGCTGTATCGCCAGCTGGATGACATCCCGCTGTCCGATGCGCTGCCGATGATGGAAAACATGGGCCTGCGCGTGATCTCCGAGCGTCCGTATCGCCTGTCGGTGGACGACGCCCCGGTGTACGTGCAGGACTTCGAGGTCGAATCGGTGGCCGGTGCCATCGACGCGGCCAGTGTCGATGAAGCCTTCGGCGAGACCTTTGCCCGCGTGTGGCACGGCGATGCCGAGAACGATGGCTTCAACCGCCTGGTGCTGGCTGCAGGCCTGCACTGGCGCCAGGTCGCGATGCTGCGAGGTTATTGCAAGTACCTGCTGCAGACCGGCGTACCGTTCTCGCAGGCCTACGTGGAAGGCACCTTCACCCGCTATCCGCTGCTGGCGCGCCTGCTGGTGGAACTGTTCGAAGCACGCTTCGACCCGGCGACCGGCAACGAGAGCAAGGACGACATCGCGCACGGCCAGGCCACGCTGAAGGCGCACCTGGACGTGCTGGCCGCCGGTGACGAGGCCACCCTGAAAGTGCTCAAGACCGTGGTCGATGCGCGCAAGGGGGACCGCGATGGCCAGATGCAGGCCGCGCGTGATGCGCTGCTGAAGCTGATGGACCGCGTCTCCAGCCTGGACGAGGACCGCATCCTGCGCAGCTTCATGGGCGTGATCGACGCCACCCTGCGCACCAGCTATTACCAGACCGATGCCAACGGCCGGCCGGGCCACGTGATCAGCTTCAAGTTCGATGCGGCGCTGGTGCCGGACCTGCCCAAGCCGCGTCCGTACCGCGAGATCTTCGTCTACGGTCCGCGCGTTGAAGGCGTGCACCTGCGCTTCGGTGCGGTGGCGCGTGGTGGCCTGCGCTGGTCGGACCGTCGCGAAGACTTCCGTACCGAGGTGCTGGGCCTGGTGAAGGCACAGATGGTCAAGAACACGGTGATCGTCCCGGTCGGCGCCAAGGGTGGCTTCTTCGCCAAGACCCCGCCGGCCAGCGGTGACCGCGATGCGGTGTTCGCCAATGGCGTGGCCTGCTACAAGCTGTTCATCCAGGGCCTGCTGGACATCACCGACAACATCGTCAACAACAAGATCGTGCCGCCCATCGACGTGGTCCGCCACGACATGGACGACCCGTACCTGGTGGTGGCCGCCGACAAGGGCACCGCGACCTTCTCCGACATCGCCAACGGCCTGGCCGTGGCGCACGGCTTCTGGATGGGCGATGCATTCGCCTCCGGCGGTTCGGTAGGCTACGACCACAAGGGCATGGGCATCACCGCACGCGGTGCGTGGGAGTCGGTCAAGCGCCACTTCCGTGCGCTGGGCCATGACAGCCAGAGCCAGGACTTCACCGCCGCAGGCGTGGGTGACATGTCCGGCGATGTGTTCGGCAACGGCATGCTGTTGTCGCGCCACATCCGCCTGGTGGCCGCCTTCGACCACCGCCACATCTTCCTGGACCCGAACCCGGATGCGGCCAGCTCTTTCGTCGAACGCGAGCGCATGTTCACCGTGCCGCGTTCCAGCTGGGCCGACTACGATGCCAAGCTGATCAGCAAGGGCGGTGGCATCTTCCCGCGTTCGCTGAAGTCCATCGAGATCACCCCGCAGGTGCGTGAGGCGCTCGGGCTGGAAGATTCGGTCAAGGCGCTGTCGCCGAACGACCTGATGAGCGCGATCCTGAAGGCGCCGGTGGACCTGCTGTGGAACGGCGGCATCGGTACCTACGTCAAGGCCACCAGCGAGCAGCACAGCGATGTCGGCGACCGCGCCAACAACGCGCTGCGCGTCAACGGCACCGAGCTGCGCTGCAAGGTGGTGGGCGAGGGCGGCAACCTCGGCATGACCCAGCTGGGGCGCATCGAAGCGGCCCAGGCCGGCGTGCTGCTCAACACCGACTTCATCGACAACTCCGCCGGCGTGGACACCTCCGACCACGAGGTGAACATCAAGATCCTGCTCAACGACGTGGTGCGCGCCAAGAAGCTCACCGTCGAGCAGCGCAACAAGCTGCTGGCTTCGATGACCGACGAAGTGGCCGCGCTGGTACTCAATGACAACTACCGCCAGAACCAGGCGCTGAGCCTGATGGAGCGGATGGCGGTCAAGCGCCTGGGCTCCAAGCAGCACTTCATCCGTACCCTGGAACAGCAGGGCCTGCTGGACCGGCAGATCGAGTTCCTGCCGTCCGACGCCGAGCTGTCCCAGCGCAAGGCGCGCGGCCAGGGCCTGACCCGCCCGGAGCTGTCGGTGCTGCTGTCCTACTCCAAGCTGGTGGCCTTCCAGCAGCTGCTGGAATCGGACATCCCGGAAGACCCGTACCTGTCCAAGGAGCTGCAGCGCTACTTCCCGCAGCCGCTGCAGAAGAAGTACGCCGATGCCATGGAACGCCACCGCCTGAAGCGCGAGATCATCGCCACGGCAGTGACCAACCAGACCATCAACCGGATGGGTGCCACCTTCCTGATGCGCATGCAGGAAGACACCGGCCGCTCCATCGCCGAGGTCGCCAAGGCGTACACCATCAGCCGCGAAACGCTGGATGCACGCGCGCTGTGGGCGCAGATCGACGCACTGGACGGGCAGGTGCCCGAATCGGTGCAGGTCGATGCGCTGGAAGTGATCTGGAAACTGCAGCGTGCGTTCGTGCGCTGGCTGCTGTTCCGCCCCGGCCCGATGCCGGGCATCACCGAGGCGGTCAACCGCTACCAGGGTCCGTTCAACGACATCCGCGTGGCGTCCGGCGTGCTGCCCGATTCGCAGCGCCCGACCTACGAAGCGCTGGTGCAGCAGTGGGTGGAAAAGGGCCTGCCGGCCGGCCTGGCGCAGCAGCTGTCCGAGCTGCACTTCCTGGCCCCGGCGTTCGACATCATCGAACTGGCACGCACCCGCAAGCTCAAGCCGGTGGACGTGTCCAAGATCCACTTCCGCCTGGGCGAGGCGCTCAGCCTGCCGTGGTTGTTCGAGCAGGTCGACGCGCTGGAGGTCAACGGCCGTTGGCATGCGGTGGCACGTGGCGTGCTGCGTGACGAACTGGCCGCCCACCACCGCAACCTGGCGGGCCAGGTGCTGGCCACCAAGGGCGGCACGGCTGAAGCCAAAGTCGCCGCATGGGTGGGTCGTGACGACAACAGCCTGCGCTTCACCCTGGCGATGCTGGGCGAACTGGCCGAGCAGAAGACCCTGGACTACCCGACCGTCTCGGTCGCGGTCCAGCGCCTGGGCCAGCTGGCCTCGCACGGGTAAGCTTCAGCGCAATCGCGCTTACGCCCCACGCTCTGCCTTGCAGAGCGTGGGCCCCGTCTCACCAGCTTCCACACCCCCGCGCCTTTGGCGCGCCCCCCTGACTCAGGGGGCTCCAGGCCTGATGCATTCAGGCCGACAACGTGGCGCGGTTTCCGCGCCACGTCCGGTTATGCTCTACCGGTACCCGCGCACCACCGGACACCCTGCATGAGCGATTCCCCCCGCATTGCCTTCCTGGCCAGCAACACCGAACCGGCACGGCTTGCCCTTGCCGCGATGGTCGCGCGCCACGGCGAGCATGCGCCCGATGCGGCGGACGTGCTGTGTCCGCTGGGCGGCGATGGCTTCATGCTGCAGACGCTACACCGCTACGGCCACCTCGGCCGGCCGGTGTTCGGCATGAAACTGGGCACGGTGGGCTTCCTGATGAACCAGTACCGTGACGCGGACGACGTGGCCGCGCGCATCGCACTGGCCGAACCGGCCCACCTGCGGCCGCTGCAGATGACCGCGCTGACCGAATCGGGAACCTCGACCGGATCGCTGGCCTACAACGATGTCTCGCTGCTGCGCCAGACCCGGCAGGCCGCGCACATCGGCGTGGACCTCAATGGCCAGGAGCGGGTGGCTGAACTGATCGGTGATGGCGTGCTGGTGGCCACCCCGGCGGGCAGCACCGCCTACAACTATTCCGCGCATGGCCCGGTGCTGCCGTTGGGCTCGGCCACCATCGCGCTGACCCCATTGGCCCCGTATCGGCCCCGCCGCTGGCGCGGGGCGATCCTCAAGGCCGACACCGAGGTGCGCTTCCGCGTGCTCGATCCGTACAAGCGCCCGGTCAGTGTCACCGCCGATTCGCACGAGACCCGCGACGTGGTGGAAGTGACCATCCGCGAATGCCGCGACCGCCAGGTGACCCTGCTGTTCGACCCGGAGCACAACCTCGAAGACCGGATCCTCTCCGAACAGTTCGTGTTCTGAGCGACAATAGGCCGCCGGCAACCGCCGGTTGCTGCAAGGAACCCCCCGATGGGCGACAACACTCCCCGATTGCTGACCGTCGCGGTGACCTCGCGCGCCCTGTTCGACCTGGAAGAGAGCCACGCGCTGTTCGAGAGCGATGGCGTGGATGCCTACGCCAAGTACCAGCGTGAGCACGAAGACGATGTGCTGGGCCCTGGCGTGGCGTTCCCCGTGGTGCGCAAGCTGCTGGCGCTGAACCAGGGCGCAGGCCCGGAGAACCCGCGCGTGGAGGTGATCCTGCTGTCGCGCAATTCCGCCGATACCGGTCTGCGCATCTTCAATTCCATCCAGCACTACGGGCTGGGCATCATCCGCGCCACGTTCACCGCCGGCGAGCCGACCTGGCCCTACGTGAAGCCGTTCGGCACGGACCTGTTCCTGTCGGCCAATCCCGAATCGGTGCGCAGCGCGCTGCGCCACGGCATCGCCGCGGCGACCATCCTGCCGAAGCCGCCGGGCGAGACCGCCGCAGCGGCGGCCGACCAGGTCGACACCCGCCGCCCGGCCGGCCAGCTGCGGATCGCCTTCGATGGCGATGCGGTGATCTTCGGCGATGAAAGCGAGCGCATTTCGCGCGAGCAGGGGGTCGAGGCCTTTGGCCGCCACGAGCGCGAGCGCGCGCGCGAAGCCTTGAGCGGGGGACCGTTCCGCGGCTTCCTGTCGGCCCTGCATACGTTGCAGGAAGTGTTTCCCTCGGGCGAGGACGCACCGATCCGCACCGCACTGGTCACCGCGCGTTCGGCGCCGGCGCATGAGCGGGTGATCCGGACCCTGCGCGAGTGGGGCGTGCGACTGGACGAAGCGTTGTTCCTCGGTGGCCGCCACAAGGGACCGTTCCTGCAGGCCTTCGGCGCGGACATCTTCTTCGATGATTCGCAGCACAACATCGACAGCGCCCGCGAACACGTCGCGGCCGGGCACGTGCCGCACGGCGTCGCGAACGAAACCTGAGGCCGGTCGGCAGCCGGTAGCCGGTAGCGCCGAGCCGTGCTCGGCGGCTCTCCGTCACGGCAATGCGTCGACTGACAGCGCCGCGCTGCGCGCTCGCCGAGCATGGCTCGGCGCTACCGGTCTACTGCGGCACTGCGTTGCGCAGGTCGACCACCTGCCAGCGCAGTCCCTGCGGTTCCAGTACCACCTGCAACGGCGGCTGCCCCGGGCCACGATCGACATCGACCACGAAACGATCCAGGCGCTCGAAACGCCCCTTCGCCTGCTTCAACGGTTGCGCCGGTTGGGTCGGCGCCAACGCGCCATCGCCCTGCAGTTCATTGCGGCCGCGCTTGTACAACGCGTGACCCTGCAGCAGTGCGCCGATCCCCAGCGGGGTGATCATCGTATCCACCGCCGCGCCGCCCAGTTGGTCACCCAGGCCGTACAGCAGCGCGCCGAACGGACTGCCGGCCACGTCCGGCCCGGCCTGGCGCACCATGTAGTCGCTGACCTGTGCGCGCAGGCTGAGGCGCACGCGCGGGAAGTCGACGTAGCGGTCCAGCCGGCTGGTGTCGCGCTGCTCGATCGCCTGGGCCAGCCCATGCACGGTGAGATAGGGGCCGCTGAACCACCAGCCGGCAAGAGCCAGCAGCAGGACCAGCAGGACAGCAACGAACTTCTTCATGGCAGCAGCGTGTTGATGGACCGGCCCACAGCGTGCCGCATCGCGCGGCACGGTGGGTTAAGTCTCAGTGACTGGGTGATCCACTGCCATCACCAAACGCGCTCACCAGACGTTCGCGGTCGGCCGTGTCCAGTCGCTCCGGCACGGTCTGCAGCACCTGTTCGAGGCTCTCGACGCGGGTGGTGCCAAGGATGCCCGCGGCCACGCCCGGATGCTGCAGCACATAGGCGAAGGCGCTCTGCGCCGGATGCTGCGAGGTGATCCCCGCGATGGCTGCACGCATCGCGCTGGCGCTGCGCATCAAGCGGCGGCTGCTCGGCTTCAGCCAGGCACGGGCCAGATACCAGCCATCTGCCAGCCGTGGCAGCCGCGGCCGTGCCGGCAACAGGTGGCCCTGGGCGAGGACAGTGCCGGCCAGCACACCGATGCCGGCCGCGTGCAGCGCACTGATAGGAGCCGCCCGGTCCTGCTGCAGCGCGTTGTAGTCGAGCAGCACGACATCGAACGCCAGCGGGTGGGCCAGCATCCAGTCCAGGGTGCTGGCCGAATGCGTGTTGATGCCGATACTGCGCACCAGTCCGCGCTGGCGCAGCTGCTGCAGCGCATGCAGCAGCTCATCGGTGATTTCAGGGCCCCCGATGCCGTGCAACTGGTACACGTCCAGGTAGTCCAGCCCCAGGTTGCGCAGCGACGCCTCGCAGCTGGCGGTGATCGCGGCGGGTGAAAAATCCCGCTGCTCGGCGCCGCTGATGCCTGCCTGTCCGGTCAACGTGCCGCCTTTGCTGGAGATGACCAGCGAGTCACGTGGGAAACGCGGCAGCAGCGGCTTGAGGATGCGTCCGAGCCGGGGTTCGGCGTTGAAAGCAGAATAGTTGTGGCCGGTGTCGAGCAGGTTGACCCCGCGCTCCAGCGCGTGTTCCACCACCCGTGCCGCGTCGGCTTCGGGGAAGCGGCGATGACCCCAGAAGCCGGAGCAGCCCAGGCCGATCGGCGACACCTCCAGCCCACTGCGCCCCAGCGTGCGGCGCTGTCGTGGCAGCGGCGTGGTCATCGCGGTCAGAACTCCAGGTCCAGCGCAGCGCACAGGTAATCCACGAACGGCCCCAGCGCGACCAGGTCCTTGCCCAGCGTGGACAACAGGCGTGGCCCGGTCATCGTGGCATCGTCCAGCTGCCGCCACATCACCCAGTTGCGGTGCTTGAGGTCATCGATGAACTCGAAGTCAGCGGGGAAGCCGCGCGGCGGGCGGACCAGTTTTTCGGTCTGCTCCAGCTCGAACCGGCGGCGCAGCGCCGGCGCATGCGCGGCCTGTTTCCAGCTGCCGGGATTGTCGAGGATGAAATGGCGGATGCGGCGCTGGGTATCCGGCTCCGGATGCCACAGACCGGCGCCGACGAAGCTCGCGCCGGGCTGCAGGTGCACGTAGAACGAAGGGGCGGCGACCTCGCGGCGACGCTCATGGAACAACCGTGCGCCCTGCCAGTTCTTGTACGGCGACTTGTCGTTGGAAAAACGCGCATCGCGGTAGATGCGGAACAGCGATCCGCCGACCGTGCGCGTATCGGCACGGAATTTCGGGCTGACCTCGGCCAGGGCAGGCTGCAGGTCGCCAAGCAGGCGCAGGAACGGCTGCCTTACATGATCTTCGTACTGCTGCTTGTGCTCGGCAAACCACGCCTTGTCATTGTGCAGCGCCAGCGCTTTCAGGAACTTGAAGCTGGCATCGGAAAAATAAGCGGTCACAGGCTGTCCTCCAGCTGCTTGCCCCAGTCGCGCAGCGCCTGCAGCAACGCCGGGCGGCGCAGGTCGTCGGACGGCTCGGCGGCAAGGGTGTCGATCTGTTCGTTGTACTCGGCCAGGTTCACTTCACCGAGCTTTTCGTCGCCGCGCAGGCGACGCTGGCGGTAGGCCTGCCAGCGCTCACGCGCGGCGGCATCCAGGCTGCCGGGGTGGTTGCGCGCGCGGTAGCGCAGCAGCAGCTCGGGCAGGCGGGGATCGTTGAACTCCCCTTCCAGTGCGCCCAGCGCCTCGGGTGGGGTCGTGCGCACGCGCGCCAGCAGCGGCTTGTCGCCGGCACCGAGGAAGCCATCGTAGATCGAGGCATCCACGTCGGAGGGGCCGCCTTCGCGCGGCCGGGCGTACACCTGCCGTGCCTTTTCGGCCAGCTGCGCGGCATGCGGGCGCAACTGTTCCACCTTGGCCTGCACGGCGGCAACGTCCAGGCCAAGACGCTGGTGGTCATCCGGGCGCAGGTGGTTCCAGGCCACCAGCGCGGGCACCTTGTTTGCGTGCACTTCCTTCAGTGGGATGCGCTGCACGCCCTCTGGCAGTTCGCTGGCACGCAGGTACAGGCGCTCGGCGATGGTTTCCGCCGGCAGCTGCAGCAGCGCATCGACGTCACCGTCCAGGTCGAACACGATGTAGCGGTTGGCGATGTGCGGATGCACGGTCAACGGCAGCACCGGCGCGGCGCACAGGCGGCTGGCCGGATAGCGCATCGAGATGTGCAGCAGCGGCTGCAGCGCGGTGACATCCAGCAGGCTGGTGACGAAGCGCTTGTCGCGCAGGCGCAGGGCATACTCCCACAGGCGCGGCTGTGCGCTGCGGAACAACCGGGCCATGCCGATGGTCGCGCGCACGTCCGAAAGCGCCTCGTGCGCATCGCCATCGCGCACGCCGTTGGCTTCGGCCAGGTGCTCAAGCTTGAACGAGGTGGCGCCATCTTCGCGCTTGGGCCAGGTGATGCCCTCCGGACGCAGCGCATGCATCAGCCGCAGCATGTCCAGCAGGTCCCAGCGCGAATTGCCGTTGCGCCATTCGCGCTCATACGGATCGAAGAAGTTGCGGAACAGCCCGTGGCGGATGAACTCGTCATCGAAGCGCAGCGTGTTGTAGCCCAGTGCGCAGGTGCCGGGGCGGCTCATCAGGTCGTTGATCCGCGCCAGCGCCTCGGCCTCGCTGATCCCTTCAGCCAGTGCGTGCTGCGGGGTGATGCCGGTGACCATCGTAGCGTAGGGCGAAGGCAGCAGGTCGTCGGCCGGGCGCACGTAGAAGCTGACCGGCGTGTCGATCTCGTTGAGCTGCGCGTCGGTGCGGATGGCGGCGAACTGGGCGATGCGGGTGCGGCGCGGATCCTGGCCGAAGGTTTCCAGGTCGTAGAACAGGAAGCTGTCGGCCATCAGTGCGCGCCCTCCAGGATGGGCAGCTTGGCGTGGACTTCGGCTTGCAGCGCGTTCCAGTCGAGCTGCTGCAGGGAATCGAGGCCCTGGGTGGCGTTGCGCAGGATGCGGCGTTGTATCCGCGTGCGCTCCAGCGCAACGGCGTAGGGCGTGTGCAGGAAAGTAACCATGGTGTAGTGTGGCACGAAGCGCGTGGGCCACCGCTGCTGCAGGGCCAGCTCCAGTTCACGCTGCAGCAGGAACGCCGGATCGGCCACCTGGTCGCGCATTTCCGTGTAGTTCTCCAGCGCCATCTGCTGGATCGCCCAGGCATTGGGCGAGCGCTCGATTTCGAACGCCGAATAGGCCCCGCGCAGGTCGCTGGCTGCATCCAGGTGGCGGGCCAGCGCAACGCAGTCCTCGAAGGCGCAGTTCATGCCCTGGCCATGGAAGGGCACCATCGCGTGCGCCGCATCGCCGATCAGCACGGCCTTGCCATCGGTATGCCAGCGCTCCAGGTACAGCGTGCCGAGCAGCCCCGGCGGATGCGCATCCCAGTCGGCGCGCAGGTCCGGGATCAGCGGCAGGGCATCGGGGAATTCGCGGGCGAAAAGCGCCTCTGCCTGCTCCCCGGTAGTGACCGTGTTGAAACCCGGATCGCCCTTGTTGGGCAGGAACAGGGTAACGGTGAAGGTGCCTTCGTGATTGGGCAGCGCGATGCACATGAAGCGGCCCCGCGGCCAGATGTGCAGGGCGTTGGGATCGATGCTGAAGGCACCGCCGGCGCCAGGTGGAATCTCCAGTTCCTTGTACGAATGGTCGAGGAATTCGATGCGCTCGCCGAGCGGCTGGCGGCGGTTCATCGCCGCGCGCAGGGCCGATCCGGCGCCGTCCGCGCCGACCAGGCTGGCGAAGCGGATGTCATGCGGGGTGTCGTCGCGGTCATCGATGAAGCGCGCGTGCTGCGCATCGAAGTCCACGGTGTGCAGGCGGCGGTGGAAGTGCACGACGGCGCCGGCCTGTTCGGCCAGTTGCAGCAGGGTGACGTTGAGCTCGCGGCGATGGATCGACCAGATCACTTCGCTGTCGTCGCGGCCGTAGCGCTGCAGCGCAGGGGCGGCGCCATCGCGCAGGTGGACCATGCGCCCGCGCATCATGACCGCACGTTCCATCACCGCCGCTTCCACGTGCGCGCCAGCCTGGCGCAGTGCGTTGCGGCCGCGTTCGGCCAGTGCCAGGTTGATCGAGCGACCGCTTTCGTAGCCGCTGACGCGCGGGTCACCACGACGTTCGTACACGGTGATGTTCCAGCCCTGCCGCGACAGCAGGATGGCCAGCAGCGAACCGGCCAGTCCCGCGCCGACGATGGTCAGCGAACGCTGGGCGTGCGCAGTCGAAGCGACGTCCGGCACGGCGTCAGCGCCCGGCCCAGGCATCGACTTCATCGACGAAGCGATGCAGGTCCTGGTAGCGGTTGTACAGCGGGGTCGGCGAGATCCGGATCACGTCCGGTTCGCGCCAGTCGCCCAGCACCCCCACTGCGCGCAGGTGTTCGAACAGGGCCCGGCCACGCTCACGACCGCCGATCACCCGCAGCGACAGCTGGCAGCCGCGGCGCTCGCTGTCGGCCGGGGTGATGCGTTCCAGCACATGCGGCAGGCGCGCCTGCACCAGGGCATCGAGCAGCCCGGTCAAGGCCAGTGATTTCCCACGCAACGCTTCCATGCCCGCGCGCTGGAACAGATCCAGCGATGCACGCAGCGGTGCCAGGCCGAGGATCGGCGGATTGCTCAGCTGCCAGCCTTCGGCACCCACGGACGGCACGAACTGCGGCGCCATCTGGAAGCGGGTGGCTTCTTCATGGCCCCACCAGCCGGCGAACCGGGGCAGGGTGGTGTCGCGATGGTGGCGTTCATGCACGAACGCGCCGGCGACGGCACCCGGTCCACTGTTGAGGTACTTGTAGTGGCACCACACCGCGAAGTCCGGCGCCACCTCGTGCAGTTGCAACGGCAGGTTGCCGACCGAATGAGCCAGGTCGAAGCCGATGTTGGCGCCCTGTGCGCGTGCCAGCGTGGTGATCGCCTGCAGGTCGAAGGCCTGGCCGGTGCGGTACTGCACGCCGGGCCACAGCACCAGCGCAAGGCGCGCGCCGTGGCTTGCTATCGCCTGCTCGATGGCCTGCAGCGAAATCGTGCCGTCGGGCTCGTCCGGCTGCACTTCGACCAGGCAATCGGCGGGATCGAACCCGTGGAAGCGGATCTGCGCCTCCACCGCGTGGCGATCGGTGGGGAAGGCGCCGGCTTCCATCAGGATCACCGGGCGCTGCGCGGTGGGCCGGTAGAAGCTCACCATCATCAGGTGCAGGTTGACGCTGAGCGTGTTCATCGCCACCACTTCGCTGGGCAATGCACCGACTACCTGCGCCAGCTGCCCGCTCACCAGGCGGTGGTAGCCCAGCCACTGCGTCGGGCCGGTGAAGTGGCCTTCCACCGCCAGCGTGGCCCACTGGCCCATGACCTCCTGCACCGCGGCCTGCGCACCACGCGGTTGCAGGCCGAGCGAGTTGCCGACGAAGTAGGTCTGCTCGCCGCCGTCGTGGCGGGGGATCAGGAATTCATCACGGAAACCGCGCAGTGGATCGGCGGCATCCAGGGCCAGGGCATGGGAACGGCTGAGGAGCTCGGACATGATTGCAGCGACACGATTTGACGTGTCCGAAGTGTACCGCGCGCAGCGTCATCCGGTTCCGGTAGCGCCGAGTCCGGCCCGGCGTTCTTCTGTCCGGGCAGGCGCCCGATTCAGGCGCCCGGCAGCGGATCCACGTGCCCGCACGCGCTGCAGGTGCGCAGCTGCAGGTCGCCCTGGTAGCGGGCGAACACCTTCGGCAGGTCGGTTTCGATGTTCTGCAGGGTGAACCACTCTTCATGCAGCTTGTGGTTGCAGCGCTCGCAGTGCCACACCACGCCGTCGCGTTCGTGCGGCAGCCGCTTGCGTTCCACCACCAGCCCGATGCCGCCCGCGGGGCGGCGCGGTGAATGCGGCACGTTGCCCGGCAGCAGGAAGATCTCGCCGGCGCGGATCGGGATGTCCCGGACCTGGCCGTCTTCCTGCACCTTCAGCACCATCTCGCCTTCCAGCTGGTAGAACCACTCCGGGCCTTCGTCGATGTGGAAATCGGTGCGCGAATTCGGGCCGCCGACCACCATCACGATGAAGTCGCCGTCCTCGATCAGCTTGTTGCCGACCGGCGGCTTCAACAGGTGCCGGTGTTCTTCGACCCAGCCCATCAGGTTGATCGGTGAAGCAAGCATGCGGATGCTCCGGTTGACGGTCAGTCGCGCTTGCCTTTGCGCGGGACGAAGGACAGCGCTTTTTCATAACCCGGCTGCAGGGCTTCCGGGCTGTCGACGTCGATACCCATCTCGCGCACGCGGCCATCGCGCAGGCTGTACACCCAGCCGTGGACGGTAAGCTTCTGCCCACGCGCCCACGCATCACGCACGATGGTCGACTGGCAGGCGTTGGCCACCTGCTCGATGACGTTCAGTTCGCACAGCCGCGCGTGGCGCAGCTCCGGGTCGTCGATCGCATCGAGGATGGCGGCGTGCTTCTGCGCCACGTCGCCGACATGCCGAAGCCAGTTGTCGGCCAGGCCGACGCGTACGTTGTTGAGGCTGGCGTGCACGCCGCCGCAGCCGTAATGGCCCACGATCAGGATGTGCTTCACCTTCAGCTGGTCCACCGCGTACTGGATGACGCTCAGGCAGTTCAGGTCGGTGTGGGCGACCACGTTGGCCACGTTGCGATGCACGAAGACTTCGCCCGGGGCCATGCCGATGATCTGGTTGGCGGGTACGCGCGAATCGGAACAGCCGATCCACAGGTATTCCGGATGCTGCTGGGTCGACAGCCTGTGGAAGAACTCAGGATCTTCCTGCTGGATCCGGTCGGCCCAGTCGCGGTTGTTCTGCAGCAGTTTGAAGACGTCTTTCATGCAAGGTCCCTGACGGTGTGTGGGGGCAAGGCGCGGCGTCGGGCCGCGTCGTCGCGGGAAGGGAGGGGGATCAGTCGCGCGCCGTACCGGGCGCGTCCAGGAAGCGGCGCATCCAGTGCGCCAGCTCGTGTGATGCAGGCGAGGGCAGCCGTTCCAGTTCGGCGATCACCGCCTGCTGGTTGGCCACCGGGTGGTTCTGGCTGAGCTTCATCTTCAGCTGCACGGTGTCCACCACGAAGCGAAAGCCGATGATGCCGCGCAGCTGGCTGCGGTGGTCATCGCGCTGCGGTTCGAACTGCCAGTCACGGCCCACCTTTGCTTCGTACAGATCGCCGGTATCGGCGACCACGGCGGCCAGTGCGTCGGTGTCCTCGAAGCGGTGCAGCTGGCCGCGCAGCTCGGCGGCGGCGTAGTTCCAGGTCGGCACCCGCGCCATGGCCTCCTTGTCCGGATACCACGAGGCCGAGACATACCCGTGCGGACCGTCCACCAGCACCTTGGCCAGACCGTCGCGGCGCGATTGCGGATTGGCCCTGGCCCAGTGCCCGCGCAGCTCGATCGCCTGTCCCTGGCGGCGGTACAGCACCGGCAGCCGGGTCAGTTCGGGCAGGCCATCGTCACCGGTGGTGAGCAGGGTGATGAACGCGTCGCGGGCAAACAGCGCGTCCAGCCACTGCAGGTCGGTTTCTGCGAAGGCGCGCGGGGTGAACATGCGCTTAGACCGTGCGGCCCAGCGACTGCACCATCAAGCCACGCAGGCCTTCATCGGTGCTGGCCCTGGGCGGCTGCACTTCATGCAGCGAAAACCCACGCACCAGCGCGTCTTCTTCGTCGAGCCCGTCGTATTCCACGAACTCGGCATCGAACAGCTGCGCGCGCGCGGTGTCTTCACCGTCGTAGCTCAACGTGTTGCCGTCACTGTCCAGCACTTCGGCGGTGCCGGCCGGGCGGATGCGCAGGCGCGCCCAGATCAGCGTGTTGCCCAGGCTGGCCAGCCACCAGCTGTCCTGCGGAAGGGAGTCGTCATTCATTTCGTGATTACCAGATCGACGCCAGCCAGAGCAGGGCGGCCATGCCCAGTCCGGCCAGCAGGGTCAGCAGCGATACCCAGGCCGGTGTCGCCAGCCCGGAAAGCGAACGGTCCGGCTGCGCGCGATAGTCACGCCGCAACAGCCAGGCCAGTGCTTCGGGCTTGAGGAAGGCGCCGCTGCCGAAGCGCTGCGACAGCGCCGGATGGCGGTCGCGCAGGTGCACCAGGGTCAGCGGCCAGAAGATCACGAAGGCACTGAACCCGGCGATCGCCACGCCAAAGAAACACAGCGCGAAGAACAGGGTCATGGTTGCGGTACCTCCGTGGGTGCAGGGGGATCAGAAGTCGGCGTTGCCCGGCGCGCGCGGGTAGGCGATCGCATCGCGGATGTTGGACAGCCCGCAGACGTACACCACCAGGCGCTCGAAGCCGAGGCCGAAGCCGGCGTGCGGCACCGAACCGTAGCGGCGGAAGTCGCGGTACCAGCCGTAATGCTCGCGGTCCAGGCCGAACTGCGCCATGCGTGCATCCAGCACGTCCAGGCGCTCTTCGCGCTGGCTGCCGCCGATGATCTCGCCGATGCCCGGCGCCAGCACGTCCATCGCGGCAACGGTCTTGCCGTCGTCGTTCAGGCGCATGTAGAACGCCTTGATGTGCTCGGGGTAGTTGGTCACCACCACCGGGCGGCCGATGTGCTCTTCGGTCAGCCAGCGCTCGTGCTCGGTCTGCAGGTCCAGGCCCCATTCCACCGGGAAATCGAACTTCCGGCCGGAGTTCTGCAGCAGCTTCACCGCTTCGGTGTAGTCGATCTGCTCGAACGGCGCATTGATGAAGTTCTCCAGCTTGCTGATCGCGTTCTTGTCCACGCGTTCGGCCAGGAAGGCCAGATCGTCGCCGCGTTCGTCCAGCACCGCGCGGAACAGGTACTTCAGGAATTCTTCGGCCAGCCGCGCGTCTTCAGCCAGGTCGGCGAAGGCGATTTCCGGCTCGATCATCCAGAACTCGGCCAGGTGGCGGGTGGTGTTGCTGTTTTCGGCGCGGAAGGTCGGGCCGAAGGTGTAGACCTTGCTCAGCGCCAGGCAGTAGGCCTCCACGTTCAACTGGCCGGAGACGGTCAGGAAGGTTTCCTTGCCGAAGAAATCGCGGCTGAAATCGACCTCGCCACGCTCGGTGCGTGGCAGGTTGACCATGTCCAGGGTGGAGACACGGAACATCTGGCCGGCGCCTTCGGCGTCGGAGGTGGTGATGATCGGCGTGCTGATCCAGTTGAACCCGTTCTGGTGGAAGAACCGGTGCACGGCCTGGGACAGGCAGTTGCGGATGCGGGTGACCGCGCCGAACAGGTTGGTGCGCGGGCGCAGGTGTGCCACTTCGCGCAGGAACTCCGGCGACATCGGCTTGGGCTGGATGGGGTAGGTCAGCGGGTCTTCGACCCAGCCGACCACTTCCACGTCGCTGGCCTGGATTTCGAAGGACTGGCCCTTGCCCTGCGACTTCACCAGGGTGCCCTTGGCAATCAGCGAACAGCCGCTGGTCAGGCGCTTGACCTCATCGAAGTTGGCCAGCGATTCAGCTGCCACCACCTGGATCGGGGCGAAGCAGGAGCCGTCGGTGACGTTGATGAAGGCAAGATTCGCCGAGCCACGCACCGTGCGCACCCAGCCGCGTACCGTGACTTCGCCGCCTTCCGGGATCTTCCCGGCAAGCGCATGTTCAACGCTGACCACCGTCATGACTTGAATCCTCTGCTGATCGACTCGATCTGTGAATTCGAAGTTTACCGGTTGCAGCGTTCCGCTTGCGAGGCATTTCTACTGCCCCGGTGGCCTTTATACTCGTCTCGTACCTTCGTGGAGCTCCATCATGGCCGTCAGCCTGACCCCAGTAGCCTTTGAGCGCGTCCAGCGCTTCGTCGCCCAGACCCCCGGGGCCTTGGGGCTGCGCTTCGGCGTGACCCGTACCGGTTGCTCGGGCTGGGGCCACGTGACCGATCTGGCGCGTGACGAGCGCGAGGGCGACAGTGTGTTCGACCAGCAGGGGGTGCGCATCTACGTGGACGCGCAGAGCCTGCCGCTGGTGGATGGCACGGTGATCGACTTCGGCAAGCACGGCCTGAGCGAGACCTTCACCTTCAAGAACCCGAATGCAGCGGCCGAATGCGGCTGCGGTGAGAGCTTCACCACGGACGAGTCCCACCGCTGAGGCGTGGGTTTCCGGCCTGCGGCCGGCTTGCCATGGCGCAACGGCGACGGCAACGGCACAAGCAAAGGCAACAGCCTGCTGGGCTGGGCTGGGCTGGGCTGGGTGTTGGCGGGGCGGGATGGCTGTGCAGGACACCCCGCAAGTACGACCGTGCAGGCTCGCTTTTCGCATCCACGCGAAAAGACGGTCCTGCCCAGCCATCCCGCCCCACCTTCGACAGGTCCATTGCAGCCGTGGAACCTTCGGTAGCGCCGACCCATGGTCGGCGGATGTTGGGGGCACGGGGTCTGATGGATCCCGCCGACCATGGGTATGCCGGTCGTCCTGACCGGTACCCTGCGTGCCGTCGCAAGCGACGTTGGCAGCGGCTCCTGCCGCTGCCTTCGGCGCTACCGCTTTTCTTTTTCTTCATCACGCGGCGGGCCGCCCCCGGAACCCGTCAGGGGCCGGGCCGGGGGGCTGTGCGGGGCCTTGAGCGGCAGGAGCCGCGAAGAGCTACATGGACGTACTTGTGCGTGCCCCGCACAGCCTCCCGGCTCGGCCAACCCTCAGATGCAGTCCGAAAGCAGCCCGCCGCGAGGGGGTTTCACCCGTTCGACGCACCCACTGCCAGCGACCCGGAACCGCGCCGGCGCTCGATCATCACCGAAACGCCCCACAACAGCAGGCCGACCGCTGCCGTGGCGGCCCCCACGTAGCCGGTGGACGCGTAACCGAACCCGCCGCCGATGGCCATGCCACCCAGCCACGGGCCCAGCGCGTTGGCGGTATTGAAGGCCGCATGGTTCGACGCGGCGGCCAGGGTCTGGGCCTCGCCGGCAGCGTCCATCAGGCGGGTCTGCAGGGCCACGGCCAGCGCCCCCATGGTGCCCACGGCGATGATCGCCGGCACCATCGCCCAGGGCGAGTGCGCAGCCAGCGGGAACAGCAGCAGGACCACCACCGACCACGCCAGCAGCACGCCGGCGGCGCGGAACTGCAGGCGATCCACCAGCCAGCCGCCCAGCATGTTGCCGATGATCGCGCCCACGCCGAACAGGCCGACCGCCGCAGGCATCCAGCGTTCGTTGATGCCGGTGACGTTGACCAGCGTGGGTGCCAGGTAGGTGAACACGCAGAACATGCCGGCAAAACCGATCGAACCGATCGCCAGCGCCAGCCAGACCTGCGTGGTGTTGAACGCGCGGAGCTCCCGCATCGGGCTGGTGCGGACCTCATTCGGGTCCGGCGCCAGGTGCCGCGACACCATCACCACGGTCGCCAGCGCCAACAGGCTGACCAGCGCGAAGGCGGTGCGCCAGGTGAACTGCTGGCCCAGCCAGGTGGTGAGCGGGTTGCCGACCAGGATCGCGATCGACAGGCCCAGCAGCACCTTGGACACCGCTGCGCCGCGCTGTGCGGGCGGGCTGATCGATGCCGCCACCAGCATCGCCACGCCGAAGTAGGCGCCGTGCGGCAGGCCGGCGACGAAGCGCGCCAGCAGCATGGTGTGGTAGTTCGGGGCCAGCGCGCTGGCCAGGTTGCCGATGGCGTAGAAGCCCATCAGGCCCAGCAGCAGGCTGCGGCGGCTGATGCCGGCGCCGGCGAAGGCCAGCACCGGCGCGCCCACCACCACGCCGATGGCATAGGCGCTGATCAGGTGGCCGACCTGTGCCTCGGTGATCGACAGCCCGCGGCTGATGTCCAACATCAGGCCCATGCTGGCGAACTCGCTGGTGCCGATGGCGAATCCGCCCAGCGACAGGGCCAGCAGGATGAAGGTGCGCTGGCGGGGCGACAGCACGGCGGCCAGCGCGGACGTGGCGACCGGGGGAGGGGACGGGTTCACAGGAAAATCCGGGACATGTAATCGATTGCAGATTGTACTGCTGCAGCGCAGCACATTCGCCCGTTCTGCGTCCTGCCGGCTGAACGCTGTATTTCTTCCCGCCCCGGACAAACGTCCGCCGAGCGTGGCTCGGCGCACAGGACTGGGTCCCGCCGCCCGGCCGCCAAGCCGCTCTCAGGCTCAGCTTGCCTCGGTCAGGGCCAGCAGGCATAATTGGCGGCTTCCTGCGCCCAGCGTAGGAACCCTTGCCCCACCGCCGTCATCACCGCGGGGGGCTGTCCGGCCGAAACGGCCACATCCGAAAGGTATATAAACATGAGTCGTCATTACGAAATCGTGTTCCTGGTCCACCCGGATCAGAGCGAGCAGGTCCCGGCCATGATCGAGCGCTACAAGTCGCTCGTCGAGAACGGCAACGGCACCATCCACCGTCTGGAAGACTGGGGCCGTCGTCAGCTGGCTTACCCGATCCAGAACCTGGTGAAGGCCCACTACGTCATGCTCAACATCGAAGTTGACCAGGCCGTGCTGAGCGAGCTGGTGGAAAGCTTCCGCTTCAACGACGCCGTGCTGCGCAACCTGGTCGTCAAGCGCGATGGCCCGGATACCGAGCAGTCGCTGATCATGAAGAGCAAGGACGAGAAGGGTGACAAGCCCGAGCGTGGCGAGCGTCGTCGTCGTGACGACGAAGAAGGTGAAACCACCCCCGCCGCTGACAACGATGCCGGCGACGACGCCGCTTCGGCCGCTTAAGGAGCACTGACATGTCCAAGTTCTTCCGTCGCCGCAAGTTCTGCAAGTTCACCGCCGAAGGCGTGAAAGAGATCGACTACAAGGATCTCAACACCCTGCGCCAGTACCTGACCGAGAACGGCAAGATCGTGCCGAGCCGCGTCACCGGCACCAAGTCGAAGTACCAGCGCCAGCTGGCAACGGCCGTCAAGCGCGCCCGTTTCCTGGCCCTGATCCCGTACACCGACAACCACGACATCTGATGCTGGCGGGCGGCCTCGCGCCGCCCTCCCGCACTGATATTCGGACAGCCATCCGCTGCGGGGCCCTGCCTCGCTAACGAATACATTCTGGAGTAACACCATGCAGCTGATCCTTCTGCAGAAAGTCACCAACCTCGGCAACCTCGGCGACCTGGTCGACGTGAAGCCGGGCTACGGCCGCAACTTCCTCGTGCCGCAGGGCAAGGCCGTGCCGGCCACCGAGAGCAACAAGGCTGAGTTCGAAGCCAAGCGCGCCGAATACGAAGCCAAGGCCGAGTCGATCCACTCCGACGCCGAAGCCCGCAAGACCAAGCTGGAAGGCAAGTCCGTGACCATCGCGGCCAATGCTTCCACCGAAGGCAAGCTGTACGGTTCGGTTGGCGCGCGCGAAATCGCCGAAGCCTTCACCGCTGCTGGCCTGCCGGTCAACAAGAGCGAAGTCATCCTGGGCGAAGGCGCCTTCCGCAACATTGGCGAGTACGACGTCCTGGTGCACCTGCACGCCGACGTTGAAACCACCGTCAAGGTCGTGGTTGAAGCCGAAAAGGCCTGATCCCGCGCCGCAAGGCATGGAATCACCAGAACGGGCGCCCGCAGGGGCGCCCGTTTTGTTTAGCGGCGGGCCAGTCCCTGCGTAGAACACGGCCACATCGGTATACTCGGTGCATTACGCCCGGCCGACGACCCTGATCCCAGCCGGATCAAGGGGTTGGCGGGTAAATGCAGGCCTCATAACGGCCCCGGCCCGGAAACCCTATGCGTCTTTCCACGATCAAGCTGTCCGGCTTCAAGTCCTTCGTCGATCCCACCACGCTGCACCTGCCGACCAACATGACCGGCGTGGTCGGACCGAATGGCTGTGGAAAGTCCAACATCATCGATGCCGTGCGCTGGGTGATGGGCGAAAGCTCGGCCAGCCGCCTGCGCGGTGACTCGCTGACCGATGTGATCTTCTCCGGTTCTGCCGCTCGCAAGCCGGTATCGCAGGCCACCGTCGAGCTGATCTTCGACAACAGCGACCACACCATTTCCGGTGAGTACGCCTCGTTCAACGAGATATCGGTCAAGCGTACCGTCAGCCGCGATGGCAGCAGCAACTATTACCTCAACGGCACCAAGTGCCGTCGCCGCGACATTACCGACCTGTTCCTGGGTACCGGCCTGGGCCCGCGCAGCTACTCGATCATCGAACAGGGGATGATCAGCCAGATCATCGAAGCGCGTCCGGAAGACCTTCGTGTCTACCTGGAAGAAGCCGCCGGCATTTCCAAGTACAAGGAAAGGCGCAAGGAAACCGAGACCCGCATCCGCCACACCCGCGAGAACCTGGACCGGCTCGGTGACCTGCGCGATGAGATCGGCAAGCAGCTGGAACACCTCAAGCGACAGGCGCGCCAGGCCGAGCAGTACCAGACCCTGCAGGAAGAGCGCCGGGTCAAGGATGCCGAATGGAAAGCGCTGGAGTTCCGTGGCCTGGATGGCCGGCTGGGCAAACTGCGCGAGGGCCTGTCACAGGAAGAGACCCGCCTGCAGCAGCTGATCGCGGAACAGCGCGACGCTGAATCCCGCATCGAAACCGCGCGCGTGCGTCGCGAGGAATCGGCCGAGGCGCTCAATGCCGCGCAGGCCGAGGTCTACCAGGTGGGCAGCATGCTGGCCCGGCTGGAACAGCAGATACAGCACCAGCGCGAACTGTCGCAGCGCCTGCACAAGGCGCGCGATGAAACCCAGCAGGCGCTGGCCGAGCTGGGCCAGCACATCAGCGGCGACGAAGCCAGGTTGATGGTGCTGCGCGAAGCGGTGGACGCGGCCACCCCGCAGCTGGAACAACTGCAGGAAGAAAACGAGATCAAGCAGGACAGCCTGCGCGAAGCCGAGGCCCGGCTGGGTGACTGGCAGGCGCGCTGGGAGCAGCACAGCAGCCAGAGTTCGGAGGCGTCGCGTTCCGGCGATGTCGAACGCACCCGCGTGGACTACCTGGACCGGCAGGTGCTGGAGGCCGATCGTCGTCGCGAAACGCTGCAGTCCGAGCGCGCCGGCCTGGACGTGGATGCGCTGGAAGCGGCCTTCGAGCAGCTGCACATCCAGCACGACACGCAGAAGACCGCGCTGGATGAGCTGGGCGAGCAGGTGGAACTGCGCAAGCAGGAGGTCACCGCCGTGCAGGAGCGCCAGCGCGGCGCGCAGAACGAACTGGCCGAGCTGCGCAAGCAGGCCAACGGCGTGCGCGGCCGGTTGTCGTCGTTGGAAACCCTGCAGCAGGCCGCACTCGGCCAGGAGCAGGGTGCCGCAGTGGCCTGGCTGAAGGCGCGCGGGCTGGATTCGGCAAGCCGCGTGGGCGAGCGGCTGAAGGTTGAAGCGGGCTGGGAAAACGCCGTTGAAAGTGCGCTGGGTCAGTTGATCGAAGGCGTGCTGGTGCAGGCGCCGGAACAGCTGGTGGATGCGCTGGGTGAACTGGGTGATGGCCGCATCGCGCTGGTGGCCGACGAGGAAGCGCCGTTGCAGGTGGCCTCGACATCGCTTGCCGCCAAGGTGCAGGGGCCGGTGGCGATCCGCCGTCTGCTGGCCCGCCTGCACGCGGCCGAAGACCTGGAGCAGGCGCGTGCGCTGCAGGCGTCGCTGGGTGAAGGTGATTCGGTGATCACCCGCGAGGGTGAGCGCCTGGGCGCCGGCTGGGTGCGGGTATCGCGCTCGGGTGCAGCCAGGCAGGGCGCGCTGCTGCGCGAGCGGGAGATCAACACGCTGCGCGAACAGATCGAACAGCTGCAGCAGCGCGAGGCCGAACTGGAGCAGTTGCTGGGTGGCTTCCGTGACCAGCTGCTTGCCGCCGAACAGCAGCGCGAAGATGTGCAGCGTGCCGTGTACCAGGCACACCGCGGCGTGTCCGAGCTGGCTGGCCAGCTGCAGGGACAGCAGGGCAAGCTGGAATCGGCGCGCAGCCGCATCGACCGCATCGAAGGCGAGCTGGTGCAGCTGATGGAAACCCTGGAGCTCAACCGCGAGCAGGTGCGCGAGGCGCGCGGCCGGCTGGAGGACGCGGTCAGCAGCATGGGCGACCTGGAGTCGACCCGGCAGGCGCTGGAGAACGAGCGCCGGCAGCTGACCGAGGCCCGCGATCGCGCCCGCGATGCGGCCCGCAGCGTGCGCGAAGCCGCCCATTCGCTGGCGCTGACGCTGGAATCGCAGCGTGCCCAGGTCGCCTCGCTGAGCCAGGCGCTGGAACGCATGAGCAACCAGCGCGGCCAGCTGGATTCGCGCCTCGGCGAGCTGCACGCGCAGCTGGACGAGGGCGATACCCCGGTGGAATCGCTGCAGGCTGAACACCAGCATGCGCTGGAAGAGCGCGTCCGCGCCGATGGCATGCTCTCGCAAGCGCGTTCGCTGCTGGACGGCATCGACGTGGAACTGCGCGAACTGGAGCAGACCCGGCACAAGCGTGACGAACAGGCGCTGGCGCAGCGCGAGCGCATTTCGCAGCGCCGGCTGGACCAGCAGGCGCTGGTGCTGAACGCCGAGCAGCTGCAGGCGGCGGTGGAGAAGGCCGGTTTCGTGCTGCAGGAGGTCATCCAGACCCTGCCCGAAGACGCCCGCCTGGGCGACTGGGAGCAGACCGTACAGCAGATCGATACCCGCATGCGCCGGCTGGAACCGGTCAACCTGGCCGCCATCCAGGAATACGGCGAGGCCTCGCAGCGTTCGGAGTACCTGGATGCGCAGAACCTGGACCTGAATACCGCGCTGGAGACGCTGGAAGATGCGATCCGCAAGATCGACCGCGAAACCCGCGGCCGCTTCAAGGACACCTTCGACCGGGTCAACGCCGGCGTGCAAGCGCTGTATCCGCGTCTGTTCGGCGGTGGCCATGCCTACCTGGAGCTGACCGGCGAGGATCTGCTGGATACCGGCGTGACCATCATGGCGCGTCCCCCGGGCAAGCGCGTTTCCAGCATTTCCCTGCTGTCCGGCGGTGAGAAGGCGATGACCGCGGTAGCGTTGGTGTTCGCGATCTTCCAGCTCAACCCGGCCCCGTTCTGCCTGCTCGACGAGGTGGACGCGCCGCTGGACGAAGCCAATGTCGGCCGCCTGGCCAACATGGTCAAGGAGATGAGCGAGAAGGTGCAGTTCCTGTTCGTCAGCCATAACAAGGCGACGATGGAGGCGGCGCACCAGCTGTCCGGCGTCACCATGCGCGAACCCGGCGTGAGTCGCCTGGTCAGCGTCGACCTGGAAGAGGCGGCGCGGCTGGCCGGGGCGGCCTGATACACCGCGTGCACGGGGGATTGGTGCATTATTCGCGCCACCCCCGGTGCAAGACGACCTGCATCGTGCCATTCTTGTCTGAACGTATTTAGCCGGAGACCCAACCGAATGTCCGACACCGCACTGCTGCGCATCGGCATCCTTACCGCCGGCCTGCTGCTGATCGCTGCGATCCTGTTGTTCGGCCGGCCCAGGAAGAAGAGCCAGGGACGCCGCGTCGAAGGCGATGCCGGCGCTGACGGCGCCCAGCGTCGCGAGCCCGTACTCGGCGGTGGCGTCGATGTGCCCGGCGAGGAACCGCGCAACCCCGCCGTTGACGGCGAGCCCGCTGAACCCGGGTTGGCAGAGGTGGAAGCGAACGCCAACAGTGACCTCGGCAAGCGCGCCAGCCAGGATTTCGACAAGATCGTTTCACTGTTCGTGGCCGCCCGTGCCGGCGAGCAGCTGCGAGGCGAAGACATCGTGGTGGCGGCGGAAAAGACCGGGCTGGTGTTCGGCCACATGAATGTCTTCCACCGGCTTGTCGAAGGCTACCCCGAACGGGGCCCGATCTTTTCGATGGCCAGCATCATGAAGCCGGGCAGCTTCGACATGGGCACGATCCGCGAGATGGAAACCCCGGCAATCGCCTTCTTCCTGACCCTGCCGGCGCCGCTGACCGCGCTCGACGCCTGGGAAAAGATGCTGCCGACCGTGCAGCGCATGGCCGAACTGCTGGATGCGGTGGTGCTGGATGACAGCCGCAACGCGCTCGGACGCCAGCGCATCGCGCATATCCGAGACGACCTGCGTGCCTATGATCGCCAGCACCAGGCGCCACCGCTGACCAAGACGCCACGCTGGTAGACCACGCGGCGCCGCCGGATGACGGCGGCGCCCGTACCGCAACTTGGCCGGCGTTTACTGCCCGGCCACGATGGCGAAGGCGTCGCGGAACCGTTCCATCTCCGCTTCGCTACCCACGGTGACCCGCACCCGCTGCGGCCAGATCGGCCAGCTGCGGCCGATCACCACGCCCTGCGCTTTCATCGCCGCAACCCACTCGGCGCCATTGCGGCCGACGTCGACCATGAAGCAGTTGGCTTCGGACGGGATGCAGGCGAAACCACGTTTTCCCAGCCAGGCGATCGTCGCCTGGCGTACCTGCGCATTCTGCAGTCGGCGCTGCGGCACCAGCAGCGGGTCACGCAGGCTGGCCAGTCCGGCTGCCAGCGCGGGCACCGGCAACGGGTTGTCGCCCAGCGTCGCCAGTTCCGCCAGCCGCGCCGGTGCGGCGATCGCCACGCCCAGTCGCAGCCCGGCCATGCCATACAGCTTGGAAAACGTACGCAGTACGATCAGGTCATCGCGCTTGCCGGTTTCGCTGGCCAATGAAGCCTGTTCGCTGTACTGCAGATAGGCCTCGTCCAGCAGCACGCGGGTGGCCGCCGGCTTGTTGGCCAGCAGCCAGTCCAGGTCCGCGCGCGGGGTGATCGAGCCTGTGGGGTTGTTCGGATTGCAGATGTAGATCAGGCCGGTTGGCTGCTGCCTGGCGGCGTCGACCATCGCCCGCACGTCATGCGCGCCATCCGCGCGCAGGGCGATGCGGTGCACGCGCGCGCCGCGCGCGGCGGCCATCTCGCCCAGGGTTTCAAAGGTCGGATCGGCGGTCACCAGCGCGGCCTCCGGGCCGGTCCACAGCAGCGCCGCCCGGTTGAGCGGTTCACTGGAGCCGGGGAACAGGCGCACCTGCTTCGGATCCAGCTGCTCGCCGTCGACGAAGGCATCGCGCAGTTCGCCGGCAAGGGCGAACTGATAGCGGCCGCTGGCGGTCACGCTGTCGCGGGCTGCCTGCTGCGCCGCGGGTGACGGGCCATACGGGCATTCGTTGAAATTGAGCAGGATCGGCGCAGGATCGCTGCGGGTCGGCGATGCGGCGAGCGGCCGGGGCGTGCCGGCGACGGCGGCAAGCGGGTTGCCGGCCAGGGCCAGGCCGGTGCCGGCCAGCTGCAGGAAGCGCCGTCGGGAAGTGGGCAGGGGCACGCAGGTCATCCGGCAGGGGAGGTCATCGCACGCTAGCGCCGGGCGCTGCGTGCTGCAAGCGCGTCCCGGCGCGTCCAGCATACGCCGTGGACGGTAGAATCGCGGCCTGTACAGGAATTACCGGATCGGCATGAACGTTACTCCCGCCCAGCGCATCGACGCCCTCCGCCGCCAGCTTGCCAGCGCCAACGCGGCCTACAACGAGCGCGATGAACTGCTGATCCCCGATGCCGACTACGACGCGCTGATGCGCGAGCTGGAGGCGCTGGAGCAGGCCCATCCGGAGCTGTCGACCGTCGACTCGCCCACCACGAAGGTCGGTGCGCGTCCGTCGTCGCGGTTCACCGAAGTCACCCATGCGGTGCCGATGTTGTCGCTGGGAAACGCGTTCATTGACGAAGAAGTCGCCGACTTCGTGCGTCGCATCAGCGAGCGGCTGCGCCGGCCGGACGTGGCCTTCTCCGCCGAGCCGAAGCTGGATGGCCTGGCGATCAGCCTGCGCTACGAAGGCGGCCGATTCGTGCAGGGCGCCACGCGTGGCGATGGCAGCAAGGGTGAAGATGTGACCGCCAACCTGCGGCAGATCGGGGACATCCCGCACCAGTTGCAGGGCGCCGGCTGGCCGGCTGTGCTGGAAGTGCGCGGTGAGGTCTACATGGCACGCGCCGACTTCGAAGCGTTCAACGAACGCGCACGGCAGCAGGGCGGCAAGGTGCTGGCCAATCCGCGCAACGCGGCCGCCGGGTCGCTGCGCCAGCTGGACCCGAAGATCAGCGCGCAGCGCCGGCTCAGCTTCTTCGCCTATGGCACCGGCCAGGTGGAGGGTGGCGAGTTGCCCGATACCCATTCCCGCACGCTGCAGCAGCTGCGCGGCTGGGGCTTCCCGGTAAGCGAGCTGTGCGCGGTGGTCACCGGTACGCAGGGCCTGCTCGCGTATTACCGTGACATCGGCGAGCGCCGTGACGGGCTGGCGTTCGATATCGATGGCGTGGTCTACAAGCTGGATGACCGCGACGGGCAGCAGGCGATGGGCTTCGTCGCACGGGCGCCGCGCTGGGCGATCGCGCACAAGTTCCCCGCGCAGGAACAGAGCACCACGGTGGAGGCCATCGAGATCCAGATCGGGCGCACCGGGGCGGCCACGCCGGTGGCGCGCCTGGCGCCGGTCGCGGTGGCCGGGGTGATCGTCTCCAATGCCACGCTGCACAATGCCGACCAGATCGCGCGGCTGGACGTGCGCGTAGGCGACAGCGTGATCGTGCGGCGCGCCGGCGATGTGATCCCGGAGGTGGTCAGCGTGATCGCCGACCGCCGTCCTGCCGGCACCACGCCCTGGAAGATGCCGACCCATTGCCCGGTATGCGGCGCGGAGATCGTGCAGGAAGAGGGGGCGATCGCGTGGCGCTGTTCGGGCGAGCTGAGCTGCCCGGCACAGCGCAAGGAGGCGATCAGCCATTTCGCTTCGCGTCGTGCGATGGACATCGACGGGCTGGGCGGGAAGTACATCGAGACCTTGGTGGATGCGGGCATCGTGCGCGGCGTGGCCGATCTGTACCGGCTGAGCCGTGACACCCTGCTGCAGTTGAAGCTGGTGCTGGATGCCGAGGACCCTTCGGCGCTGGCCGCCAGTTTCAGCCCGCACCTGCCGCCTGAGGGAAGCGGTGCGGTGCTCGCCGCCGTGCTGAAACTGGACGCAGGCGATGCGCGATGGCGTGCGCAGGCACTGGCCCAGCCGATCACCTTCAGCTGGAACACGAAGAAGATCGCCACGCGTTGGGCCGACAACCTGGTGGCCGCCCTCGAGGCCAGCCGCGACGCGACGCTGGAGCGCCTGCTGTTCGCGCTCGGCATCGAGCATGTCGGCGAAAGCACCGCCAAGGCGCTGGCGCAGTGGTTCGGCGAGCTGGAACTGATCCGCCACCTGCCGTGGCCGCTGTTCAAACGGGTGCCGGACATTGGCGGGGAAGTGGCGCGATCGCTGGGCCACTTCTTCGAACAGCAGGGCAACCAGCAGGCCATCGATGATCTGCTGCAGGTCGGCCAGGTGCGCATCACCGATGAGCATCCGCCCAGCGCCAGGCTGCGCGAGGGACTGGATCTTGCGCAGCTGCTGGTGGAAGCGGAGATCCCCGGCATCACCCGCCTGCGTGCGGAAAAGCTTGCCGCCGCATTGAGCAGTGCGCCGTCGATACTGGACGCCGAGCATGGCCAGTTCGTCAATGCCGGCCTGCCTGACGACACCGCGCGCGGCCTGGCCGCGTGGCTGGATACCGAAGGCCATGGCGAGCTGCTGCTGCAGGCGGAGGCGAAGATGAAGGAGATCCTGCAGCGCGCGCCGCAGCAGGCCGAACAAGCCGGCGGGCCGCTGGACGGCCAGACCGCGGTGCTGACCGGCACGCTGTCCGCGCTGACCCGCGATGCGGCCAAGGAGCGTCTGGAAGCGCTGGGCGCGAAGGTTGCCGGCAGCGTGTCGAAGAAGACCAGTTTCGTGGTCGCCGGCACCGAAGCCGGTTCCAAACTGGACAAGGCCCAGTCACTGGGCGTGCCGGTGTGGGACGAAGACCAGCTGCTGGCCTTCCTCGCCGCCCACGAATGAAACGTATCAAAGCCGGGCGCCTGCCCGGCCGTACCCCTTGAAGGAGAGTTGCATGCAGACCGCCCCGCTGGATTTCCGCATGGCCACCCGCGCCGATGAAGCGCAGTTGATCGCCCTGATGCGCGAGTTCTACATTGAAGACCAGATCGCGTTCGACGAGGCGCGCGTGCGCCGCGGCGTTGATGCGCTGCTGGCCGATCCGCGCAATGGCGAGGTGCTGATGCTGCTGGACGAAGACGGCGCGGTCGGCGGCTACGTGGTGATCGCGATGGGCTTCAGCCTGGAGCAGGGCGGGCATTTCGCGCTGCTGGACGAACTGTATCTGGCGCCGGGCGTGCGCGGGCGGGGCCGCGGCCGGCAGGCGCTGGCGATCGTCGAACAGCGTGCACGCGCACGCGGCGTCGAGCGCCTGCGGCTTGAAGTGAACCGGCACAACGAACTGGCGCGCCGGCTCTACACCGCCACCGGCTACATCGACGACACCCGCGACCTGATGACCCTGCCGCTGGACCGTCCGCGCGACGGCCTGCTGTGAGCGCGCTGCTGCAGGCATTGCGCCAGCGCGCCGCGCTCAACGCGATGGTGCGGCGCTTCTTCGCCCAGCGCGAGGTGCTGGAAGTGGAGACCCCGATCCTGTCGGCGGCAGGCAATACCGAGCCGAACATCGACAGTTTCCATACCGATTTCAGCGGCCATCGCGATGCCGGTGCGCGCCGTCGCTGGCTGCGTACCTCGCCGGAATTCCCGCTCAAGCGATTGCTGGCTGCCGGCGTGGGCGACTGTTACGAACTTGGCCGGGTGTTCCGCAATGGCGAAGCCGGCGGGCGCCACAACCCGGAGTTCACCATGCTGGAGTGGTACCGGGTGGGCTGGGACCACCACCGGCTGATCGACGAAACGGCCGCCTTGGTGCAGCAGGCCCTGGCGCTGGTAGGACGGGTGGCGACCCTGCAGGTGATCGACTACCGCACGCTGTACCTGCAGCGCGTCGGCGTGGATCCGTTCGAGGCGAGCATCGCCGAACTGCGGCTGCCGCTGGCCGGCATCCAGATCGATGCGGCGGGCCTGGGCCGGGACGACTGGCTGGACCTGCTGATGACCCACTGCATCCAGCCGCACTTCGATGACACGGTGATGACCGTGGTGCATGACTGGCCGGCCTCGCAGGCGGCGCTGGCGCGGATCCGCGACGATACACCGCCGCGCGCGGAGCGTTTCGAGCTGTATTTGGGGCCGGTCGAGCTGGCCAACGGCTACCACGAGCTCGGCGATGCGCAGGAACAGCGCGCGCGCTTTGAAGCCGACCACCGGCGCCGGCAGGCACGCGGTGACGTGCTGCCGCCGCTGGACGAGGCGCTGCTGGCGGCGCTGCCGGCGATGCCGGCCTGTGCCGGCGTCGCGGTGGGCGTGGACCGGCTGCTGATGGCCATGGGGCGTACGGCGCGGATCGCCGATGTGCTCGCCTTTGATTTCAGTCGGGCCTGAACGTCGTAACCGACGCTTGCGGGCCGTTGGCGATGATGCTCTTATCACGCCGGTTGCCGCATGGTGGCAAGCGAATCACGATGACAGGGCGGACGAGTCGTTGAACAAGTTGTTGGCAAGCACGGGGGCCTCGCTGGGCGCACTGCTGCTCTGGACCGCGCTGCTGCCATCGGCTGCTGCGCAGGGGCAGGGAGGCTATGCCGGCGAGGTAGTGCGTTGCCAGTCGCGCGATCTCGGATGGGTGCACTGCACCATGGACGTCGAAGGCGGCGTGGAGCTGGTGCGCCAGCTGTCGGAAAACGCCTGCGTGCGGGGCAGCGAGTGGGGTACCGACCGTTCCGGCGTGTGGGTCACCCTGGGCTGCCGTGGCGAATTCCGCGCACGCGGTGGCGCTGCCGCTGCAGCACCGGGTGCCCCGGCCAAGGTTGTCCGGCGCGTGGTGCGTTGCGAGTCCAACGGACGCCCGCAGAGCTGTCCGGTACGTCTGGAAGGAGCACCAGTGCGGTTGCTGCGGCAGAACTCGCGCATGCCCTGCCGCGAAGGCCACAGCTGGGGTTACCGACGCAACGAAATCTGGACCACCCGCGGCTGCGAAGGTGATTTCGAGATCGGCGCCGTGGACGGCAGTGGCTTCGTCGATGCGCCGCGCCGGGTCACCTGTGAATCCAAGGACCGACGCCGACGCTTCTGCGGGGCCTCCATCACCACCGGCGTCAACCTGCTCAAGCAGCTGTCCGGACGTGCCTGCGAAGAAGGGCGCAGCTGGGGCTGGGACAAGCGTGGGATCTGGGTGGACGACGGTTGCCGCGCCGAGTTCTCGGTGAACTGAGCGCGCATTACAATGGGCGCATGAACACGCCCACCGAAATCGACTACGCCCGCTACGACCACATCCGCCCGATCCTGTGGACCGGCGATGCCCTGCAACTGCTGGACCAGCGCAAGCTGCCCTTCGTGGTGGAGCACGTGGCCTGCACCACCAGTGACGAGGTGGCCAGCGCCATCCACGCGCTGACCGTGCGCGGCGCGCCGGCCATCGGCATCGCCGCCGCCTGGGGCGTGGTGCTGGCCGCCCGCGACGTGCAGGCCGAAGACGGTCCGCAGGCCCTGCAGAAGCTGGAACCGGCACTGCAGCGCCTGAATGCCTCGCGGCCGACGGCGGTGAACCTGGCCTGGGCGCTGGCGCGCATGCGCCGGGTGCTGGCAGCGGCGGGCGCGGACTGGCACGCGGTGCTGGAACGTGAAGCCGAAGCCATCGCCACCGAAGACCTGGCGTCCAATCGCCACATGGGCGCCCTGGGTGCCGGCCTGATCGACGCTGGCAGCGGCGTGCTGACCCACTGCAACACCGGGTCGCTGGCCACCGCTGGCTTCGGCACCGCACTGGGTGTCATCCGCGCCGGCATGGCCCAGCAGCGCATCGCCAAGGTGTTCGCCGGGGAGACCCGGCCGTGGCTGCAGGGCGCACGCCTGACCGTGTGGGAGCTGCAGCAGGACGGCATCGATGCCACGCTGATCGCCGATTCGGCCGCTTCGCATCTGATGAAGACCGGTGCGGTGCAGTGGGTGATCGTCGGCGCCGACCGGATCTGCGCCAACGGGGACACCGCCAACAAGATCGGCACCTACCAGCTGGCCATCGCCGCACGCCACCATGGGGTGAAGTTCATGGTGGTGGCGCCGTCCTCGACCGTGGACATGGACACCGCCGATGGCAGCGAGATCGAGATCGAACAGCGTGATCCCGGCGAGTTGTACGGGGTCGGCGGCAGCCGCACCGTGGCCGACGGCATCGCCGCCTGGAACCCGGTGTTCGACGTCACCCCCGGCGAGCTGATCGACGCCATCGTGACCGAGCGCGGGGTGATCCTGGCGCCGACCGTGGCCAACATGCGGGCCGCCTTCGGCTGATCCTGCAGCGGGCGGCGAAGCGGATCTGCCAGCCAGCCGGGGCAATCGGCCAACAGGCCGGTAACGGGCCCCTAAGTTGCTGATTTCTTCCGGTAAAAACCCGCTGAACAGGGGAGAAAATTCCCCTGCTGTGGTAGACTCGGTCAGTTAATCGAGATTCCGCCGCTGCCGCCCTGAAAGGGGAGTGGCGCGACGGACTGGACCGCTACCAGACAACGGAACCCGAATGGCAGAATCCGCCAAGGAAATCATCCAGGTCAACCTGGAAGACGAGATGCGCAAGAGTTACCTCGATTACGCGATGAGCGTGATCGTGGGACGCGCGTTGCCTGATGCGCGCGACGGCCTCAAGCCTGTGCATCGCCGTGTGCTGTTCGCGATGAGCGAGCTCAATGCACATGCCAACAAGCCTTATTTCAAGTCGGCGCGTATCGTCGGCGACGTCATCGGCAAGTACCACCCGCATGGCGATCAGTCGGTGTATGACACCCTGGTCCGTCTGGCGCAGCCCTTCGCGCTGCGCTACATGCTGGTCGATGGCCAGGGTAACTTCGGTTCCGTCGATGGCGACTCCGCTGCGGCCATGCGTTACACCGAAGCGCGCATGTCGCGCCTCGCGCATGAGCTGATGGCCGACATCGACAAGGAAACCGTCGATTTCCAGCTGAACTATGACGAAAAGGAAAGCGAGCCGACGGTCATGCCGACCCGGTTCCCGAACCTGCTGGTCAACGGTTCGGCCGGTATCGCGGTGGGCATGGCGACCAACATCCCGCCGCACAACCTGACCGAATCGATCAACGCCTGCATCGCGCTGATCGACAATCCGCAGATCGATGTCGATGGCCTGATGGAGTACATCCCGGGCCCTGATTTCCCCACTGCGGGCATCATCAACGGCACCGCCGGCATCATCGCCGGTTACCGTACCGGCCGTGGCCGCGTGCGCATCCGTGCCAAGGCGGACGTCGAAGTGGCCGACAACGGCCGCGAGTCGATCATCGTCACCGAAATTCCGTACCAGGTGAACAAGGCGCGCCTGATCGAGAAGATCGCCGAGCTGGTCAAGGAAAAGAAGCTCGAGGGCATCAGCGAACTGCGCGATGAGTCCGACAAGGACGGCATGCGCATCTACATCGAAATCAAGCGCGGCGAGTCGGCGGAAGTTGTGCTCAACAACCTCTACCAGCAGACCCAGATGGAGTCGGTGTTCGGCATCAACATGGTGGCGCTGGTCGATGGCCGCCCGCAGTTGTTGAACCTCAAGCAGATGCTGGAGGCCTTCGTCCGCCACCGTCGCGAAGTGGTCACCCGCCGCACCGTGTTCGAGCTGCGCAAGGCGCGCGCCCGTGCCCACGTGCTGGAAGGCCTGACCGTCGCGCTGGCCAACATCGATGAGATGATCGAGCTGATCAAGAGCTCGGCCAACCCCAACGAAGCCCGCGAGCGCATGCTGACGCGCGTGTGGGATCCGGGCCTGGTCGGTTCGCTGCTCGGTGCCGCCGGCGCCGAAGCGTCGCGTCCGGAAGACCTGCCCAAGGGCGTGGGCCTGATCGAAGGCGGCTACCAGCTGACCGAAGTGCAGGCCACGCAGATCCTGGAAATGCGCCTGCACCGCCTGACCGGGCTGGAGCAGGACAGGCTGACCGACGAATACAAGCAGCTGCTGGAAGTCATCGCCGGGCTGATCCATATCCTGGAAAACCCGGACCGCCTGCTCGAAGTGATCCGCGAGGAGCTGATCAACGTCCGTGAGGAATTCGGCGATGCACGTCGCACCGAAATCCGCCACAGCGAAGAAGACCTGGACATCCTCGACCTGATCGCGCCGGAAGACGTGGTGGTCACCCTTTCGCATTCCGGCTATGCCAAGCGCCAGCCGGTCAGCGCGTACCGCGCACAGCGTCGTGGCGGTCGTGGCCGCAGTGCGGCATCGACCAAGGAAGAAGATTTCATCGAGCAGCTGTGGCTGGTCAACACGCATGACACGCTGCTGACTTTCACCAGTGCCGGCAAGGTGTTCTGGCTGCCGGTGCACCAGTTGCCCGAGGCCGGTTCCAATGCGCGCGGGCGCCCGATCATCAACTGGATTCCGCTGGAACCGGGCGAGCGGGTGCAGGCGGTGCTGCCGGTGCGCGAGTATGCAGAAGGGCAGTTCGTGTTCTTCGCCACCCGCAACGGCACGGTCAAGAAGACCCCGCTGGGTGAGTTCGCCTTCCGCCTGGCGCGAGGCAAAATCGCCATCAACCTGGACGATGGCGATGCCCTGGTGGGCGTCGGCCTGACCGACGGTGCGCAGGACATCCTGCTGTTCGCCTCCAACGGCAAGACCGTGCGCTTCGGCGAAGACAAGGTCCGTTCGATGGGCCGTACCGCCACTGGCGTGCGCGGCATCAAGATGGCCAAGGGCGAAGAAGTGGTCAGCCTGATCGTCGCCGAAAGCGCCGGCGGGATCGAGGACGAGAACGAGGATGATGCGAGCGTCGACGACACCAGCGTGGAGAACGGCGATGCCGTGGCCGACGTCGGTGACGAGGCGGGCATGAAGTTCATCCTGACCGCGACCGAGAACGGCTACGGCAAGCGCACCCCGCTGCCGGAGTATCCGCGCAAGGGACGTGGCACGCAGGGCGTGATCGGCATCCAGACCACCGAGCGCAACGGCAAGCTGGTCGCTGCGGTGCTGATGGGACCGGCCGACGAAGTGCTGCTGATCTCCGACGGTGGCACCCTGGTGCGCACCCGTGGATCGGAAATCAGCCGGGTCGGCCGCAACACCCAGGGCGTTACCCTGATCCGCCTGTCCAAGGAAGAGAAGCTGCAGGCGGTGGAACGGATGGATGCCTTCATCGAAGCCGATGAGGAGCAGGACGTGGTGGTCGACGCCGCCGCGATCGAGCCGGCCGCTGCTGCCCCGACTGCAACGGACGACACGCCGTCGCAGGACTGATCGCGCGCTGCATGGTCAACGGAAGACGCCGGCCCCGTGCCGGCGTTTTTCGTTAGGTGGGTGCAAAGATCGCATGACGTTCACGTCAACGATGGGATAAGGCGGCTGGGGGGGACGCGCGTCAGCCTGGGAGCCGTCGATGTCCGCATCTTCCGATTCCGAAGTCGCAACAGCGCCAGCGCCTGCGCGGCATCCGCTGGTCAGCGTGCTGGCCCTGCTGCTGATCGCGCTCGGCGCGGTGCTGGCAGCAGGCGGCGGCTGGCTGCTGCAGCTCGGCGGTTCCTGGTATTACGTGATCACCGGAGTGGGCCTGCTGGCCAGTGGTGCACTGCTGTGGCGCAACCTGCGCAGCGGCGCGCAGCTGTTCGCGCTGGTGTTCATCGGCACCGTGGCGTGGACCTGGTGGGAGTCCGGCGGCAGCTACTGGCGCTGGGTGCCGCGGCTGGGGCTGGTGACCGCGCTGGCGGTACTGGTCGCGTTGCTTTCATCAACCCTGCAGCGCCCCGTGCCAAAGCGCATTGCACGCAGCACCGCGGTGGCACTGGCACTGCTTTTCGTTGCGGCTTTCAGCCTCGCCTTCGTTCCGCACGGGGTGACCCGCGCGCGGCCGGGTTTCCCGCAGCCGCTGGTCGCCGCCGGCCTGGCACCGACCGAAGAGACGCCGCGGCAGGCCGCCGATCGCCCCGCCGACGGTGACTGGCCGGCATGGGGGCGCAGCAATGCAGGCACGCGCTTCAGTCCGTCGCGGGGAATCACCGCAGACAATGTCGCAACGCTGCAGCCGGCCTGGGTGTTCCGCACCGGCGACCTGCCGCGGCGGCGCTGGGGCGCGCAGACCACGCCGTTGAAGATCGGCGACAGCGTTTACCTGTGTAGTGCGCGCAACCAGTTGATCGCCCTGGATGCAGCGACCGGCACTGCACGCTGGCGCTTCGATCCGAAGGTCAGGGAGGCCGCCATCACGCACACCGCGGCCTGTCGCGGTGTGGCTTATTACGAGACCCCGGACGAGCCGTCGCTGGATCCGCTGCTGGCCGATGTAGCGGCCGACCTTGCCTTGCCCTCGGCACTGCCGGGCCTGCCGCTGCCGGCGCGGACCGCGCGCGCTGCGTGTGCGGCACGCATCATCGAAGGCACCCTGGATGGACGGTTGATCGCGGTGGATGCAACGAGCGGTGCGGCGTGCCGTGGCTTCGGCAACAACGGCCAGGTCGACATCACGGTCGGCATGGGCGCGGTCGCGGCCGGCGACGTGTCGATCGGCGCGCCCCCGGCGATCGTGCGCGGCGTCATCGTGACCGGGCACCAGGTGCGGAGCGCGCAACGGCAGGAGGCAGCGTCCGGGGTGATCCAGGGCTTCGATGTCATCACCGGCAAGCTGCGCTGGGCCTGGGACATGCAGCAGCCGGATCGCGCGGGTGCGCCGCCACTGGGACAGGCGTACACGCGTGGCACGCCGACCCTGTTGACCACCCCGACCGCGGACGATGCGCTGGGGCTGGTCTACGTGCCGCTGGGCAGCGCGGCCCCGGGCCAGGGGAGCGGGCTGCACGACGCCGCCCGGCAACGTCACGCCAACGCATTGGTGGCCATCGACGTGACCACCGGCAACCCGGCCTGGAGTTTTCAACCCGTGCGCAACGACGGGGCCGACGACGACCTCCGTGCGCAGCCCACGCTGGTGGATTACCCCACGCCGGCCGGCAAGGTGCCGGCGATCCTGCTGCCCACGCGGCAGGGCGATCTGTATGTGCTGGACCGCCGCAGCGGCGCGCCGCTGGTTGCCGCGGAAGAGGGCGGCGCCCTGCGCGCGCGGTTGCATTCGCTGCGTCGGGCGGCGCTCACCGAGCGCGACATGTGGGGCATCACGCCCATCGACCAGCTGGCGTGCCGGATCCAGTTCCGCCTGGCCCAGCAGGATGGCGCGTCCACGCCGCCGGGCAGTGGCCATGCGTCCATCCAGTATCCAGGCCACAACGGCGGTTGGGACTGGGGCGGGGTGGCGGTCGACCCCCGGCGCGGGGTGATCGTGGCCAACTACAATGACATGCCCGATTACGCTGCCGGTGGCGAGGGGCTGTTGGCCTCGCTGCATCCGATCAACCCGGCCGACGGCTGGCGCCTGCCACTGACCCGCCTTCCCTGCAGGCAGCCCCCGTACGGCGGTATCCGCGCAATCGATCTGCGCACCGGCGCGACCCTGTGGGATCGTCCGTTTGGACGCGCGCGCGGCCTCGCGCCCTTCGGGTTGCGGGCCGGCCTGCCGGTTGAAATCGGTGTGCCCAACCAAGGCGGGGCCGTCATCACCGCCAGCGGACTGGTGTTCATTGCTGCCGCCACCGACGACCTGCTGCGCGCGATCGATCTGGAAACCGGCAGGGAGCTGTGGCGCGCGGAACTGCCGGCCGGCGGACAGGCCACTCCGATGGTCTATGCGCACCAGGGTCGCCACTACCTGGTGGTCATGGCCGGCGGCGACCATCGCCTGCAGACCCCGAAGGGCGATTACCTGCTGGCGTACGCATTGCCCGACAAGAGCGAGCGATAGTGTCGAGCTTGCTCGACGCGGACAGCGCCGGGCCCGGGCAGGACGGCCGTGCATGCGCAGCGCGCTGCGTGACGCGGTAATCTTGCGATCCGCTGTTGAAGGAATTCCTGTGCGTACCGTGCACGCTCTGCGCTATGTCACTCCGCTCCGCGAAGGAGGGTCGTTGCCGGCCATCGTCGAAACCGACGATGACGGCATGGTCGTGCTCAAGTTCCGGGGCGCGGGGCAGGGGCCGAAGGCCCTGATCGCCGAGCTGATCGCCGGGGAAATGGCGCGCACGCTGCAGCTGCCGCTGCCGGATATCGTGTTCGTCGAACTGGATGCCGAGTTCGCGCGTACCGAGCCTGATCCGGAAATCCAGGAACTCATCCGCGCCAGCGAAGGCCTCAACCTGGGCAGTGATTACCTGCCCGGCGCGATCAACTACGACCCGGCCGCGATGCCGGTGGATGCGGAGCTGGCCTCGCGCATCGTCTGGTTCGATGCGCTGACCAGCAACGTGGACCGTACCGCGCGCAACCCCAACCTGATGGTCTGGCACCGCAGGCTGTACCTGATCGACCACGGTGCGGCGATGTACTTCCATCACGACTGGGCTACGGCCGGGCAGGCCTGCGAGAAGCCGTTCGTGCTGATACGCGACCACGTGCTGCTGCCGTTCGCCAGCCGGATCGCCGAGGTCGATGCCGAACTGGCAGCGCGCCTGCCGGATCACGAAATCGAACGCATCGTCGGCCTGGTGCCGGACGCCTGGCTGGTCGGCGAGGCTGCGTTTGAAACGCCGGCCGCCTACCGTCAGGCCTATGTCGACTACTTCATCCATCGCCTGCGCGTGCGCGCGGCCTTCGTCCAGGAGGCCGTCCGTGCCCACGCTGCATACGTATGACTACGCGGTGATCCGGGTCGTTCCCCGGGTCGAGCGCGAAGAGTTCATCAACGTCGGGGTCATCGTTTCCTGCCCGGGTGCCAGGCACCTGGAAGCGGCGATCGAAATCGATCCGGCGCGCCTGCACGCGTTTGCCCCCAGTCTGGACCTGGACGCATTGCGGCCCTGGCTGGATGCCATCGTGGCGATCTGCCGCGGGGACGCCGGCGCCGGCCCGATCGCACAGTTGCCGGCGCGTGCGCGCTTCCATTTCCTCACCGCCAAGCGCAGTTCGGTGGTGCAGATGTCGAGCACGCATGTTGGTCGCACGGCAGACCCGGCGGGCGTGGTGGAGCACCTGCTGACGAAGATGGTTCGCGTACCGCAGGGGTGAGCTTACGCGGACCGCTACCGTGATGCCGGGTCGGTGGCAGCGTGCGCGCGCACGTGCTCGATCAGTGCGCGCAGCTTGGCCGGCTGGTTGTGCCGGTTCGGGAAGTACAGGAAAAAGCCCGGGAAGGGCGGCAGGAACGCGTCCAGCATCGTGACCAGTTCGCCCCGTTCCAGGTAGGGGGCGAAGGTTTCCTGCATGCCGAAGGTGATGCCGCCGCCGGCCAACGCGGAGCGCACCATCAGCAGCATGTCATTGGTGGTCAGCTGCGGTGCCACGGTCACGTCGAACCCGCGTCCGTCTTCAACGAATTCCCAGCGATACGGTGCCACCTCCGGCGAGGGGCGCCAGCCGATGCAGCGGTGCGCTGCAAGCTCACGCGGATGGGCCGGAATGCCGTGCTCGGCCAGGTAGGCCGGCGTGGCCACCACCACTTCGCGCTGCGGTCCGGTCAGCGGAATCGCCACCATGTCCTGTTCTATCACCTGTCCCAGCCGCACGCCGGCATCGAAGCCGGCCGCCACGATGTCCGACTCGTCATCGGTGACGGTGACATCCAGGGTGATGCCCGGGTACTGATGCATGAAGGCGGCGATCAACGGGCCGGACAGGAAGCGCTCGGCGATGGAGGTCACCGCGACCCGCAGCAGGCCGTGCGGCTGGCCGTCGCTGGCGGTGTCTTCGATGGCCGCGCTGACCACGCGCAGCGGGCCGGCAATCTGGCGGTGCAGCTGTTCGCCGGCTTCGGTCAAGCGCACGCTGCGGGTGGAGCGCTGCACCAGCGCGATGCCCAGGCTGTCTTCCAGGCGTCGGATGCCCTGGCTTACCGCAGAGCGGGTCACCCCCAGGCGATCGGCCGCCACGCGGAAGTTGTGGCCTTCGGCCACGGCCAGGAACAGACGCAGCAGGTTTAGGTCGGTGTCCATTGGTCAGGGATGGTAACCATTCTGTCCAGCGGGCGGGTAATACCGCGGACAGCGGCACCTTCGTAGGCTGGCAGCTCCTTCGAACAGACCGCTTCCAGGAGCCTGCCATGACCCTCATCCAGGACAAGATCATCGTCATCACCGGTGCCAGCAGTGGCATCGGCGCAGCCACCGCACGCCTGCTCGCGCGTAGTGGCGCCACCGTGGTGCTGGGCGCACGCCGCATCGACCGCCTGCAGCAGCTGGTTGCCGACATCCAGGCCGACGGCGGCGCTGCCGTCGCGCACGCGCTGGATGTCCGCGTGCGCGACCAGGTCCAGGACTTCATCGACCGCACCGTGGCCGCGTACGGACGGGTCGACGTGATCATCAACAATGCTGGCGTGATGCCGCTGTCGCCGCTGGCCGCGTTGAAAGTAGACGAGTGGGACCGGATGATCGACGTCAATATCCGTGGCGTGCTGCACGGTATCGCCGCGGTGCTGCCGCAGATGCAGGCGCAGGGCCACGGTCAGGTGATCAACCTCGCCTCGATCGGCGCGCATGCAGTGTCACCTACCGCGGCGGTCTACTGCGCCACCAAGTACGCGGTATGGGCGATCTCCGAGGGCCTGCGCCAGGAGAGTCCATCGATCCGCGTGACCACCATCAGCCCGGGCGTCACGACCTCCGAACTGGCCGAGAGCATTTCCGATACGCAGGGGCGCGAAGCGATGCGCAGCTTCCGCGCCACCGCCATTCCAGCGGAGGCGGTGGCGCGTGCGATTGCGTTCGCCATCGCGCAGCCGGCCGAGGTGGACACCAGCGAGATCGTCATCCGGCCCACGGCCAGCCCGCACTGAACGAAGCGCCGCTCAGGCCGGTACCGGGGCGTCCGCCGCGATCAGCTTGAGCTGCTTCAGTTCGGCCCAGAAGTCGGCCGGTATCGCGATGGCCATCGACTCCACGTTGGCGCGTACCTGCTCTGGTGTACGCGCGCCGGGGATGATCGACGACACCACGTCCGGGGCATCGGCGAACTGCAGTGCGGCGGTGCGGATATCGATGCCATGGCGCTGGCAGACTTCGGCGATCTTCGCCCGTTTGGCCGGCGCCCATTCCGGGATCGGACTGCCATACAGATAGCGCTCGCGGCCGGTGAGGTAACCGGCCAGCAGCGGCGAGCCGACCATCACCGAGACGCCTTTTCCCGCCAGCTTGGGGAAGGTGTCGTGCAGGGTGGTTTCGTGATCCAGCAGCGAGTACTGGCAGGCCAGCAGCATGATGTCCGGATCGGCTTCGGCCACTGCACGCAGCGCCGGCTGCGGCCGGTTCACGCCAAATCCCCAGCCCTTGATCAGGCCTTCTTCACGCATCCTGGTCAGTTCGGGCATGGCACCACGCAGGGCTTCGGCAAAACGCTGCTCCCATGGCATGCCGAGGTCTTTTTCGTTTTCCGGGGACAGGTCGTGGATGTAGACGATGTCCAGCTGCGAGACACCCAGCCGGTTCAGGCTGTCTTCGACCGAGCGCCGCGCCCCGTCGGCGGAATAGTCGTAGCGATAGCGGAACGGCGCGGGGTCGTGCCAATTGGTTTTCTGCAGCGGACCGGCGGTACCGGTCAGCAGGCGACCCACCTTCGTGCTCAGCGTGTAGGCATCGGCCGGATGAGTGTGCAGTTCGTGGCCCATCCGACGTTCGCTGAGGCCCAGCCCGTACCAGGGTGAGGTGTCGAACAGCCGCACGCCTGCCGCCCACGCTGCGGCCATGGTGGCATCGGCCGCTTCGCGGGTGGTCGGTGCCAGACTGCCGCCGAGCGGTGCGCCGCCCAGTCCCAGCCGCGTCGGCGGACGGTAGCGGCTGCCCTTGGGCGGTGCCTGGGTAGCCGGTTTTTTGCCGGTGCGCGGCGTGCCGCGGGTCGGCAGCACGCTGCCCGGTGCGGGCGACTGGGCGAACAGCGGGGAAGCGGCCATCATCGCGGCGCTGGCCGCGGCGAGGGAAAGAAACTGACGACGTGAGTTCACTGGTGTCTCCTGTGGGGGAAGGCGTTCAGGGCGCTCGCAAGCCGTTCGACCATAACGTGGGGTCGTGTCAACGCAGTGGGAATGGGATCGCACAGCGATGGGTAGTGACGGCCGCTGGCCGTCAGCTCAGGCCGTTTACGGGTGATGCCCAGCCGTTGGTGGGTGATGCCCAACCGTTGGTAGGTGACGACCGTTGGTCGTCACGCTGTTGCCTTCCGCCGCGCTCGCCGGGCATGGCTCGGCACGACCGGTTTTCGTCTGCGGCGTCAGCGCGCCAGCAGGCGCGCGTACAACGCGGCGCCGTAATGCGGCGCATGCAGGGGCGCGCGCAGCACGAAGTCCGGGCTCGCCGCGTGCAGCGCGGCGGCGAAGGGGCGCATCAACGCGTCGCCTGCGCTGAATGCCCCGCCGGACCATGACAGCGGCACCGGCTCACCGGGCTGGAAGCCCAGCGTGACCCGCAAGGCCTCGCCGATGGCCGCCAGTTCCTGCCCCGCACGCTCGAAGATCGACGCCGCCACCGTATCGCCTGCCAACGCGGCCTGCGATACCAGCGGAGACAGCTGGGCCAGTTCGCCGCGCGAGCCATGGCCTTCGCCATACACATGCGCGCAGATGTCCAGGTCGTGCTCGCCCAGCGTGAAGTGTTCGCGCAGGATCGCGTGCAGTGGACCGCGCGGCAGCCGTCCATCGCTCATCCGCGAGAACGCGTTCAAGCCCTGCACGGCAATCCAGTACGCCGACCCTTCATCGGAAAACGCCTCGCCCCAGCCACCCGCACGCGCCGACGCATCACCGCGTCGGCCGTAGCCCATCGAACCGGTACCGGCGATGATGTTGATGCCATCGGCGCAGGCCAGCGAACCGGCCCAGCCGCACACCATGTCGTTGTCGCAGGCATAGCGCGCGTGCCCCAGTACCTGCCCGGGAATCGCCTGCAGCAGGGCGGTGGCGCGGCTGTCTTCGCCGTACGCGGGCAGGCCGAAGAAGGCCTGGCGGATGTCGCTCGCGCTCGCCTGCACCTGCGCCAGCACCGTGTCGATGCCTGCACGCAGAATCTCGCGCACCCCGTCCAGTCCGACCTGGGGATGGTAGGTGGTGCCCAGCTGCGCTTCGGCAAGCAGTCCGGCCTGGGCATCGATCAGCGCGAACCGGGTCTTGGTGCCACCGCCGTCCACGCCCAGGTAGAGCGCGGCGGTCATGCGTCCAGCGCGTACAGCTGCACGCCCTGTACCACGCGGTTGACGATGCCGGCCGGGTTCGGATTGTCCGGGGTCACCCCGCGCTCCAGTGAATGCAGCAATGCGTAGATCTGTGCGGCGGCCACGTACGGCCACAGCAGGTCCACGTCTTCGGCGCGTTCCAGTCCGGGCACGGCCAAGGTGTCATCCAGCGCGCCGGCGCGTGGCTGGGCGCTGATTTCGACCACCCGCGCCGCACAGCCATCGCGGCGCAGTTCGTCGATCAGGTCATGGTCGTAGCGGCGGGTATACGGATCGTTGGAGACGAACACGATCACCAGCGTGTCGTCGGTGACGAAGGTCTTCGGCCCGTGGCGGAAGCCCAGCGGCGAATCGAAGCAGGTCACCACCGCGCCATTGGTCAGCTCGCCCAGCTTCAGCGAGGCTTCGCGCGCCAGTCCCTGCAACAGCCCGCTGCCGAGGTACACCACCCGTTCGTTCCGCGCCGCGGCCAGGGTGCGCAGCAGGGGCAGGGCACCGTCGATCACCGCTTCGGTCGCACGCGCGATCGGCACGATGCGGGCGTCCAGTGCCGCTGCAGGCGACAGTGCGGCGAGCGTTGCGTACATCATGCAGCTGAAGCTGGAGGTCATCGCAAAGCTGGTGTCGTGGGTCTGCTCGGGCAGCAGCAGGGTCATCGCCTGCGCGACCGGGATCCGTGCCAGCGCACCGGCCGGGTTGCAGGTCACCACCAGGTGGCGGATGTCGCCCACCAGCGCTTCGGCCAGTTCGACCGCGGCCAGGCTTTCCGGGCTGTTGCCGGAGCGCCCGAAGGACACCAGCAGCAGCGGCTGGCCCGGATCCAGGTAAAGCTGCGGCGCACACACGATGTCGGTGGTGGGGACCGCGTCCACGCGGGCGGCGAGCTGGCGGTCCAGCAGCGGTGCCAGGCATTGGCCGATATAGGCCGACGTGCCGGCGCCGGTCAGGATCACCCGTGCATCGGGATCATCCACCAGCGGCGCGACGAACGCGCGCAGCTGCTCGGCCAGCGACGCCACCAGCGCATGGGTCGCCTGCAGCATGGCCGGCTGCTGGGCGATCTCGCGCGCCGTCCACAGCGCGCCCTTCGCCTCCAGCAGGGGTTCGGGGAATCCGAGGACGTCAGGAGAGGTCATGGTCTTGGCATGCATGGTGATAGTCATCGAGGACAGCGCTGATGTGGGCCATGGCCAGGGACTGCGGGTCGAACGTGGCAGTCCCGTTGCGCACTGCGTGCAGGGCATGGGGAAGGTATTGGCTGACGAGCGGCAGCGGCGGTGGATCGGCGCGCAGGTTGTCGAACAACCGGGCGCGCGCGGCTTCGATGGCAGGGTCCGGCCAGTAGTAGCGGATGCGGTCGCTCAGGCTGTACTGCAGGTCGGTGGTCAGCGCCCGCCCGGTGCCGTGGTAATAGCGTTGCCAATAGCCCGGCGACTCCTGCATGCGGCGCAGGGTCACCTCGCGCAGGCGCGCGCGGCGGTCGTCGTCGATCCACTCCGCTTCGATCGCATCCAGGGCCCACAACGCTTCGCGCAGGGCGAAGGTCAGGCCCGGGCCGACCTTGAGGATGGCGAAGTGGTCGCGCACCAGCGCCGCCAGCGCGTCGCGCGTCTGGTAGTCGGTCGAATGCGCTTCGAACACCAGCTGCGGCACGCCGGTGACCGCCTGGCTGAGCGGCTGCGCCTTGTCGCTGTCATAGTCGATGACATCGTGGTGGTCGAACTCCACGCCCGGCTGCACGACCGAGGCCAGCACGCGCTGCCAGGCAGCGTCCAGGCCGGCTTCGGCGAAGGCCACGCGGTGCGCCTCGATGGTGGTCAGCGCCGCTGCCGGGGTGGTCAGGGCGAGGCCTTCGATGGCTTCGGTCGCACCGCCCGGAACCGGCACCTCGGTGCCGATCACATACACCGGCGCCTCCCCGCCTGCGCTGGCCCATGCGGCTTCGGCGGCGCGGCACAGGCGCACGGCGCGGCGGACGATCTCCGCTTCCGGCAACGGTTCCGGATCGCCCTTGCAGGCCATTGAACAGTCGAGGTGGATCTTGCGGAAGCCGGCTGCCACGTACGCGCCGACCATCACCTCGGCCTTGTCCATCGCCGCGGCGGCATCCAGTGACGTCCACGGATTCGGGCCCAGGTGGTCGCCGCCAAGCAGGATCCGCCCGGTATCGAAACCCACCCGCGCGGCGATGCCGTGCACGAAGCGCACGAAGTCAGCCGGGCGCATCCCGGTGTAACCACCGTCCTGGTTGACCTGGTTGCAGGTCGCTTCGAACAGCAGCAGCGCCTGCCCGCTGCGCTGCGCGTGGCGCAGGCTGGCTTCGATGACGAGGGGATGGGCCGAGCAGATCGAGGTCACGCCAATGGCGTGGCCCTGCCGATGCCGCGCGACCAGGTCGAGCAGTGCGTGCATGGGGAGTCCTTCAGGAAAGGGGGCGGTGCGCGGGTTCGCGCTCGGGTTCCAGCACCAGCAGCAGCGAGGCGACCAGCGCCAGCACCAGGCCGACGGTCTTCAGCGGACCGGGCACCACGCTGGCGAACAGCAGCGACAGTACGGCGGTGACCAGCGGCGCGCCGGCATTGCTCAGCGGTGCCACCACCATCGCCTTGCCGTGGCGGAACGCATACACCAGGGTCAGTGCGCCGACCGCGTTGAGGATCTGGATGCCGGCGGTCATCCATGGGCCATCCAGTCCCCAGTTGATCGGCTGGCTGAAGTCGGTCATCGCCAGCGCGACCGGCGCCAGCAGCAAGGCCCCGACGGTCATGTAGGCGAAGATGCTTTCGGCCCGCACGCTGTCGTTGGCCAGCTTCATGAAGTAGGCCTGCAGGCCCCAGGCCAGCATGATCAGCAGCGACTGCAGGAACCAGCCCAGGCCGGCGTCACCGCTGCCGAAGGAGAAGTCCAGCAGCGGCAGCGCGACCAGCGCCAGTACGATGCCCAGCGTGCCCTGCCAGCCGGTGCGTTCGCGCAGCAGCAGGAAGGACAGGGCGATGGTGACCACCGGCGACAGTGAGATCACCGGGAACACGAAGTAGGCCGGGCCGATGGTCAGGGTGTGGAACAGCAGCATCTGGCCGCCCGCGCCGAGCAGGCCGATGATCAGCCCATAGCCGATCGCACGTGGCGAACGCTCCAGCTGCCAGCCGCCGCGCCACAGGATGTACAGCGCCGGCGGCAGCATGGTCAGCGCCCAGACGCAGTACACCAGCGTGTCCGGGAAGCCATGCGCGGCCGACAGTGGTGACAGCGCGCCCCAAACGCCCCACAACGCGACGGTAGCCAGCGCATAGCCGAGCCATGGGCGCCGCCGCGGTGCCACCGGCACGGACACCGCGTCGGCGCTCATGCCGCGCTCCCGGCGCGGGTGGCCTGCAGGAACAGGAAGCGTTCGAAGCGGGCGGGCAGGCTGGCGACCGCGCCGCCATTCACCACGCCCAGATCGGTTTCGTTGAACAGGTCGCGGACCTGCCAGCGGCCGGCGGGCAGGCCGCGCAGCTCCACCTTGCCGTCCCAGCGCGGGGCATAGAAGGTGTAGTACTGCGCGCCGTCCTTGCGGATGGCATGGGCTTCGGGCTTGTCGAAGCCGATGTCATACAGGGTGCCGAGATACTCGCCCTTGGGCAGCATGTGCGTGTTGTACAGGCCTACCCAGCGGCGCCACAGGGCTTCGCGTTCGTCGGTCAGCACGAAGCCGCCAGGAGGCAGCGGTACCGAAGGACGATCGGTATCCTTGGGCCAGGTGAACTTGCTGGAAATCACCGCGCCGATGCCCACGCTCGAAGCGAAGTCATCGCGGTTGTCGGACAGCTCCACGTGGTCGCCGGCGTAGCTGCTGCGCTCGCCGATCAGCGCCTTGATCGACTTGCCCTTGCTGCGTACCTGCCACGATGACAACGGGTCCGACGACGGGAACTGGTCGGTGGCCGGCAGGTTGTGGAAGGCGAAGGCGGTGCCGCACGGGCACAGCTCCACCACCGCCTCGGGATTGGCGTCATGGGCGGCGCGGTAGATCGCGTTCCAGAACGTGGCCAGGCCGGTGACCGAGTCGTCCGGGCTAGCGTGCTTGTGCGCCGGGTTGTGGCAGGGCGCCACGGCGTTGAGGTGCTGGCCATCCAGTTTGATGCCCTCAAATCCCCAGTCGCCGATCGCCTTCCTGACCAGGTCGACGTAGAAATCGATGGTCGGCTGGTAGGCCGGACACTGGGTCAGCGCGTTCCACCAGGTCACGGTCTGGAAGGCGCCTTCCTTGTCCAGCAGCAGCATGTCCACGTGGTCGTGCAGCACGTCGCTGCCGGGGTCGGCTGCGAGCGGTGCCAGCCACAGGCGGGGGCGCATGCCGTGCCGGCGGACTTCGGCGGTGAACGCGCGCATGTCCGCATCGCCGCGCGGGAATTTGCGCAGGTCGATCTTCCAGTCGCCTTCGTTGGTCTGCCAGCCATCGTCCAGCACGGCCCATTCAAACCCCAGTTCCTTGGCCTTGGGCAGGGTGGCGTAGATCTGCTCGACGCGGAAATCACGTTCATAGCCCCACGCGCACCAGATGGGAGCGAACGCCGAATCCGGCGGGCGCGGGCCTTCGATGCCTTCGCCGCGCATGAACACCTGGTACTGCTGCAGCGGCGCGTAGAAATCGCCTTCATGCACGGCCAGCAGGGTGCGTTCGGTGACCAGTTCCTGTCCCGGCGCGAGGGTCTGCGCCGTGGCCGATTCAATGGCGATGGCCGCGCCTTCTGCAGTGCGCTTGACCGGCATGTCCAGCGGACGCGGCACTGGCTCGACATGGCCTACCGCCAGGCCGCCGTCACGACGCCAGATATTGGCGACCGGCGTGCCACCACCATAATCGGATGAATCCATCGCCAGCGTGTTGCGCTGGTCGAAGTCCGGCGCCAGTGGCTGCACCCAGTCTCGGCGATCCGTGTGGGTGGCGCCGGAGAAGCTCCAGAAGCCACCGGGCGCGTCGTCCAGTTGGTACGCGCTGCTGCGCCAGCCGGTCACTTCGAGCGGCGCATCGCCGAGGTTGCGGTAACGCACCTGCAGCAGGGCCAGTCCGGGCTGGGCGTCGAAGCTGCTGATGGCGACCTGTTTTTCCACGCCCGCCGCGCGCGAGCGACCGGTGAACACCACCTGCCGGCCGGCCCCATGGCGGGGGTCATCCAGCACATGCGCGGTCTGCTCGACCAGCGCAAAGTCGGTGACATCACCGCTGGCCAGCAGCAGGGCTTCGCTGGGCTGCCAACCGGTGAGCGGCTTGCCGTGGCGCCATACGCGCGTATGCATGCGCTTGTCGAAGGCGATGGAGAGCACGGCATCGCCTGCGCGGCCATCGGGTGCGGGTGCAGCAGTGGCCGCGCGCACCCAAGGGGCTGCACTCCAGGCCATGCTGCCTGCCACGCTTCCGGCAATCAGCTTCAGGGCGGTACGGCGTCCGATCGGTGGCATAAGCGTCAACCCGGTGGAGATGGCTAGCATTCTGCGCATGCGCTCTGGATTGATGCAAGCGTTTTGTTGCGATATGGTTCTATTAAGTTTCGTTATCTAACAGCGAGGGCGTCATGCGGTGGAACCTGCGTAGCTGGGCCGGAAGTGCTGTGATGGGAATGGTCATCCTGACAGCCTGCACGCCGGAAAAGACGCCTCTGCAACCGCCGGATGCGACAACGGCAGCAGCGCCGGCTGAGCCCTCCTATGCCATGGCGGACTTCGCCACGGTGCGTAAATTCGACGCGCATGTGCATGCCAACGACCGCGACACCGCGCTGCTGCAGCAGGCGCGCGCGGACAACTTCGGGCTGCTCTCCATCAACGTGGATTACCCCGATTTCCCCAGCCTGCAGGACCAGCACGCGATCGCGCTGGCCCAGGCGCAGCAGGATCCCGGGCGCTTCTACTGGGCCACCACGTTCTCGATGAAGGGCTATGGCAGCGAAGGCTGGCCCGGCCAGGTCACTGCGGCGCTGGATCGTGACGTGGCAGACGGCGCGCGTGCGGTGAAGGTGTGGAAGAACATCGGCATGGTGGAAAAGGATGCGCAGGGCAGGGCGATCATGCTGGATGATCCCGGCCTGTCCGCGGTGGCCGAACACGTGCGCGCGCTGGGGGTGCCGCTGATCGCGCACCAGGGCGAGCCGTACAACTGCTGGCTGCCGCTGGACAAGATGACCACCAACAACGATCGCGAGTACTTCGCAAAGCATCCGCAGTACCACATGTACCTGCACCCCGAGCAGCCCTCGCATGCCCAGCTGATGGCGGTGCGCGACCGTTTCGTCGCCGCCCATCCGCAGCTGCGCGTGGTGGGTGCGCACATGGCCAGCCTGGAGTACGACGTGGACGTGCTGGCTGCGTTCCTGGATCGTTTTCCGCAGGCCACGGTGGACCTGGCTGCGCGCATGAGCCAGGTGCAGTACCAGTCCAATGCCGATCGCAGGAAGGTGCGTGATTTCTTCATCCGCTACCAGGACCGGCTGCTGTACGGGACCGACCTGACCCAGTCGCCCGGCGCGGATCCGGCGCAGTTCAAGGCGGAAACGCACGCGGTATGGCAGTCGGACTGGCGCTATCTGGCGACCGGGGAGAGCCAGCGGATCGAGGTGCTGGAGGCTGACGTGGCAGGGTTGTCGCTGCCGCGCGAGGTGATCGACAAGGTCTATTACGGCAACGCAGCGCGCGAGTTCAAGCTGTAGGCCGTGGTGCGGAAATTCCGCTAGCTCCGGGAAGCGTGACGACCAACGGTCGTCACCCACCCGGAGCGCAGGCAGACGGCCAGCGGCCGTCACTACCCGGGGGCGTCAGGCCAGCTGCAGGTCCACGCCCAGGGCGCGGCAGGCGTCGGCCACTTCAGCGGGCGCGCCGGTGTCGGTGATCAGCGCGTCCAGGCCGGACACCGGGATGATCCGGTGCAGGCAGACCTTGCCGAACTTGGAGCTGTCGGTGATCGCCACCACCGCACGCGCGGCTTCCACCATCTTTCGGTTGAGCATCGCTTCGGGTTCGTAGTGCGTGGTGATGCCGCGCTCCAGGTCGAAGCCATCCACGCCCAGGAACAGCAGGTCCACGTGCAGCGCATCCAGCGCCTCCACCGTCAGCCCGCCGTAGAAGGCCATGTTCTTGCGGCGCAGCTCGCCGCCCAGCATCACCAGGTTGATCCGGGTCTTCGGGCTGAGCACGGTCAGCACGCCGAAATCGTTGGTGACCACCGTCAGGTCGATGTCCGGAAGGGCCTCGGCCAGCTGCATCGAGGTGGTGCCCGAGTCGATGGCGATGGTGTCGCCCGGCTGCACCATCGCCGCCGCCCGCACGCCGATGCGGCGCTTTTCATCCAGGTAGGCAGTGCGCTTGGCTTCGTAATGGGGTTCTGCCGCTGGGGCCGGACCTACCGCACCACTGTCGATGCCGCCGCCGTAAGCGCGCGCCATGACCCCGCGCTCGGAGAGATAGCGCAGGTCCTTGCGCACGGTCTGCAGGCTCACCCCGAACTGCTGGGCGAGCGAAGACACCTGCACGCTGCCGTGCTGGCGGACCAGTTCACTGATCTGTTGACGGCGGTGGCTGGTGTCCCGGGTGGCGACCATGCGCAAAGCTCCTTTCAAACGTTCCAGAGTATGGCGGTTTTCGTTACATTTCGCTATTGATGCAAAACGAAACATCATATACGCTCGGTTTCGTTGCTTCACCAGCCAGGCCCCCACAGCCCGCCGTCCTATGCTTCATGCCTCAGGAGAGAGAGCCCGTGAACGCCGTCCGTCCGCACCGCCACTGTCTTTACCATGGAATCGCCCTTGCCCTGCTGCTGCCCGCCACCGCGTGGTCGCAGCAGGCCACCGCAACCGCCCCCGCCAGCACCGCGGTCGGGCAGGCTGCCGCTGCGGCCGACGACGACCCGATCGACCTGCAGACCGTCCAGGTCAGCGGCGTGCGCGCGGCACTGGCGCGCTCCACCGAGCTCAAGCGCGATGCGTCCACCGTGCAGGACTCGATCAGCGCGCTGGAGCTGGGCCGGTTCCCGGATGACAACGTGGCCGATTCACTCAGCCACATCACCGGCGTGTCGATCACCCGCACCGCCGGCGGCGAAGGCCAGAAAGTCAGCGTGCGCGGGCTGGGTCCGGAGTACACCCTGACCACGTTCAACAACCGCATCCTGGCCACCGATGGCGCCGGTCGCGATTTCGCCTACGACGTGCTGCCTTCCGATGTGATCAGCGGTGCCGACGTGGTCAAGGGGGCCCAGGCCGCGTTGACCGAAGGCGCGATCGGCGGCCTGATCAACCTGCGTTCGGCCAGCCCGTTCGACAACAAGGGCCAGCACGCCATCGTGCGTGCCGAGGGCGACCACAACCAGATGTCCGAGTTGAACGGCCGCAAGTTCTCCGCGACCTACAGCAACACCTTCGCCGATGACACCATGGGCCTGCTGATCGGCGCGGTGTACGCCGAGCGCAAGGACCGTACCGATATCGCCGGCAACGATGGCGGCTGGACCCGCAACCCGGACCCGAACGACGCCAGCTGGGGCGGCAATGCCTGGGGCGGCAACATCGATCCCAACGGCAACGGCGAACTGGACCCTGAAGAATACGGGCTGATCGCACCGGGCCAGTTCCGGGTCGGTACGGTGCAGGAAGACAAGAAGCGCAAGGCGTTTTCCGGCAAGTTCGAATGGCGGCCCAACGATGACGTGCGGATCGTGGTGGACGGCCTGAAGACCCGGCTGGATTCGCCGCAGGTGTCCTACCAGCAGTCGTTCTATCCGCTGTTCGCGCCGGGCCGCTGGTCGGACATCAACGTGCAGAACGGCATCGTCACCGGCTTCACCATGGACAACCCGGATCCGGAGCAGCGGATGAACCCGGAGCTGCTCAACCAGACCGAACACCGCGTGGTGGACACCGACCTGTTCGGCATCAACGGCAGCTGGAAGGTCAATGACAGCCTGACCATGACCGGCGATGTGTACCGCTCCACCTCCGAGCGCAAGTCCGGCGGCCAGGACACCTACGTGGTGCTGCGCATGAACCAGCCCAACGTGACCCGCATCGACCTGGCCCGCGACGCGGTGCCGAACGTGACCACCACCTTCGACGACGGTCGCGACCTGTCTGCCGGCCTGGCAAACGGCCAGTTCAACGACAGCGACTTCAACACGCACTACATGGAACTGCGCGGCGACAACATCAAGGATGAAATCACCGGCGGTACCGTCGCAGGCAAGCTGTACGTGGGCGAGTGGGGCATCGACAGCCTGAACTTCGGCATGACCCGCACCGAACGCAGCAAGCGCCGCGACCTGGTCAACAACACCCTCAACGGCGGTGCGGACTACTACTCGGTGGACAACGCGATCAACGTCGCCGACCTCGGCGGTGGCGTGCTCGATCGCACCCTGTCGCTGCCGAACTTCATGAACAAGGTCGGCTCCCGTTTCCCGCGCAGCTTCCTGGGCTTTGACGTGCCGAATTACCTGCGCAGCCTGGAGGCCTACAACGGCAACCCGCGCCCGGATGGCACGGTCTACGATTTCGCCAACGCCGCCCCGCAGTGGAATCCGCTGGAAAGCTACCGGGTGGAGGAGAAAACCAACGCGTTCTACGTGCAGGCCGACCTGTCCGGCGATCGCTGGAGCGCGGACGTGGGCGTGCGCGTGGTCAGCACCCAGACGCGCGCCGAAGCCTGGGATGCCAAGATCATCAGCATCACCGAGAACGGCGCCTTCAACTACACCGCACGCTATGCCGATCCGACCCAGGTGCAGCAGGACGGCAGCTACCGCTACATCCTGCCCTCGGGCAACTTCACCTGGCGCTTCACCGATGAGCTGCTGCTGCGGCTGGGCGCGGCCAAGACCATGGCGCGCCCGCCGGTGGACAAGCTGGCCCCGACCAACACCACCGCCAGCGTGTCCTGGGGTGAGTTCACCCAGATCTACGGTGGCAACGTCGACCTCAAGCCGTATACCGCCAAGCAGGGCGACGTGTCGCTGGAGTGGTACTTCGCCGACCAGTCGATCGCCAACATGGCGGTGTTCTACAAGCGCATCTCCAACCAGATCACCACCAGCTGGGAGCCGGGACAGGACATCGGCGTGCCGGGTTACCTGTTCAACGTGATGCGCCCGATCAACGGCGACTACGCCAAGGTGCACGGCCTGGAAGCCGGCCTGCAGCACTTCTGGGAGAACGGACTGGGCTTCCGCGCCCAGTACACCCGCAACTGGTCCAAGAGCTTCGTGGAGGGCGAAGAACGCCCGCTGGAAGGCATCGCCCCGTCGGTCTATTCGCTGGGCCTGATGTATGAAAAGGGCCCGTGGTCGATCAGCACCACCGCCGACTACAGCGATGGTTTCGTGACCGCCACCAATGTGCTCGGTGCCGGCTACAACGAACAGGCCGATGAGATCACCTGGCTCACCGCCAGCATCTCCTACGAGATCAACGACATGTTCAGCGTCAGCCTGCAGGGCCAGAACCTGCTGGACGAAGCGCAGACCTACAGCATCAACGGCAACCCGCTGCTGTCGCAGGGCTATTACCGCTACGGCCGTTCGTTCACGCTCGGCTTCAGCGCACGCTTCTGATGCATCACACGTGCCGGCCTGCTGGCCGGCACGTGTGCGGCCCGGCGCTGGCCAGATGGTCATCATCGGCCATTACACTATCCCGTCTTTGCCACGGGGCCCCCGATCATGAAACTGCATGCCGCAGGGCTGTTGTGCCTGCTTCTCACCAGCGCCCCCGCATGGGCCGACGCGGTCACCGTCAGCGGACGGGTCTACCAGGAACGTGACGGCAAGCCCGGTCGCGGGCCCACCGATCCCGGCATGGGCGGGGTGCAGGTGTCCAACGGCCGCAGCATCGTGCGCACCAGTGCCGACGGCAGCTATCGCCTGCCGGTCCAGCCCGGGGATACGGTGTTCATCGTCAAGCCCGACGGCTACCGCATTCCGGCCGGCGCCGATGGATTGCCCGCATTCTGGCGCCACTACGCACCGCAGGGTTCCCCGGCGTTGAAGTATCACGGGATCGCGCCGACCACCACGCCGGCCACGGCCTACGATTTCGCGCTGGCGCCGGAAAAGCACGATAACCGTCGCGGCTTCCAGATGCTGGTGTTCACTGATCCGCAGACGGCCACGCGGGGCGACATCGGTTATTACGAGCAGTCCATCGTCGGCCCCCTGGTGGGAAAGACCAAAGCGCGCCTGGGCACCACGCTGGGCGACATCGTCAATGACGATCTGTCGCTGTATCCGGACATCAACAGGGTGACCACCCAGCTCGGCGTTCCGTGGTTCCACGTGCCGGGCAACCACGACCTGGATTTCGATGCCGGCAGCGACGCGCACGCGTTGGACAGCTGGCGTGCGGTGTACGGACCGGACACCTATGCGGTCGAAGAGGGCGGGGCCAGCTTCCTGTTCCTGGATGACGTGGTGTACGACCCGGCCGCGCGGCCGACGTATGTCGGCGGCCTGCGCGAGGACCAGTTCGCTTTCCTGGCGCAGTACCTGAAGGGCCTGCCGCATGACCGCCTGCTGGTGCTCGGGATGCATATCCCGCTGTTCGATGCCGCGCCGGGTCGCGAAACCTTCCGCCATGCCGACCGCCAGCGCCTGTTCGAGATGCTCAAGCCCTTCAGCAACGTGCTGGTGCTGAGCGGCCACAGCCATACCCAGCAGCACTACTACCATGGCGCGGCCGAAGGCTGGCAGGGCGACAAGCCGCTGCACGAGTACAACGTCGGCGCCAACTGCGGTGCGTTCTGGTCCGGGGTCAAGGATCGCCATGGCGTGCCGGACAGCACCATGAGTGATGGCACGCCCAAGGGCTATGCGCTGCTGGACGTGGCCGGCAACGGGACCTACCGCCTGCAGTACCGCGTGGCCGGTGCAGCGGACAGCGAGCAGATCGGACTGCATGCACCGAAGGTGCTGCGCCAGGGCGCCTACCCGGCGTGGGGCGTGTTCGCCAACGTGTACATGGGCGAGGAGGCCACGCGCGTGGAGTTCCGCATCGACGGCGGCCCCTGGCGGCCGATGAAGCAGGTACGCCAGGGCGATCCGCGGCTGCTGGCGGAGAACGTGGCCGACGACCTGGCCCCGGCGCTGCGGGGGTATGACCGTTCGCCGGAAGCCACCCCGTCGCCGCACCTGTGGCGCGGCGCGCTGGCCACCGACCTGGCCGTGGGCGAGCACAAGGTGGACGTGCGCGCGACCCAGCCGGATGGTTCGGTCCATACCGCCAGCACGCGCTACGCGTTGCAGGCGGCCCAGCCCTGAGGCATTCCGCCGCGCATGGCGCGGCGCTACCGGGGCGCCGGCCGGTAGCGCCGGCCCATGGCCGGCGAGCGCAGCGGACAGCGGAAAAAAAAACGGCAGCCACCCATCAAGGCGCGGCTGCCGCGGAGAGAACCGACCCCGCCGCGAGGCGGGGTTTTTCAGATCAGAACTTGTAGTTCAGGCCGAAGTACAACTGGCGGCCGCTGTAGATGTTGGAGATCAGGCGGGCCTTGGTGTCGCCACCCAGGTGCGTGCGCTGTTCGGACTTGGTCGCATTGAGCACCGAAGCGGTCAGGGTCAGCGCCTCGGTCAGGTTGTAGGCCGCATTGAGGTCCAGCTGGTCGTAGGGCTCGGTGAACACGGTCATGCCGTTGTTGAGCCCGCCGACCACTTCGCCACGACGGTTGTAGGAAGCGCGCGCGAGGAACTTGTCGTTCTCGTAGAACAGGGTCACGTTGGCCTGGTTCTTCGCACTGCCGACCAGCGGCGAGGCACCGATGTTTTCCCCATCCAGCACGATCGAGGCCAGGTTGGTGTCGTTGTAGGTGTAGTTGGCCTGCACGCCGAAGCCCATGTCGAAGGTGTACTGGCCATACAGCTCCACACCCTGCGACACGCCATCGCGGCCGTTGGCTTCGGTGGAATAGTTCTGCACCGTGACCATCTCACCGCCCACGTCCATCTGCTGGTCGGTCACCACCGGCACGGTGAAGTTGTCCACATCCTTGCGGAACAGGGCCACGCCGGCCACGGCGCCCGGCTTGAAGTAGTACTCCAGGCCCAGGTCGTACTGCAGCGCCTCGAACGGTTCCAGCTGCTTGTTGCTGCCAGAACCGTACCAGCCCGGGGTGGTGGTGCCACCGGCGACGCGACGGTCGTTGCTGTATTCCTCGCTGATGTACTCCAGGCCGCCCGGGTAGGCGATGCTGGTGTAACCCGGACGTGCGATCACCTTGGACGCCGCACCGCGCAGCACCAGGTTTTCGGTGATGTCCCAGGCGATGTTGAAGCTGGGCAGGACGTCGGTGTAGGTCTTGCTCAGGCTGGACTGTTCATAGGTCTTCTCGCGCACGTCGCGGCGCACGAAACCGGATTCGCAGACCGTGCCGGCTGGCGGCGTGCCGGTCGGGCAGGCCAGCGGATTGCCATCGGCACCGTCGACGAAGTAATCCATGAAGCGTTCGACCGAATCACTCGACGAAGCCATCTGCCTGGTCTGCACCAGGCGCACGCCCAGGTTGCCGCGGACGCGTTCGGTGCGGAAGTTGGCCTGGAAATAGGTCGAGTAGATCTTCTCGTTGACGTCGTAGACGAAGTCCGGTTCGATCCGCTTCTGCATGCCGCCGTAGCGTTCGTTGAGGTAGGCCAGGTAAGCCGGGAAGTTGATGCCCGGCATCACGTTGGCATTGAAGCCGCCGGCGATGTCATCGATCGGGTTGGACAGGAAGAAGCCCGGCTGTGCGACGCTCTTTTCCGGGTCGGCACAGTTGCCGGCCTGGTAGCGGGCCTCGTAGTCGTTCGGATCAGCGCCCTGGCAGGCCCAGTAGGTGTTGCCGGTGTTGCGATGGACCTTGCCGTCGCGGTACTTCACGCCGAACTGGAATGAATCGATGAAGCCGCTTTCGAACAGGCGGGTGAAGTCGGCCTGGAAGTAGTTCTGTTCGATGCTGGTTTCGCGCCACGACGAATCGGTCGAGCCGGTGTCGATCTCGGCGATGCCGGCCATCAACTGGTCCTGCAGGTCCGGCGAGAACGTGGCCGACGGGGTGCCGGTCAGGTCATACGCGCTGTAGCTGTTGCCGGACTGCCACACGCCATCGACCTGGCGGCGCGGCTTGGCCGACATGCGGAAGTTGATCGACGGTCCGCCTTCGGACCAGGTGCGGCCGCCCTTGAAGGTCACCTTGGACAGTGGGCTGATTTCCCAGTCCACGGTCAGGTCGCCGGTCTGCGACAGCGCCTTTTCGCGGCTGTAGGCACCACTCAGCTGCGGGGTGGGGATGGTGCAGTCATCCGGACCCCAGCCACCCGGCGCCATGCCGGCGGCGGCGGCCTGTGCTTCGCTGCAGTAGTACGCCTTGCCCGGCAGCTTCTCGAACTGCGCGCCGGTGACGATGCTGCCGCTGGAATCGAAGTCCATGCCATTGAGCAGGCGTCCGCCGGCCCAGTTGCCGTCGCCGTTGTAGCGGGCGATGTTCCACTCCGGGATCTTGGCCTGGTTCAGCGTGTAATCGCCGGACAGCTCGAAGCGGAAGTAGTTGGCGGTGACGGTCAGGTTGTCGACCGGCTTGAACTGGAAGGTGAACTGGCCGCCGGTGCGCTCGCGCTCTTCTTCGCGCACGCCGAAGTTGACCGAGGTCGGCATGAAGAATTCGCTGTAGTTGCCACCGGTCTGGTTGTTGAAGCCGGACTCGCCCCACCAGTAGTGGATGCCATCCTGCGGCAGCGTATTGCCGTAGGCATCCTTGGCCTGGGTGCCGGCGCCGTACCACTGGTAGTCATCGACAGTGACTTCCATGCTGCGGTTGGTGCGCTTCTGCTTGGTCGCCCCGATCAAAACGCCGAAGCGCTCGTCCTTGCTGTGCCAGGCGTACATCGCCGACAGGTTCGGGTCCACGCTGTCGCTGGTATCGGAGGTGACGCCTTCGATGTTGACGAAACCGGAATTGGCTTCCATCTCCAGCGGACGGCGGGTATGCAGGATCACCGTGCCGCCGATGCCGCCTTCGTCGATGCGCGCTTCGGGCGACTTGAACAGCTCCGCGCTCTCCAGCATGTTCGACGGCAGCAGGGTGTAGTTGAACGAACGCGAGGCCTCGTTGTTGGTTTCCGAGGTGGCAATGTAGTTGCCGTTCAACTGGGTCAGGGTCAGGTCGGCATCCAGGCCGCGCACGCTGACATTCTTGCCTTCGCCGCCATCACGGGTGATGACCACGCCGGGTACGCGCTGCAGGGCATCGGCGACATTCTTGTCGGGGAACTTGCCGACGTCTTCTGCGGTGATGACTTCGACCACGGCATTGGCGTCACGCTTCTGCTGCAGGCTCTTTTCGATGGCGTAGCGGTAGCCGGTGACATTGACGCTGTCCAGCGTGGTGGCGCTGGGCGAGGCGGTGGGGGTGGCCGGTGCCGGGTCCTGGGCAAACGCCGGCGCCGCAGTGGCCGCCAAGGCGAATGCGATGGCGGCCGACAGGGCGTGGCAACCGTGCTTGTGTGACATGTAATTCATTCTCTCCCTCTCCTGGATCGAACCGTTGGCTGATACGAAATACTTGAATCGATCTTATGTTTTGACGCGAGACCGCAAGCGTGGGGCAGGAGAGACAGGGCACCTGATGGCGTTGCTGTCGGATTCCGAACCCGGCAATCGTGACCGTTTGAAGTTGGATCGATCTAAACGATTGGCGCGCATTTTTTAACACGGCCTGACTCAACTGGCATGCTGCTGCGCAATATGAAAACGTTTGCAGTCCGGCACGGCTCCGTCGGACGGTCTTCCATGTTGCGCTGCAGGATGCGCGGCGGCGAACGTTCATGTTTACTTCAATCGATCTAAATCGACTGGACAGGCATCGTGTCGGCATCCCGCGACGCGGGCGTGCCTGCTCGGATCCTGACCTGCCAACGCCCGCCAAGGAGCCCTTGAACGTGACCTTCCGACGTTGTTTCCGACTGCGTGCCTTCACGCCCATCGCCTCGCTGGCGTGCGTGATCGCGCTGTCCGCCGCGCCCGCCCTGCAGGCCGCGCCGGCCGCGCTGGAGCGCGAAGTAAACACCTTCATCGGCAGCAAGGATGATGGCAACACCTTCCCGGGCGCCTCGGCCCCGTTCGGCCTGATCCAGGTCAGCCCGATCGGCAGCCATTACACCGGCTGGCGCTACGACGATGAAAAAATCCGTGGCTTCGGCCATTCGTTCCTGTCCGGCGCCGGATGCTGGGAACAGGGCGGACAGGTTTCGGTGCTGCCGGTCACCGGCACCATCGGCGCAGGCGGCGATTTCGATACCTCCAATCCCAAGGCCTTCGATCACAAAGCCTATGCGTCCACGTACGAGCATGCCGGTGAAGTCGGCCAGGCCGGCTATTACCGCGTCCGCCTGACCAGCTACGGCGGCATCGACGCCGAAGCCACCGCGCGTACCCGCGCCGCAGCCGAACGCTATACGTTCGCGGCCGGGCAGAAAGAAGGCCACGTACTGGTGAATGTCGGCCAGGCCAACGAGCGCCATTCGGTGATCGGCAGTGTCATTGACGTGGTCGGCGACCGGGTGGTGGAAGGCAAGCTGGTCACCAAGAGCTTCTGTGGCGGCCATCAGTACACGACGTGGTTCCGGATCGAGTTCGACCGCCCGTTCAAGGCACACGGGGTCTGGGGCGAAGAGCGGGGGCTGGCAGGCGCGCGCCACAGCATGGAAGGCGAGGCCAAGCCGAACGGGGCCTGGCTCAGCTTTGACATGGCGCAGGGGCGTGCGGTCACCGCGGTCAGTGCGATCTCGCACGTGGACGCCGAAGGCGCCCGTACCAACCTGCGCAGCGATGGCATGCAGGGCGGCAAGCTGCTCGGCTTCGACCGGATGCGCCGGCTGGCGCAGGACGCCTGGCGCGAAGAACTGTCGACGGTGAAGCTCGATGGGGGCAGCAAGGACGACCGCACGGTGCTGTACACCGCGCTGTACCACGCGCTGCTGCAACCCTTGACCGGCAGCGATGCCGACGGACGCTACCGCGGCTACGATGATGCGATCCATCGCGCCGACGGCTGGACGTACTACGAGTATTTCTCGCTGTGGGATACCTATCGCGCACAGAACCAGTGGCTGGCACTGACGCGGCCGCAGGTGGCGCGTGATATCGGCCGGACGTTGCTCGCCATCGATGCCCAGGGCGGCTGGCTGCCACGCTGGGGCTATGCCAACTTCGAAACCAACATCATGACCGGCGATCCGGTGACGCCCTTCATGGCCGACCTGTGGCGCTTCGGCGCACTGCAGGGGCGCGAGCAGGAAGCGTGGTCGGCACTGCGCCGCAATGCCTTCGACGTGCCGCCGCTGAACTCCCGCGCGGCCGGCCGTTCGGGCAATCCGTCCTATCTGGACAAGGGCTACGTGGTGTATGACCGCGCGTTCCCGTCGAAGGGCATGGATGTCGATCCGCACCATGGCGGTTCGGCGACGCTGGAATACGCGCTGGCCGACTGCGCGCTGGCCCGGATGGCCGATGGCCTGGGCCATGCCGCCGATGCGGCGACCCTGCGTCAGCGTGGGCGCAACTGGCGCAATGTGTGGGACGTGTCGGTCCGCGATGACGAGACCGGCTTCACCGGCTTCCCGCGTCCGCGCACCGAAGGCGAGCAGTGGTATACGCCGTCCGATGGACACTACAGCCCGCGCTCGCACCATGGGTTCCATGAAGGCACTGCCTGGCAGTACCAGTGGTTGGCGCAGCAGGACGTGCCGGGCCTGGTGGAGGCGATGCACGGTCGCGAGCAGGCCGGCAAGCGCCTGGATGCGTTCTTCGCGATGGATGCGCTGCTGGCCGATCCCCTGAATGCTGCGCGCAAGGAATGGGTGGTGGGCCCGTACAGCTATTACAACCAGTACCGCTACAACCCCAACAACGAACCGGACCTGCATGCGCCGTGGATGTACACGCTGATCGGCCAGCCGTGGAAGACCGCCACCGTGGTGCGTGCCGCGCAGCAGTTGTTCACCAACGCACCGAACGGGGTCACCGGCAACGACGACCTGGGCACGATGTCGGCGTGGTACCTGTTCAGTGCGCTGGGCCTGTATCCGGCGGTGCCGGGCAGCGGCGAGTTCCTGCTGCACGCCCCGCGCTTCGCCAAGGTGGACGTTGCACTCGGCAATGGCCGCCAGCTGACCCTGCGTGCCCCCGGCGCGGACGGGCGCAGCCTGCAGTACGTGCAGGGCGTGGACGTGGATGGCAGGGCGCAGTCGGCGGTATGGCTGGACTGGGAAACCCTGCAGGGCGGCGCCGACATCCACTGGACGCTGGGCACGCAGGCGCCACAGCAGGGCTGGGGCACGGCCACCAGCGACCTGCCGGTGTCGTACTGCGCCGCCCCGGGCAGCGTGCTGGAATGAAGCGTTGCGCGCCCTTCGCTGCGCTCGCCCGTGGCAGGGTGCGCCGCGCCCGCTATGATTCAGGTACCTATCCGATCCCAGGGTCGATTCCAGGATGAATGACTCCAGCAGCACAAAGCCCCCGCGCAAAGGCGGCGAGCGTGCCGTCACCGTGACCGACATCGCCCAGGCCATCGGCGTGTCACGGGCGACCGTGTCGCTGGTGCTGCGTGGCAGCCCGCTGGTGAACGTGGATACGCGTGCCAAGGTGGAAGCCGAGCTGCGTCGGCAGCGCTACGTCTACAACCGGGCGGCGGCCAACCTGCGGCGTCGGACTTCGTCCAGCGTGGCCCTGGTGATCAACGATCTGTCCAACCCGTTCTTCGCGGAATTCGCCGCGGGCGTGGACGAAGCGCTGGGCGAGCAGGGGTACGTGACCCTGCTCGGCAGCACCGGTGAGTCGCCGCAGCGGCAGCAGGCGGTGCTGGGCACGCTGATGGAACACACCCCGGCCGGCCTGATCCTGTCACCGGCCGAGGGCAGCGATACGGCGCAGGTGCGCCAGGCGCTGGGCCCCACCGCGAACGTGCTGCTGTTCAACCGCGCGCTGGTTGGCGCGGACTGGGATTTCCTCGCACTGGACAACCAGCAGGGCGCCTATCTGGCCACCCGGCACCTGATCGAGCGGGGCCACCGCGAGATCGCTTTCTTCGGTGGCCATGCCGATTCCAGTTCCTGCGAACAGCGCCGTGCCGGCTACCAGCAGGCGCTGGCCGAGGCCGGCCTGCCGGTGACTCCGCAATGGCTGATCGAATCGGCGCCGAACCGGCTTGAAGCGGCGCGGCGGGTCGACGAGCTGTTCGTCGATGGCCTGCGGCCGAGTGCTGCGGTCTGCTACAACGACACCGTGGCGCTGGGCCTGATGCTGGGCCTGACCTCGCGCGGCATCCGCCCGGGCGGCGATTTCGCCGTGACCGGGTTCGATGACATCCCCGAAGCCTCGGTGGCGGTGCCGCCGCTGACCACCCTGACCGTCGATCCGCGCGCGCGCGGCCGACAAGCCGCCGAGCTGCTGCTGCAGCGCGTACAGTCCCCCGATGCGCCCCCCGTGCGTACCGTCGCCCCCGTGCAGCTGCGCATCCGCGAAAGCAGCGCGGCACGCCCGATCTGAACCCTTCCACATTCAACCTACGCGCACCGAGGCGCGAACCCGCATGCCGATTTCATCAACGCCCCGTTTGAACACCACGCCCGGGCAAGGCGCACCCCCGGTCAACACCCGCATGGCGCTGGGCGTGGCCACCACCATCTTCTTCATGTGGGGCTTCCTGACCTGCCTCAATGACATCCTCATTCCCCACCTGAAGGCGGTGTTCGAACTGAATTACGCGCGCGCCATGCTCGTGCAGTTCACCTTCTTCGGCGCGTACTTCCTGATGTCCCTGCCGGCCGGTCGGCTGGTGGCCCACCTGGGTTACAAGAAAGGCATCGTGGCCGGCCTGTTGATCGCCGGTGTCGGCGCGCTGGGCTTCTGGCCCGCCGCCGAGCTGCGTGAGTACAGCGCCTTCCTCGGTGCGCTGTTCGTGCTGGCCACCGGCATCACCGTGCTGCAGGTCGCCGCCAACCCGTACGTGGCGCTGCTGGGTCCGGTGGAAACCAGTTCCAGCCGGTTGACCCTCGCCCAGGCACTGAACTCGCTGGGTACGGCGATCGCGCCGATCTTCGGCGGACTGCTGATCCTCGGCAACACGGTCAAGAGCGCCGATGAGATCAATGCGCTGTCGGTGGCCGAACAGGCAGCCTACCGCGCCGCTGAAGCGCAGTCGGTGCAGGGCCCCTACATAGGCCTGGCGATCGCACTGGTACTGCTGGCCCTGTTCGTCTACCTGTTCCGCCTGCCCACCCTGAGCGAAAGTGCCGAGAAGGTGGATGACGGTCCGCAGCAGAGCTACGGCGCGGCCCTGCGCCATCGCCACCTGCTGTTCGCGGTGCTGGGCATCTTCTTCTACGTGGGTGCCGAAGTGTCCATCGGCAGCTTCCTGGTCAACTACCTGTCGATGCCGACCATCGGCGGCTTCACCGAACAGCAGGCCACGCATTACGTGTCCGCGTACTGGACGATGGCGATGATCGGCCGGTTCGCCGGTTCGGCGCTGCTGACCCGCTATTCGCCGCGCCACATGCTGGCCCTGTTCGCCGGCATCAACGTGCTGCTGCTGGGCACCACGATGGCCAGTTCGGGCCAGGTCGCGCTGTATTCGGTGGTGGCCATCGGCCTGTTCAACTCCATCATGTTCCCGACCATCTTCGCGCTCGGCATCGAACGCCTTGGCCCGCTGACCAACAAGGCCTCCAGCCTGCTGATCATGGCCATCGTCGGTGGCGCGCTGGTGCCGTACCTGCAGGGCGTGCTGGCCGACCACATCGGTCTGCAGCCGAGCTTCATCCTGCCGCTGCTGTGCTACGGCTACGTCATCTTCTTCGGCCTGGTCGGCGCCCGCCTGCCGGCCATCGCACCGCGCGGAGGCTGATCCAGATGGGCACCATTGTCTGCTTCGGCGAGATTTTGATCGATCTACTAGCGCAGCCGCCGGCCTCTCCGTCCGATCCGCGCGCCTTCCTGCAATACGCCGGAGGGGCGCCCGCCAACGTCGCTGTCGCCGCTGCGCGGCTGGGCGTGGATACCCAGTTCGTGGGCATGCTGGGCCGGGACATGTTTGGTGATTTCCTGGCCGACAGCCTGCAGCAGCACGGCGTGGGGATCGACTACATCGCACGTACCGAAGCGGCCAAGACGGCGCTGGCGTTCGTGGCGCTGGATCCGCATGGCGAGCGCAGTTTCAGCTTCTACCGGCCACCGGCGGCGGACCTGCTGTTCCGCGCCGAGCACTTCCACGCGGCCTGCTTCGCGCAGGCCCGCTGCTTCCACGTGTGTTCCAACAGCCTGACCGAAGCAGCCATCGCCCAGGCGACGTTCGAGGGCATGCAGCGTGCGCGCGACGCCGGTGCCCTGGTCAGCCTGGACCTCAACCTGCGCCCGGCGCTGTGGCCCGCCGATGCCGATCCACTGCCGACGCTGTGGCAGGCACTGGCGCTGGCCGACGTGGTCAAGCTGTCCCGCGAAGAGCTCGATTTCCTGGCCGCGCCGCTGGGCGAGGGCGGTGCCGAGCAGGTCCTGCAGCGGCTGTTTGCCGCGCAGGCGCGCTGGGTGGTGGTCACCGATGGCGCCGCCGCACTGCGCTGGTACACGCGCAGCGCACAGGGCCAGGCCACCAGCTTCCGGGTGACGACGGTGGACAGCACGGCTGCAGGCGATGCCTTCGTCGGCGGGCTGCTGACCGCGCTGGTCGAGCGCGGCGTGGACGCCGCGAGCCTGCCGGCGTTCTGCAACGATGAAGCGGCCATGCACGAGGTGCTGCGCTTCGGCGCTGCCGTGGGTGCGCTTGCGGTGACCCGCAAGGGCGCCTTCGCGGCCATGCCCACGCGCGATGAAGTCAACGAACTGCTGCTGCAAACCGAGGAATCGCACTGATGACCCAGAGCCCGGACTTCCGCTCGCAGGACTTCCTGCGCGGCCACATCGCCCACACGATGGCGTTCTACCATCCGCGCTGCATCGATCCGCAGGGTGGCTTCTTCCATTACTTCCGTGACGACGGCAGCGTCTATGACGCGACCCATCGCCACTTGGTGAGCAGCACGCGTTTCGTCTTTGACTACGCCATGGCCTACCGCGAATTCGGCGATGCGGCGTACCTGGATGGCGTGCAGCATGGCGTGCGCTACCTGCGCGAGGTACATCGCAACCCGGCCACCGGCGGCTATGCCTGGACACTGCGCGATGGCGTGGTGGAAGACGATACCAACCACTGCTACGGCGTTGCCTTCGTGCTGCTGGCGTACAGCTGCGCGCTGAAGGCCGGCATCGAGGACGCACGCGGCTGGATGGATGAGACCTGGCAGCTGCTGGAAACGCGCTTCTACGAGCCGGCGCACGGTCTGTACCGTGATGAAGCCGATGCGCAGTGGAACTTCAGCGGCTACCGCGGGCAGAACGCCAACATGCACATGTGCGAGGCGATGCTGGCTGCGTTCGAAAGCAGTGGCGACCAGCGCTACCTGGATCGCGCGCTGCAGCTGGCCGACATCATGACCCGGCGCCAGGCGGCCAAGGCAGACGGCCTGGTGTGGGAGCACTACGACAGCGAGTGGAACATCGACTGGAAGTACAACCTGGACGATCCCAAGCACCTGTTCCGTCCGTGGGGGTTCCAGCCGGGCCACCAGACCGAATGGGCCAAGCTGCTGTTGATCCTGGACCGCCATGTGCAGGCGGAGTGGCTGTTGCCGATGGCGCGTCATCTGTTCGACGTGGCGGTGGAACGCAGCTGGGATGCGCAGCGCGGTGGACTGTATTACGGTTTCGCGCCCGATGGCAGCGTCTGCGACGACGACAAGTATTTCTGGGTGCAGGCCGAATCGCTGGCGACCGCGGCGGTGTTGGCGCAGCGCACCGGGGATGCGGTGTACTGGGACTGGTACGAGCGCCTGTGGGCGTATGCGTGGGAACACTTCGTCGACCATCAGTACGGTGCGTGGTTCCGCATCCTGGATGCGGACAACCGCAAGTACAGCGACGAGAAGAGCCCGGCCGGCAAGGTGGATTACCACACCATGGGCGCGTGTTACGAGGTATTGAACGTGCTGCGGGGCGGTTGAGTACAAGGGCGGCGCCTGTACGCCGCCTCCGGAAAATTCCCTGCGCGTGCGGCCGGTAAAGCGGATTGGCCTGCCGTGCGCTTCGGGCTCATTGTTGCGACGGGGTGTTCGGATGCGGATCAGTGATGCGTGGGTGCGGTTCGGTGCGGTAGTGCTGGCGTGCCTGGTGCCGATGCTGGCGCAGGCCGGTGTGCTGCAGGCGCGCTGGGAATTCCGACTGCTGCCGGGTGGTGCGCAGGTCGCGGCGCATCCGGAAGCGGCGGGCTGGGGCGCGGCGCAGGTGCCGGGCAGCGTACATACCGATCTGCTGGCCGCGGGCGTGATCCGCGATCCGTATGTCGGTGCGCCGGAAGCGCAGCTGCAATGGATCGGCCTGGCGGATTGGGAGTACCGCGCGGGCTTCGACGTGGATGCCGAGACACTGGCGCGTCCGCATGCCGAGCTGGTGTTCGAGGGACTGGATACCTTCGCCGAGGTGGAGCTCAACGGTCAGCCGCTGCTGCGCGCCGACAACGCGCACCGGACCTGGACCGCGCGCGTAGACGGCCGCCTGCAGCCGCAGGGCAATGTACTGCGCATCGTCTTCCGTTCGCCGATCACCCAGCTGCTGCCGGCCGTGCAGGCGATGCCGCACAAGATCGCGGGCAATTATCCCTCGCCTTACGGCGATGAGCCGCGCGATGCGATGGTCGGCAACTTCGTACGCAAGCCGGCCTACCATTTCGGTTGGGACTGGGGCCCGCGCTATGTCACCGCGGGCGTGTGGCGGCCCGTGCGGCTGGAGACCTGGGGCGCGCAGCGAGTGACCGACCTGGCCGTGCGTACCGAGGCGCTGGATGCGAACCTCGCTGCCTTGACCGCATTGGTCGAAGTCGAACATGCCGGCGCCGATGCGACCGTGCCACTGCGGCTGGAGCTGCGCGATCCGGACGGCAAACCGGTGCTGCAGGTGGTCCGTGATGTGGTGCTGCAGGCAGGAACGCAGACGCTGCAGGTGCCGTTGCAGGTGCCACAGCCGCGTCGCTGGTGGCCGGCCGGGCAGGGCGCGCAGGACCGTTACAGCGTGAAGGTCGCGCTGGGCGCGGGCGATGAGCCGGCACTGCAGGCCGGCCGACGGATCGGCCTGCGCAGCGTGGAGCTGCGGCGCGACAAGGATGCGCAAGGGGGCCAGGGCTTCGCCTTCGTCATCAATGGTCGCCAGGTGTTCGCCAAGGGCGCCAACGTGATCCCCTTCGATGCGTTCCCCGCACGCGTGGATACCGCGCGCCTGCGCACCATCCTGACCGCCGCGCGCGATGCCAACATGAACATGCTGCGCAACTGGGGCGGCGGGTACTACGAAGACGAGGCGTACTTCGAGCTGGCCGACGAACTGGGCCTGATGGTCTGGCAGGACTTCATGTTCGGCGGCGGCATGCAGCCCGGGTTCGATCCGGCGTTCCGCCAGAACGTGGTCGCCGAGGCCCGCGACAACCTGCGTCGGCTGCGCCACCACCCCAGCATCGTGCTGTGGTGTGGCAACAACGAAGAAGAAACCGCATGGAAGGACTGGGGCCACGGTCGCGATCTGGAAAAGGCGGATCCTGCATTCGCTGCCCGGGTGTGGCAGGGCTACGTGGACCTGTTCGGGCATGACCTGCGCGCGGTGGTAGCCGAACACGGCCTGGGGGTTCCGTACTGGTCCAGCTCGCCCAGCAATGATCTGGATGACAAGGCCAACGACTCCACCCGCGGTGACAAGCACTATTGGCAGGTATGGGGCAATCCGGCGCTGCCGGTCAGCGCATACCTGAAAGAAACGCCGCGCTTCATGTCCGAGTATGGACTGCAGTCCTGGCCGTCCCAGGCGATGGTCGACCGTTTCGCCACGCGTGCCGAGCAGCGCATCGACAGCCCGGTGATCCAGGCGCACCAGAAATTCATGGCCGGGCTGGGCAACGAACGGCTGCTGCATTACATCCGCCTGGGCTATGGCGAGCCAGCTGATTTTCCCGGCTTCCTGTACCTGTCCCAGGTGATGCAGGCCGAAGGTATCCAGCTGGCCGCGCTGCACCACCGGGCGTCGCGTCCGTACACCATGGGGTCGCTGTACTGGCAGCTCAACGATGTCTGGCCGGGCGCGTCCTGGTCGGGCATGGATCACGACGGCAACTGGAAGGGACTGCATTTCCAGGCGCGTCGCTTCTTCGCCGATCTCGCCGTGGCGGCGCTGCGCGAGGAGGGCGTGACCCGCGTCAGCCTGCTCAACGACACCCCGCAGGCGCAGTCGGTGCGTTGGCGGCTCCGGGTCATGGACCTGCAGGGGCGCCTGCTGGGTACGCAGGAACAAGCGCTGGTGCTGGCGCCGGGCTCAGCGACCGAGGTCGGGCATTTCAGCGATGCCCGCCTGCTGGGCGCGGCGGATCCGGCGCGCACCATTGCCGTGGTCGACATGCTGCAGGGCGATCGGGAGCTGTCGCGGCAGGTGGTTGGCTTCGTCGAAGCCCGCGCGCAGGCACTGCAGTCCGGACAGCTGCAGGCAAGCCTGCAGGGCGAGGGCGACGCACGCGAAGTGGTGCTGCAGGCGCAGGGCTTGGTGCGTGCGGCGTGGATCGATTTCGGGGCAAACGAGGTGCTGCTGGAAGACAACCTGCTGGACCTGTTGCCCGGCGAGCGACGGGTGCTGCGCGTGCGCTCCGGCACGGATGCCGAAACGCTGCGCGCGGCCATGCGCGTGCAGACCCTGGGCGACGTGCTGGCTGGGACGCGGTAGTGACGGCCGCTGGCCGTCATGCTTTGGCCAGCTGCCGCTGCCGCTGCCGCTGTGCTCGCCGAGCACGGCTATGCCGGTCGTCCTGACCGGCACCCTGCGGGCCGTCGCAAGCGACGTTGGCAGCGGCTCATGCCGCTGCCTTCGGCGCTACCCGGGCATGGCCCGCGCGGTTGGCTCAGAGCGTGATCTGCTGGAAGTTCTCTACCCGGTCGTGGCCGTGCGTGGCTTCTCCGCTGCGCGGCAGCGGGTAGTCGTCCAGGCGGTCCACCAGGCGGGTCTGCAGGCCTGCCTCGCGGGCGGCGTCGAGCTCTTCCACCACGTCGGACAGGAACACGATCTCAGCAGCCGGCACGCCGATGGCCGCCACGATGCGGCGGTAGCTGTCGGCCTCGCGCTTGCCGCCGATTTCGGTGTCGAACCAGCCTGACACCAGCGCGGTCAGGTCGCCGGCCTCGCTGAAGCCGAAGAACTGCTTCTGCGCCGGCACCGAGCCGGACGAATACACATACAGCGCCAGCCCGGCCGCGTGCCAGCCCTTCAGCACGGCAGCCACTTCCGGATAGAAGTGCGCCTTGTAGTCACCGTTGCGGTAGCCGGTCTCCCAGATCATCCCCTGCAGTGCTTTCAACGCGGTGTGCTTGCGGTCCTGGTCGATCCAGCCCTGCAGCGTTTCGGCCACCACGCTGTCCTGGCAGGCGCCGCCGATTTCGGTGGCCACCGCATCCAGCCAGCGCCGCACCTGCGGTTGTTCGCCATGGGCGGCGATGAAGCCGGGCAGCGCCTGGCGCGCGTACGGGAACAGCACGTTCTTGACGAACGAGATGCTGCTGGTGGTGCCTTCGATGTCGGTGAGGATGACGCGCGGCTGCATGGATCTTCAGGCCTGGGTAGGGACGTAACGGGGGAACTTCTGCGCGATGTCGGTGCCGGTGAAATGACCAACCCAGCCATCGGCTTCAGTGAAGAACCGGATCGCCACGAAGCTCGGTGCATCGCCCATGTCGAACCAGTGGTTGACGCTGTCCGGCACGGCGATCAGGTCGTCCTTGACGCACTCGATCTCATAGACCTTGTCGTCCACGTGCAGGGTGAACAGGCCGGAGCCTGCGACGAAGAAACGCACCTCGTCTTCCTTGTGGAAGTGTTCGTCGAGGAACTTCTTCCGCAGCTCGGCGCGATTGGGGTTGTCCGGTGCGATGGACGCGACGTCAACGCTGTTGAACCCGCGTTCGGCGACCAGGCGATCGATGTCGGTGCGGTAGGCGGCAAACACTTCTTCCTGGCTGGCGCCCGGCGCGACCGGCTGGCTGGCCTGCCAGCGCTCGAAGGTGACGCCGATCTTCTGCAGTTCGGCAGCGATCAGCGCGCCGTCCTGGGAGTCCAGCAGCGGGGCGTCGGGGGCGGTGTCGTTGTAGATGCGCAGTCGGCTCATGGCGGCAGCTTGAACGTCGGGGGGACGGGTAGGGTAGCAGCGTGGCGCGGCGGGGTCAGATGCCGATCCGGAATATGACCCCACCGATTCAGCTGCGCAGGCGGCGCAGTTCCAGTTCGCAGTGGAACAGGAACTCGAATGCTTCCAGGTGGCGGCGTGCTTCGGCCATGTCGCGGCCCCAGGCGTACAGGCCGTGGCCGTCGATCAGGTAGCCCCACAGGCACTGGGTATCCAGCAGCGCGTCGACCTGGGCGGCCAGCACGTCCATGTCCTGGGTGTTGGCGAACACCGGTACGTCGATGGCCATCTCATGCGTGCTGTTGCCGGCGAAGGCCTTCAGCAGCTCGTAGCCTTCCAGCCGGATGTGGCCCTGCGGTGCGTACAGGCGCGAGGCGATGGTCTGCACCGGGGAATGGGTGTGCAGCACGCAGCCGACTTCGGGGAAGCGACGATACAGCTGGGTATGCAGCAGGGTTTCGGCGGACGGGCGCAGCGGGCGGCCGACGGCCTTGCCGTCGAAATCGACGACCATGATGTCATCCTCGATCAGCCGGCCCTTGTCACGGCCGGACACGGTGATCGCCGCATGCTGGTCGTCCAGCCGATGCGAGAAGTTGCTGCTGGTCGCCGGCGTCCAGCCGGCCTGGGCCAGCTCGCGGATGTTGTCGATCAGCAGCTGCGCCAGTTCGCTCAGGCGCTGGCTGTCATACGGAAAAGTGGGCGCGTTCATGTGCCCCATTCTATCCGGTCCCGCCGGTGGACGTGACGGCGGGGACGGTCTGCGTTGGTAGTGACGGCCGCTGGCCGTCAACGTGTGCTGGGTGACGATCGTGGGTCGTCACGACCCGCCGCTGCGCTCGCCGGGCAGGGCGATGCCGGCCGTCCTGACCGGCACCCTCCGGGCCGTCGCACGCGACGTTGGCGGCGGCTGCTGCCGCTGCCGTCGGCGCCAGCCGCTACCGGCCGGCTGTTACCGGCGCAGGCGGCTGTGGCGGAAGCCGTAGCCGAAGTAGATCGCGAAACCGACCGCCGTCCACACGCCCATCAGCATCCAGTTATGGAACGTCATGGCCGACAGCAGCGCCATGCAGCTCAGTACGCCCAGGCTGCAGACCAGCCAGGCACCGCGGATGCGGAACGGCCGCGGCAGGTCCGGCTGGGTCCGGCGCAGGACCAGCACGCCGGCACACACCGCGGCGAAGGCGATCAGCGTGCCCATCGAGGTCAGTTCGCCGAGAACGTCCAACGGGAACAGCGCGGCCAGCAGGGCGATGCCGATGCCGGTGATCACCGTGTTGATGTGCGGCGTGCGGTACTTCGGATGGATCTTGGTGAACAGCGGCGGCAGCAGGCCATCACGGCCCATGATCATGAAGATGCGCGGCTGCCCGATGATCATCACCAGCACCACCGAGGACAGGCCGACCAGCGCGCCGATTTCCACCACCACGCGCAGCCACCCCAGCGACGGGTGCGCGGCCACGGCGGTCACCACCGGTTCGTCGGTGCCCAGCAGCGTGTACGGCACCAGGCCGGTCATGACCGCGGCCATGGCGATGTAGAGCAGGGTGCAGATCACCAGCGATAGCATCATGCCGATCGGCATGTCGCGCTGCGGACGGTGTGATTCCTGTGCCGCCACGGATACGGCCTCGAAGCCGATGTAGGCGAAGAACACCATCGCCGCACCGCGCAGCACGCCTTCCATGCCGAACTGGCCCGGCCCGGTGTTTTCGGGGATGAACGGCTGCCAGTTGGCCGGGTCCACGTACTTCCAGCCCACCGCGATGACCAGCACGATCAGGCCGGTTTTCAGGATCACCATCGCCATGTTCATCGCCGACGACTTGCGGATGCCGACGTAGCACAGCCAGGTCAGCAGCAGTACCAGGATCGCAGCGGGCACGTTGGCGATCGCGCCGGTGGGGCGCAGCTGGCCGTCCAGTGGCGCGCTGACCAGCGCGGCGGGCAGGTGGATGTCGAAATGACTGAGCAGGCTGAGGAAGTAGCCGGTCCAGCTGACCGCCACCGCCGAAGCGGAGACGCCGTATTCCAGCACCAGCATCCAGCCGATGAACCACGCCGCCAGCTCACCGAAGGTGGCATAAGTGTAGCTGTAGGCGCTGCCGGACACCGGCACCATCGCGGCGAATTCGGCGTAGGCCAGCGCGCAGAAACCGCAGCAGATGGCGGCCAGGACAAAGGACAGCATGATCGCCGGGCCCGCATGGTTGGCGGCGGCCTGGCCGGTGATGACGAAGATGCCGCCGCCGATCACCGCGCCGATGCCCAGTGCGGTCAGGCCCCACGGCCCCAGCGTACGGGTGAGGCTGAGGCCGTTGGCATCTTCGTGGGCGGCGTGCGGGTGCTTGGTGGCCCACAGTTGCTTGAGCATGGGTGTGTGTTCTTGTCGGTGCGTGCAGGCACGGGGTGGCTGCGGGGTTGGAGCGTGAAAGAAGACGGGCCGGCTGTGCAGCCGGCCCGTGATGCATCAGGAGGACTTGGCGAGCTTGCTGTTGCGCATGCCGTAGCCGAAGTAGATCAGCAGGCCCAGTACGGTCCAGCCGACGAACAGGTGCCAGTGTTCGCGGAAGGCCATCGCGAACAGCGTCAGGCAGGCCAGCGCGCCCAGCGGGCAGATCAGCCAGGCCATCGGCACGCGGAACGGACGCACCAGTTCCGGGCGTGTGTAGCGCAGTACCAGCACGCCCACGCAGACCGTGGCGAAGGCCAGCAGCGTACCCATCGACACCAGTTCACCGAGCACGTTCAGCGGCATCATGCCGGCCAGCGCCGCGGCGATCACACCGACGATGATGGTGGCCACGTAGGGCGTCTTGAAGCGCGCATGCACCTTGCCCAGGAAGCGTGGCAGCAGGCCGTCGCGGGAGATCGTGTAGGCGATGCGGGTCTGGCCCATCATCATCACCAGGATCACCGAGGACAGGCCGGCGATGGCGCCGATTTCCACTGCGGTTTTCAGCCAGGCCAGCTGCGGATAGGCTTCCAGCGCGGTGGCGACCGGCTTGGCGGTTCCCAGCTGCTGGTAGGGCAGCAGGCCGGTCAGCACCAGGCACACGATCACATAGATGAGGGTGCAGATGGCCAGCGAGCCGAGCAGGCCGATCGGCATGTTGCGTTGCGGATCCTTGGTTTCACCGGCGGCGGTGGATACCGCATCGAAGCCGATGAAGGCAAAGAACACGATGGAGCCGGCGCGCAGCACGCCGCTCCAGCCGAACTCACCGAAGGTGCCGGTGTTCTCAGGGATGAACGGTTGCCAGTTGGCGGTGTCGATGTGCGAGGCGCCGAAGCCGATGAACAGGCAGATCACGCTGACCTTGATCGCGACGATGATGCCGTTGACGAAGGACGACTGGGAAATGCCGACATACAGCAGGCCGGTCAACACCGCGACGATCAACACCGCCGGCAGGTTGAACAGCTGCCCCGACGAGACGAACTGGCCGCCTTCCCATGCGATGGGAGCCGCACTGAGCGCTGCCGGGAAGGGCAGGTGCAGCGTGGTGGTGACGAAGCTCAGCAGGTACGCGGACCAGGCAACGGCGACCGACGCGGAGGCAAACAGATACTCCAGCACCAGGCACCAGCCGATGAACCAGGCCATGCCTTCACCCAGCGTGGCATAGGAGTACGAATAGGCACTGCCGGACACCGGCATCATCGCGGCGAACTCTGCGTAGCACAGGCCAGCCAGTGCGCAGGCAAGACCGGCGGCGACGAAGGACAGGGTCACGGCCGGGCCCGCATGGAACGCCGCGGCCTGGCCGGTCATGACGAAGATGCCCGCACCGATCACCGCACCGATGCCGAGTAGGATCAGGTGTTTCGCCGTGAGCGTCCGTTTCAGGGTGGCTTCGCCGTCCAGGCTGCCTTCGATGGGTTCGCCAGCGTCAACGTGTCCGGCTGGCTCAACCGGCTTGACCCTCAACAGAGCTTTCAGCATGCGGTACTTCCCTAAGTGGTCGTTGGGTGGCCGGCGATACATTGTCGCCAGCGCGTGTGATCGGTGAAGGCCATGCGAATGGCTCGCTGTACCTTAGCCAAAGCTGAAGGTGATGTACAAGCCGCACGTGCAACATTTTCTGGCGATAATGGCCGATACCTTTGCTGAACGCGTACCGGATATGCTGGAAACTGTCGCAACCCTTGCCCTGCTTGACGATCCGTTGCGTGAAATGCTTCGCCAACATGCCCTCGAAGTGCCTGTGCAAGGCGCCTTGGCTGACGAATTCAGCACACTTCTTGATGATCCCCTGAATCCTTTCCTGCGCGAACGGCTGGAAGGGCATTTCACCGGCAGTGCATGGCTGGTCAGCGCAGACGGGCAGCGGATTCTGCTGACCCACCACCGCAAGCTGGATCGCTGGCTGCAGCTCGGTGGCCATGCCGATGGCGATCGCGACCTGGCCCGCGTGGCGTTGAACGAAGCCGAGGAGGAATCCGGGCTCTCCGGACTGTCGCTGGACGATCCGGCGATCTTCGACCTGGACAAGCACTGGATCCCCGAGCGTCATGAGGTGCCCGGGCACTGGCACTACGACGTCCGTTTCGTGATCCGGGCAGGGGCGTCGGAGGCCTTTGCGATCAGCGAAGAATCGCTCGCCCTGGCCTGGCGCGACATCGCCCAGCTGGCCGCCGATCCGCAGGCGGATGCATCGCTGCAGCGCATGGCCCGGCGCTGGCTGGGCAGTGACGGCCGCTGGCCGTCAACCAGACGCTGACGGTCATCGGCCGTTACGTGTTTGTTGACGGCCAGCGGCCGTCACTACCGGTACCGGGCCTGACGGCCCTCAGCTGTACAGCACGCGGGTGCGCAGGGTGCCGGGGATCGCGGCCAGTTCATCGCGAACGGCGGCGGCCTGCTCCACGCTGGCGGTGATGTCGATCACCACGTAGCCCACCTTCGCGTCGGTGCGAAGGAACTGGCCGTCGATGTTGACGTTGTGGCGCGAGAAGATTTCGTTGACCTTGGACAGCACGCCCGGCACGTTGCGGTGGATGTGCAGCAGGCGCAGGCTGCCGTCGTGCTCGGGCAGGGTGACTTCGGGGAAGTTGACCGCAGTCAGGGTGCTGCCGTTGTCGCTGTAGCGGACCAGCTTGGCCGCCACTTCGATGCCGATGTTGTCCTGTGCTTCCAGCGTGCTGCCGCCCACGTGCGGGGTCAGGATCACGTTGTCGTGCGCGGTCAGTGGCGATTCGAAGACATCGCCGTTGCCCTTGGGTTCCACCGGGAACACATCCAGCGCCGCGCCGCCGATGTGGCCCGAGCCCAGTGCCGCATCCAGGGCCGCGATGTCGACGATGGTGCCGCGCGCGGCGTTGATCACATGCGCGCCGCGGCGCATCTTCGCCAGTTCGGTCGCGCCGATCATCCACTGCGTGGCCGGTGTTTCCGGCACGTGCAGGGTGATGATGTCCGAGCGCTCCAGCAGGTCGTCCAGGCTGACCGCGGCGCGCGCGTTGCCCAGCGCCAGCTTGGCCTCCACGTCGTGGAAGATCACCTGCAGGCCCAGCGATTCAGCCAGCACGCCCACCTGGGTGCCGATGTGGCCGTAGCCGATGATGCCCAGCGTCTTGCCGCGCACTTCATGGCTGCCGGCAGCCGACTTGGACCAGCCGCCGCGGTGGCATTCGGCGTTCTTCTGCGGAATGCCACGGGTCAGCATGATCGCTTCGGCGATCACCAGCTCGGCCACGCTGCGCGTGTTGGAGTAGGGCGCGTTGAACACCGGGATGCCGGCCAGTTCAGCCGCATCCAGGTCGACCTGGTTGGTGCCGATGCAGAAGCAGCCCACCGCGATCACGCGCTTGGCCTCGGCCAGCACCTCGGCCGACAGCTGGCTGCGCGAGCGGATGCCGACGATGTGGGCGTCGGCGATGCGCGCCTTCAGCTCGTCTTCGGGCAGCGCCTTGGAATGCAGTTCGATCTGGCTGTAGCCGGCCGCGGTGAACACGTCCACGGCGGTCTGGCTGACCCCCTCCAGCAACAGCACGCGGATATCCTGCTTGGGGTAGGAGGTCTTCTTCGGCGACATGGGACGGCACGGCCAGTGGGACAAGGGCTGATCACTATGCCAGATGCGGCCGCCCATGGTGCACTGCGGAATTGGTTGCAAACGTAGCCATTGCCGCCGCGCGCAGGGGGCTGGACGCTGGCGGGCCGCACTGGCACGCTTTCCCGTTCCGCCTGCATTTGCCTGGACTGCCATGACCGATCCCCGCGTTGCCGCCCTCCAGCAGGCCGTACCCGACGTGCGCCTGAAGACCGATGCGGCCGATCTGGAACATTACGGGCGCGACTGGACCCGGCGCTGGACCCCGGCGCCGCTGGCGATCGCGCTGCCGGCCAGCGTGGATGAAGTGCAGGCGGTGATGCGCTGGAGTGCCGCCGAAGGCGTGGCGGTGGTGCCGTCGGGCGGACGCACCGGCCTGTCCGGCGGCGCAGTGGCGGCCAACGGCGAACTGGTGCTGAGCCTTGAGCGCATGAACAAGGTGCTGGGCTACGACGCGGTGGACCGGACCCTGGTCGTGCAGGCCGGCATGCCGCTGGAGGCGCTGCACAACGCGGCGCTGGAGCACGGGCTGATCTACCCGGTGGACTTCGCCGCACGCGGGTCCTGTTCGATCGGCGGCAACATCGCCACCAATGCCGGGGGGATCCGGGTGATCCGCTACGGCAATACCCGCGAGTGGATCGCCGGGCTGAAAGTCGTCACCGCTGACGGTGAGCTGCTCGAGCTCAACAAGGGCCTGATCAAGAATTCCAGCGGCTACGACTTCCGCCAGCTGCTGATCGGCTCGGAAGGCACGCTGGGGGTGATCGTGGAAGCCACGGTGAAGCTGACCGATCCGCCACCGGCCAGCAACGTGATGCTGCTTGCCGTGCCCAGCTTCGAGGTGCTGATGCAGGTGTTCGCCGCGTTCCGTGCGCGGCTGCAGCTGCAGGCCTTCGAATTCTTCACCGCGCAGGCGCTCACGCACGTGCTGGCCCATGGTGCGCAGGCGCCGTTCGACGAGGTGCATCCGTATTACGTGGTGACCGAGTTCGCCGCCGGTGACGAGGCGCAGGAGGCCGCGGCGATGGCGGCCTTCGAAGACTGCATGGGCAATGGCTGGGTCAGCGACGGCGTGATCAGCGCCAGTGACGCCCAGGCCGCGCAGCTGTGGCGCCTGCGCGAAGGCATCACCGAGGCGGTCGCACGCTACAAGCCGTACAAGAACGACGTGTCGGTGCGGATCTCGGCGATGCCCGCGTTCCTCGCCGAAACCCAGGCGCTGATCACCCAGGCGTACCCCCAGTTCGAGGTGGTGTGGTTCGGCCACATCGGCGATGGCAACCTGCACATCAACGTGCTCAAGCCCGATGACACCGGTGATGCGGAATTCCTGCAGCAGTGCGAGCAGGTGACCAAGCTGCTGGCGCAGGTGCTGGCACGCTTCGATGGCAGCATTTCCGCCGAACATGGCATCGGCCTGGTCAAGAAGGCCTACCTGGACAGCACCCGCGGGCCCACCGAAATCGCCTTGATGAAGGCGGTCAAGCGCGCGTTCGATCCGCAAGCGCGGCTGAATCCCGGCAAGGTCTTCGATCTCTGAGCTGCCGTTCCGGTGACGGGTCGGGTACGCTCTGCACGACCCCTTCACGAGTAAACCGACGATGACCCGACTGCCTTCGCTGCTGGTTCCTTTCGCCCTGGCCCTGCTGGTGCTGCCACTGGCCGCAGGTGCATCCAGCTTTGCCGGTACCTCGGCAGGTTCGGCGTCGGGCGCTTCGTCCAATTCCTCCGGCAGCAGCTCCGGCGATGACAAGGTGATCCTGGCCGCGCGCGATGATGCGGCGGCCTTCGTTGCCAGCGAGGGCCAGATCCGTGGCGCACGCCTGCAGGCGGCTCTGGTGCACCTGCGCGAACAGGATGAGGCCGCACGCGAAAGCAGCGACCTGGCGCTTGCGCAGGCCTTGCTGGCGCGCTGATGCCGATGTGCCGCCACGCGTGGTTGGCGTGGTGGCTGCTGTGCCTGGCGCCAGCCACGCAGGCGTTCGAGCTGGCGCCGGACCTGCACGGGCTGGACGCCGGCGAACGCGTCCGCGCCCAGCGCGCCGTGGATGCCGTGATCCAGCGCCTGCCTGATGCGCTGCGCGCGGCGTTGCCACCGCAGGTGCCGGTGCGCTGGGTGGACACGCTGCCGGCGCATGTTGCCGGCCGCGCGTTTTCCGGCGACATCCAGTTGCAGCGCGCTCTGCTTGATGACGATGAGGACGCGGCCGGCCGCGCACTGCAGGCCGCGCTGGTCCATGAACTGGTGCACGTGGCCGATCGCGGGCAGGCCGGTGGCTGGTCAGGCCAGGCGCGCTTCCGCGAACTGGCCGGATGGCAGCGCCGCCCGTGGAAGCTCGGGCGCAGCCCGAATCGTTTCACTGACCGCAGCCCCGACGATTACGAGCGCCACAGCGCCGCCGAATACCTGGCGGTCAATGCGGAGCACTGGCTGCTGGATGCGGACTTCGCCTGCCGCCGTCCAGCGCTGGCGGGCTGGCTTTCCGCGACCCTGGGCCCGACCCCACGGCAGGCGGACTGCAATGCCGGCGTGCCGCTGCTGCAGGCCGGTGCCGAGGAAGGCCTGGTTGAACTGATGCGACTGGATCCGGCACGCGTCTACGCGGTGGATTACCTGTTCGCCGAGAGCGGTGACGTTCCGATGAGCCGCTGGGGCCACAGCATGCTGCGGCTGGTGATCTGCCGCGAGGGCAGGGCGCCTGGACCGGCCTGCCGGCTGGACCTGGACCAGCACCGGGTGTTGTCGTTCCGCGCGTTCGTGGGCGATGTCGAACTGTCCAGCTGGCGCGGGCTGACCGGTGGCTACCCGTCGCGGTTGTTCGTGCTGCCGCTGCAGCAGGTGGTGGACGAATACACCAAGGTGGAACTGCGCGGTCTTGCCTCGCTGCCGTTGAAGCTTTCCGCGCAGGAGATCGCCAGCCTGCTCGAGCGCACCGCGCAGGTGCACTGGAGTTACGACGGTCGTTACTACTTTGTCGGCAACAACTGCGCGGTGGAGACCGCCAAGCTGCTGCAGGCGGGCGTGCCTGCGCTGCAGGAGGCCGGCATCGAGCGCATCAGCCCGCGTGGGCTGCGGCGCAGGCTGGCGCGGCTGGGCAGGCTGGATGAAAGCGTGCTGGAGGACCGCGCCGCGGCGCTACGAGATGGCTACTATTTCGAATCCAGCGACGCGCACTACGACCTGCTGTTCGCCGCCGCACGCGACGAGTTGCGGCTGCCGGTTGGCGATGCGCAGGCGTGGCTGAAGCTGGATGCCACAACGCGCGCGCCGTGGCTGCAACGCGGCGGCCTGCGTGCCACCGCCGGCCTGTTGCTGCTTGAACAGGCTGCCTTTGGACGTGCCGAGCTGCGCGCGCGCGACACACTCAAGCGCGCCGTGCTGGCGCAGCGTGACAGCGATGGTGCACGCCAGTTGCAGGCGCTGCTGGAACAGGCAGGGCAATGGCTGCAGCCCGGCGCACTGCTGGGTGGGCCGGGATATGGCCTGCCGCAGGCCGATGAACTGGCCATGCTGCAGCCCCGCCTGCTGGCATCGACGCAGGCACCGCAGGCCTGGAAGCAGTTGCGATTGCAGATGCGCGCAGGCTTGCCATCGGCGCAGCGCGCAGAACTGGATGTGCTGGATGCCAACCTGCAGGCACTCGGCGCGCATCTGCGTGCGCAGGCGGCGGCACCCGCTGCGGCAGGCAGCTGAACACGGCGCGCTGCGGTTCCCGTGGCGTTGACGGTGCAGATGGTAGCGTCATGTGCTGTTGAATGAAGTCGAGGAGCGCACATGCGTCCATCTCTTTTCCTGTTGCCCACCGTGCTGGTGGTTGCACTTGCCGTCGCCTGCCAGCCTGCGGCGGATCCGAAAGCCGACGGCGAGGGCACCGCCGCTGGGCCGGCTGCCGCGCCGGTGACCGAGGCGGAGCCTGCTGTTGCGGCGCCGACCGCAAATGATGCCTTCCGCGCAGTGGGCACCGAGCCGGTCTGGATGGCCGAGGTCGGTGCGGGCGGCGACGCTGCGCTGCGGGTCGAGGTGGATTACGGCCAGACGCATTACGAGGTGGCGGCCCCCACGCACGGGCCGGATGGCTGGGCCGGTGCGGCCGCCGATGGCACCCCGATCAAGCTGAGTGTGCAGCGCGTGCCGTGCCAGCATGACGGCAGTGGGGAGATGGCCGATGCGAAGGCCATGCTGACCGTGGGCACGCGCCAGCTGCACGGCTGCGGGAGCTTCAGCGCGGCGCAGTGATCCGAGAGCCACAGCAGCGGCAGGGCGGGTGGTTGGCGGGACGGGCTGGCTGTGCAGGACACGCCGTGAATCCGTCCGCGGAGGCTCGCTGTTGCCATCCATGGCAACAGACGGTCCTGCACAACCACCCCGTCCCACCTTCGACAGGTCCACGGTGGCCATGCAACCCGCGACCGCTTCTTTCTCCCCTATCCGCGGCTGGGGCCACCGGAAACGGTCCGGGGCCGGGGGGCTGGGCTGCAGGGGACCGTCGTAAGGCAGGAGCCGAACACGAGCCTACAGGGACGTACTTGCGGCGTGTCCACTGCAGCCCAGCCGCCCGGCCCAGTCCATGTGTGGCCACCGCGAAAACAACGACCTGGATAATCAGTCGGCGCGACCGCCGAACTCGCCGGTCGTGGTGTTGACCAGCACGCGTTCGCCGTTGGCGATGTACTCGGGCACCATGATTTCCAGGCCGGTGCTCAGCTTGGCCGGCTTCGGACGCTTGGTGGCGGTTCCGCCCTTCATTTCCGGTGGTGTTTCCACCACTTCCAGCACCACGCTGGTGGGCAGCTGGATGGCGACCGGCTGGTCGTCGATCACCTGCACGTAGATGCCGGCCAGGCCGTCGGTGATGTAGCCGGCGTCATCGCCGATCACGTCCGCATCCAGGGTGTAGGGGGTGTAATCCTCGTCGTCCATGAACACGAACGCCTCGCCATCCTTGTACGAATAGGTCGACAGGCGGCGCAGCAGTTCCACTTCCGGCAGGTTGTCATCGGAATCGAAACTGGCGTCGAGCTTGTTGCCGCCCGGTACGCTGTACATGATGAAACGGAAGCGGACGTTGCCGCCGCGGCCCTGCGGCGAGCTGCGCTCGATGTCGCGGATCTGGTACACGCCGTTGTTGTATTCGACGACGTTGCCCTTCTTGATATCGCTGGCTTTCATGGTGGTGTAGGTCGGTTGGGGGAGGGCGCCGTCCCGGCGCCCGGGGGAATCACTTCGGAGCGAGCCGGGTGGCGCCGTCCAGGCGGATGGTCTCGCCGTTGAGGTAGGTGTTGCCCAGAATGTAAGCGACCAGGCTGGCGAAGTCTTCCGGCTTGCCCAGCCGCGACGGGAACGGGATGGAGGCGGCCAGTGACTCCTGCACGGCCGGCGGCATGCCATCGACCATCGGCGTCCAGAACACGCCGGGTGCGATGGTGTTGACACGGATGCCGAAGCGCGAGAGTTCGCGCGCCATCGGCAGCGTCATCGAGACCACGCCGCCCTTGGAGGCGGCATAGGCGGCCTGTCCGATCTGCCCTTCGTAGGCGGCGATGCTGGCGGTGTTGATGATCACGCCGCGCTCGCCGTCCGGGCCGGCCTCGTTGTGCTGGATGCGGTTGGCCGCGGCCTTGGCGACGTTGAAGCTGCCGACCAGGTTGACCATCACCGTGCTCTGGAAGCCGGACAGCGGCATCGGGCCTTCCTTGCCGAGCACGCGGCCGGCGCCGAGAATGCCGGCGCAGTTCACTGCCACGTTGAGGCCGCCGAGGAAGGCGTGGGCCTGTTCGATGGCTTCGGCCACGGCGGCTTCATCACTGACGTTGACCTGCTGGTAGGAGGCGTTCGCCTGTCCCAGCGCGGCGACGGCGGCGGCGCCTTTCTCATCATTGAGGTCGAACAGCGCGACCTTGCCGCCCTGGGCGACGAGATGTTCGGCCACGGCAAGGCCGAGGCCGGAGACACCACCGGTGATGACGGCACGTACGTTGGACAACTGCATTGCACGGTCCTGCTGGTTCAAGAGCCCGCGATTCTAACGGATGGCGCGGGCTGGGCCGTTGTGCAGTGCGTTGCTTGGGGGGTGTGGATGGCCGGGCTTGCAGCCCGGCGCCTGCTTTCTGGAGCAACGGCTACGTCAACGTCAACGTCAAAAGCCGTAGGGCTGCTGGGTGGCGGGGCGGGGTGGGTTGGCGGGGGACAGCAACAACCGCATCCTGCGGGCCTCGTTTCGTGCCATCCATGGCACTCAACGCCCCCGCCAACCCACCCCGCCCCACCTTCGACGGATTCACGGCGGCCTGGGTAGCGCCGACCCATGGTCGGCGGATTGTGGGGAGTGGGGTCTGGGGGAACGGGTTCTGATGGTTTCCGCCGACCATGGGTCGGCGCTACCGCTTCTGCTTTTCTTCTTTCCCCCTGCGGTGACGGCGCACGGAAACTGTCCGGGGTCGGGCGGGTGGGCAGCGGTGGCCCGTCGGGCGGCAGGAGCGGATGGCGAGCCTACAGGGACGTACTTGCGGCGTGTCCCCTGCAGCCCACCCGCCCGGCCCACCCCAGAAACCAGCCTCCGCTCCACCACCGCAGAAAAACCTACTTCAACTTCCTGACGAATTCTTCCGGCGCCGACCGATGGTCGGCAGATGGTGGGGAACGGGGTCCGATGGTTTCCGCCGACCATGGGTCGGCGCTACCTCTCCCCTGCGGTGGCGGCGCACGGAAACTGTCCGGGGTCGGGCGGGTGGGGGATGCGGGGCCTTGAGCGGCAGGAGCCGCGAAGAGCTACATGGATGTACTTGCGCGTGCCCCGCATGTCCCACCCGCCCGACCCACCCCAGAAACCAGGCTCCACTCCAACACCGCAAAAAAACCTACTTCAACTTCCTGACGAATTCTTCCGGCGTCAGGCCAGGGGCGAACAGGAAACCCTGGCCGACGTTGACCCCCAACCCCATCAGGTAGCGGCGCTGGGCCTCCGATTCGATGCCTTCGGCGACCACCCCCAGTCCCAGGCTGCGGGCAATCCCGCAGATCGCCTCGCACACGGCCATGTCCGAGCGGTCACCTGGTACCCCTTCCACGAACAGCTGGCTGAGCTTGAGGCCGTGGATCGGCAGCCGGCGCAGGTAGTTCAACGCGCTGTAGCCTTCGCCGAAATCATCGATGGCCAGCATCACGCCCATCTCGCGCAGCCGGGCGAAGGTGCGCAGGGTGTCCGGCGCATCCTCGATCAGCACGCGCTCGGTGAACTCCAGTTCCAGCGCGGTGCCGGGCAGATGGAACTCGTCCAGCGCCTGGCGCACCTTCAGCGCCAGGTCGTCGCCGGTGAACTGGCGGTAGGACACGTTGACCGCGACGCGCACTAGGCCGAGGCCTTCGTCCTGCCATTGCCGGACCTGGCGGCAGGCCTCGCGCAGCGCCCACTGGCCGATCCGCACGATGTCGCCGGTGCTTTCGGCGTGGGCGATGAACAGGTCCGGCCGCATCTCGCCCAGCTGCTCGTTCTGCCAGCGGATCAGCGCTTCGGCGGCGATCACCTCGCCGGTGCGCAGGTTCACCTGCGGCTGGTAGACCAGGCGGAATTCGTCGGCTTCCAGGGCGCGATGCAAGCGGCTTTCGATCTGCAGGCGGTCGTGCTGGGCCTGTGCCAGTTCCGGTGAGAACACCTGCCAGCCGTTGCGGCTGCGGCGCTTGCAGTCATACATCGCGGTATCGGCATTCTGGATCAGCTGCTGCGGGCGCACGCCATCGCGCGGCGCGCAGGCGATGCCGATGCTGGCCGTCACCACGAACTCGTCATTGCCGAACACGAACGGGGGCTCGAAGGCGGCGGTGATGCGCTGGGCCAGCAGTTCGGGCTGGTCGGACTGGTCACGGGTATCACAGACGACCAGGAATTCATCGCCACCAAAGCGTGCCAGCAGCCCTTCGGTGCCGATCGCACGGCCGATCCGGCGGGTCGCCTCGATCAGCAGTTCGTCGCCGGCGCTGTGCCCCAGCAGGTCATTGACGGTCTTGAAACGGTCCAGGTCGATGTACAGCACCGCCGCCCTGCAGTGGGTCGGGTTGGACAGCCGCACCCCCAGGTCGCTGAGTACCGCATCGCGGTTCATGATGCCGGTGAGCGGGTCGGTACGCGCCTGGATGCGCAGGGTTTCCTCGGCCTGCTTGCGCTCGGTGATGTCCTGCACGGTGCCAGCGATGCGCGCGGCGTCCACGTCGCCTTCGGATGCCTCGCCGATCATGCGCACCCAGAACGAGTGGCCATCGGCGCGTTGACCACGCAGTTCCAGTGCGAAGCTGCTGCGCGCGTCGACGCTGGCTGCCAGTGCCTGCTGCAGCGCCAGGCGGTCATCGCTGCGCAGGCACTCCATCAGGTCGGGCATGTCATCCAGCGGCAGCTCCTGGCCCAGGATCCGGCGTGCTTCATCGGTCAGGTACAGGCGGGCCAGCCCGCGGTCCCACTCCCAACCGCCGATGTGGGCCAACGACTGCGCGCGGTCGAACAGCGCGTTGTTGCGCTTCAGTTCGGTGATGTCGCTGAACATCGCGAAGACATGGTCGGCATGGTCGCGCCCGTTGCCGAACACCGGCACGTTGGTGATCGACAGCCACAGCATGCGCCCGCGCGGACGGTGGTACAGGCCGATGATGGTGCTGCGGATGACCCGGCCGGCCTGGAAGCAGCGGTTGGCCGGCCATTGGTCGTGGCCCAGCAGGTGGCCATGTTCGTCCACCATGATCCAGTCGCGCGGATCGAGCAGGGTCTGCAGGCTGGAGCCGGTTCCGGCCGTGCCCAGGATGCGGTGCGCGGCCGGATTGGCCGATACCACGCGCAGTTCGCGGTCGAACAGGATCACGCCTTTGTCGATGGATTCCATCAGCAGGCGGTAGCGTGACTCGGCCTGCCAGCGCCCGCTCAGGTCACGCGCCACCGCCACGATGCACGGCTCGCCCTGCAGTTCGAAGCCGGCCGAGTGCACCTCTACCGGAAAGCGGCTGCCGTCACCACGCATGTTGGTGACTTCGATGACGTAGGTGTCCCCGCGCTGCAGCGCTGCCCAGACCGGCTCCAGGTGGTCGCTCGGCAGGTCCGGGTTCAACAGTTCGATCGGCTGGCCGATGATCGCTTCGCGGGGGCGGCCGTAGGCGCGTACGCCGGCGCGGTTGAGGTCCATCACCACCCCGGCCGAACTGAGGATGCTGACCGGGTCGGGCACGGCGTCGAACAGGGCGGCGTAGCGCTGCTCGGCGTCCTGGCGCTGCTGCATCGCCTCATCCAGCGCCTGCCGGGCCTGCTGCAGCAGCGCGTGCTGTTCGGCCCGGTGTGGCTGGGACAGCGCGTGGTCCAGTGCAGCCCGTGCGTCGCTCTGCGTGGCGGGGTGTCCGCCAGCGGCCAGCTCGTCGCAGGGGCCGCGGCGGCTCATGTCGCTGCCATCGCCTTGCCGACGCGGCTGCCGGTGGGCCGGCCGAGCAACGCCGACAGCCAGCGGCCGATCTCGGCCAGCGACTCCAGCTCCACGCCGGTCTGCAGCCCCATTCCATGCAGCAGGTAGACCGCATCTTCGCTGGCCACGTTGCCGCTGGCGCCCTTCGCGTAGGGGCAGCCGCCGGCGCCGGAGACCGCGCTGTCGACCACGCGCACCCCGGCCTCCACGCAGCTGGCGATGTTGGCCACGGCCTGGCCGTAGGTGTCATGGAAATGCACCGCCAAGGCCTGCATCGGGACGTCGGCGGCGACCGCCTCCAGCATCGCCCGTGCCTTGCGCGGGGTGCCTACGCCGATGGTGTCGCCCAGCGATATTTCGTAACAGCCCATGCCATGCAGGGCGCGGGCCACGCGGACCACCTCGCTCACGGCAACCTCGCCCTGGTAGGGGCAGCCGAGCACGGTGGACACATAGCCGCGCACGCGCACGCCATCGTCGGCGGCCCGGCGCAGGATCGGCTCGAACCGGGCCAGGGACTCATCGATGCCGGCATTGGTGTTGGTGCGGTTGAAGGTTTCCGAGGCAGCGGTGAACACTGCGACCTCCTGCACCCCGGCTGCCAGCGCGCGCGCGTACCCCTGCTCATTGGGGACCAGCACCGGGTAGGCCACGCCGGGACGGCGGTGGATGCCGGCATAGACATCGGCGGCGTCGGCCAGTTGCGGGACCCAGCGCGGACTGACGAAGCTGGTGGCTTCGATGCTGCGCAGGCCGGTGGCGGACAGCCGGTCGATCAGCGCGATCTTGTCGGCCGTGCTGACCGGCTGCTTTTCGTTCTGCAGGCCGTCACGCGGGCCCACTTCGACGATACGGACGAAATCAGACATTCCGGCGCCTCCGCGATGACGGGCGGGCGGCAGGACAGGCAGGGCTGGCAGGGCGGGAGGCAACGATCACGGAACATCCTGTAGATGAAGTGGCGCGCGCAATGACGGCCACGAGAGAGATATACGCAGGCCGTCGGAGCAACCGGCCAGCCCGCTGCATGAAGCGCTTTACCGGGGGCGGGCCGGTGCGCGCAGCATCGACGCCGCCGGGCGGCTGTGGCGTGAAGACGCGTGCAGTCAGCCGGCGTCGATCCAGCCCGGGCGGCGCTTGCCAAGAAACGCACCCAGGCCTTCCTGGCCCTCCGCCGATACCCGCAGGCGGGCGATCAGTTCGGCGTTGGCCTGGTCCCGTGCATCGGCATCGTGGCTGGCCACCACCTGCCGCACCAGCGCTTTGGCACTGGCTGCAGCCACCGGTCCGGCGGCCATCAGCAGCGCCAGCTGCTGTTCGACGGCGGCATCCAGCTGGTCGCCTGCCACCACCGCGTGCACCAGGCCGATGCGCAGCGCCGTGGCGGCGTCGAACTGCTCGCCGGTGGCAAACCAGCGCCGTGCCTGGCGCGGCCCGATGGCGGCGATGACATACGGGGAAATAACCGCGGGCAGCAGGCCCAGCCGGCTTTCGGTCAGGCCGAAGCGCGCACTGTCGGCGGCGATGGCGATGTCGCAGCAGGCCACCAGGCCCACGCCGCCACCGAACGCCGCCCCGTGTACCCGCGCCAGCGTTGGTTTCGGCAGTTCGTCCAGCGTGCGCATCAGGCGGGCCAAGGCCAGCGCATCCTGGCGGTTTTCGGATTCGCTGGCGGCGGCCATGCCGCGCATCCACTGCAGGTCCGCGCCGGCGGAGAACGAGGCGCCCTCACCGGCGAGCACCACCGCGCGCACCGACGGGTCGCGTCCGGCCTGGTCCAGCGCATGGGTGAGTTCGGCGATCAGGCCGTCGTCAAAGGCATTGTGCAGCGCCGGGCGGTGCAGGCGCAGGGTGAGCAGGGCGCCGGAGCGCTCGACCAGCAGGGAATCCGTCATAAAATCCGCAGTTACTCGATACCTGTACAGATCATAGCGGCCCAAAGGTCATGGGCCATGACGCGGCGCGGCGATGTTAGAATTGATAACCATTCTTATCACTGGAAAGTGCGCGAGTGACGCTGTCCGATCTGCCTTTGCAAGCCAACGCCGTGGTCGAAACCGTCCATGACACGCACGCCAATGACGCGATTTCCCGTCGCCTGAGGGAGCTCGGTTTCGTCAAGGGCGAGTCCGTGCGATTGGTCGCGCGCGGCCCGATTGGCGGCGAACCGCTGCTGGTGCAGGTCGGTTTCACCCGGTTTGCGCTGCGCCGCAGTGAGGCCGCGCGCATCCAGATCACCGCTGAACAGGGGGCGTCGGCATGAGCAACGCTGCGAGCCTGCCGCTGCGCGTGGCGTTGGTCGGCAATCCCAACAGCGGCAAGACCGCGCTGTTCAACCAGCTGACCGGCAGCCGGCAGAAGGTCGCCAATTACACCGGCGTCACCGTGGAACGCAAGGAAGGCCGCATGCGCGCGCCATCCGGCCGCGAGTTCGCCATCCTCGACCTGCCCGGCGCCTACAGCCTGCAGCCGGCCAGCCTGGACGAGGCGATCACCCGCGACCTGTGCCGCGGCTTCTACCCGGGGGAGGCAGCACCGGACGTGCTGCTGTGCGTGATCGATGCGACCAACCTGCGCCTGCACCTGCGCTTCGCGCTGGAACTGCGCCAGCTCGGCAAGCCGATGGTGGTGGCACTGAACATGGTCGATGCGGCCGAACGACGCGGCATCAGGATCGACGTGCCGGCGCTGGAACGTGCACTCGGCGTGCCCGTGGTGGAAACCGTGGCGGTGCGCAAGCATGGCGCGCAGGCGCTGGTGGCGCGGCTGGACGCGATGGTGCCGCACCTCGGCGCACCGGTGACGGCGGTGGACGGGCAGGACGTCGATTTCCACGCGCAGGTGCGCGGGATCCTCGATGCCGCCGTCAGCATGCCTACCCGCACCTCGAAGATCGATGACACGCTGGACCGCTGGCTGCTGCATCCGGTGTTCGGCCTGGCCACCCTGGTGGTGGTGATGTTCCTGATCTTCCAGGCGGTGTTTGCCTGGGCCACGCCGATGATGGACGGGATCGAGGCCCTGTTCGGCTGGCTCGGCGAGCAGGCCGGCGCGGTGCTGCCGGAAGGCCCGCTGGCCAGCCTGATCACCGATGGCATCATCGCCGGCCTCGGCGGGGTGGTGGTGTTCCTGCCGCAGATCCTGATCCTGTTCGCCTTCATCCTGGCGCTGGAAGAATCCGGCTACCTGCCGCGCGCGGCGTTCCTGCTGGACCGCATGATGGCCTCGGCCGGGCTGTCCGGGCGTTCGTTCATCCCGCTGCTGTCCAGCTTCGCCTGCGCGGTGCCCGGCATCATGGCGACCCGCAGCATCCAGGACCCGCGTGACCGCCTTGCGACCATCCTGGTGGCGCCGCTGATGACCTGCTCGGCAAGGCTGCCGGTGTACGCGCTGCTGATCGGCGCGTTCATTCCGGATGGCAAGGTCGGCATCTTCAACCAGCAGGGGCTGGTGCTGTTCGGCCTGTACGTGGCCGGCATCTTCAGCGCGCTGCTGATGTCCTGGGTGATGAAGAAGTGGCGCCGCGACAAGAGCGAGCATCCGCTGATGCTGGAGCTTCCGTCGTACCGCATCCCGCACCCGCGCGACCTGGCCGTGGGCCTGTACGAACGCGGCATGATCTTCCTCAAGCGCGTGGGCGGCATCATCCTGGCGCTGACCATCCTGCTGTGGTTCCTGCTGTCCTTCCCCGGTGCACCGGCCGATGCGACGATGCCGGCCATCGATTACAGCTACGCCGGCCAGCTCGGCCATGCGATGACCGCGATCTTCGCCCCGCTGGGCTTCAACTGGCAGATCTGCATTGCGCTGATCCCGGGCATGGGCGCACGCGAAGTGGCGGTGTCCTCGCTGGCGACCATCTACGCGCTGTCGGCGCCGGACGATGACGCGGCGATCTCCGCGCTGACCCCGATCGTCAGTGACGGCTGGTCGCTGGCCACCGGCCTGTCACTGCTGGTGTGGTTCATCTACGCGCCGATGTGCATCTCCACGCTGGCCACGATCAAGCGCGAAACCAATTCGTGGAAGCAGATGGGCTTTGCCACCGTGTACCTGTTCGCCGCGGCCTACATTGCAGCCCTGGTCACCTACCAGGTGACCGTGGCGCTGGGAGGCGGTTGATGGAGGCCGGCCTGCTGCTGCAGTACCTGATCGTCGCGCTGGCCGTGCTGGCCAGTGCGTGGGTGGTGCTGAAGAAGCAGTTCCCGGGCACGGTGCGCAAGGCACGCGGTGCGTTGGCGCTGAGCCTGCTGCGCTCCGGCCAGCCGGGCTGGCGGCAGTCGCTGGGCCGGCGCATCGCGCCGCCGGCAAGTGGCGGTGCCGGGTCCTGCGGTGGGTGTGACAGCTGTGGGCCGACGCCGCCGAAGGCGCACTGAGCGGCTGGCGCGCCGCCTGGGTGGCGCCGAGCCATGCTCGGCGAGCGCAGCGGCAAGGGCAGGACGGCCAGCGGCCGTCACTACCGCGTCCAGCGGACCACCGCCGCAGGCATCAATCGCGCACCAGTCCGCCATCCACCACCAGGTTCTGCCCGGTGACCGCGCGCGACCACGGCGAAGCGAAGAACAGCGCCGCATCGGCGAACTCGGCCGGGGTCGTCACGCTGCGCAGCGGCGTGGCCTCGGCGATGTAATCAAACAGCGCTTCCGGGGTGGCGGCACTGGCATCGGTGCTGCGCAGCAGGCCACCGGACAGCATGTTGACGGTGATTCCCTCCGGCCCCAGGTCGCCGGCCAGCGTGCGGGTCAACGACAGCAGCGCCGCCTTGGCGGCGGTGTAGTCGTGATAGGGCACCACCGGGTTCTGGAACAGGTTGCTGCCGATGTTGATGATGCGGCCGAAGTGCTGCGCGCGCATGCCGGGCAGGGCGGCCTGCACGGTGTTCAGCGCGCCGCGCACGCTGCCGTCGAACTGGGACTGGAAGCTGGCCCAGCCGATGCTGTCGGCTTTCTCGCGGGCATCGCCATTGAAACTGAAGGTGGCCAGCGCATTGTTGACCACGGTGCTGACCGGCTGGCCGAAGTGCGCCTGCGCCAGGGTCAGCAGGGTGTCCACCTGGTGCCGGTCGGTGACATCGGCCTGCACCGCCAGGGCGTGTTCGCCGAGCTCCTGGGCCAGGGCGCGCGCTGCCTCGCTGCTGCGGTGGTAATTGATGATCACCTTGGCGCCCTGCGAGGCAAAGGCGCGGGCGATGTGCTGGCCCAGGCCGCGTCCGGCGCCGGTCACCAGCACCAGCTGTTGTTCGATCTTCATGGAGGAGGGCATCGCCGCTTGGAAAACCAGCAGGCTAGCAAGCGGTGGCGTGAGGCCGCGTCGCGGCCTGGTGCGCGACGCCCCCTGTGCAAATGCGCAGCCAGCCGCTAGCCTTCCCGGATGAACCAGACTCCCCTGCGATTGCTCATCCACGGTGCCTCCGGGCGCATGGGCCAGGCCCTGCTGCGGCTGGCCGCCGAACGTACCGATACGCTGAACGTGGTGGGGGCCTACACCGGCCGCGCGCCCGCGCAGCGGGTGGTGGACGGCATCCCGCACTTCGCTGCCAAGGAACTGCACGGCGCTCCGCCGTTCGACGTGGCCATCGATTTCAGCCTGCCCGAAGGCTTTGATGCGATCCTGGCCCTGTGCGTGGAACGCGGCGCGGGGCTGGTTTCGGGGACCACCGGCATCAGCCAGGCGCAGCGCGAGGCGCTGGACGCGGCGGCCAAGGCGATCCCACTGGTGTGGGCATCCAATTTCAGCCTGGGCGTGGCGGTGCTGGATGAACTGGTCGAGCGCGCCGCGCAGGCGTTGGCCGGCTGGGACTGCGACATCGTCGAATCGCACCACACCCGCAAGCTGGATGCGCCGTCGGGCACTGCACTGACACTGGGCGCGGCGGCCGGCCGCGGCGGGGCCACCCCCCAGTACGCCAGCCTGCGTGCCGGGGACATCGTCGGTGAACATCTTGTTCAGTTCACCGGTCTGGGCGAGCGGATCGAGCTGGTGCACCGGGCGACCAACCGCGACATCTTTGCCCGTGGCGCGCTGTTTGCCGCGCGTCAGCTGGCTCAACGCGCCCCGGGGAGCTACCGGGTGCGGGACCTGCTGAACGGCTGAACGGCTGAACGGAGTGGGCGGCGGCATCCCGCTAAGGGCCCGCTGCGCTCGCCGACCATGGGTCGGCGCTACCGTTCAGGATCTCGTGGCGCGCTACCTGCAACGTGGCGCTGGCGCCGGACCCCGCATGCGTCTACAATTCGCACTCGCCGAAACACGACAGCCGGACCGGTCCTGAACCGTACGTCCGCGCTTTTTTGCAACCGGTTTTTACCGTGAGCGCAGGCGTGACCTTCGGTACCCCATCGGTAGCCAAAGTGAGATTTCCGTGACCCAAGCCGCAATCCTCGTCCTCGAAGACGGCACCGTATTCGAGGGCGAATCCGTAGGCGCGCCCGGCCTGTCCGTCGGTGAAGTGGTGTTCAACACCGCCATGACCGGTTACCAGGAAGTGCTGACTGATCCGTCCTACGCCCGGCAGATGGTCACGCTGACCTACCCGCATATCGGCAACACCGGCATGACCGACCAGGACAACGAAGCGTCCAAGGTGTGGTCGGCCGGCCTGATCGTGCGCGACGTGCCGCGCCGCCCGAGCAGCTGGCGCAGCCAGGTTTCGCTGCAGGACTGGCTGCTGCAGCGTGGCGTGGTCGCCATCTCCGGCATCGATACCCGCAAGCTGACGCGCATCCTGCGCGAGAAGGGCGCCCAGAACGGTGCCCTGATGGCAGGCGAGGGCATCAGCGTGGAGAAGGCGCTGGAGGCTGCGCGCAGCTTCCCCGGCCTGAAGGGCATGGACCTGGCCAAGGTCGTGTCGACCGAAACCACTTACCAGTGGAACGAAGGCCAGCTCGACCTGGACGCCAACGCATTCGTCAGCGTGCCGTCGCAGTACAAGGTCGTGGCCTACGACTACGGCGTGAAGACCAACATCCTGCGCATGCTGGCCGAGCGCGGCTGCGATGTGACCGTCGTTCCTGCGCAGACCCCGGCGGCCGATGTGCTGGCGCTGAAGCCGGACGGTGTGTTCCTGTCCAACGGCCCGGGTGACCCGGAGCCGTGCGACTACGCGATCAGCGCGATCAAGACCGTGCTGGACGCCCGCGTGCCGACCTTCGGCATCTGCCTGGGCCACCAGCTGCTGGCGCTGGCCTCCGGTGCGAAGACCCTGAAGATGGGCCACGGCCACCACGGCGCCAACCATCCGGTGCAGGACCTGGACAGCGGCCGGGTGATGATCACCTCGCAGAACCACGGTTTCGCGGTGGACGAGGCGACCCTGCCGACGACCCTGCGGGTGACCCACCGTTCGCTGTTCGACGGCACCAACCAGGGCATCGCGCGCACCGACGTGCCGGCATTCTCCTTCCAGGGCCACCCCGAAGCGTCGCCGGGACCGACCGACGTCGGCCCGCTGTTCGATCGTTTCGTGACCCTGATGGCCGAGGCCAAGGCCTGATGCGCCTCACCGCACTGCTGGCCGGCCTGCTGTTGGCCGGCACCGCAAGCGCCCAGCCGGCCACGCCGGCCGAGGTGGCGGTGATCATGCACCAGCTGGGCATGCAGGGCCTGGGCAAGAACAGCGCCGAAGTGCTGTTCAGTGTCTCCCCGACGCTGAAGGCGCTGGACCAGGGCGGGCGCGATTGCGCGTCCACCCAGATCGGCACGCTGCTCGACGCCCACTTCCAGCAGCAGATCGCCGGCAACCTGGGCGACGACGGCGCGCTGCTGGTGGGTGAATGGAAGCAGTTCATGGCCACGCCGGCCGGTGTGGACATGGGCCGCACCTTCCAGGCCAGCGCGGCCGCCCAGCAGGGCATGGCCAGCGAAGGCCCGGAAGTGAGCGAAGCGAACAAGGTGGAGATCGCCCGTTTCATGGGCACCCCCGCCTTCCAGCGCTTCATCGACGGCCTGGGTGCCGACGGCGGGATGCCGGAAAACATTGGCGAGACGATGTCCGCCGCGCTCAAGCGCGAATGCCGCATCGACTTCGACCCGGAACAGATTTCCTGATCGTCAGCGTGCGATCACTCCCCCTTGTCACGCTGTACCGACCTAGAGAAGAAAATGGCAAAGCGCACTGACCTGAAAACCATCCTCATCATCGGTGCTGGCCCGATCGTCATCGGCCAGGCCTGTGAGTTCGACTACTCTGGCGCGCAGGCCTGCAAGGCACTGCGCGACGAGGGGTACCGCGTGGTGCTGGTCAACAGCAATCCGGCCACCATCATGACCGACCCGGAGATGGCCGACGCCGTCTACATCGAGCCGATCAACTGGCAGACGGTCGAGAAGATCATCGCCAAGGAGAAGCCCGATGCGCTGCTGCCGACCATGGGCGGCCAGACCGCGCTGAACTGCGCGCTGGACCTGGCCGACAACGGCGTGCTGGAGAAGTACAACGTCGAGCTGATCGGCGCCAAGCGCGAAGCGATCCGCATGGCCGAAGACCGCGAGCTGTTCCGCGTGGCGATGGGCGAGATCGGCCTGGAATGCCCGTCGGCCGCGGTCGCCCATACGCTGGAAGAAGCGCTGGAGATCCAGACCCGCGTCGGCTACCCGACCATCATCCGTCCGAGCTTCACCCTCGGCGGCAGCGGCGGCGGCATCGCCTACAACCGCGAAGAGCTGATCGACATCGTCACCCGCGGCCTGGAACTGTCGCCGACCACCGAAGTGCTGGTGGAAGAATCGGTGCTGGGCTGGAAGGAGTTCGAGATGGAAGTGGTCCGCGATACCGCGGACAACTGCATCATCGTGTGCTCCATCGAGAACCTGGACCCGATGGGCGTGCACACCGGTGACTCGATCACCGTGGCCCCGGCGCAGACCCTGACCGACAAGGAATACCAGCGCCTGCGCGATGCCTCCATCGCCGTGCTGCGCAAGATCGGCGTGGATACCGGTGGCTCGAACGTGCAGTTCGGCATCAATCCGCACACCGGCCGCGTGGTGGTGATCGAGATGAACCCGCGCGTGTCGCGCTCCTCGGCACTGGCGTCCAAGGCCACCGGCTTCCCGATCGCCAAGGTCGCCGCCAAGCTGGCCGTGGGCTACACCCTGGACGAGCTGAAGAACGAGATCACCGGTGGCCTGACCCCGGCCTCGTTCGAGCCGTCGATCGACTACGTCGTCACCAAGATCCCGCGCTTCGCCTTCGAGAAGTTCCCGGCCGCCGATGCCCGCCTGACCACCCAGATGAAGTCGGTGGGCGAGGTGATGGCGATGGGCCGCACCTTCCAGGAATCGATGCAGAAAGCGCTGCGTGGCCTGGAAACCGGCAAGGTGGGCTTCGACCCGACCGAGCTGGACCTGGGCAACGAAGACGACATGCAGACCCTGCGCCGCGAGCTGAAGGCCCCCGGCCCGGAGCGCCTGTTCTACGTGGCCGACGGCTTCCGCGCCGGCATGAGCGTGGAAGAGATCCATGCGCTGTCCTTCATCGATCCGTGGTTCCTGGACCAGATCGAAGAGATCATCACTGCCGAAGGTGAGGTCGCCGCCGGTGGCATTGATTCGCTCGACGCCGCGCGCCTGCGCAAGCTCAAGCGCGCCGGTTTCTCCGATGCCCGCCTGGCCCAGCTGACCGGCACCAACGAAGCGGCCGTGCGTGCGCTGCGTCGCGCCCACAAGGTGCGTCCGGTGTACAAGCGCGTGGACTCCTGCGCCGGTGAGTTCGCCACCGGTACCGCCTACCTGTATTCGACCTACGAGGACGAGTGCGAAGCCACGCCGAGCAACCGCGACAAGATCATGATCCTCGGCGGTGGCCCGAACCGCATCGGCCAGGGCATCGAGTTCGACTACTGCTGCGTGCACGCGGCACTGGCGCTGCGCGAGGATGGCTATGAAACCATCATGGTCAACTGCAACCCGGAAACCGTCTCCACCGACTACGACACCTCCGACCGCCTGTACTTCGAGCCGCTGACGCTGGAAGACGTGCTGGAGATCGTCGAGCTGGAACAGCCGAAGGGCGTGATCGTGCAGTACGGCGGCCAGACCCCGCTGAAGCTGGCACGCGCGCTGGAAGCCAATGGCGTGCCGGTGATCGGCACCAGCCCGGATTCCATCGACCTGGCCGAAGACCGCGAGCGCTTCCAGCAGCTGGTGGACAACCTGGGCCTGAAGCAGCCGCCGAACCGCATCGCCCGCAACGACCAGGAAGCGCTGCTGCTGGCGCGCGAGATCGGCTACCCGCTGGTGGTGCGCCCGAGCTACGTGCTGGGCGGCCGTGCGATGGAAATCGTCTACGGTGAGTCCGACCTCGCACGCTACGTGCGTGATGCGGTCAAGGTCTCCAACGATTCGCCGGTGCTGCTGGACCGCTTCCTCGACAATGCCGTCGAAGTGGACGTGGACATCATCGCCGACAGCCAGGGCAACGTGCTGATCGGCGGCGTGATGGAGCACATCGAAGAAGCCGGCGTGCATTCGGGCGATTCGTCCTGCTCGCTGCCGCCGTATTCGCTGTCTGCCGAAACCCAGGCCGAGCTGCGCCGCCAGGTGGTGGAGCTGGCCAAGGCCCTGAACGTGGTCGGCCTGATGAACACCCAGTTCGCCATCCAGGCCGGTGAGAACGGTGAAGACATCGTCTACCTGCTGGAAGTGAACCCGCGTGCCTCGCGCACCGTGCCGTTCGTGTCGAAGGCCACCGGCATGCCGCTGGCCAAGATCGCCGCACGCTGCATGGCCGGCAAGACGCTGGCCGAGCAGGGCGCCACCAAGGAAATCGTGCCGGACTACTACTCGGTGAAGGAGGCGATCTTCCCGTTCGCCAAGTTCCAGGGCGTCGATCCGATCCTCGGGCCGGAGATGCGCTCCACCGGTGAGGTGATGGGCGTGGGCCGCAGCTTCAGCGCCGCCTTCGCGCGTGCGCAGGAAGCCGGTGGCATCAAGGCGCCGCCGGTCGGCAAGGCCTTCGTGTCGGTGCGTGACCCGGACAAGCAGCGCGTGCTGCCGGTCGCCGAGGCGCTGCTGGCCAAGGGCTACAGCCTGGTCGCCACCCGTGGCACCGCCGCGTGGCTGCAGCAGCACGGCATGGAATGCGAGATCGTCAACAAGGTGGTCGAGGGTCGTCCGCACATCGTGGACCGCATCAAGAACGGTGAGATCGTCTACATCGTCAACACGACCGAAGGCCGTGCGGCGATCAACGATTCGTTCTCCATCCGTCGCGAAGCGCTGCAGCACCGCGTGACCTATTCGACCACCATCGCCGGTGCCAAGGCACTGGTGCATTCGCTGGAATTCCGCGGTACCGGCCCGGTCTGGTCGCTGCAGGAACTGCACAAGGAACTGAACGCATGAGAGCTCCCATCACGATGAAGGGCGCGCAGCGTCTGCGCGAAGAGCTGGACCAGCTGAAGTCGGTCAAGCGCCCGAAGGTGATCGCCGCGATCGCCGAGGCGCGCGAGCACGGTGACCTGAAGGAAAATGCCGAGTACCACGCCGCGCGCGAAGAGCAGGGCTTCATCGAAGGCCGCATCAAGCAGCTGGAAGGCGAGTTGTCGCACGCCGAGATCATCGACGTGTCCAAGCTCAATGCCGGCTCCAAGGTGGTGTTCGGCGCGTCGGTGACGCTGGCCGACGTGGAAACCGACGAAGAGAAGAAGTACCAGATCGTCGGTGACCTGGAAGCGGACATCAAGCTCGGCCTGATCGCCATTTCCTCGCCGGTGGCCCGCGCGATGATCGGCAAGCTGGAAGGCGACAGCATCACCATCGATGCCCCGGCCGGCCAGCGCGAGTACGAGATCGTCAGCGTCAGCTACGCGGGCTGATCGATGGCAACGGCAACGCTGCTGCTGGCTGCACGCAGTCGATTCGCGGTGGCCGCGTTGCCCGATGAGGTGGCACGTGCGCTCGGTCGTGCCGAGCGCAGCGAGCACGCAGCGGGGGAGGGCGCGCAGCTGCAGCGCCACTTCCGCGTGCAGGGGGCATCGACCACGCTTGATGCCGCCGATGCCGCCGCGATGCCTGCCGCGGCACTGACCCGCCAGCTGGATGCCGGCGATGCGGCCGGCCACGTCTGGCTGCGCGCCGATCCGGCGCACATGGTGCCGGACATGCACGGTGCGCGGATGATGGGGCACGGCGACACGCTGCGCCCCTCCCACGAGGATGCCGTCGCGCTGCTGCCGGACCTGCAGCCGGTGTTCGCCGAACATGGCCTGCATCTGGATGCGCCGGTCGCCTCGCGCTGGTACCTGCGCGTCCCGGATGACATGCCGTTGCCGGTGTTTGCGAGTCCGGATGACGTGCTCGGCGATGATCTTTTCAGCCATCTGCCCAGCGGCGTAGAAGGTCGGCGCTGGCGCGCGCTGTTGACCGAAACCCAGGTGGTACTGCATTCGCACCCGTGGAACGCGCAGCGCATCGCGCAGGGGCTGAGCCCGATCAATTCTCTGTGGTTCTGGGGTGCAGGGCGGCTGCCGCAGAGCGTGGCCACGCCACATGCACAGGTGCGCAGCCGCGATGCGCTGTTGCGTGCCTTGGCCACCGCGGCAGGCGTACAGGTGGATGGCGAACAGTCGGTGGATGCGCTGGTCGACCTGCGTCCGCTGCGTTCGCTGGAGCAGCTGGCCAGCCAGGCGATCGCGCCGCTGCTGCTGGCGTTGCGCCGCGGCGAGCTGAAGCGGCTGGTGCTGGATTTCGAGGACGGCGTGCAGTTCGCCTTCCAGCGTTCGCAGCGCTGGCAGATCTGGAAGAAACCGCGGCAGTTGCACGATTGACCCGCGCGGTATCATGCAACGTCTTCCTGCAACCGGCGTAGCCGATGTCCCCTGCCGCCGATTCCAACCCCGTCATCTGCCGCCGCGACCGTGTCGACGTAGCCCCTTGGGCTGACGGCACCCTGCCGCTGCTGGCCCGCCTGTACACCGCGCGCGGGGCGCACACGCCCGAACTGGCGCTGCCCAGGCTGGGCAACCTGCATGCACCTGAGCTGTTGACCGGCATCGATGGCGCGGTGCGTCTGCTGGCGGCGGCCATCGCCGCTGACAAGCGCATCGTGGTGGTGGGTGACTTTGACTGCGATGGCGCCACCGCCTGTGCGGTCGGCGTGCGCGGACTGCGCATGCTCGGCGCGCGCCACGTCGCCCATGCGGTGCCCAATCGCATGGTGCACGGCTACGGGCTGTCGCCGGCGCTGGTGGAGGAACTGGCCCTGCTGCAGCCGGACCTGCTGGTCACCGTGGACCACGGCATCGCGTGCCATGCCGGGGTGGCGGCAGCCAAGGCCAAGGGCTGGCAGGTGCTGGTCACCGACCACCATCTGCCTGGACCGCAGCTTCCGCCGGCCGATGTCATCGTTGATCCGAACCTGCACGACGATGCCTTCCCCAGTAAATCATTGGCCGGCGTCGGCGTGATCTTCTATGTACTGCTGGCCTTGCGCCGGCACCTGCGCGAGGCCGCGGTGTTCGCCGACGGCAAGGGGCCGGACCTGGCCACGCTGCTGGATCTGGTCGCGGTGGGCACGGTCGCCGACCTGGTGGCGCTGGATGCCAACAACCGCGCGCTGGTCAGTGCCGGGCTGCGGCGCCTGCGCGCCGGGCAGGGCTGCGTCGGGTTGAAAGCTCTGATCGAAGCCAGTGGCCGCGATGCGGCGCGGCTGACCGCCACCGATATCGGCTTTGCGCTGGGCCCGCGCTTGAACGCGGCCGGCCGGCTGGAGGACATGGCGCTGGGCATCGCGCTGCTGTTGACCGAGGATCCAGCGCAGGCGCGCGACATCGCGCAGACGCTGGAGCAGATCAACGCCGAGCGCCGCGCCGTGCAGCAGACCATGACCGACGACGCAGAGAAGGCGGTGGCCAGGGTGGTGCTGGATGACGATGGACAGCGCCCGATCGCCGCGGTGCTGTTCGATGCCGAGTGGCATCCGGGTGTGATCGGCCTGGTGGCCTCGAAGATGAAAGACCGCCTGCACCGGCCGGTGGTCGCCTTCGCGCCGGCTGAACCGGGCGCCGATGCGTTGCGAGGGTCCGCGCGTTCGATTCCCGGCCTGCACATCCGCGATGCGCTGGCGCTGGTCGATGCGCAGCAGCCGGGCCTGATCGAGCGCTTCGGTGGCCATGCGATGGCCGCCGGCATGAGCCTGCCGCACGCCCACCTGACGGCGTTCGAAGCCGCCTTCGCCGCAGCCGTGCATCAGTTGCTGGACCCGGTGATGCTGCAGCAGCAGATCCTCAGCGATGGCGAGCTCGGCAGCGACGAGCTGGACCATCGCCACGCCGATGCGCTGCGGCTTGCCGGCCCGTGGGGACAGGGCTTCCCGGAGCCGCTGTTCGATGGACATTTCGAGGTGACCAACTGGCGGGTGTTGAAGGAGCGGCACCTCAAGCTGGAACTGCGCCGTCCCGGGATGGCCGGGCTGATCAACGCGATCCAGTTCGGGGGCTGGACCGGCAACGCGCCGGCACGCAACGTGCACCTGGCGTATCGGTTGGCCTGCGACGATTACCGCGGCGGCACGGCGATCCAGTTGATCGTCGAGCACTGCAGCGCGGCCTGACCGCTCCCGCCGAGCATGGCCCGGCGGAATCCCTCAACGTTCGCGGCCCCGCACCCGGTGCCGCCTCACTCCTTGACCGTGGCGACCCGCGTCGGCAGGTCCCACGCGCCGCCTGCGGCGACCAGCCGGCACAGGCCCGTGGTGGTAGCCGAGGTAGCCACGAAGCGGCGCCCGTCCCAGCCCCAGCTGTTCATCGACCAGCAGTCGCCCAGGCCTCGCCCCTTGTGCGATCCACTGATGCTGCGGCCGTCGTCATCATTACCGAAGTGGGTGACCAGCTGAGGCTGGTAGGGTGCCGTCCCGTTGACCACCCAGTAGCCGCTGCCTTCGTTGTAGGCGCCACGCCAGCACAGGGCAGATACCAGCAGCTTGTCCGCGCTCAGGCGCTGGACCTTCAACGGCACGACAGGCTCATCCATCGACACGGTCTGGTCGGGCTGCAGTGCCGCGCAGTCATCGGGCGGCGTGGCGGCTACCAGGGCGGCGCGCAGCGCACCGGAGGTCGCCAGTGCGGCGTCGGATGGGCGCGCTGCGGCCAATTTCGCCAGCACCACGACCGGCATCGGCAACGCCGCGGGCACCGACGATTCCGCGCGCTTGCCCTTGCGCATCACCGCCCCGGGCGTGCCCAGCCGGCCCTGGAACTCATCCATTTTCAGCAGCACCGCCGATGCGCCACGCGCCGACAGCGTCCATCGCCGCTGGTCATCACCGGTGAAGACGACGCGGCCTGCGCCGGCACCGCTCACCGAGGCCAGCAAGGCGGCCACCTGGGCCGGGCTCAACGTCGCCGTGCCCGTGCCGGTCGCGTAATCCACGCGACCCTGGTCACGCCCGTCGACCTGCATCTGCAGCGTGGCGGGCAGCACGCTTTCCTCGTACTGGCCGAGCATCAGGCTGGCGGTGATCGGCTGGTCGGGGCCACCGTGGCGCGTCAGCAGCACCGATACCGGCAGCGGGTCCGCGCCTTCGTCGTTCTGGTAGCCCGCCGCGCGGCAGGTCCGGGTGTTGTCGCAGGCCAGCGTCCAGTCGTGGTGACTGAAGTCGATGCCCACCAGCTCGGTTGGCGAAGCACACAAGGCGGGCAGTGGGGCCGACAGCAGAAGCAGCAACGAGGGCAGGCGCACGGAGATCCCGGGGTATGAAAGAGGCCCGTGCATGGTGGCCGATGCGAAGGCGCAGGCCAAGATGGCAACACGGCAAACCCCGATGGGCGCCATCATGCGTTCAATGGACTGTCCCCCACGCAGGAGCATCACATGCAAGGTCTGTCTCGCGGTCTGGTCATGCTCGGCATTGCGGGGCTGGGTATCGCGGCCTACAAGGTGGAGGCACAGCGTCCGACGCCAACCCCGCCTGCGGTCAGCGCGCCGGCTGCCGTTACCGCGCCGGTGTTGCAGGTGAAAGGCGCCGAAGTGCCGGTGCAGCTGCGCCATGCCAGCCTGCGCGGCACGGTGGCCGCCGGCCTGGCCGAAACCCGCATCGAAATGGAGTTCCACAACCCCAACGGCCGCATGCTGGAAGGGCAGCTGGAGTTCCCGTTGGCTGATGGCCAGCAGGTGGCGGGCTTTGCGCTGGATATCGATGGCCAGCTGCGCGACGCGGTGCCGGTGCCCAAGGCCCAGGGCCGTCAGGTGTTCGAAGCCATTGAACGGCGTCGGGTCGACCCGGGTCTGCTGGAACAGACCGCCGGGAACCAGTTCCGCCTGCGCATCTATCCGATCCCCGCGCACGGCAGCCGCCGCGTGGTATTGACCGTCCGCCAGACCCTGCCGGTGGACGCGCAGGGCCTGCGCTGGACGCTGCCGCTGCAGTTCGCGCGTGGCGCGCAGCAGGCAAGCGTGCAACTCGATGCCAGTGGCGTCGGCGCACCGCGTGCCTCGACTGGACTGTCAGAACAGTTCCAGCTGCGCGATGGCCGCTATCAGCTGCAATGGCAGGGCCGCGGTGCGGCGCTGCCGGCGCAGGCGCAGTGGTGGCTGCCGCAGGTGCGCCAACGCGACGTGGTGGCCGGCCTGCACGATGGCCAGCGCTACCTGATGGCGCAGATCCCGGTGCCGCTGCAGGCCGTGCCACGGGCGCTGCCCACCCGCATCGGGCTGCTCTGGGATGCGTCCGGATCGGCGTCCCAGCGCGACCGTGAGGCCGAGTTTGCCGTGCTTGACCGCTATTTCAAGGCCGTCGGCGATGGCCAAGTCCAACTGACGGTGTTGCGCGACCAGTCCGAGCCCGCGCGCGATTTCCGCCTGCGCGCTGGCGACTGGTCCGCACTGCGTGCTTACCTGCAGGCGCTGCCGCTGGACGGGGCCAGTGCGCTGGGTGCGTGGACACCACAGCCGGCGGTGCAGGAATACCTGCTGGTCAGTGATGGGCTGTCCAACTATGGCAAGCGCAGCCAGCCGGCACTCGCTGCAGGCCAGCGCCTGTATGCCTTGAGTGGTGCCGGCGCGCGCACCGACACGGCGCGCCTGCGTGCCTGGACCGCTGCCCACCAGGGCGAGCTGCTGGTGCTGTCCACGCCGGCGGATGTGGCTTCGGCGGCAGCGCGTTTGCTGCAGCAGGGCGCAGCGGTGCTGTCGCTGGAAGGCGATGGGATCAGCGCGGTGGTCGCCGATGCCGGTGCGGCAGCGCAGGGCTGGTTGCGGGTGCTGGGCAGGATCGACAGGCCGGACGGCAGCGTGCAGCTGCGCGTGCGCCTGCCGGATGGGCGCATCGATACCCAGCGGGTGGGCGCCGGCGAAGCGCGGCTGCAGCCTGGCGGCCTGGTGGCACATGCCTGGGCGAACGGCCAGCTGGCCGACTGGGCGGGTGATCCGGCGGCCCACGCCGCCGCGCAACGCACGCTGTCGCAGGCGTTCGGGCTGGTCAGTGCAGACACTTCGCTGCTGGTGCTCGAATCGATCGAAGACTATCTGCAGCATGGCATCCGTCCGCCGTCGCCGCTGCGCGCCGAGTACGACCGTCGGCACGCGCTGGCCGCCGTCGACGTGGCACGTGAGCGCAGCCAGCGGCTCGATGACATCGCACGGCAGGTCGCTGATCGTCAGCGCTGGTGGGAAACCCGCTGGCCCAAAGGCACCCCGCCGCAGGCGAAGCAGGAAACGGCCAGCCCGGCTGCGGTCGCGATGGCAGCGCCGGTAGCGGCGGGGGAGGCCTTCGAGGCCCGACCGAACGACAGCGTCGCTGCGCCGCCGCCGCCGTCGCCTTCACTCGCACCCGCAGCCGCAGCGCCGCAGGCCATGCTGGCGCGCCAGGCCCCGGGCCCGCGCGCCGAGCACGCTGCGTCCGCGCCAGGCGCTGCCAATAGCGGCGAGATCACCATCGCGCTCGCGCCATGGGCCGCCGATGCACCGTACGCCAAGCGCCTGCGCGCGGCTCCAGCCGACGCGCTGTATCCGCTGTACCTGTCCGAGCGCGCGCAGCATGCGGACAGCAGCGCGTTTTACCTAGACGTGGCCGACCTGCTGCTGGCCAAGGGCCAGCGTGCGTTGGCGCTGCGGGTGCTGTCCAACCTGGCTGAAATGCAGATCGAAAACCGCCACGTACTGCGCGTGCTCGGGTATCGCCTGATGCAGGCCGATGCGCCTGCACTGGCGGTGCCGGTGTTCCGTGACGTGCTGGCGATGGGCGAGGAGGAGCCGCAGAGCTTCCGCGACCTCGGCCTGGCGCTGGAGGCCAGCGGCCAGTACCCGCAGGCACTCAAGGCGCTGTACGAAGTGGTGCTGCGGCCGTGGGACAGCCGCTTCGATGGCATCTCGCTGATCGCACTGGATGAAGCCACCACCCTCATGGCACGCCAAGGCCTGGATGCCGGCGCGATCGACCCGCGCCTGCGCCGGCCGATGCCGCTGGACCTGCGCGTGGTGCTGGGCTGGGACAGCGACAACAGCGACATGGACCTGTGGGTGACCGACCCCAACGGTGAGCGCGCGTACTACGGCAACCGGCTGACCTACCAGGGCGGGCAGATGTCCCAGGACTTCACCGGCGGCTATGGGCCGGAACAGTTCTCGTTGCGGGATGCCAAGCCGGGCACCTACAGGGTGGAGGCCAATTTCTTCGGCAGCCGCGAGCAGCTGGTCACCGGCGCGACCACCTTGAGCCTGCGCCTGAGCACCCACTGGGGCACGCGCCAGCAGCGCGACCAGACGGTCACCCTGCGCCTGAAGGACCAGGCCGAAACCGTGCTGGTCGGGGAGTTCGAGGTGAAGTAGTGCGATGCCCTGCGCTGCTGGCGCGGACGGCGAGGCCCTGCTGCACATGGCCGACGGGGCAACGGTGCCCTGCAGCCGGCGCCAGCTGCCGCTGCTGCGCCAGGCGCTGGGCGGCGGGTGAGGGCGGGGCAGGCCCCCGGGCGGCCGGGGTAGGCAGCAGCGGCGGCTGTGCTGGTATCATTGCAGGTCATATTTCGAACACGAAACCGCCGACATGCTCGAGCTGAATCCTGTCCGCCAGCGAATCACCGATCTCACCGATCGCGTGGTCTCGCTCAGGGGGTATCTTTGACTACGACGTCAAGAAAGAACGCCTGGAAGAAGTAACCCGGGAGCTGGAAAACCCGGATATCTGGAACAAGCCGGAGTACGCCCAGAACCTGGGGCGTGAACGCTCGCTGCTGGAAAAGACCGTGGGCGGCATCGCCAGCATCCTCGATGGCCTGGTGGAATCCACCGACCTGCTGGAACTGGCCGAGAGCGAACAGGACCAGGAGACCGCCGATGCGGTGGTTGCCGACCTGGACAAGTACCTCAAGCACGTGGAACAGCTGGAATTCCAGCGCATGTTCTCCGGCGAGATGGACAGCTGCAACGCCTTCGTCGACATCCAGGCCGGCGCCGGCGGCACCGAGGCCCAGGACTGGGCCGAAATGATGCTGCGCATGTACCTTCGCTGGTGCGAAGCACGCGGCTGGAAGACCGAACTGATGGAAGTGTCCGGCGGCGATGTGGCCGGCATCAAATCGGCCACGTTCCGCGTGGAAGGTGATTTCGCCTACGGCTGGCTGAAGACCGAGATCGGCGTGCATCGCCTGGTGCGCAAGTCGCCGTTCGATTCGGACAACCGCCGCCACACCAGCTTCACCTCGGTGTTCGTGTCTCCGGAAGTCGATGACAACATTGAAATCGACATCAACCCGGCCGACCTGCGCACCGACGTGTACCGTTCCTCCGGTGCCGGTGGCCAGCACGTCAACAAGACCGAGTCGGCGGTGCGCATCACCCACATCCCGACCAACACCGTGGTTGCCTGCCAGACCGGCCGCAGCCAGCACCAGAACCGCGACACCGCGATGAAGATGCTGGCCGCCAAGCTGTACGAGCTGGAAGTGCAGAAGCGCAACACCGAACGTGACGCGCTGGAAGCCACCAAGTCCGATATCGGCTGGGGCAGCCAGATCCGCAACTACGTGCTCGACCAGAGCCGTATCAAGGACCTGCGCACTGGCATCGAGCGTACCGATACGCAGAAAGTGCTGGACGGCGACCTGGATGAGTTCATCGAGGCCAGCCTGAAATCCGGCCTGGAAGCGGGCGCCAAACGCAGCGACGCCTGAGCCTGCGGGTCGCCTGCACGGTGACCCGCCTGGTGGCTGCAGCCGCAGCCACCCACGGTCCGTCGTATCCTCGGCGGGCGCGATTCCCTGAAGACCCACCCCCACAGACAACGACCGACCAAGCCCATGAACGAGCAGACCGCCGCGCCGCAGCCCCCCGTCGATGAAAACAGCCTGATCGCCGAGCGTCGCGCCAAACTGACCGCGCTGCGGGCCCAGGGCATCGCCTACCCGAACGATTTCCGCCGCGAAGACTTCGCCGGCAGCCTGCAGGCAGACTTCGCCGACGCCGAACGCTGGACGGCCGAAGCCCTGGAGGCCAACGAGCGCCGGGTGAAGATGGCCGGCCGGCTGATGGCCAAGCGGGTCATGGGCAAGGCCAGCTTCGCGCAGATCCAGGACGAATCCGGCCGTATCCAGGTGTTCCTGCAGGGCAACGTGCTGGGCGATGCCTACACCGCCTTCAAGGGCTGGGACGTGGGTGACATCATCGCCGTGGAAGGCGGGCTGACCCGTACCCGCACCGGCGAACTGTCGGTCAAGGCCGAGAGCATCCGCCTGCTGACCAAGTCGCTGCGTCCGCTGCCGGACAAGTGGCATGGCCTGGCCGACGTGGAGCAGCGCTACCGCCAGCGCTACGTCGACCTGATCGTGACGCCGGAATCGCGCGAGGTGTTCATCAAGCGCTCCAAGATCATCCGCGCCATGCGCGCCTGGCTGGACAACCGCGACTTCCTGGAAGTCGAAACGCCGATGATGCATTACATCCCCGGCGGCGCCACGGCCAAGCCGTTCACCACCCACCACAACGCGCTGGACCTGGATCTGTACCTGCGCGTGGCGCCGGAGCTGTACCTGAAGCGCCTGGTCGTGGGCGGCCTGGAGCGCGTCTACGAGATCAACCGCAACTTCCGCAACGAAGGCGTCAGCACCCGCCACAATCCCGAATTCACCATGATGGAGCTGTACGAGGCCTATGCCACGTACACCGAAGTGATGGACCTGACCGAAGGGGTGATCCGCGATGTCGCTCGCCAGGTGCTGGGCACTACCGAAGTGGAATGGGACGGCGCCCGCATCGACCTGGCCCCGGCCTTCCGTCGCTGGCGCATGGATGAAGCCGTGCGCCACCACAATCCGGAGATCAGCCTGGCCGACTGCACCGACCGCGATGCGCTGGCTGTCCATTGCGAGCGCCTGAAGATCCGCATCAAGCCGTCCTACGGCTGGGGCAAGCTGCTGCTGGAGATCTTCGAAGCCACCGTCGAGCACACCCTGATCCAGCCGACCTTCATCACCGATCACCCGGTGGAAGTGTCGCCTCTGGCACGTGCCAACGACGATGCCCCCGGTTACACCGACCGCTTCGAGCTGTTCATCAACGGCAAGGAACTGGCCAACGGCTTCTCCGAGCTGAATGATCCCGAAGACCAAGCGGCCCGCTTCCAGGCCCAGGTCGAAGCCAAGGACGGGGGCGATGACGAGGCGATGCATTTCGATGCCGACTACATCCGCGCGCTGGAGTACGGCATGGCGCCGACCGGCGGGCTGGGGATCGGCATCGACCGCCTGGTGATGCTGCTGACCGGCAGCAGCTCGATCCGTGACGTGCTGCTGTTCCCGTACATGCGTCCGGAAGCCTGATCCGGAGCGGCGCGGGCTGCCTCTGCTGGCGGCCCGCCGCTACCCCCGGGGCGGGTGCTGGAGTATGGTATCGGCGAGGCCGATGAGTGGCCGGAATGACCCGATTGCCGGGGGGGAGGCGATGGGTCTCGTCCTTTACGCCATCACAATGTGACGGCGATCAAGATCCGGGGAGCGCATGGCAGGTATCGGACAGATGCAGGGTGCGGGTGTACAGAATGGCAGGTTATCCTCGCCAACCCTGATCCCGGGGTGGTCGAACAAGCAGGCAGAAGCAGCGTTGAATATTGTGATCGTCGACGACCAGACGTCCGCACGGACGATGCTGCGCCATGTCATCGAAGACATCGCGCCGGAACTGAGCGTGCACGACTTCGGCGACCCGCTGGCCGCGCTCAACTGGTGCGAATCGCAGCCGGTGGACCTGCTGCTGCTGGATTACCGCATGCCGGAGATGGACGGGCTGGAGTTCGCCCGGCGTTTCCGCCGCCTGCCCAAGCACCGCGACATCCCGGTCATCCTGATCACCGTGGTCGGCGACGAGCCGATCCGGCAGGCGGCACTGGAAGCGGGGGTGATCGATTTCCTGGTCAAGCCGATCCGCCCGCGTGAACTGCGCGCGCGCTGCTACAACCTGCTGCAGCTGCGCCAGCAATCGGAAAACGTGAAACAGCGGGCGTTGTCGCTGGAGCAGCGGCTGCTTGCCAGCATGCATGAAGTGGAAGAGCGCGAACGCGAAACCCTGTCACGGCTCGCACGTGCCATCGAATACCGTGATGCCGGCACCAGCGCGTACCTGGAGCGCATGTCACGCGTGGCCGGGCTGATCGCCGAGCAGTTGGGGCTTCCGGAAGAGGAGGTCAAGCTGATCGAGATGGCGGCGCCGCTGCATGACATGGGCAAGATCGCCATTCCCGATGCCGTACTGCTGAAGCCGGGCAAGCTGACCGACGAAGAACTGGTGATCATGCGTCGCCACCCGCGCATCGGCCACGAGCTGTTGAGCGGCAGCCAGAACCGTTTCATCCAGATCGGTGCACTGATCGCGTTGCGCCACCACGAGCGCTACGACGGCAGCGGCTACCCGGATGGGCTGGTCGGCGATGCGATCCCGCTGGAGGCCCGCATCGTGGCGGTGGCCGACGTCTTCGATGCGCTGATTTCGCCGCGTCCGTACAAGGAAGCGTGGACCTTCGATGCGACCCTGGCCTACCTGTACGCACAGCGTGGCCGGCTGTTCGATCCGCGCGTGGTCGATGCGCTGCTGCGCGGCCGCGAGCAGTTGGCGCAGATCTGCGCCGAGCACTCCACCGCCTCGGCGCGACCCGGATTGTGACCATGCGCGCGCTGCTGCCCCGGCTGCGCCAGCGCTTGGCACAGCGCCAGGATTCCGAGCACGGGCAGCAGATCGTACGCATCGTGCTGATCAGCCTGATCCTGGCCTATGTGCTTATGCCGGGGGTGCGCAACGACCTGCCGCATGACCAGTACGTGGGCGTGCTGGCGATCGTGCTGAGCGGGTTGGGGCTGTCCCTGCTGGCCTTCGGCTGGCTGCTGTGGCGTCCGCAGCGCTCCGATCCGCGGCGCATCCTGGGCATGCTGGCCGACTATGGCCTGATTGCCGCCGGCATGATCCAGATGGGCGAGCCGCTGTCGTGGGTCTACATCGTGGTGATGTGGGTCACGGTGGGCAACGGCATGCGCTTCGGCAACAACTACCTGTACCTGGCCGTTGCAATGGCGATGATCAGCTTCGGCTGCACCGCGCTGTATACCGACTACTGGGTCGACAACGCGCGGCTGGCATTCGGGTTGTGGCTGGGCCTGGCCGCGGTGCCGCTGTACTTTTCCACGCTGCTGCGCCAGCTCACCGAAGCGATGGCCGAAGCGCGGCGTGCCAGCGAGGCCAAGAGCCGTTTCCTGGCCAACATGAGCCACGAATTCCGCACGCCCTTGAACGGGTTGGCTGGCATGACCGAAGTACTGGCCACCACCGAGCTGGATGAAGAGCAGCGCGAGTGCCTCAACACCATCCAGGCCTCCTCGCGCAGCCTGCTGGCGCTGGTGGAGGAAGTGCTGGACATTTCGGCGATCGAGGCCGGCAAGCTGCGCGTGGTCGCCGAGGACTTCGCGCTGGGTGACGTGGTGCAGGCCATCGGCCTGATCCTGCTGCCGCAGGCCAAGGCCAAGCGGCTGGACTACCGCGTGCGCGTGGATGAAACCGTGCCGCCCCGGCTGCGCGGCGATACCGGCCACCTGCGCCAGGTGCTGCTCAACCTGGCCGGCAATGCGGTGAAGTTCACCGACCACGGCAAGGTGGAGATCCGCATCGACGTGGTCAGCGCCGCCGCCGATGGTGGCGTCCGCCTGCGCTTTGAAATCATCGACACCGGTATCGGCGTGGCTGTCCCGATGCGTCCGCGGCTGTTCGAAGCGTTTGAACAGGCCGATGTCAGCATGGCGCGGCGACACGAAGGCACCGGCCTGGGCACCACCATCGCCAAGGGCCTGGTGGAAGCGATGGGCGGTGAGATCGGCTACCAGGAGAACCTGCCGCAGGGCAGCCGGTTCTGGTTCGAAGTGCCGTTCGCCCCGCCGTTGCCGGAGCGCGTGGGCATGACCCCGGCGCTGGTCGGCAACCCGCTGGACAGCAGCAACGGCAATGTCATCGCCTTCGCCGATCCGTTCCTGCGGCATCGCGCGCGGGTGCGCAGCATGAGCATCCTGGTGGCCGATGACCACGAGGCCAACCGCATGGTGCTGCAGCGCCTGCTGCAGAAGGCCGGGCACCGTGTGCTATGCGTCAACGGTGGCGAAGCGGTGCTGGACGCCATGGCCGAAAGCGATTTCGATGCCGCCATCGTCGACCTGCACATGCCCGGCATGAGCGGGCTGGACATGCTGAAGGAGCTGCGGGTGATGCAGGCCGGTGGCGCGCCGCGCACGCCGGTGCTGGTGCTCAGCGCCGATGTCACCCCGGACGCCATCCAGCGCTGCCAGCAGGCCGGTGCGCACACCTTCCTGGCCAAGCCGGTGGTCGCGGTGCGGCTGCTCGATACGCTGGCCGAAATCGCCTCCAACCGCGATCTCAAACCCTCCGCGCCGATCGTGCGCACGCTGACCGGCGGCACCGACGGCGTGCTGGATTCGGGCGTGCTGGACGAACTGGCCTCACTTGGCATGGGCGAGGGCTTCGAGAAGGAATTCATCCGCCAGTGCCTGGGCGATGCCGAAAGCTGCATGCGCAGGATCCACGCCGAAGGCGAGGCGATGAACTGGGTGCAGTTCCGCGATCAGGCCCACGCGATCAAGGGCGTGGCCAGCAACCTGGGGCTGGTGCGAGCGGCCAACCGTGCCGGTGAGCTGATGCGGATGGCCGACTGGCAGCTCAAGGCAGAATGGCGCCAGCGCCTGTCGGTGCTGGCGGGCGCCTTGAAGGAAGGCCGGCTGGCGCTGGATGCACGCGCCGTCCACCGCAACCAGCCCGGCGTGGACGAGGCGGACCCGCGCTGAAGTGGGCGTGGCGGGGCCGGGCAGGGCGCTGCCCGTTCAGGATGGTGCCGGCGGTCAGCCGGCACGCTCGGGTCGATCCGTGGGGGAGGGTGATGCTCAGGCCGCGTCAAGGCCGGCACGACGGGTCTGTGCCTTGATCAGCCGGTCCATCGTGCGCAGCGAGCGATCCCCCAGTGCCAAGGCCGAATCCACCCAGACCTTGGTGATTTCCAGCAGTTCGTCATAGCTGACCGCCTGGGCCAGGTTGCGCGCGGCGTTCATCGCCAGGTAGGACTGCGGGATGCGCTGGTGCTGGCGGATCAGGTCCTCCACCGCCTGGCGCCCTTCGCCCTTCCGGACCAGCACGTCGACCACGCCCATCGCATGCATTTCTTCGGCGCTGTAGATGCGTCCATCCAGGATGATCTTTTCGGCCAGCTGCGGCGCCACGCGGCGGCACAGGAACGAGTAGGCGCCCATGCCCGGGAACAGCCCGAACAGCACTTCGGGAAGGCCCATGCCCGCCCCTTCTTCGGCGACGATGGTGTGGCAGGCCAGGGCCATTTCCAGGCCGCCGCCCAGCGCGTCACCCTGGATCAGCGCGATCGACCGCACGTCCCCGCCAAACCCGGTATGCAGGTGGTGCACCCCCTCCACGCAGCGCTGTGCGTAGGCCAGCAGGCGGTCGCGGTTGCCTTCGCGGATCAGCCGGGTGAACAGGTCCAGGTCGCCGCCCAGGTTGTAGGCGGTGGCGTCGGAGGCCAGCACGAAGTGGCGCAGGCGACCATCGTGGCGGCTGGCAGGCCCCCGCGTGACGGCGCTCATGTAGCTCCACATCTCGTCGAGCATGTCCTTGCGGCAGCACGGGCGGATGCCGGTGGAGGCATCGGCGTGCATGAACAGCCAATGGGCGGCGCCATCGGCGCTGTCCTCGGTGCGGATGGTGGTGTAGGGGCGGTTGACGGGCAGCTTTTCAATGGTGCTCATGGCAGGTTCCTCGGCATGGCGGGCCCGCTGGAAAATCGGTGGTCGGCGGGCCGAACGGGTCCACTCGCCGGGATGCTACACCGGGCCAGTCGCCCCAATTGCAAAAGCCCGGGACGTTTGCGCCCCGGGCTTTTCACTTTTCGCTCATCGTGATGTGTGACGGGGCTGCCCGGCGGTAGTGACGGCCGCTGGCCGTCATCCCCGCATCGGCCGCCTTTGCCGCTGCGCTCGCCCAGCATGGCGCGGCGCTACCGGCGTCGGCCGCGGATCTGCCTCAGGCCGGCGGCGCGTCGCGCAGCTCGCGACGCAGGATCTTGCCCACGTTGGTCTTCGGCAGTTCCTTGCGGAACTCGACGATCTTGGGGTGCTTGTATCCGGTCAGGTTGGCCCGCGCGTGTTCCTTCACCTGCTCGGCGGTGAGGTTCGGGTCCTTCTTGACGATCACCACCTTCACGATCTCGCCGGACTTCTCATCCGGCACGCCGACTGCCGCCACTTCCAGCACGCCGGGCATCATCGCGATCACGTCTTCCACTTCGTTCGGGTACACGTTGAAGCCCGACACCAGGATCATGTCCTTCTTGCGGTCGACGATGTAGCAGAACCCCTGCGCATCCATCTTCGCCATGTCGCCGGTGTGCAGCCAGCCATCGGCATCGATCGCCGCGGCGGTATCTTCCGGGCGCTGCCAGTAGCCCTTCATGACCTGCGGGCCCTTGATGCACAGCTCGCCGACTTCATCCAGGCCCAGTACCTTGCCGTTGTCGTCCTTGATGCAGGCATCGGTGGACGGAATCGGCAGGCCGATCGAGCCGTTGTACTCGGCCAGGGTCAGCGGGTTGATGCAGGCCGCCGGCGAGGTTTCGGTCAGGCCGTACGCCTCTACCAGGGTGACGCCGGTGGTCTTCTTCCAACGCTCGGCGACCGAGCGCTGTACCGCCATGCCGCCGCCCAGGGTGACCTTCAACGTGGAGAAATCCACTTCATCGAAGCCGGGCGTGTTGAGCAGGCCGTTGAACAGCGTGTTGACGCCGGTGATGGCGGTGAAGCGCACGCCCTTGAGCTCCTTGACGAAGCCCTTCATGTCGCGCGGATTGGTGATCAGGTGGTTGCAGCCGCCGAACTTCATGAAGACCAGGCCGTTCGCGGTCAATGCGAAGATGTGGTACAGCGGCAGCGCGGTGATGATCCACTCTTTGCCCGGTTCGATGCCGGACGCGCCGATCCAGGCCGAGGCCTGCTGCATGTTGGCAACCAGGTTGCGGTTGGTCAGCATCGCGCCCTTGGCCACCCCGGTGGTGCCGCCGGTGTACTGCAGGAAGGCGATGTCGTCGTGGTCGATCTCCACCTTCGGCAGGTCGTGGCGGCGGCCCAGCTTCAACGCCTGGGTGAAGCGCACCGCGCCCTTCAGGGTGTAGTTGGGGACCATCTTCTTGATGTACTTCAGCACGAAGTTCACCACCACGCCCTTGGCGCCGAGCAGGTCGCCCAGCCCGGTGGTGATGACGTGCTTGACCTGCGTATCGGCGATGACCGCCTGCACGGTGTCGCCGAAGTTGTCGACCACCACCAGCGCGGTGACCCCGGCATCGACCAGCTGGTGCTTCAGCTCGCGCGCGGTGTACAGCGGGTTGACGTTGACCACGGTCAGGCCGGCGCGCAGCACGCCGAAGGTGGCGATCGGGTACTGCAGGCAGTTGGGCATCATCAGGGCGACGCGGTCACCCTTCTTCAGCTGCAGCTCGCCCAGCAGATACGCTGCGAACTGTTCGACCAGCGCATCGGTCTCGCCATAGGTGAGCACCTTGCCGAAGCTGGAGTAGGCGGGGCGATCCCGGTACTTGGCCACCGAGGCGTCGAAGACGGAGGAGACCGAGTGGAACTCGTTGATGTCGATCTCGGCGGGCACGCCTTGCGGGTAACTCTGCAACCAGGGACGTTCCAGGCTCATATTTCCCCCTCCAGGAAACTGTGATGTTTGAGTTGGTTCTGTAGCCAGTATCGGTCAGATCCAGCCTTGGCAGCATACCGTCCCGGATGGAAAACGCGAAGAGGCCCGCCGATGGCGGGCCTGTGTCCTGCACGGTAGTGGCGGCCGCTGGCCGTCATGCGTGTGATATCAACGGTCGCGGCCGAGGGGATGGCGGCCAGGGAATGACGGCCAGCGGCCGTCACTACCTTATTTCCTGCGGGCCGGGGCGCCGTTGGCCTGGAAGTACGGGGCGGTGCTGCGCGGCAGCGGAGCGCGCCCGCGCAGCACGTCGGCCAGCTTCTCGGCCATCATGATGGTCGGCGCGTTGAGGTTGCCGGTCACCACCTGCGGCATGATCGACGCATCGATGATGCGCAGGCCTTCCATCCCGTGCACGCGGCCGTGGCCGTCGACCACCGCCATCGGATCGGCGGCACTGCCCATCTTGTTCGAGCACGAAGGATGGTAGGCGGTTTCGGCATGTTCGCGGACAAACGCGTCAATCTCCGCATCCGTACGCAACTGGCTGCCCGGGGAAATCTCGCGGCCGGTGTACGGCGACAGCGCCGGCTGGCCGAAGATCTCACGGGTGATGCGGATGCCATCGCGGAACTCGCGCCAGTCCTGTTCGTGCGACATGTAGTTGAACAGGATGCTCGGGTGCACGCGCGGATCGGTCGAACGCACATGGATGCGGCCACGGCTGGGCGAGCGCATCGACCCCACGTGCATCTGGAAGCTGTGTTCCTTGATCGGGTTGGAGCCGTTGTAATTGATCGCCACCGGCAGGAAGTGGTACTGCAGGTTCGGCCACTCGAATTCTTCGTTGCTGCGGATGAAACCGCCGCCTTCGAACTGGTTGCTGGCGCCGATGCCGGTGCCGTTGAACAGCCACTCCGCGCCGATCGCCGGCTGGTTGTACAGCTTCAGCGCCGGTGCCAGCGAGACCGGCTTCCTGCATTCGTACTGCAGGTACATTTCCAGATGGTCCTGCAGGTTGGCGCCGACGCCGGGCAGGTCGTGCACCACCTCGATGCCGAGCCCGCGCAGCAGGTCGGCCGGGCCCACGCCGGCACGCTGCAGCACCTGCGGGGAGGCGATCGCGCCGCCGCACAGCAGCACTTCGCGACGCGCACGCGCCTTCTGCGGTTCATCGTTGCGCAGCCACGCCACGCCCACCGCACGCTTGCCGGCGAACAGGATCCGGTCGGTCAGCGCATGGGTGACGATGGTCAGGTTCGGCCGTTCGCGGGCCTGGTCCAGGTAACCCCGCGCGGTGCTGGAGCGACGCCCGCGCGGGGTCACGGTGCGGTCCATCGGGCCGAAGCCTTCCTGCTGGTAGCCGTTGAGGTCGTCGGTGCGCGGGTAGCCGGCCTGCACGCCGGCTTCGATCATCGCCGCGAACAGTTCGTTGTTGCCGTTCTTGGGCGTGGTGACCTGCAGCGGGCCGTCGCTGCCGTGGTAGTCGTTGCCCCCGATATCGCGGGTTTCGGCCTTGCGGAAGTAGGGCAGGCAGTCGGCGTAGGTCCAGTCTTCCAGGCCCGGCATGCTGGCCCAGTTGTCATAGTCCATCGCGTTGCCGCGGATGTAGCACATGCCGTTGATCAGCGAGGACCCGCCCAGTCCCTTGCCGCGCCCGCAGTCCATCCGCCGGTTGTTCATATGCGGCTCGGGATCGGTCTTGTACGCCCAGTTGTAGCGCTTGCCCTGCAGCGGGAAGGCCAGCGCGGCCGGCATCTGGGTGCGGAAGTCCAGGCGGTAATCCGGTCCGCCGGCCTCCAGCAGCAGCACGCTGACGTCGGCATCTTCGGTGAGGCGGGTCGCCAGCACGTTGCCGGCCGAACCGGCGCCGATGATGATGTAGTCGTATTCGTTGAGGGTGCTCATGGTCTTTGCTCCTGCAGGCCGGGCGGCGCGCGGTCGCGCCAGCTGGCGGTGTGTAGGGTGGCCGGGCGTGGGGGGAGGTACACGCCCGGCCGGAACGACGGCCGCAAGGCCGGTGCGCTCGGATCAGAAAATGCTGGCGTAGTCGCCCAGTTCGACCTGCACCGACTTGATGCGGGTGTAGTGGGCGAGGGTGGAAATACCGTTCTCGCGACCCACGCCGGACTGCTTGTAACCGCCCACCGGCATTTCCGCCGGCGATTCACCCCAGGTGTTGATCCAGCAGATGCCGGCTTCCAGGCGGTGGATGATGCGGTGCGCACGGGCGATGTCATTGCTGACCACGCCGGCGGCGAGGCCGAAGTGGGTGTCGTTGGCGCGGGCGATGACTTCTTCCTCGTCGTCGTAGGCAAGGATGCTCATCACCGGCCCGAAGATCTCCTCGCGCACGATGGTCATGTCATCGCGGCAGTCGGAGAACACGGTCGGCAGCACGTAGGCGCCCTTGGCCAGCGCACCGTCGGTGGCACGCCCGCCGCCGGTCAGCAGGCGGGCACCTTCGCGCTTGCCGGTCTCTATCAGGCGCAGCACGTTGTCCATGTGGGCGAAGCTGGTCATCGGGCCGAAGTTGGTCTGCGCATCCTGCGGATCGCCGATGCGGATGCGCTTTACGCGCTCCACGACGGCCGCTTCGAAGGCGGCCAGCATGGGGCGCGGCACGAACACGCGGGTGCCGTTGGTGCACACCTGGCCGGAGCTGAAGAAGTTGGCCATCACCGCGATGTCGGCGGCGCGTTCCAGCTGGGCGTCGTCACAGATCACCAGCGGCGACTTGCCGCCCAGTTCCATGGTGACTTCCTTCAGCGAGGACGAGGCGGCCGATGCCATCACCTTCTTGCCGGTTTCCACGCCGCCGGTGAAGGAGATCTTCTCGATCACCGGATGTTCGGTCAGCCATTGGCCCACTTCACGGCCCGGGCCCTGCACCACGTTGAACACACCATCGGGCACGCCGGCTTCGGTGTAGATCTTCGCCAGCTCGATCACGGTCAGCGGGGTCACTTCGGACGGCTTGAACACCATCGCATTGCCGGCCGCCAGCGCCGGAGCCGACTTCCACAGCGCGATCTGCACCGGGTAGTTCCACGCGCCGATACCGGCGACCACGCCCAGCGGTTCACGGCGGGTGTAGAAGAAGCTGGACTCGCGCAGCGGCACTTGGTTGCCTTCGATGGCAGTGGCCAGCCCGGCGTAGTATTCCAGCACGTCCGCACCGGTGACGATGTCCACCGTGGTGGTCTCGCTGAGCGCCTTGCCGGTGTCCAGGGTTTCCAGCTGCGCCAGCGCATCGTTGCGTTCGCGCAGGAGGTCCACGGCGCGGCGCAGGATGCGCGAACGCTCCATCGCGGTCATCGCCGCCCACACCTTCTGGCCTTCCGCGGCGCTGGCCACGGCGCGTTCGACGTCGGCCTGGTTGGCGATCTGCACCTCGGCGATCACCTCGCCGGTGGCCGGGTTGATGCTCTGGAAGGTCTTGCCGCTGGTGGCGTCGACCAGCTTGCCGTGGATGTAGAGCTGCTGCAGGGGCAGGGTGGACATGGGAACTCCTGGAAGGGGAAGGGGGAAGGGAGGCAGGCGTTCAAGCGCTTATAGCGCGTTTGCCTGTAACTGGAAGTCGATGTAGGCGTAGGCGATGCGGCGCGCGTTGTCGGCGTTGAAGTCACCGCCGACCAGGCTGCCGCGCAGCCACAGGCCATCGACCATGGCGGCCAGCCCCCGCGCGGCCAGGGTGGCCTGTTCGGCCGGCAGCACGCGTTTGAACTGGTGGCACAGGTTCGAGTACAGGCGCTGGTCGTTGGCGCGCTGCAGGCGGGCCAGTTCCGGCTGGTGCATGCTCGCCGCCCAGAAGGTCAGCCACACGCGCATCGCGGTTCCGTTGGTCTGGCTGTCGTCGAAGTTGCCGTCGACGATGGCCCGCAGCTGCGCGCGCGGATCGTCAGCGCAGGTGTCGCGGAAGCGGGCCACCGCGGTTTTCAGTTCACGCAGGATCTGGCGCATGGCGGCGTTGAGCAGGCCGTCCTTGTCGCCGAAGTAGTGCGCCACGATGCCCGTGGACAGTCCGGCCTTGCGCGCGATGGTGGCCACCGTCGCATCGGCCAGGCCGATCTCGTCGATGGTCTGGAAGGTGGCCCGGATCAGCTGCTCGCGGCGGACCGGTTCGATGCCTTTCTTGGGCATTGTCTCTCCATGCACTGCGACCGGGAGGTCCAGTGATGCGGACCACTATACTTTTTATTGATTGAACGTTCAATCAATAAAGGCGTAGGATGCGCTCGCGTCCCCCACGCCCTGGTCCCGGTCCCTTCGATCCGGCCGGACCCTGCGCCCCCAGGATCAATGAGACAACGCAATGTCTTCCAAGGCTTCCTCCGCGGCGTCGCCGCTGCGACTGAACGGTTTCGTCTTCTTCAGCTCGGCCCTGTCCATCGGCGTGCTGGGCCTGCTCACCGTGCTCAACCCGCAGGCCAGCGAGCACTGGTTGCAGGTCGCGCAGGCGCAGGTGTCCGCTGCGTTCGGCTGGTGGTACATGCTGCTGATCGTGGCCTGCCTGGGCTTCGTGCTGTGGCTGGCGTTCTCCCGCTACGGCAGCATCCGGCTGGGCCACAACGAAGAGTCCCCGGCCTTCGCCTACGTGCCCTGGGTGTCGATGCTGTTCTCGGCCGGCATCGGCATCGCGCTGTTGTATTACGGCGCCTATGAGCCGCTGGACCATTTCCTGACCCCGCCGGGACAGCAGAGCGGCACTGTCGCGGCCAGTCGCGAGGCGATGGTGCTGACCTTCCTGCACTGGGGCCTGCACGGCTGGGCGCTGTACGCGCTGGTGGGGGTCGCTTTAGGCTACTTCGCGTACCGCAGGAACCTGCCTTTGGCGCTGCGTTCGGCCTTGTATCCGATCTTTGGTGAACGCATCCATGGCCGGATCGGCGACATGGTTGACGGGTTCGGCATCCTCGCGACGCTGGTGTCGATGGTGACCAACCTGGGCATCGGCGCGCTGGTGGTGCAGTCGGGCCTGACCTATCTGTTCAAGGTGCCGGACACGCCGCAGACGCTGGTGGTGATCGTGCTGGTGATGATGGTGGTGGCCACCATCGGCGTGGTGGCCGGGGTGGAAAAGGGCATCGCCTGGTTGTCCAACCTCAACGTGCGCCTGCTGTGCCTGCTGCTGTTGTTCGTGCTGGTGACCGGGCCGACCCTGCACCTGCTGGATGGGCTGGTGCAGAACACCGGCGATTACCTGGCCTCGTTCGTGCGCAAGAGTTTCGACATCTACCTCAACCAGCCGGACGGCCGCGACTGGCTGGGCAGCTGGACGCTGTTCTACTGGGCCTGGTGGATCGCCTGGGCGCCGTTCGTGGGGCTGTTCGTGGCGCGCATTTCGCGCGGGCGCACCATCCGCGAGGTGATCCTGGGCGTGCTGCTGATCCCGCTGGGCTTCACCCTGGCGTGGCTGTCGATCTTCGGCAACACCGCCATCGACCTGGTGCTCAACCATGGCCAGGCGGTGCTGGGCGAGGTCGCCAAGGCCGACGCGGCGATGACCCTGTTCAAGCTGCTGGAATACCTGCCGTGGGCCCCGTACGTGGCCGGTGCGGCGGTGCTGATCGGCTTCGTGCTGTTCCTCACGCCGGTGGACTCGGGCACGCTGATGATCGCCAACCTGTGCACGCGGCGCGTGGACGGTGGCGTCGAAGATGGCCATGACGCGCCGATCTGGCTGCGGGTGTTCTGGGCGGTGGTGATCACCGTGGTCAGCATCGGCCTGCTGCTGGCTGGCAACTTCGGCGCGATGCAGACCGCGGTGGTGCTGTGTGGCCTGCCGTTCTCGTTCACCCTGGCGTTCTACATGGTGGGCCTGCTGCGCGCCCTGCGCACCGACCCGGACGCACCGCACCGGCACTGAAACCGGCAACCGGCGGGGTGCTGCTTTGGTAGCGCCGAGCCACGCTCGGCGGCGCCTGGAGTCAGGGCTCAGAGTCCCGACTCTGACCCCTTTTTCAGGAGGCCGATCGCAACGCGGCTTCCACCAGCGGCACGGCCCAGTCCGGGGTCTGGCGTAGTTGCTGCAGGTCCTCGGCCGACGGCCATTGCAGTCGGCCATCTTCCATCTGCAGCACAAGGCGCGGGTCGGGCACCGCTTCGCCGGGCGCGGCCTCGGCGCTGTTGTCATAGACCTGCAGGGCGGCCAGCACCGGCATCAGGCCGATCAGGTTCTGCTGCGCCAACGGCCAGCGGCGACGGATGTCGGCTTCGTTGATCGGGTGGCCACCGGCCTGCACCCGCGCCTTCACCCGCGCGATGTGCTGCTCCGGGCTGGACAGGCCGCAGAACCACATCAGCACGTCATGGCTGCGCGCGGCCTCGTGCAGCATCGCGGTGATGGAATTGCCGCCCAGGGTGGTTTCGAAGGCGTGGTTGCTGCCGTCTGCCAGGGCGGCCTGCAGGCGACTGACGCCTTCCTGCCAGGCCTGTCCGTTGGCCTCTGCCTGGCCAACGCCCAGCTGGCGCACCAGTGCACGGGCGTAGGTGTCCGGATTGAACCAGTCCAGTCCTGCCTCTCGCAGCAGGTGGCCGCCGATGGAGCTCTTGCCGGCGCCGTTGACCCCGGCGAGCACGTACAGGAACGGACGCGCCATCAGTAGCCGGAACCGGCCTTGACCTTGCCGCCAAGGCGGGCAGGGCGACGCAGCAGATCGCGGGCGCGTGGGCCGGCCTCGACCTGCTGCAGCACGGCCAGGCGTTCATCGAAGCCTCTGCGCAGCTCGGTCAGGGCGGGGGTCTGGTTGCGCAGTTCATCCAGCGATTGTTCCAGCGCTTCGACCTTGGCCTGCAGGGCGCGGTACTGGTCGGCGGAGATGATCACCGCCTGCGGTTCGTTGTGGTTGGTGACCACGACCATGCGCTGTTCACGGACTTCCTGCATGACCTTGCGCCAGTGTTCCTTCACCGAGGACGCGGTGGTGCGGGTGAGCTCGGTGATCGGTTCGAAGGTGATCGGGGCGTGCAGCATGGGGGACTCCACAGGGTGCCTGGGACCGAGATTACTCCTGTTTCGTCCAATTTATATGAATTGTCTAAAATAGGAATTAATCTTTTTCCGGCTGGCGCCTTTTTGTTGTGAGGGAGGGCGGTTGAGGCCCTTGCGCAGGACACGTCGTAAACCCATCCATGGGGCCTGCTTTCCGCCCATCCGGGGCTCCAAGCGTCCTGCGCAAGGGCCTCAACCGCCCTCCCGGCCGGCATCGCTGCGCCAGCGGAGGGTGGGGGCGGGAGCTAAAGCAAAGGCGGTGACGGGCATCGCCCGTCACCGCCTTTTTTCTTTTTCATACGCGGCTGATGGCCACCGGAAACCGTCAGGGCGACGGGTGGGTGGAGGCTGCGGGGGCGTTGAGCGCCATGGATGGCGCGAAACGAGGCCCGCAGGAGCGGCATTTGCCGTCCCCCGCAGCCTCCACCCACCCGGCGCCAACCCCGGAAACCAGCCCACCAGCCGCGAGGGGGCCCAGCCCGTTCGAGCAGGCCCCGAACCCTCAGCGTCCCGCCAACTGCCGCAGCACGTACTGCAGCAACCCACCGTGGCGGAAATACTCCACTTCCTTCGGCGTCAGCAGCATCACCGACGCCTCGAACGTGACAACCGTGCCATCGGCTTTCTTCGCCGCCACCGTCGCGCGCTTGCTCGCGCCATCCTTCAGCCCGGTGATGTCGAACACTTCTGATCCGTCCAGGCCCAGCGACTGGGCGTTCTCGCCGTTGCGGAACTGCAGCGGCAGCACGCCCATGCCGACCAGGTTGGAGCGGTGGATGCGCTCGAAGCTTTCGGCGATGACCGCCTTGACCCCCAGCAGCAAGGTGCCCTTGGCGGCCCAGTCGCGCGACGAACCGGTGCCGTATTCCTTGCCGGCCAGCACCACCAGCGGCACGCCGTCGGCCTTGTACTTGATCGCCGCGTCGTAGATCGCCAGCTTCTCCGGCTCGCCACCGCTGGCCGGGTAATACAGCGTGTTGCCGCCTTCTTCGCCGCCGAACATCAGGTTCTTGATGCGGATGTTGGCGAAGGTGCCGCGGACCATCACGTCATCATTGCCACGACGGCTGCCGTAGCTGTTGAAATCCGCCGGCTGCACGCCGCGCTCCTGCAGGAAGCGGCCCGCAGGCGATTCCTTCTTGATGTTGCCGGCCGGGGAGATATGGTCGGTGGTGATCGAATCACCGAACAGGCCCATCACCCGTGCCCCGTGCACATCGTCGATGCTGCCGACCTGCATCGTCATGCCATCGAAGTAGGGCGGATTCTTGATGTAGGTGGAGCCGTCGTCCCATTCGTACAGGTCGCCATCGGGCGAGGCGATGGTGTTCCAGCGCGAATCGCCCTTGAACACGTCGGCGTAGTTCTGCTTGAACATCTCCGGCCCCAGGGTCGCGGCGATGACATCGCCGATTTCCTTGTTGCTCGGCCAGATGTCACGCAGGTACACCGGCTGGCCATCGCTGCCGGTGCCCAGCGGTTCGGTCGTCAGGTCGATGTCGGTGGTGCCGGCGATCGCATAGGCCACCACCAGCGGCGGGCTGGCCAGGTAGTTCATCTTCACTTCCGGGTGCACCCGGCCTTCGAAGTTGCGGTTGCCCGACAACACCGAGGTCACCACCAGGTCACCCAGCGCGATGCCGGCGCTGACTTCAGCCGGCAGCGGGCCGGAGTTGCCGATGCAGGTGGTGCAGCCATAGCCCACCACGTAGAAGCCGAGCTTCTCCAGTTCGGTCAGCACGCCGGCCTTGGACAGGTAATCGGTGACCACCCGCGAACCCGGGCCGAGCGAGGTCTTCACCCACGGCTGGCGGTTGAGACCGCGCGCGGCGGCATTGCGGGCCAGCAGGCCGGCACCGATCATCACCGCCGGATTGGAGGTGTTGGTACAGGAGGTGATGGCCGCGATCACCACCGCGCCATCCTTCAGCCGGAACGCCTTGCCGTCCAGTTCCACGTCGGCCTGGCCCTTGGCCAGCTGTTCGTTGCCGACCGCCGTGCCGCCGCCTTCGTTGACGAAGGTGGAGACGTCCACGTCCTTCTTGTCGCGGTTGGTGGTCAGCCCGACCAGCGCTTCGCGGTAGTTGGCCTGCACGTCTTCCAGCAGCACGCGGTCCTGCGGTCGCTTGGGGCCGGCCAGCGACGGCTTGACCGTGCCCATGTCCAGTTCCAGCGTGGCGCTGTACTGGGCGTGCGCGGTATCGGCGTCGTGCCACAGGCCCTGCGCCTTGGCATAGGCTTCCACCAGCGCGATCTGCTCTTCCGGGCGACCGGACAGGCGCAGGTAGTTCAGCGATTCGTGATCGATCGGGAAGATGCCGCAGGTCGCGCCATACTCGGGCGCCATGTTGCCGATCGTCGCGCGGTCGGCCAGCGGCAGGTGCTGCAGGCCTTCGCCGAAGAACTCGACGAACTTGCCGACCACGCCGTGCCTGCGCAGCATCTGGGTGACGGTCAGCACCAGGTCGGTGGCGGTGGCCCCTTCGGGCATCTGGCCGGTCAGCTTGAAGCCGACGACCTGCGGGATCAGCATCGACGAGGGCTGGCCGAGCATCGCCGCTTCGGCCTCGATGCCGCCCACGCCCCAGCCCAGCACGCCGATACCGTTGATCATGGTGGTGTGGCTGTCGGTGCCGAACACCGTATCCGGGTAGGCGACCTGGGTACCGTCCTTGTCAACGGCCATCACCACGCGGGCCAGGTTTTCCAGGTTCACCTGGTGGACGATGCCGGTATTGGGCGGCACCACCTTGAAGTTGTCGAACGCCTTCTGGCCCCAGCGCAGGAAGCCGTAGCGTTCCTGGTTGCGCTGGAATTCGATCTTGCCGTTGAGATCCAGCGCTTCGGGCTTGCCGAACACGTCCACCTGCACCGAATGGTCGATGACCAGCTCGGAGGGGATCTGCGGGTTGATCTGCTCCGGGCTGCCGCCGAGCTTGACCACCGCATCGCGCATCGCCGCCAGGTCGACCACGCAGGGCACGCCGGTGAAGTCCTGCAGCACCACGCGCGCGGGCATGAAGGCGATCTCGATTTCCGGTTCGGCCTTCGGGTCCCAGGTCGCTACCGCTTCGATGTGGTCCTTGCCCACGGTGACCCCGCCATCCTCATGCCGGAGCAGGTTCTCCAGCAGGATCTTCATCGAATAGGGCAGGTGGGAAATATCGAAGCGCTGGCCCAGCTTGGGCAGGCTGAAGTAATCGTAGCGCTTGCCGCCTACGTCCAGCTGGCTGCGCGTGGAGAACGAATCACTCATTGCGGATGGCTCCTTTGCTGATGGCTTGCAACGGCCGCGCACCGGGCGCGCCTGCTTGCTCAGCTGGAAATCTTACACATTCAGATGTAGCGCCCATGTCAGCACTTCCCAAAAAGGGGACGGAGGGAATTAAGTCGTTTTCGACCCCCGCCGGGCTCACAACGCCTTAATTCCCTCCGTCCCCTTTTTGAAAAGTATGTATAATTCGTACATACCGAAGAGGGCCTACCCATGGAAGCCACCGTAGCTGAACGCGGCCAGATCACCTTGCCCAAGGCGGTCCGCGATGCGCTGGGCCTGACCAAGGGCACCCAGCTGACCGTGGAACTGGAAGGCGGCCGGATCATCCTGCGCAAGAGCGTGGACGACGCCATCTCGCGCGCCCGCGGCAAGTTCGCACTGGATGGCTTCGACTCCACCGATGCGGCTGTGAAGGCCGTCCGTGACGAGCAGTAAGCCGGCCATGATCGCCGTTGATTCCCCGGTCCTGATCGAACTGCTCAGCAACGGCCCGCAGGCCGATGCCGTGGAGGCCTGCCTGCGGCAGAGCCTGGTGGGCGGCCGCGTGGTGGTCTGCGGGGCGACCCTGGCCGAAGTCTGCGCCGCGCTGCGCGGCGGGGCCGAGGTGCTGGAGGCGCTGGAAGAAATGGGCGTGCATTTCAACGCACTGGAAGCCAAATCGGCCCTGCGCGCCGGTGAGATGCAACGCCGCCACCGCCAGCGCGGCAACCAGCGCCGCAGCCTGGACGGCTTCATGGTCGGTGCCCACGCGCTGCTGCAGTGCGATGGCCTGATCACCTGGAACGACACGTTTTACCGGGATTACTTCAAAGGCCTGAAGCTGATCGTGCCGCAGGCCTGAACCGCGAAGTGACCCCGACGTAGCCCTGTTTTCATTGCTTCATCCAACCGTTTTATTCACCGCATTACCCGGGAGTTGTCATGTTGGAAGCCTACCGCCACCACGTCGCCGAGCGCGCTGCGCTTGGCATCCCGCCCCTGCCGCTGACCGCGCAGCAGACGGCCGATGTCATTGAACTGCTGAAGAACCCGCCCGCCGGCGAAGCCGAGTTCCTGCTCGACCTGCTGACCCACCGCGTGCCGGCCGGCGTCGATGACGCCGCCAAGGTCAAGGCCTCCTACCTGGCCGCCATCGCCTTCGGCAGCGAGCAGAACCCGCTGATCAGCCGCGAGCGCGCCACCGAACTGCTGGGCACCATGCTCGGCGGTTACAACGTCGCCCCGCTGGTCCAGCTGCTGGATGACGCCACCGTTGGCAGCATCGCCGCGGCCGCGCTGAAGAACACCCTGCTGGTGTTCGATGCCTTCCACGATGTGCAGGAAAAGGCCAAGGCCGGCAACGCCAACGCCCAGTCCGTGCTGCAGAGCTGGGCCGACGCCGAATGGTTCACCAGCCGTCCGGAAGTGGCCCAGAGCATGACCCTGACCGTGTTCAAGGTGCCGGGCGAAACCAACACCGACGACCTGTCGCCGGCACCGGATGCCACCACCCGCCCGGACATCCCGCTGCACGCCCTGGCGATGCTGAAGAACAAGCGTCCCGACGCGGCGTTCGTGCCGGAAGAAGATGGCAAGCGCGGCCCGATCCAGGAAATCCTGTCGCTGAAGGACAAGGGCCACCTGGTCGCGTACGTGGGCGACGTGGTCGGTACCGGTTCCTCGCGCAAGTCGGCCACCAACAGCGTGCTGTGGTTCACCGGCGAAGACATTCCGTTCATCCCGAACAAGCGTTTCGGTGGTGTCTGCCTGGGTTCGAAGATCGCCCCGATCTTCTACAACACCATGGAAGATGCCGGCGCGCTGCCGATCGAGCTGGACGTCACCCAGATGGAGCACGGCGATGTCATCGAGCTGCGTCCGTACGACGGCAAGGCGCTGAAGAACGGCGAAGTGATCGCCGAATTCCAGGTCAAGTCGGACGTGCTGTTCGACGAAGTGCGCGCCGGTGGCCGCATTCCGCTGATCGTTGGCCGTGGCCTGACCGCCAAGGCGCGCGAAGCGTTGGGCATGCCGGTCACCGACCTGTTCCGCCTGCCGGTGCAGCCGGCCGACACCGGCAAGGGCTTCTCGCTGGCGCAGAAGATGGTCGGCCGCGCCTGTGGCCTGCCGGAAGGCCAGGGCATGCGCCCGGGGACCTACTGCGAACCGAAGATGACCTCGGTCGGTTCGCAGGACACCACCGGTCCGATGACCCGTGACGAACTGAAGGACCTGGCCTGCCTGGGCTTCTCGGCCGACCTGGTGATGCAGTCGTTCTGCCACACCGCGGCCTACCCGAAGCCGGTCGACGTCAAGACCCATCACACACTGCCGGAGTTCATCTCCACCCGTGGCGGCATCTCGCTGCGCCCGGGCGACGGCGTGATCCACAGCTGGCTCAACCGCATGCTGCTGCCGGACACGGTCGGCACCGGCGGTGACTCGCACACCCGCTTCCCGGTGGGTATTTCGTTCCCGGCCGGCTCGGGCCTGGTGGCCTTCGCTGCTGCCACCGGCGTGATGCCGCTGGACATGCCGGAATCGGTGCTGGTGCGCTTCAAGGGCAAGATGCAGCCCGGCGTGACCCTGCGCGACCTGGTCAACGCGATCCCGCTGTACGCGATCAAGGCCGGCCTGCTGACCGTGGCCAAGGCCGGCAAGAAGAACATCTTCTCCGGTCGCATCCTGGAAATCGAAGGCCTGCCGGACCTGAAGGTGGAACAGGCGTTCGAGCTGTCCGATGCCTCGGCCGAGCGTTCCGCTGCCGGTTGCTCGGTGCACCTGGACAAGGCGCCGATCATTGAATACCTGACCAGCAACATCACCCTGCTGCAGTGGATGATTGCCGAGGGGTACCAGGATCCGCGTTCGCTGCAGCGTCGCATCGACAAGATGAAGGAATGGCTGGCCGATCCGCAGCTGCTGGCACCGGATGCCGATGCCGAGTACGCGGCGGTGATCGAGATCGACCTGGCCGACATCCACGAGCCGATCGTGGCGTGCCCGAACGATCCGGATGACGTCAAGATGCTGTCCGAGGTGGCCGGTGCCAAGATCGATGAAGTGTTCATCGGTTCGTGCATGACCAACATCGGTCACTTCCGTGCGGCGGCCAAGCTGCTGGAAGGCAAGCGTGACATCCCGACCAAGCTGTGGGTCGCTCCGCCGACCAAGATGGATGCCTCCGAGCTGACCCGCGAGGGCCACTACGGCACCTTCGGCAGCGCCGGTGCACGCATGGAAATGCCGGGCTGCTCGCTGTGCATGGGCAACCAGGCGCAGGTGCGCGAGGGCGCGACGGTGTTCTCGACCTCGACCCGCAACTTCCCGAACCGCCTGGGCCGCAACTCGAACGTGTACCTGGGTTCGGCGGAGCTGGCGGCGATCTGCTCGCGCCTGGGCCGTATTCCGACCAAGGAAGAGTACATGGCGGACGTGGGCGTGCTGGAAGCCAGCGGTGCGGAGATCTACCGTTACATGAACTTCGATCAGATCGAGGAGTATCAGGAAGCCGGCAAGCCGGTCGCCGCCTGATCTCTCTGTTCTTGTAGTGCCGACCTTGGTCGGCAGCTCGTGAGATCCGAAACCCCTCTGGTGTGAGCCAGGGGGGTTTTTCTGTCTGGGGTGGGGCTTGGGAGCGGCAACTGGGTGGGGCCGGGCGGGTGATGACCATGGGTCGTCACGCTTTACGCTGGCTCGCGCGAGGCTGACGTGCATTGCGCACTTCAATTACAACTTGGCCCATGTACGGTGCGTCGTCGACTGTCCACGCTGGACGTGCTGGGGCGAAATCGCACCAGCCGGGATTGCCGTCCTGGAAAACGCTCTCAAACAGCTCTGTTGCGCCCTCTGGCGTGGCGGACAATGCATTGCCCTGCCAATCCTATGGCGGGTGATGTGTGGGGATCCTTGGATCCGCCGGTTTTGAGAGCGTAATCCGGTACGGCAACCCGCATCGCCCGCCGCCTTGCGCTCAAGCGCGGGCGGCTTTCATGCAATGGGAGGTCTACCGATGGATATCGAATCCGCAGCTCCGCCGTGCAACGATGCGGTCGTCATGGATGCGCTCAATGCACGATTGCGTGCCACGCCGGTGGATGCCGATTGCCTGGTGGCGGCGCTGTTGCTGCTGGTCGAGCAGCGCGGGATCAGCGGTGTCGCGCGTAGTTGTGGCATGAGCAACGCCACCTTCCGCCGGCAGTTCCGCAACGCGCGCGACCTGCCGTTGTCCACCCTGGTGCGCGTGCTGCAGGCGTTTGGAATGCAACTGCGCGTGGAGACCCGGTAGCGCCGAGCCGTGCTCGGCGAGCGCAGCGGAAGGCAGGAGCGTGACGACCAACGGTCGTCACCCACCAGAGCGACGATGGCCCGCGTTTGACGGCCAGCGGCCGTCACTACCATTCCGCTACCCGGTCGTGACCATGGACCTGTCCAAGGCGGGGCGGGATGGCAGTGCAGGACCGTCTGTTCGCATGGATGCGAACAGCGAGCCCCCACGGACGGGTTCACGGCGTGTCCTGCACTGCCGTCCCGCCCCGCCCTCGATCCTGCAGCGTTTGACGTTGACGTTGACGTTGACGTTGACGGCCAGCGGCCGTCACTACCCGGTCATGCGCGCGACAGTGCCAGCAGGCGCTCGGCGATCTTCTCCAGCGGCAGCTGCTCTTCGGCCGCGCCGAGCTTGAACGCGGCGCCGGGCATGCCCCATACCACCGACGTGGCCTCGTCCTGCACCAGCGTCGGGGCGCCGGCCTGGCGCAGCTGCAGCAGCCCGCGCGCACCGTCATCGCCCATGCCGGTCAGGATCACCCCGATCGCATTGGCGCCGGCACTCTGCGCCACCGACTGGAACAGCACGTCCACCGCCGGCTTGTGCCGGTTCACCGGCGGGCCGTCGTCGATCCGGCAGCGCCAGCGCGCACCATCGCGGATCACCCGCAGGTGCTTGCCACCCGGTGGCAGGTAGGCGTGGCCCGGCAGCACCGCTTCGCCATCGCTGGCTTCGCGCACGGCCATCGCCGAATGACGGTCCAGGCGCTCGGCGAATGCCGTGCTGAAGGTCGCTGGCAGGTGCTGGGTCATCACCACGGCGGGCGCATCGGCGGGCAGGCCTTCCAGGACCACGCGCAGCGCTTCGGTACCGCCAGCCGAAGCGCCGATGGCGATCAGGCGGTCGGTGGTGCGGAACTGCGAGGGCCGCGGCGCGATCGGTGCGGCCGGCGATGCCAGCGTGACCTTGGCTGCCACCGGCGCGCGCACCAGTGCGCGCACGCGTGAGCGCGCGGCGGTCTTCACCTTCTCGATGATTTCATCGGCATAGCCCTGCAGGCCGCGCGTCACATCCAGTTTCGGCTTCGACACGAAATCCACCGCGCCCAGTGCCAGCGCCTGCAGCGTGGTGTCGGCGCCGCGCTCGGTCAGCGATGAAATCATCACCACCGGCAGCGGATGCAGGCGCATCAGGTTTTCCAGGAAGGCCAGGCCATCCATCCGCGGCATTTCCACGTCCAGCGTGATCACGTCCGGTGCCAGCCGTTTGATCTTCTCGCGGGCCAGCAGCGGGTCGGCGGCGGTGCCGACCACTTCGATGCCGGGATCGCTGGCCAGGATCTCGCTGAGGATCTGCCGCACCACGGCCGAATCGTCCACGATCAGTACGCGACAGGGTTGTTCCAGGCTCATTCGAACAGCTCCACGCCGCCGGTGACCGGGGCTTTGGACAGGCGGGCACGCACGGCCGATTCGGTCGCGGCCACTTCGGCTTCGTGTGCATGCGGCAGGCGGTTGACCACCACGCGGCCGCTGTCGGCGAAGAACCAGATCTTGCGCGGATGGATCCCGCACAGATCCTCGGCGACGATGGGAATGTGCTCGGCCTGCAGGTACTGGCGCACGAATTCGGCGTTGCGCGTACCCACCGGGTTGCTGGTGAAGCCCTTCAGCACGTTGGCGCCGCCGAACACCTTGGCTTCCAGGCGCTTGCGGTTGGCGCCGCGCTTGAGCAGGTCGTTGATCAGCAGTTCCATCGCGTAGCTGCCGTAGCGCGCGGGCGCGCCGTCGCCGACATTGCCTTCCGGCAGCAGGAAGTGGTTCATGCCGCCGATGCGCAGCACCGGGTCGCGCAGGCAGGCCGCCACGCAGGAACCGAGGATGGTGGTCAGCGCGGTGTCATCGTGCACCACCAGGTACTGGGTGGGCAGCAGCTTGGCGGCGGTGACCTTGAAGCGGCTGTCGTAGTAGCGCATGACATCGTCTTCGCGCAGGGCGGCACTCACGTCGGTGCTCCCGGTGCGCGACGGTACAGGGTCCGGCCGCACGGCTGGATCAGGTCGGCGGCATGCAGGTAGTTCTCGGAGTGCCCGGTGTAGAGCATGCCGTCGTCGGCCAGGTGGCGGACGAGCCGGCCGAGGATGTCGCGCTGGGTCGGCTTGTCGAAATAGATCATCACGTTGCGGCAGAACAGGGCAGTGAACGGGCCGCCGATGTCGAAGCGCGGTGCGAGCAGGTTGAGCGGGCGATAGTCGATCAGTTCACGCAGTGCGGGCACCACCCGGCACTGGCCGTCGTTGGGTCCGGTGCCGCGCTGGAAGTAGCGGCGTTTCATGTCCGGGTCCAATCCCGCCACGCGGTCGATCGCGTAGACCCCGCGTGCGGCGGTGGCCAGCACCTGGGTATCCACGTCGGTGGCAACGATGCGCACCGGCGGCTTCAGCGTGCCGAAGGCTTCGCAGGCGGTGATCGCGATGGAGTAGGGCTCTTCACCGGTGGACGCCGCGCATGACCACAACAGCAGCGGGTTGGCGCTGGTGGCGGTGGCGGCACGTGCCTTGAGCTCCTCGCGCAGTTTTTCGAAGTGGTGCGGCTCGCGGAAGAACGCGGTGAGGTTGGTGGTCAGCGCGTTGGTGAAGGCCTGCCACTCGTCATCGCCGCCGTTTTCCAGGTGGTCCAGGTACTGCTGGAAACTGCGCATGCCCAGCGCACGCAGGCGCCGCGACAGGCGTCCGTACACCATGTCCCGCTTGGCCGGTGCCAGAGCGATGCCGGCGCGTTGGTGGATAAGTTCGCAGACGCGGCGGAAGTCGCGGTCGGCGAAGTCGAACTCGCGGGTGTCGGTGCGGATGATCGGGGAGGCAGGCAGGGTCACGGGGGGTGTCCAGTGCGGGTACGAAGGCGCGGGGAGGTGCCCGCGCCGTTGCGGATCAGAATTCCTGCCAGTTGCCGTCGTCCGGCGTCTGCAGCACGCGCGGGGTGGGGGCTGGACGCGCCGCTGCACGTGCCGGGGTGCGCGCGGGGCTCGCCGCCACGATCACCGGACGCTCGACGCGGGCGGCGACCGCACGTACGGCGGCGTCCACCTGGTTGTCCAGGCGGAAGATCGCCACGGCATCGGCAAGCTGGGTTGCCTGTTCTTCCATCGCACGCGCCGCGGCGGTGGCTTCTTCCACCAGTGCGGCGTTCTGCTGGGTGGTTTCGTCCATCTGCACCACGGTCTGGTTGACCTGTTCGATGCCGGCGGACTGCTCCTGCGACGCGGCCGAGATCTCGGCCATGATGTCGGTCACGCGCTGTACCGAGGCGACGATCTCGCCCATGGTGGCCCCGGCCTGGTGCACCAGCGCCGAGCCATCGGCGACCGTTTCGACCGACGCGTCGATCAGTCCCTTGATCTCCTTGGCGGCCGCCGCCGAACGCTGCGCGAGGGTGCGTACTTCGCTGGCGACCACGGCGAAACCGCGGCCCTGTTCGCCCGCGCGCGCGGCTTCCACCGCGGCGTTCAGCGCCAGGATGTTGGTCTGGAACGCGATGCCGTCGATCACCGAGATGATGTCGGCGATCTTCTTCGACGACGCTTCGATGGAGGTCATGGTGGTGACCACCTGGCCGACCACCTCGCCCCCCTGCGAGGCCACGCCGGCCGCACCGATCGCCAGCTGGTTGGCCTGGCGCGCGTGCTCGGCGTTCTGGCGCACGGTGGAGGTCAGTTCCTCCATCGAGGCGGCGGTTTCTTCCAGGTTCGCCGCCTGCTGTTCGGTACGACGCGACAGGTCATTGTTGCCGCTGGCGATTTCACCGGCCGCCAGGGTGATGCTGCTGGTCGCGCCCTGGATCTGGCCGACGATCCGGGTCAGCTGGATGACCGTGGCGTTGGCATCGTCACGCATGCGCGCGAACACGCCCTGGAACTCGCCGTGCATGCGCGCGGTCAGGTTGCCTTCGGCGATGGCCGACAGCAGCGCGGACAACTTGCCGAGGTTGTCATCGCTGACGGCCATCATCGCGTTGAGGTTTTCCACCATTGCGCGGAAATCGTGTTCGAACGACGCCGCATCGCCGCGCTGGCTGAAGTCGCCGGCCGCAGCCGAGGCCGCCAGGCGCTTGATCTCCGCGTTGATGCGGCCCAGGTTGGCCTTCACCGCATCCACGGTGGTGGTGATGGCGGCCTTGTCGCCGGGGTAACGGGCGATATCGGCGCGCAGGTCGCCGATGGCGTACTGCTGCACCACCGCCAGCACGTCATGCAGGGTCTGCACGTGGCTGCCGACCAGCGTGTTGGTTTCACGCACCATCTGCCCGTATTCGCCGGGCACGCTGCTTGCGTCGATGCGGTAGGCCAGCTCGCCGGCTTCGTGGCGGCGCGCCATCTCGCGCTGGCCGCCGATCACCGCGTGCAGCTGGTCCTGCATGCGGCCCATGCTGTGCAGCAGGCGGCCGGGTTCGTCATGCGGCTGTTCGCCGATGGCGTTGTCCAGCTTGCCGGCGGCGATGCCTTCGGCCACCAGCGTGGCCTTGCGCAGCGGGGTGGCGATGCGGCTGCCGATCACCCAGCTCAGGGCCAGCACGACCAGCACGACGATGCCGCCGGTCAGCGCCATGATCAGGGTGAAGGTCCACGCCTGCGCCTGCACGTCGTCCATGTAGACACCGCTGGTGACCACCCACTGCCAGGGCGCGAACATGTGCGCGTAGGTGACCTTGTCGATCGGCTTGTCCGCGCCGGGCTTGTTGGTCTGGTAGTAGGTGTAGCCGCCGCCGATGCGCGCCATGCCGACCTGCAGGTAATACAGCGGCACGCCGTCGACGGAGGTGTAGTCCTTCTGAACGCTGCCCACGCGCTCGGGCTTGAACGGGTGCATCAGCAGCACATAGTTCGTGTCCAGCACGTTGTAGTAATAGGCGTTGTCCTGCGCCCGCATGGCATCGATGGCCTGCAGGGCGGCGGCCTTGGCGGCCTCTTCGGTCAGCTCGCCGCTGGCGGCCAGCTTCTGGTAATGGCTGAGTACGCCTTCGGCCAGTTCCACCTGCACCGCCAGCGATTCCTTGCGGGTCTCGGTCAGGTCCAGGTACTGCATGCGCGCAGCGACGATGGACAGTGCGATGACGCCGATGGCGATCAGCACGGTGAGCAGGTTGAGCTTGCGGCGAACCGGGAGGTTGTCGAAGTAGCGATGCCAGCGTTGCTTGAGCGTCATGGAGCGGGACCAGAACAGGGAAGGGGGCGCGGATCTGCCGCGTCATCCGTGTTATCGGCCGCGACGGCGGACAATTGAGCGCCGAAGATGCAGGCGGTAACGCCACGTCGTGCCTGGGGAGCGCAGCGGCGGGGGAGGCAGCGTGCGCCGCATGACGGCCAGCGGCCGTCACTACCGGGATGGCGGTAGGCCACCGCGCAAAAAAAAAGGCCGGGCACCAGGCCCGGCCGTATCCGAAGACGCAGACGAATCAGAACTCCTGCCAGTCTCCATCGGCCAGCTCGGTTGCCGGCTGGCGGCTGGCCGGGCGGCGCGGGACGGACGGGGTGGCAATCGGTGCAGCAGTACGCGCACGTGCCGGTGCCGGGGTGTCGTGCTGCAGCTCGGCCTCGTCCAGGGTGAACACCGAAACCGCCTCGCTGAGGTGGCCGGCCTGCTCTTCCATGGCGCGTGCGGCGGCGGTGGCTTCTTCCACCAGCGCCGCGTTCTGCTGGGTGGTTTCGTCCATCTGCACCACGGTCTGGTTGACCTGCTCGATGCCGGCCGACTGTTCCTGCGAGGCAGCGGAGATCTCGGCCATGATGTCGGTCACGCGCTGCACCGAGGCGACGATTTCGCCCATGGTCGCGCCGGCCTTGTGCACCAGTGCCGAACCATCGGCGACCTTGCCGACCGAGTCGTCGATCAGGCCCTTGATCTCCTTGGCCGCTGCAGCCGAACGCTGTGCCAGCGTGCGCACCTCGCTGGCGACCACGGCGAAACCACGGCCCTGTTCACCGGCACGTGCGGCTTCCACCGCAGCGTTCAGCGCCAGGATGTTGGTCTGGAAGGCGATGCCGTCGATGACCGAGATGATCTCGGCGATCTTCTTGGACGAGGTCTGGATGGCCGACATGGTGGTGACCACCTGGCCGACCACCTCGCCACCCTGGCTGGCCACGCCGGCCGCGCCGATCGCCAGCTGGTTGGCCTGGCGGGCATGTTCGGCGTTCTGGCGCACGGTGGAGGTCAGTTCCTCCATCGATGCCGCGGTCTCTTCCAGGTTCGCCGCCTGCTGCTCGGTGCGGCGCGACAGGTCACTGTTGCCGCTGGCGATTTCACCGGCGGCCGAGTTGATGGCGCGGCTGGAATGCTTGATGCGGGTGACGATGCTGCTCAGCTGTTCGGCGGTCGCATTGGCGTCGTCTCGCATCTGCGCGAAGACACCCTGGTAATCGCCGTGCATGCGCGCGGTCAGGTCGCCGCGCGACAGCGCGTTGAGCAGCTGGGAGATCTGGTCGATGCTCGATGCGTTGGCATCCAGCAGGCCGTTGATCTGGTTGGCCAGCTGCAGGAAGAAGCCGTCCTTGCCTTCGCTGTCCACGCGGTCGGTGAGGTCGCCGGCGGCGGCGCGGGCGATGACCCGGGCCACTTCGGCTTCAACGGCGGCTTCCGGGGTGCGGTCGCGCCATTCGGTCACGTGGCCGACCGTTTCGCCTTCTTCGTTGCGGATGGTGGAGATGACCTGGGCGAACTGTGCCTGGCCGTACTGCACTTCGCGGCGGGCCACGCCGTTGCGCTCCAGTTCGGACAGCACGGCCGCATCGGCCTTGCCGCCCACTTCCAGTTCGGCGACCGGGCGGCCGACCAGCGGCGCTTCGACGTCGAAGTCCGGCAGGTCCTTGCGCACTTCGGCGGCATGCTCGACCAGCGACTGCGCCAGCGCACGGTTGGCGTAGACGATCTGCTGGTTGGCATCGCTGAGGAACACACCGGTGGAGCTGTAATCCAGCGCGGTGCGGATGCGCAGGTTCTCGCTGGCGATGGCCTGGTCGCGTTCGATGCGTTCGCGCAGGTCGCGCTGCATGCGCTGCATGGCCTGCATCAGGTCGCCCACTTCATCCGAACGCGAGGTGTCGATGTGGCCGTCGAGCTTGCCGCTGGCCACTTCGTTGGCCACGCTCACCGCGCCGCGCACGCTGCCGACCAGGGCACGGGCGAACAGCCACACCAGCACGAAGCCGAGCGCGGCGCCACCGAGCAGGGCGATGATGATCAGCGTGGCGGAGGTGGCATAGGTGGATTCTGCCTGCTCGCGCGCAGCGCGGGCCAGGCGGTTGTCTTCGGCGATCAGCGTTTCCAGTGCAGCGGCCGAAGCGCGGTGCTTGGTGCGCGTCTCACCGACGAACGTATCGATGGCGTCGTCGGGCAGCTGCAGTTCCAGCATTTCGCTGACCGAATCGTAGGAGGCGAGTGCGCCGTTCCAGTCCTTGACGAAGGTATCGAACAGGGCCTTCTGCTGGGGGTTGTCGACCGTTGCCGGGTAGGCTTTGATCGAGGCATCCAGCTGCTTGCGCAGGTCTTCGGCGCGGGTGTGTGCTTCGGCCTTGACGTCATCGCTGGCGCGGATCAGCTGCTGGTAGGCGGAGTTGCGATATTCACCCAGCATGCCGCGCATTTCGCCTGCCATGCGGATGCTTTCCATCCGCTTGCCGGCCAGGTCGGTGGTCACGTCATTGAGCGAGTGCAGGCCACGGTAGGCCACGATGCCCTGAAGCAGCATCACCAGCAGCAGCACACCGAAGGTGAGCAGCAGCTTGGGCATCAGTTTGAGGTTGTTGATCCAGGGCATGGGCGTTGCACTCTCCAAAGGCGGACGCGTCCGGGCCACCATGGCCCGGGTGCAGCAGCCACGCCGGCCGTGCCGGCGTGGCAGGACAAACCGGTCTTACTTGATGTCGGCCAGCTTCAGGCCAGCCGGCGAGCTGACTTCGATTTCAGCACGCGAGGCGTCGCGCTCGATCTTGCCGATCACGCACACGGTCTTGCCTTCCAGCGATTCCAGCGGGAAGCTGAACTTGCCGCGGTTGGCGCCGGCGATGCGGGCCGAGAAGGTGTGGCGCGGGAAGGCGCCGCCCATGTACAGGAAGGTCGGCGAACCTTCCGAGCCTTCGGCGAAGCGGGCCTTTTCGACCTTGCCGCAGACCATGCCTTCCTTGCCGACCTGGCGCGGGGCCATTTCCGGCGGAATCATGGCCGACTGGGCGGAGGCGGTCAGGGCGGTGGCAGCCAGCAGGGTGGCCGATGCAAAGGCGAACAGGGACTTCATCTACAGGTACTCCAGTAATGGGGATGGGGATCGGGTGGCCGGCCTGGTGCGTTCCGTCGCGGGCGGTCCTTGAATCCCCTATCGGCCGTTGCAGATGGAACTGAAGGATTTTGTTTCGAACCGCTGCAATCAGGCAGCGGCTTCTTCGGCCACTGCCGGCTGGCCCATGTCGGCGCTGTCGAGCAGGGTTTCGATGTCCAGCAGGATCAGCATCCGGTCGTCCTGGGTGCCGATGCCGGAAATGAAGCGGGTATCGACCGCGGCGCCGAACTCCGGCGTCGGGCGGATCTGCTCGGCGGCCAGCGGGATCACGTCGGACACGCTGTCCACCACGATGCCGACCACGCGGTCTTCCACGTTCAGCACGATCATCACGGTGAAGGCGTCGTAGCGCGCGTTCTCCAGGCGCAGCTTCAGGCGCAGGTCGATGACCGGCACGATGGTGCCGCGCAGGTTGATCACGCCCTTGATGTAATCGGGTGCGTCGGGCACGCGGGTGACCGCGTCATAGCCCCGGATCTCCTGCACCTTGAGGATGTCCACGCCGTAGTGCTCATCGCCGAGGGTGAAGCTGAGGAACTCGCCGCCGGTATCGGCGTGGGCCTGGTTCTTGTCGTTCATCGAGGGTGTCCTGGGTGCCGTGATTGCCGGTCTCAGGCTCGATATCGGCGGATCCGGGCGGGACTTTAGGATCCCGCTGTCCTGCTGGTTACAGCTCGCCGTTCTTGCGGGCGCTGCGCTGGCGGTCGATGCGGAAGATGTAGCGCTGGATGGCGCTGTCGCCGCCGCGCGGCAGGCGGTCGAAGCGCAGTCCCACGCGCGTCACTTCGCTGCCGTTGGGCAGCTTCTGCAGGCGCTCGTTGCAGGCGATCAGGCTGACCTGCAGGTCCGGCCCATCGGGCAGGCTCAGTTCGGCGTCGTAGCGTTTCTGCAGTCCGAACACGGCGTACTCCGCGGGCAGGGTGACCGCCAGTCCGCCGCCGCTGATGTCCACCACGCGCATCGCCAGCCGTTCCGGGCGACCGTCGGCGGCCGGCAGCACCAGCTGTGGGGAATCGGTGATCGGGGTCTCCAGGCGGTACATCTCGCGGCGCTGCAGGTGCACCATCTCGTCCGGCAGGGTGGTCCGGAACGCGACGTGGCGGCCGTTGTCCAGGCGCTCGATATGGTCCACGCGGAAGCGCACCAGCACCCGGTCGAGCTGGGCAAAGCACAGCAGGTGGCCGGCCGCTTCGGCGGCACGGTTGGAGGCCTCCTGCGGGCTGCCGTCGAGCAGCAGCTGGTCCAGGTCCTCGTCCAGTTCCAGCACCGCGGTGGGGAAGCTCTGGTCGCGACCGCCGATGTGGGCGTTGATCAGTGACCGCTGGTCGATCAGCTGCCTGAGCAGTTGGCGGATCTGCAGCGGATTTCGCACCAGGAAGCGTTCATCGGCGCTGTCGTCGTGCGCGGTGGGGTGATCCTGTGCTGCATCGTGGCTGCCTGCGGACATCGGTTCTGCGTTCGAGTGCGGGAAAAACCGTGACGTAGGACACGGTGGTATTCCAGCATATCGGCAAGATCCTGTTTTCCTGAACCCCATTGCAGCGTCCCGCTGCGGGGCGCCTTGGATGGCTGCATCGGTGGCGCCGCGCCGTGCGCGCAACCAGGCGGTGACGGCCAGCGGCCGTCACTACCGGCTGGGGTCAGCCCGCCAGCTCGCGCAGCCGCCGCATCACGGCGGTTTCGCTGCCATCGTCGTGCAGCCGGAAGCGCGCCACGGCCTCGGCAAGCCCCGCTGCCTGCGATCCCATGGCATGGGTGGCCGCGGTCGATGCTTCGACCAGGGCGGCGTTCTGGCGGGTGTTGGCGTCCATCTGGGTGATGCTCTGGCTGACCTGTTCGATGCCGGCACTCTGTTCCTGCGATGCCGCGGCGATCTCGGCCATGATCTGGTTCACCTGCTGCACCGACTGCACGATGTCGCGCATGGTCGAGCCGGCGCGCTGCACCAGCGTCGAACCGTGCGCCACCTTGTCCACCGAGTCTTCGATAAGGCCCTTGATCTGCTTGGCCGCTTCGGCCGAACGCTGGGCCAGTACGCGCACTTCGGAGGCGACCACCGCGAAGCCACGGCCCTGTTCACCGGCACGGGCGGCTTCCACGGCGGCGTTCAAGGCCAGGATGTTGGTCTGGAAGGAAATGCCGTCGATCACCGAAATGATTTCAGCGATGCGACGCGAGGCGTGTTCGATGTCGCTCATGGTGGTGACTACGTTGCCCACCACCTCGCCGCCGGAGGCCGCCACGTCGGCCGCGCCGCTGGCCACGCGGTTGGCGGTGCGTGCGTGTTCGGCGTTCTGCCGCACGGTGGCGGTCAGCTCTTCCATCGTGGCGGCGGTTTCTTCCAGGCTCGCCGCCTGCTGTTCGGTCCGGCTGGCAAGGTGCCCGTTGCCCTGGGCCAGGCCGGCAGCGGTGCCATTGATATGGGTGGACGCGTCCTGGATGCTGCCGACGATGCTGGTCAGCTGGGCGATGGTGGCGTTGGCATCGTCGCGGATGCGGCCGAACACACCGTGGAAATCGCCTTCCATGCGTGCGGTGAGATCGCCCTGCGACAGCGCCGACAGCAGTGCGGAAATCTGTTCGATGCTGGTGGCGTTGGCATCCATCAGAGCGTTGAGCTGCTGGGCCAGCTGCAGGAAGAAGCCCTCCTTGCCTTCGCAGGCCACGCGGCCGCTGAAGTCACCGTTGGCGGCCGCCTGCACGATGCGTTCAAGCTCGGCTTCGACCTGGGCTTCAAGCGTGCGGTCAGCCCATTCCACCACGAAGCCCTGGCGCTCGCCCTGGTCGCTGACGATGGGGTTGACGATCAGGCGCAGCAGCCGGCCACCGACGCGGATCTGTGCGCGGTAGGTGGTGGACAGCGTATCCAGCAGCTTGGCCTGGTGGGCCGGGTTGCGGTGGAAGATGTCGATGTTCTGGCCGATCAGCTGGCTGGCATCGAACTGCGGCAGGTCCCGGCGCAGGTCCGATTCGGCCACGGAGAGCATCTGCTGCAGCGGACGGTTGACGAACACGATGTTGCGCTCGCGGTCGGCGATCATCACGTTGGTGGTGACGTCATCCAATGCGGTGCGGATGCGCAGGGTGTCGGCCAGCGCGGCCTGTTCGCGCTGGCGCCGCTGCAACAGCTGGGTACTGGTCTGCACCAGGGTGCGCGCCAGGGATTCGGCCGGGAACTGTTCGGCATGGATGCCGGCGGGCAACGGCTGGTCGGCGGCCACGCCGCGCGCCAGTGCGGCCAGTTGCCGCGGGTCGTGGCCGAGCAGCAGCAGCTGGCGGCGCATCTGGATCGCCATGACCGACAGCAGCGCGGTTTCCACCACGACGTAGCTGGCATGCAGGGCGAGGATGCCGATGCCGCTGCCGGCACTGAACACCGGGTAGGGCAGGCCGCGGTGTTGCAGGTAGAAGAACAGCACGTGGTGCACGGCGATGGCCGCGGCAGCCACCACCAGCGGCAGCCAGTCGCGGTAGTACAGCAGCAGGGCGATCAGCACGATCACGGTGAAGTGGGTTTCCAGCAGGCCGCTGGTCTGGTGGATCAAGGTGGCGGCCTGCACCATCCAGGCCAGCGCGACGGTGCAGCGCGACAAGCGCGTGCCCGGCAGCAGGCGTACCTGCGCGGCGACCACCAGCAGGGTGGGCAGGCTGATGGCCAGGAACGGGGTCCAGGCACCGGCGCGCAGCGCCAGCCCCATCGACACCAGCGCCAGCAGGGCGCTGACGCCGAGGAACAGGCGATCGGCTTCTGCGGTCAGGACCTGCAGGAAGGGAAGTTTTTCGTGACCTGCGAACGAATCAGCGGTACGTGGCGTGGTGGACATGCGCAATGCTCCTTCTGGCATGAACAGCGGCTTGGTGATTCAACGGCGGTCGGTGGGGGCGACGCACAGGGGAATGGGAGAATCGGCGTGCTGGTACCACAGCGCCGGTGCTGCCCAGCCCATCCAAAGGCCGAGCAACAGCAGGCCGACCAGCGCGCGGGGGAAGCGCTGTCGGGGCACGGCGACGTCAGCGGAAGCGTCCATCGGCAGACCGGGCGGTGTGGTGAGTCCAGTAACGGCCGTGACGGGACGAACTTGACCTGTGCGTGATGGGAGTGTGACGGCGCGCACGGATTGTCCCGAAATCGGGCTGGGTGGCTGCGTAGGTGTGTAGCTGCGGGCTGGGCCGGGCGGTGGGGCTGATCGGGGGACGGCAGAAGCCGCATCCTGCGGGCCTCGTTTCGCGCCATCCATGGCGCTCAACGCCCCCGCCCAGCCCCCCCGCCCGGCCCTCTGACAGGTTCCGGTGGCTGCCGGGCCGCGGAATGAAAAATAAAAAACAAAGGCAGGGGCAAGGGCTGGGGCCCCAGGCGCCATGGATGGCGCGAAACGAGGCCCGCAGGATGCGGCTTTTGCCGTCCCCCGCCAAGCCGCCTCGCCCCGCCAGCTCGTCAACTGCTGTGGCGCTTAGAACTCCTGCCAGTCGCCGTCGCCGGCGATGACGGGCTGCCGCACTGTCGCGCGGCGGGTGGCCGGGCGCGGGGGGGCTGCGGGCGGCTTCGCCGGTGCGGCCACGTTGGGACGTACGCCGGGCGCAGCGCCCTTGGCCGGCGCGCTGTCGGCCAGCCGGAACTGGGCCACCGCATCGGTCAGCTGCATGGCCTGCTCTTCCATCGAACGTGCCGCGGCGGTGGCTTCTTCCACCAGCGCCGCGTTCTGCTGGGTGGTCTCGTCCATCTGCACCACGGTCTGGTTGACCTGTTCGATGCCGGCCGACTGTTCCTGCGAGGCCGCGGAAATCTCGGCCATGATGTCGGTCACGCGCTGCACCGAGGCGACGATCTCGCCCATGGTGGCGCCGGCCTGGTGGACCAGTGCGGAGCCATCGGCGACCTTGCCGACCGATTCGTCGATCAGGCCCTTGATCTCCTTGGCCGCTGCCGCCGAACGCTGCGCCAGGGTGCGCACTTCGCTGGCAACCACTGCGAAGCCACGTCCCTGGTCGCCGGCGCGTGCTGCTTCCACGGCAGCATTCAGCGCCAGGATGTTGGTCTGGAAGGCGATGCCGTCGATGACCGAGATGATCTCGGCGATCTTCTTCGACGACGCTTCGATCGCCGACATGGTGGTGACCACCTCGCTGACCACCGCACCGCCCTGGCTGGCGACACCGGCTGCGCCGATCGCCAGCTGGTTGGCCTGGCGGGCGTGCTCGGCGTTCTGGCGCACGGTGGAGGTCAGTTCCTCCATCGAGGCCGCGGTCTCTTCCAGATTGGCCGCCTGCTGTTCGGTACGGCGCGAAAGATCATTGTTGCCGGCGGCGATCTCGCTGGCGGCGCCACGGATGCTCTGTGCCGACACCTGGATGCTGGACACGATGCCGGTCAGCTGGCCAACGGTGGTGTTGGCATCGTCGCGCATCAAGGCGAACACGCCGTGGAACTCACCGTCCATGCGTGCGGTCAGGTCGCCGGCCGCAATGGAGCGCAGCAGCTGCGACAGCTGGGACAGGTTGCCGTCGGCCACGTGCATCATGGTGTTGAGCTGTTCGATCATGACCTTGAAGTCATGCTGGAAGCGTTCGGCATCACCGCGCTGGCTGAAATCACCCACCGCCGCGGCCGACGCCAGTTGCTGGATCTGCGTGTTGATCGCCAGCAGGCTGCCCTTGGCCGCGTCCATCGATTCGTGCAGGAAGGCGCGGCTGGCCGGCAGGCGGCGCGCGTCCGGTTCCAGGTTGCCGATGGCGTACTGGTTCAGCACATCCACCGCATCGCGCAGTGCGTCGAGGTGTTCGAAGATGACCGTGTTGATGCCGTGCGCCAGCTCGCCATACACGCCCGGGAAGTCTTCCGGGATGCGGTGGCTGATGTCCGGGCCGGCGTGCATGTCCACCATCTGCTGGGTCTGCCCGGAGAAGCGGCGCAGGGTGGCGGTCATCGCCGCGGTGGCGGCCAGCATGCGGCCGGCTTCATCGGCACTGCTGGCCTGGGTGGTGACGCTGAGGTCGCCGCGTGCCACCGCCTGGATGGCCTGCACGGCCTTGCCCAGCGGTACGGTGATCGCGCGCGAGATGATCACCGCCAGCGTGGCCGCCACCAGCGACAGCAGCAGCATCGCGGCGATGATGGCGATCAGGCTGGTGTGGTGGGTGGCATTGGCATCGGCGATGCCCTGGTCCATCAGCGTGCCGCTGTAGGCGCTGAGCGCCTTCAGGTCATCGAACAGCTTGCGGCGAAGCGGACGCGACTGCTCGTCGGACACCTGCTGGGCCAGCACCGCATCGCCGCTGGCGCCGGCAGCGCGCAGCTGGACGTTGGCAGCGAAGTAGGCGGCCACGTCGGCCTTGACCTTCTGATACAGCTCGCGCTCTTTCGGGTCGGCGGGCAGCGCGGCGTAGGCCTCCAGTTCCTCATGCACCACCTTGGCGGTGGCGTCCATGCGCTTGTTGTAGTCGGCTACTTTTTCCGGCTGGTCCAGCATGGTCAGCTGGGCCATTTCATAGGTGCGGAACTCGCCCAGCTGGGAGCGGACTTCACCAAGGTGCTGCACCGACGGGATGGCATTGCTGGCCATGCCACGCAGCTGCTGGTTGGCCTCGGACAGGCGCAGCAGGGCGAAGCCGCCCAGCACGAGGGTCATCAAGGTGGTCAAGGTGAATCCCACCGCCAGCTTGCGGGCGATGGCGAGATCGGCGAACCACTTCATGCGGGTGCTCCAGGGCAGGGCAGGGCGCAGCGGCCACGCCGCTGGGCGATGTTGGAAAGGAAGCGGGACACGGCGGTGTGGGGGTCATCACGCCGTCTTTACAGATAGCGGCGAGGCGGCGCGGATCTGTAGCGCCGAGCCGTGCTCGGCGGAGAATTTTCCAACAGTGCGCCGAGCCTGGCTCGGCGTTACCGTTGTTCGTGGATCAGGCGGCCTGCGGGACCCGCAGCGAGCGCACCAGCCCGCCGATGTCGACGATCAGTGCCACCCGGCCATCGCCAAGGATGGTGGCGCCGGATACCCCGCCGATGCGGCGGTAGTTGTTCTCGATGTTCTTCACCACGACCTGCTGCTGGCCGACCAGTTCGTCCACTTCCAGCGCGATCTTCTGGCCATCGCCTTCCACCACCACCACCAGCGATTCGTCGCTGTGGCGCTGGCCGTAGCCGTAGTACTCGCTCAGCGAAAGGATCGGCAGGTATTCGCCGCGCACCCGCAGCACGCGCCCTTCGCCGGCCATGGTGCGGATGTCGCTGGCCTGCGGCTGCAGGGCTTCCAGCACGTAAGCGAGGGGCAGGATCAGGGTTTCGCCGGCCACCGATACGGTCATGCCGTCCAGGATCGCAAGCGTGAGCGGCAGGCGGATCAGCGTGCGCGTGCCCATGCCGGCGCGGCTTTCGATCTGCACTTCGCCGCCCAGTGCCTGGATGTTGCGGCGGACCACGTCCATGCCCACGCCGCGGCCGGACAGGTCGGTCACGGCATCGGCGGTGGAGAAGCCCGGCTGGAAGATCAGGTCCCAGACCTGCGCATCGGTCGGGTTTTCCGGCACGGCCAGGCCGCGTTCGGCAGCCTTGGCCAGGATCCGGTCGCGGTTCAGGCCGTGGCCGTCGTCGCTCACTTCGATGACGATGTGACCGCCCTGGTGGGATGCGGCCAAGGTGATGGTGCCGGTTTCGTCCTTGCCCGCGTTGCGGCGGAACTCCGGCATTTCCAGCCCGTGGTCGATGGAGTTGCGCACGAGGTGGACCAGCGGATCGGCGATCTTCTCGATCAGCCCCTTGTCCAGTTCGGTACCTTCGCCGATGGTCTTCAGCCGTACCTGCTTGCCGAGGCGGGTGGACAGGTCGCGGACCAGGCGCGGGAAGCGGCGGAACACCGCATCCACCGGCAGCATGCGCACGCCGATCACCGCTTCCTGCAGGTCACGCGTGTTGCGCTCCAGCAGGTCCAGGCCGGCGAACAGGCGCTCGGCATGGGCCGGATCGATATGGTTGGACACCTGCTTCAGCATCGCCTGGGTGATGACCAGTTCGCCGACCAGGTTGATCAGCGCATCGACCTTGTCCACGCTGACGCGGATGGAGGATTCGGCTTCCTGCGCCGGTGTCGCGGCGGCCGTGGCCGGCGCAGCGGTGGCAGGCGCTGCAGCCGCCGCCGGGGCGAGCTCGACTTCGACAGCCGGTGCGCTGGTGGCCAGGCTGGGCGGTGCGACCGGACGGATGTCCAGCTCGCAGTCGTCGACCACCCAGGCGAAGGTATCTTCGATCTGGCTGCGCTTGATCTTGCCGATCAGGCCCAGATCCCACGCGAGGTGGGCCTCGAACGGATCCAGCTGCTCGAAACCGGGCAGGCGCTCGAGGCGTGCCTGCACCTGCAGCGGGCCAAGGTGTTCCAGTTCGCGGATGATGCGCAGCGGATCATTGCCGCTCATGAACATCGACGGCGCCGGAGTGAAGCCGATCTGCCAGGCTTCCGGCTCCGCTTCGGCGACGACCGGGGCCGCCGCGCTCGCTGCTGCCGGGGCCTGCCCGGACAGGATCGATTCCAGTCGCGCCTTCATCGCCGCGACCGCGGCCGGGTCGGCCTGCACGCCGTGTTCGGCTTCGCGCAGCAGGGCGCGCAGCACGTCCACCGAGGCCAGCATCGCATCCACCGCATTGGCTTCCAGCGCGCGCTTGCCGGCGCGCAGCTCGTCCAGCAGCGTTTCCAGCACATGGGTCAGCGCGGCGATCGCATCGAAGCCGAAGGTGCCGGCGCCGCCCTTGATCGAATGCGCTGCACGGAACACCGAGTTGATGATCTCTGCATCGTGCTGGCCGGATTCCAGGGTCAGCAGTCCGGCTTCCATGGCGTCCAGCCCTTCGCGGCTTTCCTCGAAGAAGGTGGCGTGGAAACGTTGCAGGTCCATGCTCATGTCAGGTGTGTTCCAAGGGCGGGCGCGGGGGACGGGATGGCGTGGGCGATCAGCCCAGGACCTTCTGCACGGTGGCGATCAGCTGTTCGGGGTTGAACGGCTTGACCAGCCAGCCGGTGGCACCGGCGGCCTTGCCTTCGGACTTCTTGTCCGCGGCCGATTCGGTGGTCAGCATCAGCATCGGGGTGAACTTGTATTCGGCCAGCTGGCGCAGTTCGCGGATCAGCGAGATGCCGTCCATGTTGGGCATGTTGACGTCGGTGACCACCGCGTTGAAGCGTTGGCCCTTGGCCCGGCCCAGCGCGACGGCGCCGTCCTCGGCTTCTTCGACGGAAAACCCGGCCGAGGTGAGGGCGAAGGAAACCATCTGGCGCATCGACGCCGAGTCGTCCACCACCAAGATACGTGCGCTCATGCCGCGTTCTCCACAGATTTCAGGTTGTCATGGGATACAGCCAGGCCGAGGGCCTGGGTGACGCCGAGCAATCGCGCGGCGTCGGTGAAGGTTGCGGTGCTGCCGCTGAATTCCGTGTGCAGTCCGGCACCGCGCCGGCCCTGCACGAACGCGCACAGGACCTGCATGGCGGCGGTGTGGATACGGCCCACCCGGCTGGCGTCGAGGGTCAGCGGGTCGGCCGCGGCCAGCAACGGGGCCAGGCGGTTCTTCAGCTCGGTGCTGCTCTCGATGCCGAGATCTTCACCCAGGTCCACAGTGCTCATTGTTGCTCCGGACAAACGGTTCCAGACTTCATAGCGGCAATATCCGGGGAAGCTTTAGGGGTGGGTTGTTGTTTTCGCGGCCTCAGGGTGAAGCAGGAGCCTGGGGCGAGGGGGCGGGCAGGGTCAGGCAGGACCCGCCGTGAACCCATCCATGGGGGCTTGTGTTCGGCTCCTGCCTCACACAGTCCTGCCTGACCCTGCCCGCCCCCTCACTGACAGTCTGCGCTTGGGCCGCGGGGTGGGGGAGGGCAAGGCAAGGGCAAGGGCAAGGGCAAGGGCGCAGCGCTTGCCTCCAGCCTGGGCTGGTGTGTCAGTTCAGCAGCTGGGTGGCGTCGAGGAGGATCATCGGTTGCTGGTGGAGGCGGGCTACGCCGCGGAAGATGTCGTTGCTGATGCGGCAGATGCGGGCGGTGTCGGGGGGCTCTATCTGCGAGTCGCTGAGGTTGGTGACATCTTCCACTGCGGTCACGCGCAGGCCCATGATCTCGCCGTTTTCTTCCAGCACCACGATGCGGGTCAGGGCGTCTTCGCCGGCGGGGGCTCCGCCGAGATGGATGCCCAGGTCCATTACAGGTACCACCTGGCCACGCAGGTTCATGATGCCGAGCATCGCCGGGGCGGTGCCGCGCAGGGGCAGCAGCGGCACCGGCAGCACCACTTCCTGCACTTTCAGCAGTTCCAGTGCATAGGCCTGGCTGCCGCAGCGCAGCCGCAGCCAGCGCGAGCTGCGCTCGGTGGCGCGTCGTTGCGGGGATGACGCGTAGCCGCTCTGCCGGGCCTGTTCCTGCAGTTCCTGCCAGGTGCTGGGCGGGTTGGCGTTGGCTTGCGCCAGTGCCGGCACCGCGCGCGCCACGGTACGTGGCGGCAGGGCCGGCACCGCGGGGGGCATGGCCGGCGGCGGTGCGACGAGCGCGGCGATGGGATCGGCGGCGGCGGCGAAGGCCGCTTCCAGCGAAGGACTGTCCGCGTTGGTCAGCACTGCGCTGATCGCTTCACCGGTCTCATAGATGACTTCGTCCGGCAGGTCGTCCCAGGTGGGTTCTGGTTCCGGTTCCGGCGCCGTCTGCACGGCAGTCGGCGGCGCTTCGGCGGCGGCGTCGAAGGCGGCCTGCAGGCTGGCTTCGTCCATCAGCGCGGGGTCTTCGCTGCTGGCCGGCCCGGTCTCGTAGACCACCTCGTCCGGCAGGTCGTCCCAGGTCGGTTCGCGTTCGGCGGTGGGCTCGGCGGCGGCGTCGGGAGCGGCTGCCACGGCCGTGGTGGCCTGCGGTTCGGCGACCGCCGTGGTGGCCTCGCCCAGCAGCTGTTCCAGGTAATCGTCCAGCACGGTTTCGTTGTTCATGCGGCCTGCTCCAGTGCACGCGCATCGTCGGCCAGGATCCAGTCCAGTGCACGGCGGTAAGCGGCCAGGCCGCGGCCCGGATAATCGTCCCCCTCCACCGGCGCCATCAGCGTGGCGGCGTTGCTCATCCGCGTATCCACCGGGATCGCGTCTTCCCAGACACGCGTGCCATGGCTGTCCTGCATCTGCCGCAGGCTTTCGTTGCCGGCGCGGGTGCGGCGGTCGAACAGGGTCGGCAGGATCGACATCGGCAGCGGGCGACGACGCGAACGTTCAACCATCTCACCGGTGCGGACCATGCCATCCAGCCCGTGCAGGGCCAGCGGTTCGGCCTGGGTGGGGATGATCAGGCGATCGGCCGCGGCCAGCGCGTTGATCATCAACAGGCCGAGCGTGGGCGCGCAGTCGAGCAGGATGTAATCGTGACGCCCGGCGTGGCGTGCCAGCGCGTTCTGCAGCGACAGGCCCAGCCCGGGCTGGTTGGCGCTGCGCCGTTCCAGCGTGGCCAGCGCCGACTGCGCGCAGACGTGGTCCAAACCCGGGATGCGGCTGGCATGGCACAGCGTGGCCAGTTCGGCCGGCGGTGCGGCGAACAGTTCCAGCACGCCGGCCGGCGGCGGATCCAGCGGGATCCCGAACGAGCGGGTCAGTGATGCATGCGGGTCGAGATCGATCAGCAGCACACGGTGACCCGACGCGGCCAGTTGCCGGCCCAGCGCCAGGGTGGTGGTCGTCTTGCCGACGCCGCCCTTCTGGTTGGCGATTGCCCAGATGCGCATCGGTCTACTCCTTCATGGCGGGGGTGACGGCGGCGCCGATCGGGCTGCCGGCCGCTGCAGGCGCACGCGGCGCCTGCGGGGTGGGGGGTAAGGAAATCGGGGTGATCGGCGCGGGCGCAGCGCTGCCGGTGGAGGCATTGAGCCGCTCGCTGATCGGGTCCACGCCGTGCGTGGTGTCGGCCAGGATGATCACCATCACGCGCCGGTTGCGGTTGCGGCCGACGGCGCTGGCGTTGTCCTCGCGCGGGCGGAATTCGCCGTAGCCGACCATCGCCAGGCGCGCCGGCTGCAGGCCCTGGTCGGCGAACAGGTGGACCACGCTGGCGGCACGCGCGGCCGACAGTTCCCAGTTGGAAGGAAACTGCGCGGTGGCGATCGGCACGTTGTCGGTGTGGCCTTCCACGCGCACGCTGTTGGGTACATCGCGCAGCACGCCGGCGAGGGTGGACAGGGTGTCGCGCGCCTGCACGTCCAGCACCGAGGCGCCGGTCGGGAACAGGATGTCGCTGTTGATCTCCACTTCGATCCACAGCTCGGTGCGGCGCACGGTGATCATGCCGCGGTCGATCAGCGGCGCCAGCGTGGCGGTCAGCCGGTCGGCGATCGCGTTGAGCTGGCGCTCGGCCTGCTTGAGCTGGTCCTGGTCACGGAAAGAGACCGGTGAGCGCATCTGCGATGCCATTGCCGGGAGCAGCGACGGATCGTTGGCCGGGGCCGGCGCGGAGGGTCCCACGCGGCTGCCGGCGTTGATCACCGACGGCGCATCCCAGCCGCCGCCCTTGACCTGGTTGCTGCCGACCTGCACCGGATTGAGGGTGCGCGGGGCCGAACCGAAGGCGGTGCTGAGCGCGGCGGCGACCACGCGGTACTTGCCTTCGTTGACTGAAGAGATCGCATACATCACCACGAAGAAGGCAAGCAGCAGCGTCATCAGGTCGGCGTACGGAATCGCCCAGGCCTCATGGTTGGCATGCTCTTCGTGGTGCTTGCGGCGGGCCATGTCAGTGCAGGAACCCGCTCAGGTTGGATTCGATGTTGCGCGGGTTCTCGCCCAGCGCGATCGAGATCAGGCCTTCGATGGCCATCTCGCGGTCCCGGGTGTTGTGCGCGATCACGCTCTTGAGCTTGGCCGACACCGGCAGGAACAGCAGGTTGGCCGAGGCGATGCCGTAGATGGTGGCGGTGAAGGCCGCGGCGATGCCATGGCCGAGCTTGCTCGGATCGGCCAGGTTCTTCATCACGGCGATCAGGCCCAGCACCGCGCCGATGATGCCCAGGGTCGGTGCATAGATGCCCATCGCCTCGAACACCTTGGAGGCGGCCAGGTCCTTGTGTTCCTGACTGCTCAGTTCGATCTCCAGCATGTGCCGGATGGTTTCCGGCTCTACGCCGTCGACCAGCAGTTGCAGGCCCTTGCGCAGGAACGGGTCGGACTGCGCTTCCACCTGTGCTTCCAGGCCCAGCAGGCCCTGGCGACGGGCGATGTTGCTCCATTCCACGATCTGGGTGATCAGCTGGCGGCGATCGCTCTGGGGCGGGCGGATCACCCAGCGCACGATGGTGAAGGCATGCTTGAACACCGCCGGAGCGGTGTGCAGCAGGATCGAAGCAAGGGTGCCCACGATCACGATCACGAACGCGGCCGGCGACCACAGCGACGCCAGGCCAGCGCCCTTGAGGATGCTGCCCCCTACCAGTGACGCCAAGGCGAGGAAGAGTCCTATGAGGCTGAGTCTGTCCATGGATCGGTTATCGGCCCGGTGCGGCGTGACTTGAGCTGGCGGCCGGCAGCGGGCCGACCGACGTCACAGTTTCAATTCAGTCGTGCGGGCTGCGAAGCCCGTCGACATCGAGGATCAGCGCCATCCGGCCGTCGCCGATCAGGGTGGCGCCGGCGTAACCGCGCAGTCCGCGCAGTGCCTTGGGCAGCGGCTTGATGACCACTTCTTCGCGGCCGCGCACTTGGTCCACGACCAGTCCGAAGCGCGCTTCACCGGCCTGCAGCACCACGATGGTCAGCAGGTTGGACTGCATCGGCTCCACGTCCAGCCACTGGCGCAGGTCCACCAGCGCAAGCGTATGCGAGCGACGGTCGAGCACCGCGCGGCCATCGAACCAGCCCAGCGAGGTGGCCGGCGCGTGCAGCACTTCCAGCACGCGCGCCAGCGGCAGCGCGTAGACGTCCTCGCCGGCCTGCACCAGCAGGGTGGGCAGGATCGCCAGGGTGAGCGGGACGCGGATCATGAAGCGGCTGCCGCGGCCCAGTTCGGACTGGATCTGGATCTGTCCGCTGAGTTCGCGGATGCGCGACTGCACCACGTCCATGCCGACCCCGCGACCGGAGATGTCGGTGACCTGGGCCTTGGTGGAGAAACCGGGCAGGAACACCAGGTGCAGGCATTCCTCGCTGCTCAGGCGGGCGGCGGCTTCCGGATCGATCAGGCCTTTTTCGCGCGCCTTGGCGCGCAGCCGTTCCGGATCGATGCCGGCGCCATCGTCCTGCACTTCGATGCTGACATAGTCGCCTTCCTGCTGTGCCGAAAGGCGGACGTGGCCACTGCGCGGCTTGCCCTGTGCTTCACGCAGGTCGGGCATTTCCACGCCGTGGTCGATGGCATTGCGGACCAGGTGCACCAGCGGGTCGGCCAGTGCTTCGACCAGGTTGCGGTCCAGCTCGGTTTCCGCGCCGACCAGTTCCAGCTCGACTTCCTTGCTCAGCGAGCGGGCCACGTCGCGGGCGACCTTGGGGAAGCGCGAGAACACCTTGCCGACCGGCTGCATGCGGGTCCGCATCACCGCCGACTGCAGCCGTGCGGTGGCGATGTCCAGGGTGGAAACGGCGCGGTCGAGCTCTTCATCGCGCAGGCGCGCACGCAGGGTCTTGAGCCGGTTGCGCGAGAGCACCAGTTCGCCGATCAGGTTGACGATGGCGTCCAGGCGCTTGGTATCCACGCGCACGGTCTGTTCGGCTTCGGCCAGCGGCTTGGCGGGCCTGGGTGCGGCGGCCGCCGTGGCCGCAGGTGCACGCGCGGCGGCCGGGGCGGCCTTGGCCGGTACCGGCGCAGGCGCAGCGGCCACCGGGGCAACGGCCTGGGCGCCGGGTATGGCACCGCCGTGCAGCTGGTCGAGCAACGCTTCGAATTCGTCTTCGCTGATCATCGCATCGGCGGCCTTGGCAGCCACCGCGGTGGGGGCGCCGCCCCCATGCAGCTGGTCAAGCAGGGCTTCGAATTCGTCATCGCTGATCAGCGATGGATCGCTCGACGCCGCGGCGGTGCTGGCCGGGGCCGCGCCGACGTCGAACTGGGCGATCAGGTCCGGCGGGGCATGCCCGGGTTCTTCGCCGGCCGACACCGAATCGAGCATCGCCTGCAGGTAGTCCAGCGACTGCTGGCCGGCATCGAAGTGATGCGGCTGCAGCGTGGCCTGGCCGGCACGCACCAGCCCGAGGGTCTCTTCGGCGGCGTGGCACAGTTCGACCATGGCGGTGATGCCGAGGAAACCGGCGCCGCCTTTCAGCGTGTGGTAACCGCGGAACACCGCATTGAGCTGCGCGCTGTCCTGCGGGTCCTGTTCCAGGGTGACCAGCTGCTCGCCGAGACGATCAAGGATTTCCTGCGCCTCGATGATGAAGTCGGCAGCGATGTCGTCGGCGATTCCACTCATCGTCAGAGCCCCAGGTCGGACAGCAGGTCGTCGGCGTCGTGCTGGGACACCGCATGGCGGTCCACGCCGTGTACCGCCGGCCCGGCCAGCGCCGGCTCATGGCGGCCCTGCTGGCGCTGCGCCTGCAGTTCCGGCGGCAGGCCCAGTGCACCGAAGCCTTCGTGCACGCGGCGCACGATGCCGACCACGCGGCGGATGATCTGCCCGGTCAGGTCCTGGTAGCTCTGGGTCAGGGCGATCTCGGTCAGGTTGTGGCGGATGCGCTCGAGCGCCTGCTGCTGCTCCAGCAACGGCAGGGCCTCATCATCGAGGCGGGCGGTCAGGGCGCGGCATTCCTCGGTCAGGTCCAGGGTGCGGTGGGTGGCCTGTTCGGTCATCGTCACCACGTGGTCCAGGCGCGCGCAGGCATCGTCCAGCTCACCGGCATCGGTGCTGACGGTGGGCAGCTCGCCCAGTGCCTGGCCGAGCTCGCGCGCCAGCCGTGACAGGCCTGCCATCATCGGCTGGGTGCGTGCCGCGGCCAGGGCGTCGATCTGCACGCGCCAGCCGCCCTCGTCGCCGGCTTCCAGCGCGGCAAGCGCTTCCTGCAGCCGCTGTACCAGCCAGGCCTTGTCCATCGGTGCGTCCATGACAACGGCCATCAGGCGCTCGCCGCCAGGCGTTCGAAGATCTTGCCGAGCTTCTCCTGCAGGGTCAGTGCGGTGAACGGCTTGATGATGTAGCCGTTCACCCCGGCCTGGGCCGCTTCGATGATCTGCTCGCGCTTGGCTTCGGCGGTGACCATCAGCACCGGCAGGGTCTTCAGCCGTGCATCGGCGCGGATCGCCTTCAGCAGCTCGATGCCGGTCATCACCGGCATGTTCCAGTCGGTGACCACGAAATCGAAGGGCTGGCTCTGCAGCATGGCCAGCGCGGCATGCCCATCTTCGGCTTCGGCGGTGTTGGTGAAGCCGAGGTCGCCGAGCAGGTTCTTGACGATGCGACGCATGGTCGAAAAGTCGTCGACGATCAGGATGCGCATGTTCTTGTTCAAAGCTTGATTCCTCTTGGGTACTTACGCTTCCAGGCCCGCGTCAACGGCCTCGAAGGTTTTCAGGCGGCCACGCAGGCGCAATACCGCCTGGCCATGGATCTGGCAGACCCGCGACTCGCTCACGCCGAGCACTGCGCCGATCTCTTTAAGGTTGAGTTCCTGTTCGTAATACAGCGACAGCACCAGCTGCTCGCGCTCGGGCAGGTGGCCGATGGCCTTGCCCAGTTCGCTGCCGAACTGGCTGCGTTCGAGCACCTGCTGCGGGGTCGGGCCGCCCTGGGCGATGGTGTCCAGCTCGCCCTGGTCTTCGATGCGCGATTCAAGGCTCAGCACCTGGCCGCGCGAGGCATCTTCCATCAGCCGCAGGTACTCCGGCAGCGGGATGTCCATCGCCGCGGCGACTTCGGTGGCCGATGCGGCGCGGCCACTGGCCTGTTCCAGCCGGCGGATGGTCGCGGCGGCGTCGCGGGCACGGCGATGCACCGAGCGCGGCACCCAGTCGCCACGGCGGATCTCGTCGATCATCGAGCCACGGATGCGGATCGAGGCGTAGGTTTCGAACGACGCGCCCTGGTCGGCGTCGTAGCTGCGCGAGGCCTCGATCAGCCCCATCATGCCGGCCTGGATCAGGTCGTCGACCTCCACGCTGGCGGGCAGCCGGGCGGCCAGGTGATGGGCGATGCGGCGCACCAGGTCCGAATGCTGGTTGATGCATTCGGTTGCCGCGGTGCGCTGTACTTCGCGGTACTGCGCTGCGCCTTTCATGCGACCACCCCGCGCTGCTTGAGGATGCGTTCGAGGAAGAACTCGACGCCGCCGCGTGGCTCGGTCGGGGCCTGCCAGCGGGCGGTGCGGCGGGCGATTTCGTTGATCGCCAAGGCCGACGGGCTGGACGGGTAGGCCTTCACCACCGGCTGCTGGCGCTGCACGGAAAGGCGCAGCCAGTCGTCCTGCGGCACGCAGCCGAGGTAGTTCAGCGACACGTCGGCGAGGAACTTTTCGCAGACCCGGCTCAGCTTTTCATACAGCACGCGGCCTTCGTTCGGGTCGCGCACCATGTTGGCCACCACCTGGATCCGGTCCACGCCGCGTTCGCGCGACAGCACCTTGATCAGGGCGTAGGCATCGGTGATCGACGCCGGCTCGTCACACACCACCACCACGGTGTCCTGGGCGGCCTGGCAGAAGGTGAGGACGCCATCGGTGATGCCGGCGGCGGTATCGACCACCATGACATCCAGGTCGCGCTCCAGTTCGGAGAACACATTGACCAGGCCGACATGTTCGGCCGGGGCCAGTTCGGCCATGTGCCGGCGACCGGACGCGGCAGGCACCACCAGCACCCCGTTCGGGCCTTCGATGATGACCTCTTCCAGCGTGCAGCGGCCGGCGATCAGGTCGGCCAGGGTGAACTCCGGCTTCAGGCCCAGGATCACGTCGATGTTGGCCAGGCCGAGGTCGGCGTCCAGCAGCAGCGTGCGTTTGCCCATGCCAGCGAGCGCCACGGCCATGTTGGCCGAAACGTTCGTCTTGCCCACGCCGCCCTTGCCGCCGGTGACGGCGATGGTGCGGACCGGGCCCAGCGGCTGGCTGCGGGTGGCCGACAACGGGAAGGCGGTGGTCAGCTTGGCGTACTCACGCGACGGCATGGTTCAACTCCGGGTTGCAGGGCATATCGGCCGCGCGGCGCAAATCTTCAAGGCGAAGTACGAGATTGGCTGCACTGGCCCGGTGCAGGTCTTCGGGAACGTCCTGGCCGTCGGTCACCCAGGTGATCGGCAGGCGGTGGTCGACGGCCACCGACAAGGCAGTGCCGAAGCGGCCGGTTTCGTCCAGCTTGCTCAGCACCACGCCCTGCAGGTTGGCGGCGCTGAAGCGGCGCACCACTTCGTCCATGTCGCCGAAGCTGGTGTTGGCCGGCAGCACCAGCAGGGTGCTGACCTGGCGTGCGGCACGCAGCCACTGCAGCTGCGAGGCCAGGGTGCGGTCGCGCGGGCCGACGCCGGCGGTGTCGATCAGCACCAGCTTGTAATCCTTCAGGCGCTCCAGCAGCTGGTCCAGGTCGGTTCCGCTGTTGGCTTCATGCACGGCGATGCCGAGCTGGCGGCCGAAGCCGTACAGCTGCTCGCGGGCGCCGATGCGCGCGGTATCGGTGGTGACCAGGGCGACATCGCGCGGGGCGTGGGCTTCGGCGAAGCGCGACGCCAGCTTGGCGATGGTGGTGGTCTTGCCGGCACCGGTGGGGCCGACCAGCGCGATCACGCCGCCGGCCTCCAGCGGGTCGACCGGGGAGATCGGCAGCTTGCGCGACAGCAGGCCCAGCATCAGGCCGCGGCCACGGTGGGCTTCGGTGTCCAGCGGAATCTGCAGCACCACGTCGCGGGCGATGCCGGCGTCGAAGCCGTATTCGTCCATCAGGTCCAGCGCGGTGGCACGCACCGGGTTGCCGCGCAGGCGCTCGTCGGTGAAGCGGTGCATCTCGCGTTCGATGACCTGGCGCATGCCGGCCACTTCATTGCGCAGGTGGCGCATCTCTTCATCGTCGCGGGCGATGACGGTGAGGGTAGGGGGCGCAACCACCGGCGCCGGCGGCGGCACGATCTCGGCCAGCTGGATCGCGGGAGCCGGTGCGGATGCCGCCGCGCTGGGCTCGGCGAGCGAAGCGGCCAGGGGCAGCGCCGACCCATGGTCGGCGAGCGAAGCGGGCCGTGGAGGTGCGGATTCGGCCGGGCACGGCTCGGCGCTGGCGGCAGCGGAGATGTCCGCCACGGCAGCGACCTCGTCCAGCTCCGGCACCTGTGCGGCAAACGCCATCGGCAGCGGCGGCGGCAGCACCGCGGGCGCGCGCAGGACCGGTGCGGGAACGCGCGGCTCGACGGCCACGGCCGGCGGTGCCACATCGAAGGTTTCGTCTTCCACCCAGGCGCGCGGCAGCGCCGGCGCCGGGCGGCTGGCCGCCATCCGCGGCGCATCGGCCGGCGGCTGCACGAAGGGCGCGAAGATCTGCTCCGGCAGCGCCGGTTCGTTGACGGCGGGCGGCGAGGGGAACCGGGCGAGGCCACCGGCGGCCCGCGCCAGGGTGGCGGCGAAGCCTTCGCTGCCACGGCGCGGCACGCCTTCGTCGGCGCTGTTGAGCGTGCGGCCGGTGGCACCGACGGCCGCACGTGCCAGCGCGGCGACCGCCGAAGTGGTCGCGGCCACCGGCTCGACGTCCTGTTCCGGCGTGCGGCGGCGGGTCATCGCCGCGATCATCGCATCGGCGGCAGTGCGCGGACGCGGCGCCGGGGCCGCGGCCGGGGCGCTGTCCTTGCGTGCGGTTTCCAGGGCGCGCTGCACCACGCTTTCGTCATAGTGCGCGGCCGCCACGATTTCCACGCCTTCCTCGATCCGCCGGTTGGACAGGATCACCGCATCGGGGCCGTGTTCCTTGCGTACCAGGTTCATGGCCGAGCGCATGTCGGCGGCGACGAATCGTTTGATTTTCATGCTGGGGTACCGGGACGGATTCGTTTCAGGGGCAGGGGATCGCGGGTGGTCGGTGGTCAGCACGGTGCGGGGTCCCCTTCGGTAATGGGTGGATCAAGACGTTGCAATGGCGCTGCTGTCGGCTTTCCGCCACCGGGTGGAAGCGCGCATCAGCTGATGGTGCCTACCAGCTTCAAGCGCTTGTCCTCCGGGACTTCGCTGTAGGCCAGCACCGACAGCGAAGGAACGCTGTGGCGGACCAGTCGCGCCAGTGCGGCACGGACCGGGCCGGGTACCAGCACCACGGCGGGCTCGTTGCGGGCTTCCTGCTTGCTGACACAGTCGGCAAGGCTCTGGTGCAGCCGTTCGGCGAGTCCGGGTTCCAGCGCAGCGCCGTTGCCCTGCGTGGACTCCTGCAAGACGCGTTCCAATTGCGGGTTGAGGGTGAACACCGGCAGCTCGGCGGACATGCCGGCGATCTCCTGCACGATGAAACGGCCCAGCGTGTTGCGTACCGCCGCGGTCAACGTGGCCGGATCCTGGCTGGACGGCGCGGTCTCCACCAGCGCCTCGGCGATCTTGCGCAGCTGGCGCACCGGGATGCGTTCGACCAGCAGGTTCTGCAGCACGCGCACCACCACCGACAGCGGCAGCGCCTTCGGGGTCAGGTCTTCGACCAGCTTCGGCGCGCTCTTGGCCAGGTTGGCCAGCAGCTGCTGCACCTCTTCATGGCCGAGCAGTTCCGGGGCGTGTTCGCGGATCAGGTGCGACAGATGGGTGGCGACCACGGTGGCCGGGTCGACCACGGTGTAGCCCATGGTCTCGGCGTGGGCGCGCTGGTGCGGCTGGATCCAGGTGGCATCCAGCCCGAAGGCGGGATCCTTGCCGGCGATGCCGTCCAGCTGGCCCAGCGCGCTGCCCGGATCGAGCGCAAGCTCGCGGTCCGGATGGATTTCGGCGGTGGCCACCGGCACGCCGTGGATCAGCAGCCGGTAAGCGGTGGCGGGCAGTTCCAGGTTGTCGCGGATATGCACCGAGGGAATCAGGAAGCCGATGTCCTGGGTCAGCTTGCGGCGCACGCCCTTGATGCGCGCCATCAGTTCGCCGCCCTGCGCTGCGTCCACCAGCGGGATCAACCGGTAGCCAACCTCCAGCCCCAGCGGATCGACCGGGCGCAGCTCATCCCAGGTCAGTTCGGCGGTCGGTGCAGGCGCTGCGGGGCGGCCCAGCGCATCCATCGCCGGAGCCGCTGGCGCGTCGGTGGCCTGCGCCTGCACCAGCTGGCTCTTCTTCCAGATCTTCCAGGCCAGGAAGCCGAGTACCGCCGCCAGCGTCAGGAAGGCGACGTTGGGCATGCCCGGCACCAGGCCGACCACGCCGATGATGCCGGCGGTGATCGCCAGCGCACGGTACTGGCCGAACACCTGGCCCATCATCGCCTGGCTCATGTCCTGCGAACGCGAGGCGCGGGTGACCAGCATCGCCACCGCGCTGGACACCAGCAGGGCCGGCAGCTGCGCCACCAGGCCGTCACCGATGGACAGCAGGGTGTAGGTCGCCGCGGCATCGCCGAAGGCCATGTTGTGCTGGAGCATGCCGACGGCCAGGCCGCCGATCATGTTGATGAAGAGGATCAGGATGCCGGCGATCGCATCGCCGCGGATGAACTTGCTGGCACCGTCCATCGCACCGTAGAAGTCTGCTTCCTCGCGGACTTCCTCGCGGCGCAGCTTGGCCTCTTCGCGCGTCAACAATCCGGCATTCAAGTCGGCGTCGATGGCCATCTGCTTGCCGGGCATGGCGTCCAGGATGAAGCGGGCGGTCACTTCTGAAACGCGCCCTGCACCTTTGGTGATCACCACGAAGTTGATGATGGTCAGGATCGCGAACACCACGATGCCCACCGCGTAGTTGCCGCCGATGACGAACTCACCGAACGCGGCGATCACCTTGCCGGCGGCTTCGTGGCCGTTCTGGCCGTTGAGCAGGATCACCCGGGTGGAGGCCACGTTCAGCGCCAGCCGCAGCATCGTGGTGACCAGCAGCACGATCGGGAAGATGGTGAAATCCAGCGGCCGCTTCACGTACACCACCGCCAGCAGCACCATCATCGAAATCGCGATGTTGAAGGTGAACAGGGCATCCAGCACCGGCGCGGCCAGCGGGACCACCACCATCGCCAGCAGGGCCATGACGATCAGCGGCGCGCCAAGACCCTGGCGGATCATCGCCAGCAGGCTGCGGGTGTTGAGCCCTCCGGCCTGCGCGCTCATCGACGGGCTCCATCAGCCGGCGCGCCAGGCGGGTGTTCGGCCACGTCCACGTAGGGCTGGGCCGGCATCGGGCCGCCGCGCCAGCTGCGCAGCTGGTAGACATAGGACAGCACCTGGGCAACGGCCGAATACAGTCTCACGGGGATTTCCTTTCCGAGTTCCCCTTCCCTATACAAGGCGCGTGCCAACGGCGGCGCGGAGACGATGGCGACCTTGTTGCCTTCGGCGATCTTGCGGATGTGCAGGGCGGTCTCATCCACGCCCAGGGCCACCACGGTGGGTGCGCCCATCTTGCCGCCTTCGTACTTCAGCGCCACCGCGTAGTGGGTCGGGTTGACCAGCACCACGTCGGCGGTCGGCACCGCTTCCATCATCCGGCGGTTGGCCATCTGGTGCTGCATCTGGCGGATGCGCCCCTTTACTTCCGGGCTGCCTTCGCTCTCCTTCATTTCCCGGCGCAGCTCTTCGCGGGTCATCTTCAGCTTGCGCATCCAGTTCCAGCGCTGGTACGGCGCATCGATGGCGGCCAGCAGCAGCATCGCCACCGCCGTGCCCAGCAGCAGCTTCAGGGTGAAGCCCAGGCCGCGCACGATCGCGCTTTCCAGGGGCAGGTGCAGCAGGCCGCGCAGCAGGTCCATGCCGCCCCACATCACGATGCCGGCGCCGACGCCGACGAAGGCCACGCGCAGCAGCGACTTGGTGAACTCGGCGATGGCCTCCGGACCGTACAGGCGCTTCAGGCCGGAGGCCGGGTTCATCCGGGTGAAGTCCGGCATCATCGCCTTGGCCGACCAGCGCAGGCCGCCCATCACCACCGGCGCCAGGAAGCTGGCCAGCAGGCAGACGATCAGCAGGGGCGCGGTCACCAGCAGCAGTCGCAGGAACAGGTCGCCGACATGGCCGAACAGCTCCATGGGGTGCTGGCGCAGGGCCAGGTCCGGCTTCAGGGCCTGCTTCATCCAGTCGACGGCGCCAGCGGCCAGGCTGCCGCCGGTGGCCATCACCGCCAGCACGCCGCCGCCGAACACCGCAGCGGTCGCCAGCTCGCGCGAGCGCGGCGTGTTGCCTTGTTCGCGGGCTTCGCGCAGGCGTTTTTCTGTTGGTTGTTCGGTCTTTTCGCCGCCGTCTTCGTTCTCGGACATCGCGCGCAGGTCTCAGAGGATCACCGCCTGCGTGCAAGATCCGTGCCGCGCTCCGCGCCCCGCGCAGTGTGCACTCTGCCGGTCGGGCTCAGCCGGCGATCCTGGCTTCTGGCCAGGCATGCAGCTGCTCGAAACGTGCTGCATCCACCGGCCGACCCAGCAGGTACCCCTGCAGGTAATCCACCCCCAGCTCCTGCAGGCAGTCGCGCTGGGCGGGCGTTTCCACGCCCTCGGCGACGATGTGCATGCCCATCGCTTGGCCAAGCGCCACGATGGAGGCGATGATCAGCCTGTCATCGCGGGAGCCGGGCAGGTCGCGGATGAAGGCATGGTCGATCTTCAGCTCGGTCGCCGGCAGGCGCTTCAGGTAGACCAGGCTGGAGTAACCGGTGCCGAAGTCATCGATGGAAATGCCGACGCCCAGCGTCGACAGGGCCTTGAGCAGCGCGGCGGTGGCGGCCGTGTCCTGCATCAGTGCGCTTTCGGTGATTTCAAGGACCAGCTTATGGGCAGGCAGGCCATGCCGGGCCAGGGCATGGGTCACCTCATGTTCCAGCCGGGGCGCACTGAACTGCAGCGCGGACAGGTTGACCGACATCGACCAGTCCGTATGTCCCTGCCGGTGCCACGCCTGCAGCTGGCGGCAGGCCTCGTCCAGCGCCCAGCGGCCCAGTTCGCCGATCAGGCCGGAACGCTCGGCCAACGGGATGAACTGGTCAGGCGGCACCAGCCCGCGTTGCGGGTGGTTCCAGCGCACCAGCGCTTCGGCGCCGCTGACCCGCTGCCGGGCCACATCCACCTTCGGCTGGTAATGCAGCACCCATTGCCCAAGACGGATCGCCTCGCGCAGTTCGGCAAGCAGGGCGAGCTGGTGGCCACCGCCGCCACCCATGCCTTCTTCATAGATCACATGCCGGTTGCGGCCGGCGGCCTTGGCCTGGTACATGGCGGCGTCGGCGCAGGCCATCAGCTGCCGTTCGGAGCTCGCATGGTCCGGGCACAGGGCGATGCCGATGCTTGCCGTCACATCCAGCGGATGGCCCTCCACCAGGATGAAGCCGGTGGCTGCCTGCATGCGCTGGGCCAGCGCGGTGATGCTGGCCACATCGTCGACGCGTACTACCAGCACGAACTCGTCCCCGCCCAGCCGGGCCAGCAGGTCGTCCGGGCCCAGCAGCGCGCGGAAGCGTTCGCTGACCGCCACCAGCAGGGCATCACCGGTGTGGTGCCCGTAGACGTCGTTGACCTGTTTGAAGCCGTCCAGGTCGACGAACATCAGCGCGAAGCGGCGCGCGGTCTGCCCGGTCAGCAGCAGCGCCTGTTCGATGCGTTTCTGCAGCAGCCGACGGTTGGGGAGGTGGGTCAGCGGATCGTGCAGCGCCGCCCGCGTGAGCTCGGCCTGGGCATCGTCCAGGCTGTTGCTGAGGTCATCGTTGCGCATGCGCAGGCGGTGGGTCTCCAGGCGCTGCTCCATCCAGGCCAATCCCAGCGCCAGGCCGAGGATCTGCACGGTGACCGCACCCACCAGTACGGCCAATGAACTGGCGGGCAGGTGATTGGCGCCGAGCGCGCCGCAGACGCTGCCTGCAGGAAAGCGCGCCGCCGCCATGCCGGCGTAGTGCACGCCGCCGATGCCCGCGCCCAGCAGGCAGGCCGCGCCCAGCCCCAGCACGGTACGCCCGGAGTGGCTGCGCAGCCGGAACGCGATGAACAGGGCGCACCAGCAGGCGGCGAATGCGATAAGCAGCGAGAGTGTGACCCAGCCGTGGTGCCAGTCGATGTCAGGCTGCATGTTCAGCGCCGCCATGCCGATGTAGTGCATCGAGGCGATGCCGCTGCCCATCAGCAGCGCTCCGCCGACAAGTCGAGCGTGCGGCAGGGTCGGCAGCGAGACCAGCCAGAGGGCGAACACCGAAGAGCCCACCGCGACCGTAAGCGAGGCCAGCGTCAGCAGCAGTTCGTAGCCCAGCGGGATCGGCAGGGAAAACGCCAGCATGCCGATGAAGTGCATGGACCAGATACCCAGCCCCATCGCAGAGCCGCCACCGATACGCCACGTCCAGGCGGCTGCATTGCCGACCGCGCGCGCGGCACGCGCGGCCATCATCAACGCAGTGAACGATGCCAGCGCCGCGACCAGGAACGAGGCGGCGACCAGAAACCCATCATAGCTACCCGTCAGCATTGCCGACCTCCGCGTTCTCACGCCTGTCCGGACGATGGGGTGCCTGGAGGTTGCGCAGACGGCGTCCGATGCAGCGTGCGCGCCCGTATCCCACCCCTGGCATCCCGACTTGAAGCTCCTGCTGCAGAATCTAGCGTGTCCTGACGTGGCCGCACATGTACCGTCCAGCGCATCCGGTGTCGGAATGATCTCCGCCTGCGCAGGGTGTCTTCCGATACGTCACGCGCTGCGTCTCGTTTCCGCCTCAGCGCACCACGGCGCCTGCGGCCTCGAACGCGGCGTCGAACAGGCGCTGCACCGGGGGGCCCATTTCGCCAGCCAGTACCGCAAGCAGTGCCAGGCCGAGCAACAGGGAAACCGGCAGGCCCAGCTGGATCGGATTGAGCGCGGGCGCGGCACGGGCCAGTGCACCGAAGGCCAGGTTCACTGCCAGCATCGCGACGATCAGCGGCAGGGCCAGGCCGACGCCACCGCGCAGCACGGTCAGCAGGAATGTCGGCGCGATGCCGACCAGCGCGGCCGGGTCGGGCAGGGTGGTGCCGATCGGCAGGGCGCGGTAGCTGTCCACCAGCAGCGAGATCAGCGCCAGGTGGCCATTGGCGGTGAAGAACAACAGGCCGAACATCAGGTAGAACCACTGCCCGATGACCCCTGAACTGCCGCCGCGCATCGGGTCGGCCATCTGTGCGAAAGACAGGCCGGTGCCTTGTGCGATGAGCTCGCCGGCCAGGGCCCCGGCTTCGAACACCAGCCTGAGCATGAAGCCGATGGTGATGCCGATGACCAGTTCTCGAAAGATGGTCAGCACGGTGGCCGCATCGAAGCCGACCCAGCTGGGAACCGGCGGCAGGATCGGGGCCAGGGCGATGGCCAGCGTGGCCGACAGCAGCAGCTTGATCCGTGACGGCACCGCCCGCGTGCCGATCAACGGCATCGCCATGATCATCGCGCCCAGCCGCAGCAGGGTCCACAGCGTGTCGCCGATCATCCCGAACGCCTGCAGGCCGTCCGCTGCCATCTGGGTAGCCGGATCCATCGCCGCCGACCTAGCCGATCAGGTGCGGAATGCGCTGGAACAGCAGGATGGTGAACTCCACCATGTGCCCCAGCAGCAGGCTGCCCAGCGCGAACAGCACGGCGGTCAGCGCGGCCGCCTTGGCCACGAAGGCGATGGTGGGTTCGTTGAGCTGGGTGGCGGCCTGCACCACGCCCACCACCACGCCGACCACCAGCACGGTCAACAGCAGCGGGCCGGCCACCCACAAGGTGGCGATCAGTCCGCCACGCAGTTCGGTCAAGGCAAGTTCGGGAGACATCGGGGTTCCGTCAGGTAACGTTTCAGGTTGCCCCGAGCGTGCTCGAGGGCTCGCGCATCAGGCGGGATTGAAGCTGGCGGCCAGCGTGCCGACCGTGAGTACCCAGCCATCCACCAGCACGAACAGCAGGATCTTGAACGGTGCCGACACCAGCATCGGCGACAGCATCATCATGCCCATCGACATCAGCACGCTGGCCACCACCAGGTCGATGATCACGAACGGGATGAAGATCAGGAAGCCGATTTCGAAGGCGGTCTTCAGCTCACTGGTGACGAAGGAGGCAACCAGCACCGGGAACGGCACCGCATCCGGGCTGGCGTAGGTGCCATGACCGGCGATGCCGGCGAAGGTCATCAGGTCGGTTTCGCGGATCTGCGCCAGCATGAACCCGCGCAGTGGCTGGGTGGTCAGCGTCCAGGCGGTCTGGAAATCGATCTGGCCATCCAGGTAGGGCGCCATGCCGGCGCTCCAGGCCTTGTCCCAGGTCGGCAGCATGATCATCGCGGTCAGGAACAGCGCCAGCCCCAGCAACACCTGGTTGGACGGGGTCTGGCCGGTGCCCAGCGCCTGCCGCAGCAGGGCCAGCACCACGATGATGCGGGTGAAGGCAGTCAGCACCAGCAGCATCGACGGGATCAGGGTGATCGCGGTCATCAGCAGCAGGGTCTGCAGCGGCAGGCTGACCGGTTGCCCGCCGATGCGGCCGACGTTGACGTCCGGCAACGGGGTGCCCGGTGCGCCCGGCGCGGCGAATGCCAAGGCCGGCAGCAGCATCAACAGCAGGGTCAGCCAGGGCAGCCAGCGGGCAGTGGCCAGCGTCGGCATGGCGGGCGTCTTCGACATCAGGCGCATCTCAGGAATCCTTGCGCAGCCGCTGCTGCAGCAGCTGGGCGAAATTGGGCAGGTTCTTCAGGTCCGGCACGCGCATCGGCGTCGGCGGTGGCAGCGGTTCGGCCAGGGTCTGCAGCTTGCTGATGCCACCGGCGGTGACGCCGAGCAGGATCTGCTCGCCGTTGACCTCCAGCACCACCACGCGCTCCTTGGCGCCGACGGCGATGCTGGCGACCAGCTTCAGCCCTTCGGCCTGGCGGAAGCTGCTGCCGGGCATGCGCTTGAGCAACCAGCCCAGGCCGACCACCAGCGCCAGCACCAGCAGCAGCGCCAGCACCGCGCCGAACAGGCCCGGGGTGGACGGTGCGTGCTGGCCGACCACCGGCGCGGCGGCCTTGCTGGCCGCCTGGCTGGTGGCAACGAGCAGGGACAGGCTCAACGCAGTCTCCGGATCCGTTCGCTCGGGCTGACCACGTCGGTCAAGCGCACGCCGAAGCGGTCGTTGATCACCACCACTTCGCCATGCGCGATCAGCGTGCCGTTGACGAACACGTCCAGCGATTCGCCCGCGCCGCGTTCCAGTTCCACCACCGAACCCTGGTTGAGCTGCAGCAGGTTGCGGATCGGCAGGCGGGCGCGGCCGACTTCCAGCGACAGGGTCACCGGCACGTCCAGGATCACGTCCAGGTTGAGGTCGGCACCGGTCGCCTCTTCGGCCTGCAGGGCTTCGAACTGGGCGGCGATGGCTTCTTGGCGCTCGGTTTCATTCATTTCGGTTCTTCCTGGATGACCGGGACGCGTGGACGCGTGCCCGGCGGATGGGTAGCGGTGATCTTCACGGCGTTCATGCCGTTGGCCACGCCGAAGGTGCCGGTGAACACCGGGATGTCCTCCACGCAGATCGGCACGTGCTGCGGCAGCTCGATCGGCAGGATGTCGCCGACCTTCATGCGGGTCAGCTCGCGCAGGCTCATGCGCTTGGTGGCCAGTACGCTGGACAGGGTGACTTCGGCCACGTTGAGCTGTTCGCGCAGGGTCTGGCCCCAGCTTTCGTCACGGTCGTTGCGGTCACTCTGGATGCCGGCATCGAGCAGTTCGCGGATCGGCTCGAGCATCGAATAGGGCAGGGTGACGTGGATGTCGCCGCCACCGCCATCGAGCTCCACGTGCAGCCGGCACACCACCACGTACTCGCGCGGGGTGACGATGTTGGCGAAATGCGGGTTGATTTCCGAGTTGATGTATTCGAATTCCACGTCCATCACCGGCGCCCACGCTTCGCGCAGGTCGGCGAAGGTCTGCTTCAGCAGCAGGTGGATCACGCGCATTTCGGTGGCGGTGAACTCGCGGCCTTCGATGCGGGTCGGGTAGCGCCCGTCGCCGCCGAAGAAGTTGTCGACGATGGCGAACACCAGGGTGGGTTCGAACACGATCAGCCCGGTGCCGCGCAGCGGCTTGAAGCGGATCAGGTTGAGGTTGGTCGGCACGTACAGCGTGTGCATGTAGTCGTTGAACTTGACCAGTTCGATGCCGCGCACCGACAGCTCGGCCGAGCGCCGGATCAGGTTGAACAGGCCGATCCGCCACAGGCGGGCGAAGCGCTCGTGGACCATTTCCAGGGTCGGCATGCGACCGCGGATGATGCGGTCCTGGCTGGCGAAGTCGTAGTTGCGGGCTTCGCCCGGAACCGCGCCGTCGTCGTCGGTTTCCACCGCGCCGCTGTCCACGCCATGCAGCAGGGCGTCGATTTCATCCTGTGACAGCAAGTCGTTCATCAGGCGCCCTTACTGGGTCACGAAACTGGTGAACAGCAGGTCGTCGGCGCACTTCTTGCCGGTCTCGGCCAGCAGCACCTTCTGGACTTCGGCGAGCGAGGCGGCCTGCAGCTTTTCCTTGCCGGCGCGGTCGGCGATCTGGTCGGGGGTGACCTGCGAGAACAGCATCAGCAGCCGGGCACGCAGGGCGGGCGAGTGGGTCTTGATCGCTTCCAGCGCGGAGCTGTCGCGGGTCATCAGCTGCACTTCCACCTGCAGGTAGCGCGGGCCGTCGACCGGGCCGTTGAGGTTGACCACGAACGGCGGTTCCAGGCCGAAGTATTGCGCCGGTGCCGGGGGGGCCTTCGGCTTGGCCGAGGTGGCGGGGCTGCCATCGGCGGCATGCGGGGCCTGGGTGAAGTACCACACGGCGCCGCCGGCGGCTGCGGCGGCGACGACCGCGATCAGGGCGATGACGAGCACGGGACGGCGCGAGGGGGCGGCCTTGTCCTTGTCGGCGGATTTCTTGGTTTTGTCTGCGGCTGCGGCCACGTGTGGAGCTCCTGGAGGTTGCCTCCGGGCACATGCAAGTGGCGTGCCGCGCGGGTGGCGGCGAGCGGCTGGGCCCCTCGTGGTGGGGCGCTGTGTGCTGGTTTGCTGGGTTTGGCCGGGCGGGAGGGGTTGGTGGGGGACGGCAAGAGCCGCTCCTGCGGGCCTCGTTTCGCGCCATCCTTGGCGCGGGATCACGCCATCGCATTCGCGCTGCCGCTCCCACGCTTTGCTCCGCAAACCGCGGGCCCCGTCTCACCAGCACCCATACCCCGCCGCTTCGCGGCCGCCCCTGACTCAGGGGCTCCCTCCCCCCTCTCCAAGCCCGTCCGGCGCTCTTGCTCTTGCTTCTCCTTTTTCTTTTACGTGGTGGGCGCACGCAAAAAGTGACAGGGCCGGGCGGTGGGGCTGGGCGGGGGCGTTGAGTGCCATGGATGGCACGAAACGAGGCCCGCATGGATGCAGTTTTTGCCGTCCCCCGACCAGTCCCACCGCCCGGCCCAAACCAGGAAAGGCTTTTGGCGACCAACCACGAGGGGCTCAGCCGTTCGCGGCCACCTCCGACGGTTTATTGGCGGCGGCAAACCGTCACGCGTGGACGTCCAGCAGCCCTCGCTGGCGGATCAACTGGGCGCTGGAGAGCGTCACTTCGGCTGTGCCGGGATCGCCATCGCCGTTGGCCGGGAAGCTGCTGCCACGTGGTGTCTGGCCGGATTCGCCCTGCTGTTGCTGGCCGACATCGGCATGGGCGAGCTGGAAGCCCTGCTCGCCGAGCAGTTCACGCAGCCGCGGCAGGGTGCTTTCCAACGCGTGGCGGACATCGACGTGCGGGCTGCTGAAGCTGGCGTGGACCTTGTCGCCGTCCATCTGCAGGCGCACGTCGATCGTGCCCATGTCGTCCGGGCTGATGCGGATGTGGGCGTGGCCGATCTTCTGTTCGGCCAGCCAGCCGACGCGTGCGCTGATGGCTTCGTCGAAGCCTTCCTGCCCGAATACGGGGGTGGGGGTCGGGTCGACCGCGCGCGCCAGGGTGATGTCGGCCGCCGAACGGGTGGCCTGCAGCGCACCGGGGGCGTGCAGCAGTGGCGCCGGGGTGGCCTCGTCGTTGCTGTCGCCAGGTTCGGCGCCAAGCGTGGCGAGCGCGGCTTCGACGTCGGCGGGCAATGCGTCGACCGCGGTGGCGTCCGCGGCCAGTGCGATGCCGCCCGGGGCGGCGCCTGCGGCGGCGTTCGCCAGGGCAGGCAGGGCCGTGGCGGGGGCCGATTCGGGGGCGCCGTTTGCGACCGGGGTGGCCGCCGCGGGTGCTGCGTCCGGCGCTGCGGGGGCGACGGACAGCAGCAGGCCGGCCAGTCCCGGCGGCGGCCACGCGGCGGCCACGTCGTCGGTTGTCTCGGTGTCCGGCTGGTCCGCCGCGGTGGCCGGACTGGCAGCCGGGGTCCCGCTGGCGGCGTCGGCCGCAGTCGCTTCCGCGTCCGGGTCAGCACCGGGCGCCTGCGCGTCCTTCCGCGCGGGCGCGGTATCGGTCGCCTGCGCCGCCGGGGTGGCGGAGGACGTCCCGCCGTCGCCGCCCTTCAGCAGGCGCTCGAATCCGTTTCCGGGCGCATCGCTGCCAGCGGCCGACGCGCGCGCGGGTGCGCCATTGCCGGCACCCGGGGTGACTGCGGCGCTGAGGGATGCGGCCATCATGACTGGCCGCCGGAGTCACCATCGCCCGCCTGCAGCAGGCGGACCCGGCGCGCGCCAAGATCATCCATTTCGCGCTGGGTGCGCTTTTCCACCACCTGCTGTTCCTGGGCGCGATAACTGGCGGCAAGCTGTTCGAGTACCTGCTTGTCACGGCTGGCCAGCAGCAGGCGTGCGCGCTCGGCTTCCACCTTTTCGCGGTTGCTGTCCACGGTCTGGCTCTGCTGGCTGACCGCGCTGTCCAGCCGGTCCAGGAAGGCACGCCGGTTCAGCAGCTGCGCCGGGCTGGTGGCGGCCATCTGTGCGTTGGCGTACTCCTCGGCATAGCGGCGCAGTTCGTCCAGCCGCGACAGATGGGTGTCGAGCGTGCGCTGGCGCTCGGCCAGGTCGCGCGCGACGGTGTCTTCCTTTTCCTGCGCGCGCTTGAGCAGCGGGTCGATGCGCTTGGACTGCATCATGCGGGAGTCTCCGGTTCCACCAGGCGCTTCAACGCGGCCTGGCTGTGGGGCAGGTCGGCGGCCTTGGCCACGTCCTGGCCGAGGAATTCGACGATCTCGGGCCAGCGCTCCAGCGCCTCGTCGGTGGCCGCGTCGTTGCCACGCTGGTAGGCGCCGATGGCGATCAGGTCGCGGTTGGACGAATACGCCGATACCAGCCGCTTCAGCTTGCGGATGCGCAGGCGCCACGGCTCGTCGGCGATCTCGGTGACCACGCGGCTGACCGACGCTTCCACGTCGATGGCCGGATACAGGCCGCTGTCGGCGACCCGGCGCGACAGCAGGATGTGGCCGTCCAGGATGGCGCGCGCCGCATCGGCGATCGGATCCTGCGGATCATCGCCTTCGGTCAGCACGGTGTAGAACGCGGTGATCGAGCCACGGCCCTTGGCGCCATTGCCGGCGCGCTCCACCAGCGCAGGCAGCTTGGCGAACACCGACGGCGGGTAGCCGCGGGTGGTGGGCGGTTCGCCGACCGACAGGCCGATCTCACGCTGCGCCTGCGCGAAACGGGTCAGCGAATCCATCAGCAGCAGCACGTTCAGGCCTTGGTCGCGGTACCACTCGGCAATGGCCGTTGCGCGGTAGGCGCCGTGCAGACGCGCCAGCGGCGGGCGGTCGGCCGGCGCGGCCACCACGACGGCGCGGCGCAGGCCCTCTTCGCCCAGCGTGGATTCGACGAAGTCGCGGACTTCGCGGCCACGCTCGCCGATCAGCCCGACCACGATCACGTCAGCCGAGGTGAAGCGGGTCATCATGCCGAGCAGGGTGGACTTGCCGACGCCGGAACCGGCGAACAGGCCGACGCGCTGGCCGCGTCCGATCGGCAGCAGGGCGTTGATTGCGCGCACGCCTACGTCCAGCGGCTGGGTGATGGGTTCGCGCGAAAGCGGATTCATCGAGACGCCGGCCATGCCGACCGAGCCCTCGGCGCGGATCGGGCCCTTGCCGTCCAGCGGCACCCCGTCGCTGTCGATGACGCGGCCGAGCAGGCCTTCACCCACGTCCACGCCGCCGCCACGCCGCAGCGAGGGCACCACGCGGGCGTTGGGCAGCAGGCCGTGCAGTTCGGCGCTGGGCATCAGGTAGGTACGTTCGCCGGCGAAGCCGACCACTTCCGAATCCACCCAGCCGCCATCCACTTCCACCTTGCAGCTGGCGCCGAGCGGGGCCTCGCAGCCGACCGCCTCGAGGGTCAGGCCGACGGCGCGGCGCAGCACGCCTTCGCGGATCAGCCCGCGCCCATGCAGGGTGTCGAAATTCAGGGCGTCCAGGCGCGCGCCCAGGCGCAGGTTGCGGGCGCCGGTCCATTCCGGCGGCAGCGGCAGGTCGAGCGTGCTCATGACGCGCTCCCGACCTGGCGCATGACCTTGTCCAGCGCGCCGCGCAGGCGGGCTTCCAGGGTGCCGTCGATGCGCACGCTTTCGGCATGCACGCGCAGGTCGCCGCGGCTCAGCGCGGCATCGGGGACCAGGCGCTGCTGCGGCGACAGGGTGAGCAGCGGCGACAATGCCGCGATGTCATCCGGGTGCAGGCGCACTTCGACATCGCGGCTGCTGGTGCCGACCGCATCCACGCCTTCGGCGACCAGCTGCGCCAGCAGTTCCGGATCGGTCTGGTAAGCGCGGCCGACCAGGGTGCCGGCGATGCGCACGGCCAGTTCGCCCAGGGCCGCGACGGCCTCGTTTTCCAGCCGCACCAGCGGCCGGCTGAAGTTGTCCAGGATGCCTTCCATCTGCGCGACCACGCGGCGCACTTCCGCCTGTCCCTGAGCGTAGCCTTCGGCATGGCCGTGGGCGAACCCTTCTTTCTCGGCGGCGTCCTGGATGGCCTGGATCTCTTCCAGCGTGGGCGGCTGCAGGATCGGTTCGGGTTCGATCTCCGGCTCGTCATGCAGGGCCTGCTCGTCGAGCAGCAACTGCGTGGCGGCCAGCAGGTCGGGCGCATTCCAGCGGATGGCGGTGGTGTTCACAGCATCGCCTCCGCGCTGCCGCCCAGGGTGACCGTGCCCTCATCGGCCATGCGCTTGACGATGGCCAGGATCTCGCGCTGCGCGCCCTCCACGTCGGACAGGCGCACCGGACCGCGTGCTTCCATGTCTTCCAGCAGGATTTCGGCGGCGCGCTGGGACATGTTGCGGGTGATCTTGTCGCGCACCCGGATGTCGGCGCCACGCAGGGCCAGGCCCAGTCGTTCGCCGCTTACCTCGCGCAGTACCAGCTGCATTTCGCGATCGTCCAGGTCCACCAGGTCGTCGAACACGAACATCATTTCCTGGATGCGGCCGCTCAGCGAAGCATCCACGCGGGCGATCTCGCCCAGGATCACCTGGTCCTGGCCGCTGTCCATGAAGTTGAGGATGTTGGCCGCCACCTGCACGCCACCGATGTTGGACGACTTCAGGTTCTGGTTGCCGGCGAACTGGCGTTCCATGATTTCGTTCAGCTCGTTCAGCGCGTTCGGCGGAATGCCGTCCAGGGTCGCGATGCGCAGCAGCACGTCCACGCGGGTGCGTTCGGGCAGCAGCTTCAGTGCATCGGCGGCCTGGTCGGTCTCCAGGTGGGCCATCACGATGGCGATGATCTGCGGGTGCTCGTTGCGCACCAGGTCGGCCACTGCGCGCGGATCCATCCACTTCAGCGCGTCCAGTCCGGTGGTGTTGCGGCCGAGCAGGATGCGGTCGATCAGGCTGTTGGCCTTCTCGCTGCCCAGCGCCTGCACCAGCATGTTGCGGATGTAGTCGTCCGATCCCACGCCCAGCGAGGTCTTGGACATCAGTTCGTTGTTGAAGCTGTCCATCACCCCTTCGACCTGCTCGCGGGTGACGTTGCTCATGGTCGCCATGGCGATGCCGATCTTCTGCACCTCCTTGGGTTCCATGTGGCGCAGCACGTCGGCGGCTTCCTGTTCGCCAAGCGACAGCAGCAGGATCGCGGCGCGCTGCACGCCGTTGAGCTGGGCCTCACTCATGGGCCACCCAGCCCTTGACCACCTGGGCCACGCGCTTGGAGTCGGTCTTCACTGATTCGCGTGCCATCCGCAGTCGTTCTTCGTAAGAGTCCACCGGCAGCGCCAGCGGTACGCCCCCCAGGCTGGCGCGGTCACGCTCCAGGGCCGGCAGGTCCATGTCATCGTCCACCAGCTGCACATCGGCGGTCAGCGGATCCTGGCCGAGCTGCGCCGGCTTCGGGCCATTGCCGCTGATCGCGCGCAGCGCCGGACGCAGTACGCCGAACAGCAGCGCCAGCACAACGATGGCGCCCAGCAGCAGGCGCAGGCCATCCTGCACCCACGGCAGTTCCCACCAGTTCGGGCCTTCCACCGGGGTCACTTCGCGCACGAACGGGGCATTCATCACCGACACGGTGTCGCCGCGCTCGGCGTTGAAGCCGACCGCCTGCTTGACCAGGCCTTCGATGCGGGTCAGCTCGGCCGCCGACAGGGCCTGTTCGGTCATCTTGCCGTTGGCGCCGGGGCGCGGCACGTTGTCCAGCAGCACCGCCACCGAAACGCGCTCGATGCGGCCACCCGGTTGCCGGGTGTGCTGCAGGGTGCGGTCCAGTTCGTAGTTGCGCGTGGCATTGCGCGAGGTTTCCGTCGGCGCGGCCGCCGTGGCCGCCGGCGCCGGCTGGCCGGGCGGGGCATTGCTGGCCGCACCCGGCACACCCTGCGGGCCGGTGGTGCTGGTGGAATTCTCGCTGGTCTGTTCGCTGCGGACCTTGGCCGGCTCGCCGTTGTACAGCTCGCGCGCCTCTTCGGTGGTGGAGAAGTCCATCGCCACGGTCACTTCCGGCTTGACCCGGCCGGGGCCGGTCATCGGCTCCAGCAGCTCGCGGATGCGCTGGTTGAACGAGGTTTCCTGGCGCCGCACCTGTTCGAACTGGGCGGCATTGAGCGCCGCTTCGCTGTTCGGATCGGACACGCTGAGCATGCGGCCGCTCTGGTCGACCACGGTGACACGTTCGGGGGTCAGGTCGGGGATGCTGGCGGCGACCATGTGCACGATCGCATCGACCTGGCCGCGTTCCAGCTGCTGGCCGCCGCGCAGTTCCAGCACCACCGAGGCGCTGGCTACGTCGCGCTGGCGGGTGAACGCGCTGGGCTTGGGAATGGCCAGGTGGACGCGGGAATCACGCACCGGGCGCAGGGTGTTGATGGTGCGCGACAGTTCGGTCTCCAGCGAATGCTGGTAGCGCGCGCTTTCCACGAACTGGCTCACGCCGAAGCCGGGATCGCGCTCCATCAGCTCAAAGCCCAGCCGACCGCTGTCGGTCAGGCCGGAACTGGCCAGCTTCAGGCGGGCATCGTGCAGGTTCTTCTCCGGCACGGTGATGCCACCGGTTGCCGCGTCCAGTTCGAACGGGATCTGCGCGGCGCGCAGCAGGTCGGTCGCTTCGGCGGTCGCCTTCTGGTCCAGGCCGGTGTACAGCGGCACCATGCCTGGCTTCTGCGACCAGAAGAACACGGCCAGGCCGGCGGCGACGGCCACGGCGATCATCGCCATCAGGCCCAGGCGGCGGGCGATCTGCAGGCTCTGCAGGCGATCAAACCACTGCCCGGCCTTTTCGCCGTTCAGTGCTTCCTTGGAAAGGGTCAAGGCCATCGCAGGTGATCCTTACAGCGGCATGTTCATCACGTCCTGGTAAGCCTGGACGAGACGGTTGCGGACTTCCACGGTGGCGCGGAAGGCGATCTGGGACTGCTGCGAAGCGACCATGACCTTGGCCAGGTCTGCACCCGGCACGCCCAGTTCGAAGTCGCGGGCCAGCGCGCCGGACTTGGCCTGTGCCTCGTTCACCCCGGACAGGGCGCCGCGCAGGGTGTCGCTGAAACTGGCAGGCGCGGGCGCGCCGATGCTGCCCGGGGCTCCGGTCGGGATCGCATTGGTGCGCGGCATCTCCCCCAGCGGGCTGGCCAGAGGCTGCGAGGCCTGGGTCTGGAAGCTGCGGATCTGCGAAAGGATCGAGGTGACGGAGTGGGTCATGTGGCGCGATTCCATGGAGCGGGAACAAGGAGGCTTGCCCCGGTGCTCATGCAAGTGCCGTGCCGGAATCGCTGAGTGGTTCAGCTGCCATGCGGGCAGGCGATGACGGAAACCCGGCGCCGGGTTTCCGCCTCGCTGCCGTGTCAGCGTGGCTGCAGGGTCCAGGTGCCACCGTTCTGGCGGCGCCGCGGTTCGATGGGGCCGTCGAACTGGGTGAACACGAAGCGCCCCTGCAGGTCGGTGCGGCAGCTCAGCACCAGCTGGTAGTGGCTGTCGCCGGCTTCGAAGGCTTCATGCATGTCGATGACCGCGATGTTGTCGGCCATGCGCCGATAGACGTAGCTGCCGTGGAAGCGCAGGCGCGTGCCGAGCACGCTGAGCAGGTAGCGGCTGCCCGAGAAATCCACGCGGACCATGCGTCCGGCGTTCGGATTGTCCGGGCGCCAGGTGGGGTCGCTGAGATTGGTGAAGCGACGGCCATCGATATGCTCGGGCAACCTGCAGCCGGGTTCGGCCGTGTAGGGGGCGGCGTGCGCGGCGGGGAGCAGGGCGGTGGCCAGCAGGAGAAGGCAGACGGGAGTGCGCATGGAGGTGCTCCGGCAGGACGGAGTTTCCAGCGTGCGCCACCAGCGGAGGCGTGGCTTCAAGAAAAGCCCCAAACCGCGGGTAGGCAATCATCGGTAGTGACGGCCGCTGGCCGTCATGCCAGCGCCTCCGCCGCTGCGCTCGCCGAGCGTGGCTCGGCGCTATCCAGGCTGCCGGCGTTACCCGGCGTGCCGGTCAGCCGGTCAGTTCCGGCTGGTCGCGTTCGATGCCGTACTTGCGCAGCTTTTCCACCAGCGTCGTGCGACGCAGGCCGAGCAGCTGGGCTGCATGCGCGACCACGCCCTGGGTGCGTTCCAGCGCCTCGTGGATCAGCGCCAGTTCGATGGTCGCCATGTGGTTGCGCAGGTCCAGTCCATCATCCGGCAGGCCGGCCGGAGGAGTAGGCGGCGGCGCATGGCCCTGGCCGGGCGCATGGAAGGAGAAGCTGCGCAGGTCCAGCCGCTCTTCGCCGGCCGCGGGGGCGTCCACCACGCTGGCGACCGCTACCGCAGGCACCGGCAGGTCGGCCCGATAGCGCACCGGCAGGTCCTGCACGCGCACGGTGCCACCGGGATGCAGCACGGCCAGGCGCTCGACCAGGTTGGTCAGTTCGCGCACGTTGCCCGGCCAGGCGTAGCTGGCCAGTGCCTGCAGCGCCTCGGCGGCGAAGCGGACTTCGCCACGGCCGGTGCGCGCCAGCTGGGCGGCAATGTTCTCGGCCAGCATCGGCAGGTCTTCGATGCGCTCGCGCAGCGCCGGTACGTCGATCGGGAAGACGTTGAGCCGATAGAACAGGTCCTCGCGGAACTTGCCGTCGGCAATCCGGCTTTCCAGGTCGCGATGGGTCGCGGCGATGACGCGCACGTTGCAGCGGATCGTCTCGTTGCCGCCGACGCGCTCGAAGCTGCGTTCCTGCAGCACGCGCAGCAGCTTGACCTGCATCGGCAGGCTCATGTCGCCGATCTCGTCCAGCAGCAGGGTGCCGCCCTCGGCCATTTCGAAACGGCCCTTGCGCGTGCTCAGGGCGCCGGTGAACGCGCCTTTTTCGTGACCGAACAACTCGCTTTCCAGCAGGTCGGGCGGGATCGCGCCGCAGTTGATCGCCACGAACGGTCCATCGCGGCGCGGTGAGCGCTGGTGGATCGCGCGCGAGACCACTTCCTTGCCGGTGCCCGATTCGCCGAGCACCAGCACGGTGGTGTCGAAGGCTGAAACCTGTTCGATCATCTGCCGCAATGCGATCACGGCCGGCCCGCTGCCGGTGGGGCCCTGTTCCTGCACGGCGCCGGCCTGGTGCTCGGCATCCAGCCGCTTCAGGCTGGCGCGGCGCAGCAGTGCTTCCATCTGGGCGTGGCGCAGGGGCGCCTCCAGCGACCAGATATTGGCTTCATGCATGCCGTGCTGGCGCGCGAACGCCTGTGCATCACCGTCGATGAGCAGCACCGGCGGCGGCAGGCTGCTCTGGCCGAGCCACTGGAACAACGCATTGCTGGCTTCGCTGTCGTCCAGCGCACCGACGATCACCGCCATCCAGTCGTTCTGGCGATAGCGGCCGGTGGAAAAATCCGCCGCGTCGGCCACCCAGCGCGGGTTGAAATCCATGAACTCCAGCAGGGCGACGGTGTGCTCGGCGCGGACGGCGTCATTGTCCAGCAGCAGGATCCGTGACTCGCTCATTTCAGTTTCCCTTCAACCCTTCCAGGATCGGCATGACTTCCTGGATATAGGACAGCTTGCTGACGAAATTGTCGGCGCCGGCGCGCAACGCGTGCTCGCGGTGTTCGGCATCGTCGAAGTGGCTGGCGATCACGATGTACGGGGCATCGTCCTGCGACTTGATCAGGCGGGTGGCCTGCAGGCCGCCCATTTCCGGCATCGCCAGGTCCATCAGCACCACCTGCGGGCGCAGGCTTTCCGAACGCTCGATGGCTTCCAGTCCGTTGCCGGCGCTGCCGACCACGGCCAGCCAGTCGACCTTGCGGAAGTGGCGCATGGCGGCGTTGATGAAACCCTCGTGGTCGTCGACCAGCAGCACGGTGAGCTTGTCCATTCCAGTATGTCCTCAGCCCACCCGGGCCATCAGCGGTTGCCGGACCACCTGCCGGCGGCGCTCGCGCGCCGGGGCGATATCCAGTTGTTCCCGGTATTTTGCAACGGTCCGGCGCGCAATGTTCACCCCTTGCCGTGCCAGCAGGCCGGCGATGGCCTCGTCGGCCAGCGGCCGGCCCGCCGGTTCGGACTCGATCAGCCGGCGCACCATGGCTTTCACGGCCGCCCCGGAGACGCTGGCCCCTTCCAGCCGCACGGCGAAGAAGTGCTTGAGTTCGAAGGTACCACGCGGGGTCTGCAGGTACTTCCCGGTGGTGATGCGCGAAACCGTGGATTCGTGCATGCCGATGGTATCGGCCACTTCCTTCAGGGTCAGCGGGGCCATGGCCTCGTCGCCGCGGGTCAGGAAGGCGGCCTGGCGTTCGACGATCACCCGCGCGGTGCGCAGCAGGGTGTCGTGGCGCATCGACAGGCCGCGGGTCAGCCAGCGCGCCTCGGCCAGCATTTCGCGCATGGCCGGGCTGGCGTCGGGGCAGTCGGCCAGCGCCTGTTCGTAGTCCCGGTTGATGCCCACCCGGCGGCTGCTGCGGCTGTTCAGCGCCACGCGCCACTGGCCGTCGGCGTGCCAGGCGCTGACATCGGGCACCACCACCGCGTTGCGCTCGGGCAGCAGGCTGTCGCCGGGCCGCGGCTGCAGGGACAGGATCAGCCGGACCGCTTCGTGCACGTCGGCTTCTTCACTGCCATGGGCGGCGGCCAGGGCGGGGTAATCGTGGCTGGCCAGCAGCTCCAGCGATCCACCCAGGATGCGCCGTGCCAGGTGGCGCGCGGCCACGGCGCCGGGCAGGGCGTCCAACTGGGCCTGCAGGCATTCACCCAGGTCCTGTGCGGCCATCCCGGCCGGGTCGCCCTGCAGCAGGCGCTGGCGGATGGCTTCCAGTTCTGCGGCCGGCACGTCCAGCCGGGCGCTGCCCAGCAACTGCAGCTGCGCCAGCGGGTACTGCAGGTAGCCGGCGTCGTCGCAGTGTTCCAGCCAGAAGGCGGCGATGCCCAGTGCGCGCTCGTCCAGTTCCAGCGCCAGGCCCTGCAGGATGCGCAGCTGCGGATCGCTGGACTGCCCGGCGGCGATGCGCGCCATGCGGTCCTCGTCACCGTCCTGCCAGCTGGCGCCGGGGATGTCCCACATGCCGCTCTCGGGCAGCTCGTCGAAGGCGGCCGCATCGGTGGCCGCATCCTCGGCGCTACCGGCTTCGGCCACGCTGTCGCGGACTTCTTCGATTTCCAGCAGCGGGTTGCTGTCCAGGGCGCGCTGGATTTCCTGTTCCAGCTGCAGGCCATCGAGCTGCAGCAGTCGGATCGACTGCAGCAACTGCGGCGTCAGGTGGAGGTTCTGGCCCAGCTGGACATTGAGTGCGGCTTTCATCTGCATTCCCCTGCGCCATCCCCGACGCGTTATGGAACACATCTTGCTTGTTGGCTGGGGTAGGGGAAATCGGGGGGTTCCTGAGCGCGCTAGGGCTCGCCCTGACCCATTGTCAGGAAAACCCCTACAGAACAACGGGTTTCCGTCGCGGAGGCGGATGCAAGTGACTGATCCGCGGTGACGACCGGGCCTGCCATCGCAGCAATCCCGACGCGCGGCGGCTGCGGCGTCGGAAAAGCGTCGTCGTCCGCTATTCCAGATCGTTCTGGTGGCGCGCGGCCAGCAGCACCAGGTCGTTGGCGCGACGGCAGCCCAGCGATTCCATCATCCGGGCACGATGGGTTTCCACGGTCTTGACGCTGATCCCGAGGTCGGCCGCCATTTCCTTGTTGCTCTGTCCGCTGCCGATGCGCCGCAGGATTTCGCGCTGGCGCGGGGACAGCGCCGCCACGCCCACCGGCTTCTCCCGTCCCAGCATCGGGGCGAGCATCTTTGCCGAAATCTGCGGGCTCAGGAAAACCTGTCCGGCATGCGCTGCGCGCAGGGCCAGCTCCAGTTCGCCAGGCGCGGCATCCTTGACCACGAAACCGACCGCGCCGCGATCCAGGGCGTCGCGCACGTGGGCGACGTCATCGTGCATGGTCATCATCACCACGCGCGAACCCGGGGCCCGCAGGCGGATATCGCTGAGCGCTTCCAGGCCGGTGCGGCCAGGCAGCGAGAGGTCCATCAGCACCACGTCGGGGGCATGGTCGAGCGTCTGCTGGAGTGCCTGTTCAGCATTGCTGGCTTCGGCCACCAGCTGGACATCGGCGAATCCCTGCAGCAGCCGCCCAAGGCCAGCGCGGACAAGGGTGTGGTCGTCGACGATCAGAACGCGCAAGGTGAGCAACTACAGGCAGGGAAGCGACCACCATAGCGGACCGCGACCGGGCAGCCAATAGCGACAGGCGCGTACAGCGACGGCCATCCCGTATTGCGCCTCAGCGGTGACGTCGGGCGTCGGCGATCTGTCGGCGGTGCAGGCGGAACAGATGGCGTTCCAGGGCCATTTCCAGCCCGTCGCCGAGCTCGTCGAAACGCAGCCACAGGTAGTGCCCGCCCGCCCCATTGGCCGCTTCGGCCAGCACCTGCACGGGCAGGTCGATGTGGTCGGGGAGCCAGTCGCTGGGCTGCAGGCGCACCGTGCCCGCGCTGCCTGCGACGGCACCACTGCGGGGCCCCAGCTGCAGGCGGATGCCGCGTCGCGACCAGCGCAACGGACGCAGGGGCAGGGCATCGGCCTGCTGGCGCACCAGCCGGCCGACCAGCAGCAGCACCAGGTCCAGCTTGGCTTCGATGCGTTGCTGGCCGGGGCTGGCTTCGCCGCGGTCGTCCTTGTCCTCGCCGCGTCCGTCTTCCACCAGGCCGATGCTGCGCAGCAGCTGTTCGGCCACGCTGGCACGCACGCCGCCGCTGCCGCGCAGGAAGTCCGCGGGCAGGTCCACGTCGCAGCTCAGCGTTTCGTCGAACAGCTCGCTTTCTGCGGGGTGGTGGATCTGCGGCGCGGCGGGCGTATTCATGCCAGCGATTCTGCCTTCAGGTAGGCATGCGCGGCGCGAAGGGAGCGCTTGCCGTGGTTGATGTGGGCAGCGGCTTCATCGCGCAGCTGCACCATGCGGCCCATCACCCGCTGCTGGTGGGCGAGCAGGGCACGGATCGCCTCGTCGGTGGGGCGTTCGATGCTCAGTGAAAGGGCGGCGACGGCCTGCAGGTGCTCGGCCATCAGGCGTTCGCTGCCTTCATGGTCGCCGCTGGGCAGGTGTGCTTCCAATGTCTCCAGCGAGGCGTGCAGAGGCTGCAGCACCAGGGCGCTCATGGTGCGCCTGCGCCGCGGATCTGGCGCTGGTCGCCGGGGATGGCGTTCCAGGCCGAATCGATCTCCATCATCAGGTTCAGGGCATCCTTCAGCGCAGCCGGGTCATTGTGCAGGTTGCCTTCGGTCAGACGTACGATCACGAACTCGTACAGCGCCGAAAGGTTGGCCGCGATCTCACCGCCGGCCTCGTGGTCCAGTGACCCGTCAAGATGACCGACGATGGAACAGGCCTCGCCGATCGCCTTGCCCTTGCGCGCCTGGTCACTGCGCTGCAGCGCGGCTTCCGCGGTGCGGATGCGCTCGCAGGCACCGGCCAGCAGCAGTGCCACCAGCTTGTGCGGATCGGCGTCGACCACCGAAGTGCTGACGCCGACCTTGCGGTACTGCTCGGCGAACTGCCGGTTTGTGCCGTACATGTATTTCTCCTGGGGTCCCATGGTGCGTGCGGTCCCGGAGACGGGCGACGCGCGATGGCACCAGATGTTTCATTTGATATCGGCCCGGAGGCCGACGAACTTGAGGCGATCAGCTGTTGCTGAGCAGTTGCGAGCTGAGCGAGCCGCTCGCGCTCTGCATCTGGGCGACCATTTTTTCCATGGCGGTGAACTGCTTGGTGTAGCGATCGCTGACCTTTTCCATCCGCGCATCCAGGTCATCCAGCTGCTTTTCAAGCGCCTTGATTTCCTTGTTGATCGAGTTGGTGCGCTGCACGAGCGTGCCCGTGGTGGTGTCCAGGTTGCTCTTCAGCAGGGCGGTCATCGACTTGCCGATGCTGCCTTCTGCGCCGAACAGCGCCTTCACCGCTTCCGGGTCCTTGCCGATCGCGGTATCGAGCTTGCCCGCGTCCAGGCTCAGGGTGCCGTCTGCGGCGATGGTCATGCCCATCGCCTTGAGGTCATTGACGTTGGCGCTGAGCGAACTGCGCAGCTGCTGCTGCAGCCCGCGCACCATCGCATCGCCGGTCAGCGTGGAGGCCGTGCCGGTCTCCGCGTTGTAGGCGCTGGAGGACTTCAGCGTGCCCTGGATGGCGTTGTAGGCGCTGACGAAGGCGGTCAGGTTTGCCTTCAGCGCCGTGTTGTCCGGGGTCAGGGTCAGGGTCTGCTTCTCACCCTCCTTGGCCTTGGTCAGCGTCAGGCTGATGCCAGGCACCAGGTCGGTGATGGTGTTCGAACTGGAGGTGCGGGTGAAGCCATCCACCACCACCACCGCGTCCTGCGCTGCGACCATTTCGGTCAGTTTCGAGGTGCCGGCCGGATCGTGGACCAGCTCGGACAGGCCGCCGTTACCGCCGCTGGTGGTGATCGTCAGCGCGCCCTTGGTGCCCGAATCCACCGCGCTCAGCACGAGGTGCTGGCCATCATCGGCGGTCACGATGGCCGCGGTGACGCCCTTGCCGCCGGCGGCGGAGTTGATCGCCGCAGCGACCTCCGACAGCTTGGCGCCAACCGGAATGGTGACATTGATCGTCTTGTCACCATGGCCGATGCTGAGCGTGCCATCGCCGATGACGGCGTCTTTTTCATAGGCCTTGGAGCTGAGCTTCTGGCTCTGCGCCAGTGTTTTGACCTCCACCTCGTGCGTGCCGGCCGCGGCTTTGCCGGCCGTCGCAGCGGTGTCCAGTGTGGCGGTGAAGTTCGATTCGGTTGGCGTACTGGGCTTGATGCCTGGCGCGGCGGCGCCTTTCACCAGCGCGGCCAGCGCAGTCTGCAGACTGGTCATGCCATTCTTGATGCTGCCCAGTGCGGATACTTTCGCCGTGGCGGCGGTTCCCGCTGTATTGATCTGGTTCTGGCGCGGCGCACGCTCGCTGGCAACCAGCTGGGAGACCAGGGTAGGAATGTCGAGGCCGGAACCAATGGTGCCGAGGGACATGGAGAGATCCTTTTACGAGGACGGCACGCGCCGATGCCATGCATCTGCTATCGGCCGTGGTCGGGCAAGCTTGAGCGCGGTTGCGCTGCCCCCTTGATGCAAGCTCCATGCCACCGCGGCGGTAGTGACGGCCGCTGGCCGTCGACCCGTCACCGCCGCGCACGGTGGGTGACGACGGTGGTCCTTACGCCCTTCACTGTCCAGACAAACGAAAAGGGGGCTTTCGCCCCCTTTCCGGTCCTACCTGTTGCCTGGCCGCTGGATCAGCGCAGCAGGCTCAGCACGTTCTGGCTGGACTGGTTGGCCTGGGCCAGCATCGCGGTACCGGCCTGCTGCAGGATCTGGTTGCGGGTCAGTTCTGCGGTTTCCGAAGCGTAGTCGGTATCGCGGATGCGGCTGCGTGCAGCAGACATGTTCTCCGAGGAGGTGCTCAGGTTGGCCACCACCGAGGTGAAGCGGTTCTGCACGGCGCCGAGGTCGGCGCGGGCGGAGTTGATCGAGTCCAGTGCAGCGTCCATCGCCTTCAGTGCGTTGTCGGCACCGGCAACGTCGGAGATGTCCAGGTCGTCAAAGCCGGTGTCGGCAGCGCCGGCGGCCCAGGCCGTGCCCACGGCGCTGGCGGCGGTGGAGCCGGCGGTCAGGCCGGTCTGGGCCAGCAGGCCGGCGGCATCGGAGCCACCGCCGGCAGCCACGGTGACGTTGCCATCGGCGCCGGTCAGGACCAGCTTGCCCGAATCCAGCGAAGCGGAGACGCCGGTGTTGTAGCTCTGGGCGTTGATCGACTTGACCAGCTCGTCAGCGCGCTGTGCCGAGCTGCCGGCTTCGCCGAAGTTGATGGTGGCCGAACCCTTCGAACCGGTCAGGGTGAAGCTGCCCGAGGAGAAGGTGTTGGCGCCGGCGGCGCCGCCCGGCGTCTGGGCTGCCACGGTGGTGGCGCCACCCGGAACGTCGCCGGCCAGTACGACAGCGGTAGCGGTGGTATTGGACAGGTCGATGTCCGTGCCATTGACCGTAGCCAGGCCAGCTGCTTCGCTGTTGATGGCCGCTGCCACGGCGGTGGCAAAGTCCGCCGCGCTGCGGCCGGTGCCGGCCGCAACGGTGACATCGGTGCCGTCAACCGAGAACGTGAATTCAGCGTCGAGGTCGGCGCCGGACAGGTCCAGCGTCGCGGTACCCGGGGTAGCGGCACCGCCGCCTGCGCCTGCTGCGCCGGCCGGAGCCGCGCCGGTCATCTTGGCGGCGGTGTCGACCTTGTTCCAGTTGCCCAGCGATGCGATGTTCGCATTTGCGATCTGGGCGATGTCGATGGTCTGGCCCTGGTTGGCGCCGATCTGGAAGGACTGGCTCTGGAAGCTGCCGTCCAGCAGCTTGGTGCCGTTGAAGTTGGTCTGCTCGGCCACGCGCTGGATTTCAGCCTTCAGCAGCTGCACTTCGGAGTTCAGCGCCTGGCGGTCGGAATCGGAGTTGGTGGCGTTGCGGGACTGCACGGCCAGCTCGCGGATGCGCTGCAGGTTGTTGCCGATCTCGCCCAGGGCGCCTTCGGCGGTCTGTGCCAGCGAAATGCCGTCGTTGGCATTGCGCGAGGCCTGGTTCATGCCGCGCACCTGGGTGGTGAAGCGCTCGGAGATGGCCAGGCCGGCCGCGTCGTCCTTTGCGCTGTTGATGCGCAGGCCCGAGGACAGGCGCTGGATCGAGGTGGCGAGGCTGTTGCCGCTGGTGCCCAGGTTGCGCTGTGCGTTGAGCGACATGGTGTTGGTGTTGATGACTTGTGCCATGGTGCGGTTTTCCTTTTTGGCAGTGGGTCCGGCAGATCAGCCTGGCCGGTAACGGGGGCAGTGGATGGGCGCCCCGAAGGGGTGTGCTGCCGCTGCTGAAATCAATAACGGCACTGCCTGCCCAGCCTTTAGCCACAAGTCAATTATTTTTTCGCTGGGGTCGACTCTGGAATGGAAAAAAGGCCCCACCAGTTGCCTGGCGGAGCCTTTGGGTGCTGCGCTACCAGGTCTCTCGTTACGACTGCAGCAGGCTGAGCACGTTCTGCGGCGCTTGGTTGGCCTGGGCCAGCATCGCCGTGCCGGCCTGCTGCAGGATCTGCGTGCGGGTCAGTTCGGCGGTTTCCGTTGCATAGTCCGTATCGCGGATACGGCTGCGCGCGGCCGACATGTTCTCCGACGAGGTGGTCAGGTTGGCGATGGTCGAGCTGAAACGGTTCTGCACCGCGCCCAGATCCGCGCGCGAGGAGTTGATCGAGGTCAGCGCCGCATCCATCGCGTTCAGTGCGTTGTCCGCGCCCAGCGTGGAAGTGATGTCCAGGTCGGCAAAACCAGACTTCGGCCCGCCGGCGGCCCATGCACTGCCGATGGCGGCGCCCGCCGTGGTACCCGCGGTCAGGCCCGTCTGTTCGGTCAGCGTCGCGCCGCCGGCGAGGGTGAAATCGCCGTCCTGCGATGCCAGCAGCAGGCGGCCATTGCTGTCCAGCGAAGCGGTGACGCCCGTGTTGTAGCTCTGGTCGTTGATCGACTTGACCAGATCGCTGGCACGCTGGCCTGCACCACCGGCTGCGGCGAAATTGATCGTCGCGGTGCCCTTCGCGCCGGTCAGGGTGAAGCTGCCGGCAGAGAACGTTGCAGCGCCACCGGCGCCCTGCGCCGCGACCGTCTGCGATGCGACGCCGTTGGAGAACGTATCCACCACCACGGCGGCGGCGCCCGCATTTTCAAGCGCCACATTGTTGCCATCTGCACTTGCAAGGCCCGGGCGCACGCTGTTGATCTGCGCGGCCACTTCCGCTGCCAGTCCGGCCGCATCACGCGCACCGTCTGCCGCAACGGTCACTTCGGTGCCATCCACTTCGAAGGTGAAGCCAGCAGTGGGATCGGTCGCGGCAGCCAGGCTCAGCGTCGCCACGCCCGGTCCCGCGGCGCCGCCACCACTGCCGACCGGTGCGACGGCGGTGAACAGTGCCGAGGTATCCACCTGGTTCCAGTTGCCCAGTTCCTTGATGTTGGCGTTGGCGATCTGCGAGATGTTGATCGTCTGGCCCTGGTCGGCGCCGATCTGGAAGGCCTGGTTGGTGAAGCTGCCGTCCAGCAGGTTGGTGCCGTTGAAGTTGGTCTGCTCGGCCACGCGCTGGATTTCAGCCTTCAGCAGCTGCACTTCGGCATTCAGCGCCTGGCGGTCGGAATCGGAGTTGGTGGCGTTGCGTGCCTGCACGGCCAGCTCGCGGATGCGCTGCAGGTTGTTGCCGATCTCGCCCAGCGCGCCTTCGGCGGTCTGCGCCAGCGAAATGCCGTCGTTGGCATTGCGCGCGGCCTGGTTGATGCCGCGGATCTGGGTGGTGAAGCGCTCGGAGATCGCCAGGCCCGCCGCGTCGTCCTTCGCACTGTTGATGCGCAGGCCTGATGACAGGCGCTGGATCGAGGTGGCCAGCGAGTTGCCGCTGGTGGAAAGGTTGCGCTGGGCGTTCAGCGACATCGTGTTGGTGTTGATGATCTGTGCCATGGGGCGTCTCCGTGGGTTGCTCGGGTCTGTTGGTAGAGGCGCGCTTCGGGCGCCCGGATGAAGGTCAGCGGATACTGTTGAACAAGGACATCGCCTGCATCTGGCTGAATATCGTCTGCGCGGCCTGCAGGGCCGCGTTTTCGAGCTTGTACTGGCCGATGGCATCGGCGTAGTCCAGGTCGCGCAGGGTGGAAAGGGTGGTCTTTACGGTTACGGCGGTGGCGTCGCGTGCGCTGGCGGCGTCGTCGATGGCGGCCAGCTGCGCACCGCCCTTTGCGCGTGCGTCGATCATGTTTTCCGAAGCACGCGTGATGTCACGCATGCTCGACTGCAGCAGGTTCTGCATGCCGGTGCGGTCGGCCGCGGTCTGCGGGTCCGATTCCAGTGCGCCGATCAGTTTGTCCATCGTGGCGAAGATGTCGCGCGAGCTGGAGGCCACCACGTCGAAGCTGTCACCGGCGGCCGGTGCCCCCTCAATGCGCAGACGGACGCCGCCGACCACGATGTCTTCGCCCTTGGCGTGGGTGCCGGTGGCCACCACCGCGCCGGTGGCGTCCAGCACCTCGTAGGCGCCTTCGCCGGCGGCGGTGAAGCGCACGTTGAGCGCGCCGCCGTCCCAGTCCGCGCTGCCATCGCGGCTGACCGAGGTCAGCAGGCCGCTGCCGGTGTTGCCGACCGCCGCGCTGCCGTCGACCACGCCGTCGCCGGTGCGGATGCGCATGAAGATCTCGCTGCCGGGCAGGGCGTCGTTGACCAGCTGGCCCGGCGCTACTTCCACCTGGCGCTGGGTCTGGTCACCGACATAACTGACCGTGCCGCCGGCCTTGAGGAACGGCGCGTCCGAATCGTTGCTGCCGCCGAACAGGTAACGGCCACTGCCGTCCTTGCTGTTGGCCAGCGACAACAGGCTGTCCTGGATGGTCTTCAGCTCACTGACGATCGCTTTGAGGTCGGTATTGCCCGGCACCGGCGTGTTGGCCTGGATGCTCAGCTCCACCGCGCGGGTCATCAGTTCATTGGCCTGGGCCAAGGCGTTTTCCTGCAGGCCCAGGCGGTTCTGCGCGTTGTTCGCGTTCTTGCCAAGCTGTTCCAGCCCGGCCACCACGCGGTCCAGCCCGACCGCGGTGCCGGCGGCGACCGGATCGTCCTTGGCCGACACGATCTTGCTGCCGGTGGCGATCTGCTGTTCCAGGTGGTTGATCTTGGACTGCTTGCCCAGCATCAGCGAAACCGACTGGCTGAACATCATCCCGGTGGAAATACGGTCATTCATCGCGAGACGGCTCCGAGGATGGTCTGGAACATGGTGTCGGCGGTGGAAATCAGCTGCGAGGCGGCCTGGTAGGCCTGCTGCAGGCGGAGCATGTCCGCCGCTTCTTCGTCCAGGTTGACCCCGGATACCGAATCCCGCGCCGCCTGTGCCTGGTCGGTGATCACCTGCTGCGCATCCAGCGAGTACTGCGCCGAACGTGCGGCCGCGCCGACCTGCGTGGTCAGCCCACCCAGCGCGCCGTTGAGCGTGACGGTGCCGCTGTTGAAGGTCTTGGCGTCTTCCACCTTGGCCAGTGCCAGCGCATTGCTGTTGTCCGACGAACCGGCACCTACCGGGGTGATGTTGAAGGTGTCACCCGGCTTGGGCGCGCCATCGAGCACGAAGCTCCAGCCGTTGGCGGTGATCGTCTGGCCGGCGGTATAGGCGAACGGGCCGGCACCGTCGATGGTGTACTGGCCTGCACTGGTGAACACGATCGCGGCTGGATTGCGCAGCGCTGCATTGCCGGCGTCGGCTACCTTGACGTCGGTCAGCTTGCCGGTACCGGTGTTGGCGGTGGCCGCCGCGCCCTTGATCGGCGCCGCCGCGGCCAGCCGCGACGGGTCGGTGATCGCCACGCTCATGCTGCCGGCCACGTTGGCGGTCGGCTGCAGCAGGAAGCGGTCGTTGGCCGCCGGGGTGCCACCGACCACCATCTGCACGCCGTTGATCACCAGCGGATCGGCGGCGCTGCCGCTGCCGGTCAGCGGGATGGCCGCACCGGTATCGGCGCGGTTGGCCTGCCACTGGGTCCCATCGAAGCGCAGCACGATGTTCTGCGCATCCAGCTTGGACAGGTCGCCGAAGCTGGCCTGGAGGGTCGCACTGCCGGTGTTGGCGGTGTTGTTGGTGATGCGCGGGCTGCCGATGTTGAACAGGTCGGTGCCCATCTGCCCGTACAGGTCCACGCCGTTGCGATGGGTGTCGTTGAAGGTGGTCGCAAGACCCACCGCCAGCTTGCCCAGTTCGGCCTGGGCCGGGGTCAGCACGGTTTCGCGGAACTCCATCAGCCCGCCCACCTGGCCGCCCAGTGCCTTCGGATCCAGCACCACCTTGGCGCCCTGGGTTTCCAGCGCCAGCTGCAGGCGTTCGGGCTGGTAGGCATCGGTGACCGTGGTGATCCTGCTGGCGGTGCTGCCGACCACCAGCGCCTGGCCACCGGCGGTGTAGACGTTCATGAAGCCGCCGTCCTGGATCACCGCGTTGCCGCCGGTGTAGCCCACCAGGCTGGAAATCAGCTGGTCACGGCGGTCCAGCAGGTCCGGTGCGGCGTTGGCGGCATTGCTGCCGATGGCGGCGTTGATCTGCGCCACTTCCGCAGCCAGGCGATTGATCTCGGTGGCGGCTGCGCTGATGCCGTTGTTGACCTCGCTGTTGAGGCTGTCCAGGCTGGTGTTGAGCTGGCGGAAGCGGTTGGCCAGCGTGTTGGCGCTGTCCAGCACGTTCTGGCGGTCGGCGGTCGCCGATGCATTGGACGACAGTCCGCTGACCGAATCGAAGAAGTTCGACCACACCCCGGCGACGTTGGTGGAGGCATCGGAGAACAGCGAATCAACGCGGTCGGCCATGGTCGACAGCTGCTTCAGCCGGGCCAGTTCGCCACTGCCGTCGAGCAGGCGCGAGATCGCCAGCTGGTCGGCGACCCGGCGGATGTCGGCGATGCGGGTGCCGTTGCCAACGGTCCCATAGCCCATCTGCTGCGGATCGGCGGTGGCGAAGTCCACGCGCTGCCGGCTGTAGCCAACGGTATTGATGTTGGCCACGTTGTGGCTGGTGGTGGCCAGTGCACGCTGGAAGGCGAGCAGGGCACTGGTACCGGTAGAAAGCACGCTGGTCATGGGGGTCCTCAGCGACGGGCGATGCCCAGCGCTGCCTGGGCAGTGCTGGCGAAGGTGCGACCCAACTGCGCGCCGGCGTCGCCGATGGCGGCTACCGCGCGTTCGATGGTCGGGCCGCCAGCGATGCTGGCGATCTTGTTGGCATACGACGGGTCGGTCGCATAACCGGCCTGCTGCAGGCCGCGCGCGAAGCCGCGCACGTCGGTGCCGGCTTCCAGTGCCTTCTGGTAGCGCGGGTTGCTCTTCAGCAGGCGTACGTAGTCGGCGAAGCTTTCCGCCGGCGAGCTGTAGCTGCGGAAGCTGGCGGTTTCGTTGCGGCGTGCGCCGTCGACGTATTCGTGGGTGCCCACGGTGGCGCGGTCGCCGCTCCAGCCGGTGGCCTTGATGCCGAACAGGTTGTGCGAGGTGCGGCCATCGCCATGGGTGATCTGGCGCTTGCCCCAGCCGGTTTCCAGCGCAGCCTGCGCGACCAGCGCGCGGGCATCCACGCCCAGCTCCTTGGCCGCGGTCTGCGCGTGCGCCCAGATGCCGGCGACGAAGCCTTCCGGGGTGTGCGAACCCAGGCGCGCAACGGCCGAGCTGCTGGCCAGGGTATCGATCGCCGATGGGCCGGTGCCGCGGTTGGTCGACGTGGCCGCCCACTGGTCTTCGGCCACCACCGGAGCGGGCGCGGCCAGGGACCGTGCGGCGTACGGATCGCTGCTGCCCAGTGCCTGGTGCATGCTGCTGCTGTCGCGCCCGGCGATCAGGTCCAGCGTCTGCTCCATCGGCTGCAGCAGGCGCGGGGAGGTGCCTGCGGCCATCTGCTGCAGCATGCGCACGGCCTGGTCGGCATCGTCCAGCGGCATCGCCGGCGCTTCCGCGGCCGGGGCATTGAGCTGGTAGGCACGGCTGGCTTCGGTGGCGTTGATCCGCCCGTCCAGTGCCGGGCCTTCCGCCGCAGCGCCGGAAAGCTGGCGGCTGATCACCGCCGACAGCCCCAGGCCCTTGCCGCGGGTCATCGACTCGGCGATCTTCTGGTCGTACATCTCGCGGAACATGGTGTTTTCGCCGGGGAACAGCGAGTCACCGAAACTGGCATCGCGCATGCTCTTGACCAGCATCTGCGCGAACTGCCCTTCAAGCTGGCGCGCGACCTTGTCGACCTGGGCCGGATCGTTGCGCTGCGAAGGATTGAGTTCGAAGGATGGCTGGATGCGCATGTCAGATCACCTCGAGCTCGGCGCTCAGCGCGCCGGCCTGCTTGAGCGCTTCCAGGATGGCGATCAGGTCACCCGGGGCGGCGCCCACGGCGTTGACCGCATGCACGATTTCATCCAGCGAGGTGCCGCCGTTGAACTTGAACATGCGGCTGCCATCGTTGGTGGCGGTGATGGTGGACTGCGGGGTCACCACGGTCTGGCCGCCGGCCAGCGCATTGGGCTGGCTCACGTTGGTGCCTTCCTGGATGGTGACCGTCAGCGAGCCATGCGAGATCGCCGCAGCGCCCACGCGGACCTGCTGGCCGATCACCACGGTGCCGGTGCGCGAGTTGACCACGACCTTGGCCGATGCCGCGCCCGGGGTGAGTTCCAGGCTTTCGATGCGGGCCAGCAGGCCGATGCGCGCGCCCGGATCGCTCGGCGCGTTGACCGCGACGGTGACCCCGTCGACGGCACGGGCGCTTCCCTCGCCGAAGGCGTTGTTGAGGGCGGCGACCATCCGCGAGACGGTGGTGAAGTCGTTCTTGTGCAGGTTCAGGGTGATCTCGCCGGCTGCGCCGAACACATCCGGCAGCGCACGCTCCACGGTGGCGCCGTTGGGGATGCGGCCGACGCTGGGCACGTTGACCGACACCCGCGAGCCATCGCGGCCCTGTGCCCCGAAACCACCGACGATCAGGTTGCCCTGGGCAATCGCGTAGACCTGGCCGTCGGCACCCTTCAGCGGGGCCATCAGCAGCGAACCACCGCGCAGCGACACCGCATTGCCGATCGAGGAGACGGTGATGTCGATCGGCTGGCCCGGCTTGGCGAACGGCGGCAGCTCGGCATGGATCGCCACGGCCGCGACGTTCTTCAGCTGCGGATTGACGTTCGCCGGAACATTGACGCCCAGTTCGCCGAGCAGGTTTTTCAGGCTCTGCACGGTGAACGGTGCCTGGCTGGTGCGGTCGCCGCTGCCATCCAGGCCGACCACCAGGCCGTAGCCGACCAGCGCGTTGCCACGCACGCCGCCAACCTGGGCCAGGTCCTTGATGCGTTCGGCATGCGCCGGCAGCGCGGCGCTGGCAACGGCCAGGGCAGCGATCAACAGGCGGGCAGGAAGGGAGAGGAGGTTCATGGCAGGCATGCTCAGAACGGCGCCAGGCCGGAATTGAAGAAGCGGCTCAGCCAGCCCATGGCATTGGACTGCGCCACTGCGCCACGTCCGCCGTAGACGATGCGGGCATCGGCCACGCGGCTGGAGGGGATGGTGTTGTCCGGTGCGATGTCGGCCGCGCGCACGATGCCCTGCACCTGCACCAGTTCATCGCCCTGGTTGAGCCGCAGGTTCTTCTGGCCCTGCACCACCAGGTTGCCGTTGGGCAGGCGCTGCATCACCGTGACCGTCACGTTGCCCTGCAGGCGGTTGCTCTGTGCGCTGTTGCCCCGGCCGGTGAAGTCACGCGAGCCATTCGCGGTGGCCGACAGGATGTCCTTGCCGCCCAGCGTGACCGGTGCGCCGAAGATCGTCGGCGTGCCGATGGCCAGCTCCGACTCCTTGCTGGTGGCGGTGTTCGCGCTCATCTGTGCCTGGGTGTTTTCCAGCAGGGTGATCGTCAGCAGGTCGCCGACATCGCGTGCGCGGCGGTCCGAATACAGCTGCAGCGACGGACCGGCGGCGTAGATCGCCCCGGCCGTTGCCTGGGCCTGCGGCGGCATCACCGGCTGCACCGGCGCCAGGGCCGGGTAGGGGCGCACGTCGCCGGCGATCACGCAGCCGCCCAGCAGCGCGATGGCGGCGGCAGCGAGGGTCAGGCGGGCGAGGGAAGCGGCTGGCAGCATGATGGCGGTCCGATCAGACGTTGTTGTTGAGGTAACCGAGCATCGAGTCGGTGGTGGAGATGGCCTTGGCGTTCATTTCGTAGGCGCGCTGGGTTTCGATCATCGAAACAAGCTCTTCGACCACGTTGACGTTGCTGCCTTCCAGTGCACCCTGGACCACGTTGCCCAGGCCGTTGAGGCCGGGATTGCCGTTCTGTGCCGGACCGGATGCGGTGGTCTCCAGGTACAGGTTCTCGCCGCGCGACTGCAGGCCGGCCGGATTGATGAAGTCGGTCAAGGTCAGCGCGCCGATTTCCACCGTCGCCGCGTCGTCGGCCATCTTCACGCTGACCGTGCCGTCGCTGCCGATGGTCAGGGTCTGCGCGCCTTCCGGGATCTGGATGCCGGGCTGCACCGGGTAGCCGCTGTTGGTGACCAGCTCACCGTCCTGGTTGACCTTGAACGAGCCGTCGCGGGTGTAGGCCGAGCTGCCGTCGGGCATGGACACTTCGAAGAAGCCGCGCCCGTTGACCATCACGTCCAGGGCGCGCCCGGTCTGCTGCTGGCTGCCCTGTTCGAAGTTCTTTGCGGTTGCCACCACGCGCACGCCGGTACCCAGCTGCAGGCCGGTCGGCAGCTGGGTCTGCGCCGAACTGGCACCACCGGGCTGGCGCACCTGCTGGTACAGCAGGTCCTCGAAACTGGCACGGTCCTGCTTGAAGCCGGTCGTGTTGGTGTTGGCGAGGTTGTTGGACACCACCGACATGCGCGTCTGCTGCGCGTCCAGTCCGGTCTTGGCGATCCACAGTGCCTGGTTCATGGTCGGTTCCTCTGCGTGGTGTCCGGCCCAGCGGGGCGGGGCAGGTACCTGCGAACGCTCGCAGGTGCTTCACCAGGGGTACTGCAAGCGGCGTGCCATTGCGGCGCGCCGGTATTCCGTCGTCGGCGTGGACTCAGCCGTTCAGCCGCAGCAGACTATTGGCGCTGCGCGCGTTTTCGTCACCGTGCTTGATCACCTTGACCTGCATTTCGTACTGGCGCTGCAGCTGGATCATCTGCACCAGCGCACCGGCGGCATCGACATTGCTGCCTTCCAGCTGGCCGCTTTCCAGTGCCTTGCCCTGGGTCTGCACGAACGGCTGCTGGGGATCGGTGTTGCGGAACAGGCCGTCCAGCCCACGTTCCAGCCGTGCATCCTCGGCGGCGACCACCTTGATCCGGCCGATCACCGCCATGGTCTGCGGGCCCTCGCCCAGCGGGATGATCGAGATGGTGCCGTCGTTGCCGATCTCCATCGCCTGGTGCGGCGGAATGGCGATCGGGTTTTCGTTTTCATCCAGCACCGCATGGCCACCGGCGGTGACCAGCTGGCCGTTCGGGGTCAGCGACAGCGCCGCACCGCGGGTGTAGCCCTCGCCACCGCCCGGTGCCTGCACGGTCAGCCAGCTGCCGGCCTGCAGGGACAGGTCCAGCGGATTGCCGGTGATGTGCTGCGCACCGACGCGGCGGTTGAAGCCGGCATCGACATGGATCGCATCCACGCGCGAGGCGAAGCCTTCGCCGCGGATCGCGAAGGCTTCGGTGTTGGCCAGCGCTTCCTTGAAGCCGGGCGTATCGGTGTTGGCGATGTTGTGCGACACCGTACCCTGCGCCTGCAGGGAGGCGCGGGCACCGGTCATCGCGACGTAGAGGGCCTTGTCCATCGGGGAAGCTCCGTGCTGGGGTCAGCCGGCCATCATCAACGGATGTTGATGATGGTCTGGGTGACCTGGTCCTGGGTGCTGAGCATCTGCGAATTGGCCTGGAAGTTGCGCTGGGCCACGATCATGTTCACCAGCTGCTCGGTGAGGTCCACGGTCGAGGATTCCAGTGCACCGGCCTGGATCTTGCCCAGGTCCGAAGAGTCCGGCGCGGAGGTGCGCGGCGAGCCCGATGCGAAGGTTTCCACCCACATGTTGTCGCCGGTCGACTGCAGCCCCTGGGCGTTGTTGAAGTTGGTCAGTGCGACCTGGCCGAGCGCCTTGTCATCGCCATTGGAATAGCGCGCGAACACCACGCCCTGCTCGGAGACGCTGATCTCGTTGAGCTTGCCCGACGCATAGCCGTCCTGCTGGAAGTTGCGCAGCGCGAACTTCTCGCCGTACTGGGTGGAGCCGGCCACGTCCAGGGTCAGGTTGAGCTGGCCGGCACCGGTGCCGGGGGTGAAGCCATCCAGGGTGATCCTGCCGTTGGCCGGGGTCACCAGCGCACCACTTTCATTGAACTGCAGGGTGGTCGGTGCACCGGCGGCCTGGCCGTCGACATAGTTGTAGACCTGCCATTCGTTGGCGGCGGTGCCCTTGACGAAGTACGAGGTCTGGGTGTGGCTGACGCCGAGCGAGTCGTACACGGTGACCCCGCCGCTGGACTGGCTGTAGCTGTTGGAGTCGGTCGGATCGAACGGGGTCACGGTCGGCTGGGTGCTGTTGGCCGGCAGGGTGAAGGCCAGCTGCACGTTGCCGGTCTGCTTGGGCGGGCTGTCGGTGGTCAGCAGCTGCAGGTCGGTCAGCCGACCGGAATCGAAGGTGGTGCCGTCGGCATTCGGGGTGAACACCTGCAGGCGCGCGCCGGCCGGATTGACCACGAAGCCCTGCGCATCGGTCTGGAAGTTGCCGGCGCGCGAATAGGTGCGCTGGCCGTTCATGCTCATGGTGAAGAAGCCTTCGCCGGACACGGCCAGGTCCAGGCTGCGCCCGGTCTGGCTGTTGTTGCCCTGGCTGAACTGCTGGGCCACGTTGGACACGCGTGCGCCCGAGCCCACCGCATTGCGTGACAGGCCATAGCTGGTGGCCGAGAACAGATCGGCGAACTCGGCGCGCGACTGCTTGAAGCCGGTGGTGTTGACGTTGGCGACGTTGTTGGCGGTGACGCTGAGGTCGGTGTTGGCGGCGTTGATGCCGGACAGCGAGACATTGAAAGCCATGGTGGACTCCTCGTTTAAGCGGTCTGGGGGCTCAGCTGATGCGGAGCACGTAGTCGATCGGGGCGGCGCCCAATCCCTTGAGATTCAGGTACAGGCCATCGGAGCCGACGGTCACGCTTTCCACCGGGGCTTCCACGTAGGTGCCCAGCTTGGTCTGCGCGCCGGCGGTGTCGGTGTGGTTGGCCACCAGCGAATAGTTGCCGGGCGGCAGGCGGTTGCCGCTGCTGTCCTTGCCGTCCCACGCGAAGCTGGTTTCACCGGCGGCAGTGGCTTCCACGGTGACCTGGGCGACCTTCAGGCCGTTGGCATCGGTGATGTCCACGTTGATCATGCCGGCGCTCGGTGCAGCGACCACGCCGCCGACGCTGCCCTCTGCCTCCAGCACCATCTTTTCCGACGGCACCAGGACGTCATGGCCGACCAGCGCGGCGCCACGCAGCACTTGGTCGCTGGCCATCGAGGTCTGGAAACCCTTCACCGTGGTGTTGAGGTCGGTGATGCCCTGCACGGTCGACATCTGCGCCATCTGCGCGACCATCTGGGTGTTGTCCATCGGCTTCAGCGGATCCTGGTGCTGCAGCTGTTCGGTCATCAGGCGCAGGAAATCGGCCTGTTCCAGGGTGTCTTTCTTCTTGCTGGCGGTGCTGTTGGGCGAGTTCAGGCCGAGGGCCGCGTACACGTCCTGGCTGGACTGGGTGGTGATGGCAGTGCTCATGGGGAGATCCTTGCGGGCGCGCGTCAGCGGCCCATCGTCAGCGTGGCGAGGGCCAGTTCCTTGGCGGTGCTCAGCATTTCCACGCCGGCCTGGTAATTGCGCGAGGTGGAGATCAGGTTGACCATCTGCGCGACCGGGTCGACGTCGGCCTGGTAGATGTAGCCATCGCCGTCGGCCAGCGGATGGCCGGGCTCGTAGCGCTTGATCGGCGCCGCGTTGCTCTGGCTGATTTCCTTGACCTGGACCGTGGTGATGTTGGGGTCGGTGCGGCTGGTGACGGCCTGGAAGATCGGTTCCAGCGGCTTGTAGACCGCCTCGGCCGAACCGGCCACCGAATCGGCGTTGGACAGGTTGGAGGCGATGGTGCTCATGCGCACCGACTGCGCCTGCAAGGCGGAGCCGGCGATGTCGAAGATCGGCAGGTTGCTCATGGCTTATTGCCCCGTGATGGCGGTGAGCATGGAGCGCACCTTGGATTCGACGAAGCTCAGCGAGGCGCGGTATTCCAGCGCGGCACGGCCGTAGGCGGCGCGCTCGGTGTCCGGGTCCACGGTATTGCCGTCGAGGTTGGGCTGGATGCCTTCACGGGAGATCTGGAACGGGTTCAGGCCGCCGCCGATCGCCAGGTGCTGTTCGTTGGTAGTGGCCATCAGGCCGTTGCCGGACTGCCCCTGGGCGCTGCGCAGGGCGGCGTCGAAGTCCAGGTCCTGGGCCTTGTAGCCGGGAGTATCGGCATTGCCGAGGTTGCTGGCGATCAGCTTCATGCGCTGCTCGCGCAACGGCATGGCCTGGGCATGGACACCCAGGTAGTCGGAAATCAGGTTGGACATGGCGCGCTCCCACGGAACTGTGCCGGGGAGGCTGCAAGGCGCGTGCCAATTTCGCGCATTCGTTCTCAAACACCCACGATCCGCTGCGCGTATCGCGGGCCCCGGGCTCACCATCTCCCGATCCCCGCGCCTACCGCGCAGCCCCTTGGAAAGGGGCTTGCCTCGCTGGCAGGTCAGGCGGCTTCGGCGACGCGGCGCAGGCGGTCCAGGACGAAATCGGCCAGCTCGTGCGGGGAATATTTGGCGACGAAGGCGTTGGCGCCCACCCGTTCCACCATTGCGTTGTTGAACACGCCGGACAGGGAGGTGTGCAGCAGCACGAACAGCCCGGACAGGCCAGGGTGGCGGCGGATTTCGGTGGTCAGGGTGTACCCGTCCATCGCCGGCATTTCAATGTCGGAGATCACCATCGCGTAGCGCTGGGCGGGGTCTTCACCGGCGGCGTGGATCTGCAGCAGGTGGTCCAGCGCCTGCTTGCCGTCGGACAGCAGGGTCGCGCCCACGCCGAGCTGGTCCAGCACGCTGCGGATCTGCTGGCGCGCCACGCGCGAGTCGTCCACCACCAGCACCTGCATCGGCGGGGCGTCGGCGGGCAGGGCCATCGCCGGGTCCAGCACGGCCTCGCTGCGGGTCTGGGCGATGTCGGCCAGCACGCTTTCCACGTCGATCACCTGGATCAGCTCGCCCTGGAAGCGGGTCACCGCGGTCAGGTAGCTCGATTCGGCGCCGAGTTCGGGCGGCGGATGGATGTCCTGCACGGCGATGTTGACGATGCGCTCGACCCCGCTGACCAGGAAACCCTGGATGGACCGGTTGAATTCGGTCACCACCAGGTAGCCCGGGCCGTCGCCGTTGTTGCCCCGTTCGGGATGGCCGATGGCCACGCCAAGGTCCAGCACCGGCACCGAGCGGCCGCGCACATCGGCCACCCCGGAGAACTGGCTGGGCAGGCCCGGCACCTGGAACAGGGCAGGGCGCCGCAGCACTTCCTGCACCTTGAACACGTTGACGCCAAAAAGCTGGCGTCCGCCCAGGCGGAACAACAGGAGGGCCAGCCGGTTGTGTCCGGCCAGCCGGGTGCGTTGGTCGATGCGGTTGAGCAGGTCATGTGGCATGGAGGCTGTATCGGCGCGCCGGCGATGGACTTGAGCGGCAGGGCTGCGCTGCCACTGGCACGCCGCTTGCAACAGGCCGGGTGATCCCATGACCGGAGGTGGCATGCCATCCTTCAAGACGATGTGCTGGCTGATGCTGGCGATGGCCGCCCCCGCCTGGGCCGCGCCGTCGTGGCAGCCGGTGGACAGCATCCGCGCGGCCGCACTGTCCACGCTGGCCGCCGGCGAGCAGGGCGAGGCCGTGGTCGCCGACGCGCTGCGCCTGCCGGCCTGCGCGCAGGGCCTGGCCGCGCAGCCCACCGCCAATACCACGGTGGAAGTCAGCTGCCCCGATGCCGGCGGTTGGCGGCTGTTCGTGCCGGTGAAGGTGCGCCGCGAGCAGACCGTGCTGGTGCTGGCGCGCGGCATTGCCGCTGGAGAAATACTCGCTGCTGCCGATATCACCCCTGCCCAGCGTGACGCGGCGCGGATTGCCGGCGCGGTGCTGTCCGATCCCGCCGCTGCCGTTGGCCGGGTGGCACGGAGGACGCTGCAGGCGGGCAGCCTGCTGTCGGCCTCGGACCTGGTGGCGCAGCGGCTGGTTCGCCGTGGCGACAGTGTCGCCCTGGTGTCCCGGCACGGGTCGGTGGAAGTGCGCGTGGCGGGCAAGGCGCTGGGCGATGCGGGCGAGAACGAGCGCCTGTCGGTCGAGAACCTGACCTCGCGCAAGGTAGTGCAGGGTACCGTGGCCGCCAACGGCGACGTTTTAGTGACGCGCTGAAAAAAATCGGCAAACCCCCTAAAGATCACGGTCCGATGGCCGTTATCGTTACAGTACGGCAACCCTTGGAGCTCCAATGAGCCAAAAAATCGACGGTACCCTGCAGGCGGCGCAGACCCTGCGCGCGGTGGGTCCGGCCAGTCGGCCCGGCATCAGTGCCGATACGCCTGCACGTCCGGTGGAAGCAGCCGACAGCCTCAAGCTGACCGGTGAAGCCACCAACCTGCAGGCCCTGGAACGCAGCCTTTCGGCCGCTCCGGCGATCGATGCCGAGCGCGTTGCAGCGGTGCGTGAGTCGCTGCAGAACGGCAGCTACCGGATCAATCCAGAGGCGATTGCTTCGCGCATGCTTGATCTGGACCAGCAGCTGCAGGGATGAGCACGCCCATGAGCGAGCCCATGCAGCGGTTGAGCGAAGCCCTGGATGCCGAGCGCCAGGCCTTGGTCGCGCACGATGTGCATGCCCTGATCCGTGCCACCGGGGCCAAGCTGGATGCCCTGCGCGCACTGGACAAGGCCCTGCCCGTGGGTCAGTCCAGCGAACTGCAGGAACTGGCCGAGCGCAACCGCGCCAACGGCGTGCTGCTGTCGCGGCGGCGCCGCGAGGTCAACTGGGCGTTGCGCCAGCTCGGTCGCAGCGAAGATGCCCCTGCCTATGACAGCAAGGGACAGTCCCAGCAGATGACCGCCGGGCGTCCGCTCGCCGTCGCCTGAAGCCGGCCAGCGGCACGCAGGCATCGTATAGTGGGGATCATCTCCGCCATGCCGAGTGCCCGTGCCTGCCGCCTCTCCGAACCCGACCGCGTCCTTCCCTTCGCCCGCCCTGCTGCAGGCGCTGCTTGCCCCGGTGCGCGAAGGCCTGCTGCTGTTCACCGACGACGATTCGGTGATCCTGGCCAATCCGGCCGTGGACGCATTGCTGGGCACCGGCCCGGCCAGTGCCACCGGCCCGGCACAGCGGCTGCGGGCACTGCTGCCGCCCGATGCGATGGCCGTTGCGCGGCGTGAGGGGCAGTGGAGTGGCAGCCTGGTGATGGGCGAAGCGGTCGTCACCGCCCAGCTGTACCACCACCGTGACCAGGGTGCGGGCTATTACCTCGGGCTGTTCCGCCGGGTCGAAGGCCAGGAAGACTACGAACGCGAACTGCAGCAGCGGCACGCAGAGCTGCGCCAGGCCTATCTGCGCCTGAACGGCGCGCAGGAAAAGCTGTTGCAGTCGGAGAAGATGGCGTCGATCGGCCAGCTGGCCGCGGGCGTGGCGCATGAGATCAACAATCCCATTGGTTACGTGCACTCCAACCTGGGCAGCCTGCAGGAATACCTGCGCAGCCTGTTCACGGTGATCGAGGCGTATGAGCGGGCGTTGCGTGCGCCGGATCCGAAGACCCTGATCCCGGAAATCGACGACATCCGCGACCGGCTGGACATCGACTTCATCAGCCGGGATCTTCCGCAGCTGATGGCCGAATCGCGCGAGGGCATCGAGCGGGTGACCCGCATCGTGCGCGACCTGAAGGACTTCTCCTATTCCGGTCGTGACGAGTCGTGGAAGCTGGTGGACCTGCACTCCGGACTGGAGTCGACCATCAACATCATCTGGAACGAGCTCAAGTACAAGGTGGAACTGCACCGCGAGTTCGGCCAGCTGCCGTTGGTGGAGTGCCTGCCCTCCGAGCTCAACCAGGTCTACATGAACCTGCTGCTCAACGCCGGGCATGCGATTGCCGAACGGGGTGTCATCACGGTGCGCACCGGGGTGGACGGCGAGCACGTCTGGGTGGAATTCCAGGACAGTGGCGGCGGCATTTCGCCGGACCTGCGCCAGCGCATCTTCGATCCGTTCTTCACCACCAAGCCGGTGGGCAGCGGCACGGGCCTGGGCCTGTCGATCTCCTACAGCATCATCAACAAGCACAACGGCCGGATCGACCTGGACAGCACGCCGGGGGTGGGGTCCACGTTCCGGATCGTGCTGCCGATCAAGCAGCCGCGGTAGTGGGTGTGTTGCCGGGCTGCGCCCGGCACCCGCTCAAGCCGGAGCAACGGCAACGTCAAGAGCATCTGGGCCGGTTGTTGGCGGGGCGGGGTGGGTTCGTGGGAATCGCCGCAAGTACGTCCATGTAGGCTCGCCATCCGCATCCATGCGGATGAGCGTTCCCACGAACCCACCCCGCCCCACCTTCGACAGGTTCACGGTGGCCGTGGAAAATGCGGTGGGTTGGAAGAGTGGGAGAAAGATGGGGTCAGGGTCCTTTCGCGTAGCGAAAGGACCCTGACCCCTGCCTTTGTTCTTTTATTTTCAATACGCGGGTGGCGGCAACCGGAACCTGTCAGGGGGCTGGGCGGTGGGGCTGGGCGGGGGCGTTGAGCGCCATGGATGGCGCGAAACGAGGCCCGCAGGATGCGGCTCTTGCCGTCCCCCGACCAGCCCCACCGCCCGGCCCGCCCCAGCTGCGGCTTCAAACGAGAGCCACCCGCGAGGGGGTCCAACCCGTTCGACCCCCCCTCAGCGCAACACCGACCGATCATCCACCGACTCCACCGGCTCAGCCGCAACCGAACCACCATTGCTGCGCCGCTGCTCTTCGTAGGTGCGGAACGCCTGGTGGATGTGCTTGCGCAGCTCGTCGTCATTCCACGGCTTGGTCAGGAAGCGGTAGATCGCCCCGCGGTTGATCGCATCGGTGACCGTGTTGAGGTCGGTGTAGCCGGACAGCACCAGCCGGATCGTGTCCGGGTAGAGCATCTTCACCCGGCCCAGGAACTCGGTGCCGCTCATGTCGCTCATGCGCTGGTCGGACAGGATCACCTGCACATCGTTGATCGCCAGCAGGTCGAAGGCATCGCGTACGTTGCCGGCCGCCAGGATCCGGTAGCCGTCGCGGCGGAACAGGCGCACCAGCGAGCGCAGCACGTTCTCTTCGTCGTCCAGCAGCAGCAGGGTGCGGTCCGGGCGGGTTTCAGCGAACGCTTCCGGGCGCAGGTAGCGGCGGCGCAGGGTCATGCCGGCCGCATCGGCGGACATCGGTTCGCCGAACAGGTAGCCCTGGAACACATCGCAGTCGTTGCGTCGCAGGAAGCCGAGCTGCGCCTGCGATTCCACGCCGTTGGCAATCACGGTCATGCCCAGCTGGTGGCCCATGGCGATGATCGCGCGGGCGATGGCGGCTTCGCGGTTGCCCGCCGGGGCGCTCTTGATGAAGCTGCGGTCGATCTTCAGCTTGTCCACGGGGTAGCGCACCAGCGCACTCAGGCTGGAGTCGCCGGTGCCGAAATTGTCCAGGCTCAGGCTGATGCCTTCGTTGCGCAGGTTGACCAGCGTCTCGTGGACGAAATTGACGTTGTTGGTCAACGCGCTTTCGTTGATTTCCAGGGTCAGCATCGGCGCCGGAATCCCGGCGGCCTGGATCAACCCCATCACTTCGGTGAAGAAATTCGGGCGCAGCAGCTGCAGGGTGGAGACGTTGACGGCGATCGTGAAGTCATCGAAGCCCTGGTCACGCCACAGCCGTGCCTGCTTCAACGCGCCTTCCAGCACCCACGTGCCGATCTGCACGATGATGCCCAGCCGCTCGGCGGTCCGCATGAAGCGCTCCGGCACCAGCATGCCCAGCGTCGGCGACTGCCAGCGCAGCAGTGCTTCCATGCCCACCACGTGGCCATCGCGCGAGCTCACCAGCGGCTGGTAGCGCAGCTTGAGCTCGCCATTGGGAATGGCATCGATGATCTGCCGGGCGATGATGCTCTCGCTGTGCGCGCTGGGCACGGTATCCACGGCGTGGATGCGCACCGCATTGCCGCCTTCGCGGGCCGCCTGGTACAGCGCGTCCTCGGCGTGGTCGAGCAGTCGTGAAGCGGTGCTGGCATGCTCCGGGCACAGGCTGACGCCCAGCTTGCCGGTCATGAACAAGGTGTAGGGCAGCACCGAAAGCGGCAGCTCCAGCTGCTGCCGCAGCTCTTCGGCGAAGTCCTCCGGCAGGGCGACTTCGCTGGTACGCGGCACGGCCACCAGGAACTCATCGCTGCCATGGCGCCAAAGCTTGCCACGACCGCGCAGCCACGATTTCAGGCGCTGGGCCACCAGCACCAGCGCCTGGTCGCCCACTTCGGCGCTCATGTTCTCGTTGACCGATGCGAAGTGGTCGATGTCCACGTGCATCAGCATCATCGGGGTACCGCCCGCGGCCGCATCGGCGACCATCGCCTGCAGCTCGGGGTTGCCGGCGCCGAGTCGGTCCGGGGCGTCCTCGATACTGACCGGGGGCAGGGAGGTATTCCACATCAAAGGCGTGATTCCAGCGGTTCGTCCGGCATCGTGCCGACACGGTAGGGGAGATGCAGTTCGATCAGGGTACCTTCACCGGGAGCCGATTCGATGCGCAGCTGACCACCCACGCTCTGCGCACGCTCGCGCATCACGATCAGGCCCAGGCCGCGCGGCCCATGCGGATCGAAGCCTTCGCCATCGTCGCGCACCTGCAGGTGCAGGCGGTCCTGGTCGATGTCGCGCAGGTGCAGCAGCACCTGGCTGGCCTTGGCGTGGCGCAGGGCATTGGTCAGGCTTTCCTGTGCGATCCGGAAGCACGCCTGTTCGATGGCATTGTCCGGACGCTGGGGCAGGGTGTCGATGCGTGACAGCAGTTCGGCCTGGGAAGAGCGGAACAGCACGCCGGCCTGCCAGCGCAGCGCTGCCTCCAGGCCCAGCGCATCCAGCTGGGGCGGACGCAGCAGGGTGGAAAGGTCGCGCAGCTTGGCCACCGTGCCATCGGCCAGCTGGACGATCTGCTGCAGGTCTTCGCGGCGACGGGCGCCGTCTTCTTCATCCAGCGCGGCCCACGCCGAAAGCTTGATGGCGGTGATCGCCTGGCCGATGTCATCGTGCAGGTCGCGGGAAATGGCGCGGCGTTCGTCTTCCTGCAGCGAAAACAGCCGCCCCGCCATCGCCTGCAGCTCGCGGTTGCTGTTCTCCAGGGCCGCGCGGGTGCGCTCGGCATCACTGAGGTCGCGCACGATCATCAGCCGGCAGTCGCGGCCGCCGTAGCGCACTTCGCCCACCGCCAGCCCGGCCTGGAAACGGCTGCCATCGGCGCGCTGCATGCCGATGATCGCGATCTGGCCGGCACTGGCCTGCGGCGCAGGATCGCGCAGCTGTGCGCGGACGCCGGCCAGTCCCGCTTCACCGACCAGCGCCTGCAGCGGCTCGCCCAGCAGGGTGTGGCCTTCATAGCCGAACAGCCGCACGGCGAACGCGTTGGCATACAGCACGTGTTCTTCGGACAGGATCACCACGCCATCGGGCAGCACCCGCACCAGTTCGCGGAACTGTTCCTCGCGCTCGCGCAGCAGGCGGCGCGACTGCTCGCGTTCGGTGACGTCCTGCAGCGTGCCCATCACCCGCGGGCGGCCCAGTTCATCCACACCGCTTTCGGCGCGCAGGTGGGTCATCAACGGCCGCCCATCCATGCCGATCAGGGGCAGCAGCACGTCCACGTGGACCGCATCGCCGCTGCTCATCCCGGCCAGCAGCTGCTCGGTCATCGCCGTGGTGGCCGCATCGGCCGGTACCAGCAGTTCATCGAAGCGGTGCCAGGTGCGCACCTGCGGCGGACGCCGGCCCAGCAGCTGGTAGACCTGGCGCGAGAAGCTGGCCAGCCCGCTGGCGGGGTCGAGCTGCCAGGCGCCGATGCGGGCCAGTTCATGCGCCTCTTCAAGCCGCTCCAGCGCTTGGTCGCGGCGCGCCAGCGCCTCGTCTTCGGCGGTGCGGTCGATGACGATCAGCAGCCGCGCCGCGCGTCCGTCCACGTCGATCGCATTGCTGCGCAGCTCCATCTGGCGCAGCCGGCCATCACGGAGCTTCAGCGGCGAACGCAGCACGCAGGTCTTTTCGGGATGCTCGCGCAGCTGTTCCAGCGTGGATTCCAGCCCGGCGTGGTCGTCGGCCGGCCACAGCAGGCTGATCGACTCCTGCAGCAGCTCCTCACGGCTCCAGCCGAACAGCGTGCAGGCGGCGGGATTGGCGTCCAGGATGCGTACCGACTGCAGGTCGTAGATCAGGATCGGGCCGGGGTTGCCGACGAAGGCCTGGCGATGGCGCAGTTCGCTGGCCGCCAGCCGCGCATTGGCCTGCAGCACGTGCGCACCGAGCGGGCGCAGCAGCAGGTACAGCATGGCCGCACTGGCGAAGACGAAGAACGCGCCCTTGACGGTCTGCAGCCAGGCCGCCATCCGCGCATCGCCGACCAAGGCGCCCACCGCCGCGTCGCTGCTGACGATCCAGGCAACGGCCAGCAGCAGGTAGACCAGCACCACGCGGCGCCGTTCCCGCCGCAGCGTGTTGGCCAGGTGGGTTGGACAGACCGTCATCGGGGTGTCGCCAACAGGATGCAGGGGCATGGCGGGACGGGGCCGGGTCGCGGAAGGAGGGCAGCAACGAATGGCATCTTAACTCGCCGCGATGATGCCCATGCGGCGAGCCGACCCTCAATTATCCCGCCAGCCCGCCGCTAACGATTTCGTTCCCGGCTGTCGGGGGCGTCATCGGAGCAAGTTGCGTGGACCAAGGGATCATTGCCAGCCTGTTGCAGCACCCGCTCGCCTCCGCGCTGGTGATCCTCGACCGCAACGGTGCGCCGCTGGCCGCCAACCCCGCCGCGCGCGAACACGGCCTGCCAGCGGCAGCAGCTGCCTACCAGTCCATGCTGGAAGACATCCGCCTGCTGGCCGCCGACGGGGGCATCGTGCCGTGCAGCCTGCCCGGCGGCCCGCGCGGTCGCCACGACGGCTGGATGCGCGCCGTGCATGACGACGGCGGCCACCTGCTGGCCTTCACCCTGAGCATCCCGCACCCCGACGGCAGCCCCGCCGGCGAACGCTGGGAGCTGGCGCTGGAAAGTGCCGGGCACGGGCTGTGGGACTGGGACCTGGCCAGTGACCGTGTGCTGCGATCGCCAACGGTCGATGGCAGGATCGACGCGCAGGAGCGCGCCGGCGCGCTGCTGGAGCGGATCCATCCCGACGACCGCGCCGGCGTGCATGCGGCGGTGCAGCGCCACCTGCGCGGCGAAGAAGACCAGTACAGCGCCGAATTCCGTTACCGCCAGCCCGACCAGGGCTGGCGCTGGGTGCTCGATCGCGGCCGGGTCGTGGCGCGGACCGCCGACGGCCAGCCGTTGCGCATGATCGGCACCCACACCGATATCGAACACCAGAAGCAGCTGGAAGCCCACCTGCACGACCAGCAGCTGCATCTGCGCCAGGCACAGCAGATCGCCAGCATGGGCAGCTGGTCGTGGGAGCCGGCGGGCCGCCGTTTCTGGTGGTCGCCGGAACTGCATGGGCTGCTGGGAACCGAAGGCGCCGAGGGCGCCGCGGCATCCAGCCCACGTGCCTGGCTGCGCCGCCTGCACCCGCGTTCGCGCGGTGCGCTGGGAATGGCGTGGCGGCGGCTGTGGCGTGACGGGCGGCCGGCAAACCTGGACTTGGAGCTGCGCCGGCTGGGGCAGCACCCCGCGCTGCAGCTGCGCCTGTGGATGCAGCCGTTGCAGGCCGCCGATGGACAGATCCAGCGCCTGCTCGGCCAGGTGCAGAACATCAGCGAACAACACCAGACCGATGCCCTGATCCGCTGGCGCACCGAGTTGTTGAATCGTGTCTCCGCATTGGGACGCATCGGCGGCTGCGAGATCGAAGTCGATACCCGGCAGATGCAGTGGACCGAAGAGTGCTATCGCATCCATGGCCTGCGCAAGGAATCGATCAGCCTGGACCAGGCACTCGCGCTGTACACCGACGATTCGCGCAGCGCCTTCGAATCCGCGCTTGAGCGCATCGCCGCCGGCGGCCTGCCTGAACAGCTGGACCTGTGCTTCTACCGGCAATCCGGCATGCGCGTATGGGTGCAGGTGTTGATCGAACTGGACCGCCGTGACGGCCTGCCGCCGCGCTTCGTGGTGCTGTTCCGTGACATCACCCGCGAACGCGAGGCAAACGAACGCATCGAGCTGCTGGCCCACTACGACCTGCTGACCGGGCTGCCCAACCGCATGCTGCTGCGCGAGCAGACCGCCGATGCGATCGACGAGGCGCGCGATCGCGGCACGCCGCTGGCGATGCTGTTCATCGACCTGGACGGCTTCAAGACCATCAACGACAGCTTCGGCCATGCCACCGGCGATACCCTGCTCAAGGCTGCAGCCACCCGGCTGCACCAGAACCTGCGCAACAGCGACCTGTTCGGGCGCTTCAACGGCGATGAGTTCATCGTGGTGCTGCGCGACCTGGCCGAAGCCGAGGATGCCGGGCACGTGGCGCGCAAGCTGATCGCCTCGCTGGCCGAACCGCTGCATCGCGGCCAGGACCTGCTGAAGGTCGGCGCCAGCGTCGGCATCGCGATGCTGGAAGACGGCCGCGAAGATTTCGACTCGCTGCTGCGCGCTGCCGATGCGGCCATGCACGCGGCGAAGGAAGCGGGCCGCAATACCTATCAGTATTACAGCCAGGATGCGCTCAGCCGCATCCAGCGTCGGCTGGATATCGAACATGCGTTGCACGGCGCCATCGAGCGCGAAGAGTTCAGCCTGGTCTACCAGCCGCTGATGCACGCCGAACCCGGCCAGCCGCCGGCGATCGAGGCGCTGCTGCGCTGGCACCGGCCCGGCCTGGGCTACTGCAGCCCGGTTGAATTCATCCCGATCGCGGAGAAGTGCGGCGAGATCGTGCGCATCGGCGACTGGGTGCTCAACGAAGCCTGCCGGCAGGCCTCGGCGTGGGATCGCGCCGGCCTGGTGTTCGACCGCATCGCGGTCAACGTCTCGGCGGTGCAGCTGCGCGAGCGTGGCTTCGCCGAGCGGGTCATCGAGGTCTGCCATGCGCATGGCCTGTCGCCGACCCGGATGGAGCTGGAGCTCACCGAATCGGCGCTTATCCGTGACACCGACATCCTGCGCCACTGCTTCGACGTGTTCGAACGGCACAACGTGCCGCTGGCCGTGGACGATTTCGGTACCGGTTTCTCCAACCTGCACTACCTCAACCGGTTCCCGGTGGGACGGCTGAAGATCGACCGCAGCTTCGTGCAGGGCATGCTCGAAGATGCCGGCACCGCCGAAGTGACCCAGGCCATCGTCCACCTGGGCCATGCCCTGGGCATGAAAGTGGTGGCCGAAGGGGTCGAGACCGCACAGGAGGAAGACCTGCTGCGCCGCCAGGGCTGCGACGAGATCCAGGGCTACCTGTATTCGCGGCCGCTGGTGCCGCGCGAGCTGGCACAGTGGCTGCGCAATGCGGCCACCGGCGCATCGATGCGCGATACCGCAGCGGCCCTGGTGGGCTGAACACCGCCGTTGCCTGCGTGGCGGCGCGCGGTCGCCGCAAGCGGATCCAGCGCTGCCGCCCGCAGGCAGCATCCAGCGCGTGTCAGCGCGGCGTTGGCGCCGTAGCGGGCGCACCGGCGGCAGGCCCCAGGTCCCTTGCATCCAGTCCCAGGTCCCAGCCCAGGCTGGCCTGTTCGGCACTGTGACGCGCAGCGGCCTGCCTGGCCGCCATCTGCTCCAGCTGCGCCAGCTCTGCCTGTGCCATCGCTTCCAGCTGCTGCAGCTGCTGGCGCACGGTCCTGGCCGCGGGCGCCGCAGCTGGAGCCCGGGAAAGCTCCGGGCCCGGGCCCGGGCACGACAAAGCCCCAGCACTGCCGGGGCTCTGCGGTTGACCTGATGGATCAAGCACCACGCGGGATCAGAACAGTTCCACCGTTCCGGCACCCATGCTCTGCTGGGTAACCGGCTTGTGCGGCGGGCGCTCCCATTCGCTGCGCAGGTCACGCAGGCGGTTGCCGGTGCGCGCCAGCGCGGTGACCATCTCCTCGTCGGCCGCACCGTCATGGCGATGCAGCAGTTCCTGCAGCGCCAGCGCTTCACGGTTGATCGAGGTCAGGCGGTCCAGGTGGACGTGCACCCCGCCGAGCGCCTGGGTGGCAATGTCTTCGAACTGCAGGGCGCGCACGGCTTCGGCCACGCTGCCGTCGATGGCGCGGGCGCATTCGGATACTTCGCGCATGCCATCGCCCAGCGAGGCATTGATCTGCGCCACGTTGTCGACCATGGAAGCGGCTTCCATGCGTGCCTCGCGGGAGCGGTCCATGTCACGCGATGCCATGTGGGTGACCGTTTCGCGGACCTTGGCGATGGCGTCCTTGGAGCTGTGGGCGAGCTTGCGGATCTGCTCGTTGAAGGTGGTCGAGCGCTCGGACAGGTTGCGCACCTCGTCGGCCACCACGGCAAAGCCGCGACCGGCTTCACCGGCACGCGCCGCTTCGATGGCCGCGTTCAGTGCCAGCAGGTTGGTCTGGTCGGCGATCGACTTGACGTCTTCCAGCAGCGCGAAAATGCCATCCAGGTGCTGTGCCATCTGGTCGATGTGCTGCACGGTGTTGCTGCTCTGGCCGCTGACCTGTTCCAGCGCTTCCACCAGCTGTTCCATCTGGTGGCTGGCGTGCTGGGCGAAGCGCGCCACGTCCAGCCCGGCCGACCCATCTTCACCGGTGCGGTCGACGATGCGGGCCAGCGCCTGGCTCTGCTGGCGCGACTTGCGGTTCATTGCCTCGAAGCTGCCGCCCAGGCCGGATACGGCCTGGCGGATCAGGTCGCGGGCGCGCTCGACTTCGCTGCGCGAGCCGTCGATTTCATTGCTGACGAAGTTGCGCAGTTCGGTCAGCAGCTGGTCCTGCTCGCGCAAGATGCGGGCCTGTTCCGGCGAACGCCCGGCCGGAGCACGGGTGCTCCACCAGGCGTGGCCGAGCCAGCTCAGCGTCATCGTGGTAAGGATCGCCCAGCGCAGGGCCGCAGGCCACTCCAGAGCAAAGGCGAGGGGCAGAAGCAGGGTCAGCACCAACGGTGCGGCCAGACGGATGATGGTGCGAGAGTACATGGACGTTCCCGGGAGAGTCACAAATGCAGTATCGGCCGTACCCGGGTTCTCTTTAACGCCGATGTTGCATGCGCGCGCCTGGTTCGCCGCTGCGCGCGCCAAGCCACTCAGCGCAGCGCGCGGTCCACCGCTTCCACCATGGCCTTGCGTGCCAGCAGGAAGTCCCAGTAGCTGCCGCCCAACTGGCGCCACAGCACCGCCGAGCGTACCGCCGCCAGCAGCAGCGCGCGGATTTCGGCCACCACACCGGCCTGGCCCAGGTAATGCGGGTTGCCCTGCACCATGACCCGCGGCTTCAGGTGGCTGATGGTGTCGGCATACACGCCGCCCAGCGTGGCCAGCACGTCCGGATGCCCGCTGTCGCCCAGCTCGCGGCCCTGGCGGCTGGCGCGCTCGATGCCGGCGGTGACCTTGGCGATGGTGTCCGGCTCGCGCACGAAGCGGCGCTCCAGCTGCAGCACCGCCAGCGCCAGCTTGGGCAGGATGGGGTCCTGGCCCTGGTTGCGGAAGTAGTTGTGCAGCAGGCGCAGGCCGGGCTTGAGCGACTCGCGGTCGCCATAGACGTCCTGCGGTGATGCGGCGTCGATGCGGAACACGCTGTCCATGGCGGTGCGGACCGCACCGGCGTCGGAGTGGCCGGTATCGGCGATGCGGCGGACCTGTTGCAGGGCCTGGGCTATGCCGGCCAGGGCCAGTACGCGGTCGTCGACAGTGAAACTCATGCAGCAGATACCTCAAAAGGAGAAGGAGTAGGGCGCAGCCGCTGTTCGAGCGGCGCGTCGGTGGCGGCGATCACCGCACCACCGAGGCAGACATCGCCCTGGTACAGCACCAGCGACTGGCCGGGAGTGACCGCCCGCTGGGGAGTGGGGAAGCGGACGTGCAGGCTGCCATCATCGCGCACCTGCACCGTACAGGCCTCGTCGGGCTGGCGGTAGCGGGTCTGCGCGGTGCACTCGAAGCGGGCGGCGGGCGGCGCACCGGCGATCCAGTGCGCGCTTTCACTGACCAGCTCGGTGGACATCAACCAGGGGCTTTCGCGGTCCTGGTCCACGTACAGCGTATTGCTGGCCACGTCCTTGCCCACCACGTACCACGGCGCCGCCGGACGGCCCCGCACGCCGCCGATGTTCAGGCCCTCGCGCTGGCCCAGGGTGAAGTAGAACACCCCGGGGTGCTCGGCGATCTCCGCCCCGTCCGGATCGACGATGCGGCCCTGGCGCGCGGGCAGGTACTGGCCGAGGAACTCGCGGAAATCGCGTTCGCCGATGAAGCAGATCCCGGTGGAGTCCTTCTTGGCGTGCGTGGGCAGGTTGGCGTCACGTGCCATCCGGCGCAGGTCGCTCTTGTTCAGGTCGCCGATCGGGAACAAGGTTGCCGACAGCTGGGCCTGGCCCAATTGGTGCAGGAAATAGCTCTGGTCCTTGCTGCGGTCGGCGCCACGCAACAGCAGCCACTGGTTGCCCTCGCGGGCGATCCGCGCGTAATGACCGGTGGCGATGCGCTCGGCGCCCAGCTCGCGGGCGGCGTCCAGGAAGTGCTTGAACTTCACTTCGCGGTTGCACAGTACGTCCGGATTGGGGGTGCGCCCGGCCGCATATTCGGCCAGGAAGTGTTCGAACACGCCGTTCCAGTATTCGCTGGAAAAATCGCGGAAGTGAAACGGGATGCCAAGCAGTCCGCACACCGCCACCGCATCGCGGCGATCGTCCTCGGCGCGGCATTCGCCGCTGCCATCATCGGCCCAGTTCTGCATGAACAGTCCGGCCACCGGCTCGCCCTGCTGGACCAGCCGCCAGGCGGCCACCGAAGAATCCACCCCGCCGGACACGCCGACCATGATCCGCGGCGCGCTCATGCTGCGACCTCCTTGACCAGGGCGAGAGGATGGCGCTGGCCGGCGAGGAAGTCGGCCACCACCTGCCATACCAGCGGGCTGCGCAGCCGCTGCCGTGCAGCCAGCAGCTCGCCGGGCTGCAGCCACAGCGCGCGCTCGATACCGGTATCCAGCGGGCGTTGGGGATCGTGCCGCAGCGGGCGTGCGGCATAGCTGAAGCGCAGGAACGGGGTGCCGTCCGGGGCGGTCCACTGGTAGGTGCCGATGAACGCGGTCAGTTCGACCTCCCAGCCGGTTTCTTCCCGGGTCTCGCGCAGCGCCGCTTCGGCCAGCGACTCACCCGGCTCCAGGTGGCCGGCGGGCTGGTTGAGCACCAGCACGCCATCGATGCGTTCTTCGACCAGCAACAGCCGGCCGGCGTCGACCACCACCGTGGCGACGGTGACGCGGGGTGCCCAGCGCGGCGCAGCAGCATTCACTTCAGTATTCGTCCTGCTTGGTCAGTTCCAGTTCCATCGCATCGGCGGTCCGGCTGGCCGCTTCGATGGCATCGTCCAGTGCTTCCGCAGACGCATCGGCATCCACCTTCACCACGAACATTGCGATCTTGTCCTGCTTCACCCAGCCGCCCATTTTCGCATCCTGCGCATCTTCGAGCAGGCGGTTGGCCACGGCCACCGGGAACTGGTCGGTGCTCGCCTGGTAGCCGGGCGACCAGATCTCGCGCACGTGCTGGCTGCCGAATTCTTCCACCACCGAACGCACATAGACCAGCTGGGTGCGGTCGCCTTCCATGTCGAACACCATGCGATAGTCGCCGTCCTCGTCGATTTCGTAGGGGTAGCCCAGCTTGTCGAGATGGCGTCCGATGGCCTTGTCCGGCTCGGCGGCGAAGGAGGGGGCCGCCATGGCGGCGACAGCCAGCAGCAGGGCGGAGCGAAGCGTCCTTTCCATGAGAATCCTGTGAAGGTGATGCAGGGAGTCCCGCAGATTGTGAAGGCGCGTCGGCTTGCCGTCCAATCCGGCCAAGCCAGCCACTATAATAAGCGGATGCCTCGCGAGACTTCCCACGAATCCCATTCCGACCACGGCGTGCTGCTTGAACCGGCCCGCCCGGAGGTCGCCCCCCCGCCGTTCTACCAGGTGATGCTGTTGAACGATGACTACACCCCGATGGATTTCGTGGTCGATGTGCTGCAGCAGTTCTTCAACCTGGACCTGGACCGGGCCACCCAGGTGATGCTCCACGTGCATACCCGGGGCCGCGGCATCTGCGGTGTGTTCACCCGCGAAGTGGCCGAAACCAAAGTGGCGCAGGTCAACGAATATGCCCGGATGAACCAGCATCCGCTGCTGTGCACGATGGAAAAGGCCTGATCGGGCGGCCATGACCGCTGCGTGGTAGTCCGGTGCGTTCCATCCACGGCACGATCGGACGTCGCGGCGACGACGCAGCTGGCGTCGGTGATGCGCCTGTCCTGCCTTGGTTTGCGGCGCGGCTGGCCGCCCATCGCCTCATCGTGCGTGTGCGTTGGCTGAAAGCCAGCACCCGGCGGGGATCCGGTTTAGGTTATGGTGGAATCACCTTCGCCAGGCGCGCGACGGCATGCTAACGCCGTATGAACGGGCAGTTCCGCTAGGGTGATGGAAAACGTGTGGTCAGGCCGCATATCGTCTTCAACTGCCGCCGGAGTAGAGCATGTTCAGCAAAGACCTCGAACACACCATTGGCCAGTGCTACAAGCGGGCACGGGAAGCGCGGCATGAATTCATGACCGTCGAACACCTGTTGCTGGCGCTGCTGGACAACCCCTCGGCCCAGGCCGTCCTGAAGGCGTGCGGTGCCGACGCCGAACGCTTGCGCCAGGAGCTGGAGCAGGCCATCGAAGCGTCGGTTTCGCGGCTTGCCGAAGACGACGGGCGCGACACCCAGCCCACCCTGGGCTTCCAGCGCGTATTGCAGCGCGCGGTCTACCACGTGCAGTCCTCGGGCAAGAAGGAAGTCACCGGCGCGAATGTGCTGGTGGCGATCTTCGGCGAGAAGGATTCGCACGCTGTCTACTATCTCAACCAGCAGGACGTCACCCGGCTGGACGTAGTCAATTACCTGTCCCACGGCATCGCCAAGCTGGGCGAGGAGGGCGAGTCGGCCTCGCCGGCCGATCCCGAGGGCCGCGCTGAAGGCGGGGAGGGCGAAGGCAAGGGCGATGCGCTGGCCGAGTTCGCCAGCAACCTCAACGAGCAGGCCCGCAACGGCCGCATCGACCCACTGGTGGGCCGTGCCGACGAAATCGAGCGCACCATCCAGGTGCTGTGCCGCCGTCGCAAGAACAACCCGCTGTACGTCGGCGAAGCCGGCGTGGGCAAGACCGCCATCGCCGAAGGCCTGGCGCGCCGGATCGTCGAAGGCTCGGTGCCGGAGGTGCTCGCCGATGCGGTCATCTACTCGCTGGACCTGGGCGCGCTGGTGGCGGGCACCAAGTACCGCGGCGACTTCGAAAAGCGCCTGAAGGGCGTGCTGACCTCGTTGAAGAAGGTGCCCAATGCGGTGCTGTTCATCGATGAGATCCACACCATCATCGGCGCCGGTTCGGCGTCCGGTGGCACCATGGATGCCTCCAACCTGATCAAGCCGGCGCTGGCCTCCGGCGACCTGCGCTGCATCGGCTCCACCACCTTCCAGGAATACCGCGGCATCTTCGAAAAGGACCGTGCGCTGGCGCGGCGCTTCCAGAAGATCGACATCGTCGAACCGACCGTGGGCGAAACCTACGAGATCCTGCAGGGGCTGAAGCCGAAGTACGAAGAGCACCACGGCGTGACCTATGCCGATGATGCACTGCAGGCCGCCGTTGACCTGTCGGTCAAGCATATCGGCGACCGCCTGTTGCCGGACAAGGCGATCGACGTCATCGACGAGGCCGGCGCGAGGCAGCGCCTGATGCCGGAAGGGCAGCGCAAGGAGCTGATCGACATCGAGGAGATCGAGGCGATCGTGGCCAAGATGGCGCGCATCCCGGCCAAGCAGGTCAGCGCCACCGACAAGGACGTGCTCAAGCACCTGGAGCGCAACCTGAAGATGGTGATCTTCGGCCAGGATCCGGCCATCGAAACGCTGTCTTCGGCGATCAAGCTGGCCCGCTCCGGCCTGGCCAACCCGGAAAAGCCGATCGGCAACTTCCTGTTCGCCGGCCCCACCGGTGTCGGCAAGACCGAGGTCACCAAGCAGCTGGCCCTGCAGCTGGGGATCGAGCTGGTCCGCTTCGACATGTCCGAGTACATGGAAGGGCATTCGATCAGTCGCCTGATCGGTGCGCCTCCGGGCTACGTGGGCTTCGACCAGGGTGGCCTGCTGACCGAAAAGATCGTCAAGACGCCGCACTGCGTGCTGCTGCTGGACGAAATCGAAAAGGCGCACCCGGATATCTTCAACATCCTGCTGCAGGTCATGGACCGCGGCGTGCTGACCGATACCAACGGACGCGAAGCCAACTTCAAGAACGTGGTGCTGGTGATGACCACCAATGCCGGTGCCGCGCAGGCGTCACGGCGTTCGATCGGCTTCACCAAGCAGGATCATGCGACCGACGCGATGGAAACCATCCGCCGCAGCTTCACCCCGGAGTTCCGCAACCGGCTGGATGCGGTGGTGCAGTTCCAGGCGTTGGGCTTCGAGCACATCCTGCGCGTGGTCGACAAGTTCCTGATCGAGCTGGAAATGCTGCTGCAGGAAAAGCACGTCAGCCTGTCGGCCACGCCGACCGCGCGCGACTGGCTGGCCCAGCACGGTTTCGATCCGCTGATGGGCGCACGCCCGATGGCCCGTGTCATCCAGGACAAGGTCAAGCGTCCGCTGGCCGACGAGCTGCTGTTCGGCAAGCTGGTCAACGGCGGCAGGGTCAGCATCGACGTGCGCGACAACGAACTGGTGGTGGAAACCTTCCCGGAACCGGAGCGTCTGTTGCCGGCCACGGTATAAGGGGGGCGGGGTCGGGGTCCTTGCGCGCAGCGGAAGGACGCTGACCCCTCCTGACCCTCCCGGATCTAATCTGAAGCAACGCCAAAAGGCCAGCTCGATGGCTGGCCTTTCTCGTCGACGCGGATGCGTCGGACCGCTTACTTCATGCGGTAGGTGATACGGCCCTTGGTCAGGTCGTACGGGGTCATTTCAACCTTGACCCGGTCACCGGTCAGAATGCGGATGTAGTTCTTGCGCATGCGGCCGGAGATATGGGCAATGATTTCATGACCATTTTCCAGGCGGACGCGGAACGTCGTGTTCGGCAGCGTCTCGCTGACGGTGCCTTCGAACTCGATGGAGTCGTCTTTCGACATGTAATCCTGTGCGGTTCAGAGAGCGGCCACGGGGGCCTAAGCCGCTGCATTTTACGCACATGTGCCCGTTTTTGCAAAGATTGCGTTAACCGTCACCCTGTTGCGGGATATGCCCCTTCCCCGGAGCCGCCCGCCACTGTCTGTCTGCAGGGTCAGGATTTGCCGGGTTGAACTATTCCGAGCCCTGCACCTCGTTGCTAACGTGCCTCTCATCACAGGATTCATCCGCCAAAGCGCCCAGGCCGTCTACGTGCAGGCTACCCGGCGCGACGCCGCTGTAAGGGAAACCGAGCAATGAGACCTCCTCGAGACGCAGCCGAAACCCGTGTCCATGACATTGCGCAGAGGCTGGCACGTCACCAGCGCTGCGACCGGTCAGGCACCCTCGCCCCCGCCTTGTCCGATCCGCTGATGGCGCGACTACGCGACTTCGTCCAGGCGGGGGAGGCCGTGCACATGGTCCTCCCTGCCTTCCCCGCCAAATCGCCCTCCCGTCGAAAGGTGCTGGGAACGCTGCCTGACCTGGCCGAAGCGTTGTCGCTGGATGCACTGGAACGGCTGTGCGCCCGCATCGCCGCGATCCACCCTGCTGGCGCCCGCCTGACGATCTGTTCGGATGGCCATGTATTCGGGCCCACCATCGGCGTCAGCGACCCGGTCATCGACCAGTACCAGGCCGGTATCAAGGACATGATCGCCCGCCGTGGGCTGCGGCATCTGGACACCTTCTGCCTGCTTGACGGGGAGCATCTGCATGGGACGGCTGCGCCTACGCCGGAACAACGCCGCGCTGCCTTGATGATGCGGCACGGCCACCCATTGGCTGACATCCGCAGTGAGCTGCTGCGGACGGACGGCGGGCTGCGGCAGCTGCGCGGCATCATCCGGTTCATGGCCGAAGACGACTGGCGTCCGGATGACCCTCGAAGTGCAACGCAGATACAGCGTCACGCCAAGTCGCGTGCCTATCAGGTCATCCAGCACAGCTTGGCCTGGGGCAACTTTCTGCAGCAGCGCTTCCCGCGCTCGCTTCGCCTGTCCATCCATCCGCAGGCGCATGGCAGCGACAAGCTGGGCATCCACATGCTGCCCACCGCTGATGCCTGGCTGACGCCCTGGCATGCCGTGGCGGTGGATCTCGGCGATCGCACCGTGCTGATGAAACGGCACCAGGCTGAGAACCAGGGCGCAAGGCTGGTCCACGTGGAGGGACGTCCCAGCCACTACCGCGTATGGCCGGACCAACGTCGCCGCGTGCTCCAGGATCGTGCCGCGGCCTGAGTCCGCCCTCAGTCGGGGAGGTAATGCCGCACCGGAAGCCGGGCCACTGCCGCCGACCAGTTGCCGGGCAGCATCGGCTGCTGGATGGCCTGCCGCACGTGTGCCAGGAAACGGGCGCGCGGCCATTGTGTTGCGCCCATCCGCATCAGGTGAGGGTTCTGCACCTGTGCATCCATCAGCGGCGCGCCCCAGTCGTGGAGCCGCCTGGCCAGCACCGCCAAGGCCGCTTTGGAGCCCCCGCTGCGCGCGCTGAACATGCTTTCGCCGAAGAACATCCTGCCCAGCGCTACGCCATAGATGCCGCCAACAAGCTCCGGCCCCTCCCATACTTCGACCGAGTGTGCGTGCCCCAGTCGATGCAGCTCCGTGTAGGCGTGGATCATGTCCGTGCCGATCCACGTGCCGTCCTGCCCGGGTCGCGGCACCGAGGCGCAGGCGCGGATGACCTGGTCAAAGGCGGTGTCGGCCGTCACGTCCCAATCCAGGGCTCGCAGCTGCCTGCGGAACCTGCGCGAAAGATGCACGCCATCGGTGGCGAACACCGTGCGCGGATCGGGTGACCACCACAGGATCGGCTCACCCTGGCTGAACCATGGGAACGCACCCTCCGCATAAGCGTTCAGCAGCCGCTGGGGGCAAAGGTCGCCGCCGATGGCCAGCAGGCCGTCGGGTTGGCGCAGTGCGGTCTCGGCGGGGGGAAAGGCGGCGGCGGGGTCGCTCGCCAGCCGCCAGGGCAGGTGCCGGCTCATCGTCCGGCGTCGTTGTGGTGAGGCATGCTCCGGCCCGCAGGATTCAATGATGGTCCAAGGATAGGTGCACGCGCGAGGGGCGTCGAGCGGACGCGTGCGGGCGCTGATCAATAGGTTGCGCCTGCGTTTTTCGCGCTGGCGAGTGGTACGGCTGATGTGGCGCGCCAGCCCCTGTTTCTGCTCGACGCCTTCATCGCAGGCTGACCCTCCACGGGTTCCCACGAGAAAGACACCGATGCACAGCGAGAAGCACACCGGCGAAGCGCCGCTATCCCCCTTCGGCATCGCGCTCCCGGCGGACCGGGCGCGGGCGCTGATGGACTCCGGTATCGATACGTTGCGCGCCTTGGTGCGCCAGCACGCTGTCGTCATCCTGCGTGGGGTGGGCAGCAGATTCGCCGACAAGGAGGCCTTGAGCCGCTTTGCGTCCGCCTGGGGGCCGGTGATGCCCTGGTCGTTCGGATCCGTTCTCGAAGTCGAGGAACGGCCCTCGCCACGCGATGCGGTGTATGACAGCGGCCGCCTTCCGCTGCATTGGGATGGGATGTACCGGGAGGCGACTCCGGAGTTCATGATGCTCTATTGCGCACGTGCGCCCCGGGAGGGCGAGGGCGGGCGCACGCGGGTCGTTGACACACGGCGGGTGGCGAGACAGGCCGGCCGGCAGACGCTTGAGCGATGGAGACAGGTCAGCGTGACGTACCTGAAGGGCGGTCGCGTTCATTACAGTGGCGCGGCGCACTCGCCGTTGATCGCGCAGCATCCACTCACTGGCCAAGACGTGATCCGCCTGGATGGTCCCTATACCGCGTCCGCCCCGCTGTTGAATGAGCCTGTGCGGATCTGGCACGGGATTGCATCGTCGGAAGTGACGGCTTTTGAGGACGACCTGGCCTCGCATCTGCTGGCAGACGACTGCTGCCTTGCGCACGCGTGGGAGGACGGTGACCTGATGATCGCGGACAATTTCGCCGTCCTGCATGGCCGGGACCGGTTCACGCCGGGTAGCCGACGCACGCTCTGGCGGGTGCAGGTCCACGCCGAACCGATGGCGCTCAACCTGCCGATCGCGGACGGGCTGGCCCCTCCTTCTGCGCCGCCGGGCAGGCCCGAAGCGGCTGGAGGCCAATGAAATGGCCAGCATCCTGGTATGCGCAGTCCCGACGCCTGGGCACGTGGGGCCGATGCGGAGCGTCGCCAGGCATCTGCAGGCCCATGGACACGCGGTGACGCTCCTGACCGGCGCGCTGTTCCGCGAGGACGTAGAGCGCGACGGCTGTCGTTTCATCGCCCTGGACGAGGCTGCTGACTTCGACTATCGCGACCCATCGGTCACGGTTGAAAATGCACAGGGGGACTGCCCTGAAACGACCGAATACAACGCATTGCCTGTCGGGGATGAGCAGATGGCGTTCGCGCTGGAGCATGTTTTCGCGGCGTCGATTCCGGTGACTAGTGCGCAGCTCCGGGCGCTCATCGACATCCACAGCATTCAGGCCGTTGTCTACGACTCGCTGTTCACCGGCATCCTGCCCCTGCTGCGCAGACACAGCCGGCCCGCCATGATCATGATCGGCGTCACGCCACTGGCGCTTTCCACCAACGACGCGATGTTCTTCGGGCCGCGCATTCCGCCCGCCGTCCTGCCGCCTGCGCTTCGCGCACTGGAGCTGCGCACCGAAACGGAATCGGCGAGCCTGCAGCGCATCCATGCCGCGTTCAATGCCGCGATGCTGCGCTCTGGCGCTGCGCCACTGGATCGATCGTTCACCGATCACATGATCCTAGATGCCGATGCCTGCGTGCAGCTCTCGACGCCGGGCTTCGAGTACCAGCGCATCGACCTTCCCGGGCACGTCACGCTGGCAGGGCCGCTGCCCTTCCCGACCAGCGGACCCGATGAGGTCCAGGCGTTGTGGGACAGTGACGATGGCCGGCCGCTGGTGATCGTGTCCCAGGGCACGCTGGCGAACAAGGATCTGCAGCAGTTGATCGGTCCCACGCTGCGGGCGCTGGAGCATCTTCCGCTGCGCGTGCTCGCCACCACCGGGGGCAGGGAACATGGTGCACTGCGGGTGCCAGGCAATGCCAGGGTAAGGCCCTTCATTCCCTTCGCCCACTGGCTGCCCGCCGCTGCGGTCGTGGTGACCAATGGGGGCTATGGGACGGTGCAGTACGCCCTCGCTGCAGGAGTGCCGCTGGTCGTTGCCGGGGAGGGTGAGGACAAGTCCGAAGTCGGCACCCGGACAGTGATGGCAGGCTGCGGCATCAATCTGGGCACCTCGACCCCCGCCACGGGTGATATCCAGCGGGCGGTTACCAGCGTACTGTCCTGCCCGGGCTACCGGGATCGTGCCGTGGCGATCGCAGCGCAGGGCGGATGCCTTGATGCGTTGGAATGCGTGTCCCGGCAGCTTGCCCGCCTGATGGCGGCGCGCGGGGGTTCCGCGGCGTGATGGCAGGGCGTTACGGGGCGGCCAGATCGGCCAGCCGGAAGGGCGTGTGCTGCAGCAGTTCCTCGCGGTACCGCCCGACATCGGCGCGCTCGTGCAGGCACCATTCCTTCAGGGCGTCGCTGAAGTCAGCGTCGGCCATCCAATGCCGGCTGCGTACCAGCGTCGGCAGGAACCCCCGCGCGAGCTTGTGCTCACCCTGCGCGCCGGGTTCGAACCGGGCAAGGCCTTCGCGCAGGCAGTACTCGATGCCCTGGTAATAGCAGGCTTCGAAGTGCAGGCCGGGCAGGGTGGCACCGCCCCAGTAACGGCCATACAGGGTGTCGCCGCCGCGCAGGCACAGCGCGCCGGCGATCGGTTCGCCGTCCTGCTCGGCCAGGAACAGCACCAGCCCGCGCCCCAGTGAGGTGGCCAGATGGCGCAGGAACGGCTCGGTCAGGGCCGGGGCGTTGCCGTATTCCAGGAAAGTCTGCAGGTAGAACCGGTACATCGCCTGCAGGTCCGCACGAGTAGCCTGGTCGCCATGCACGGTGCGCAGGCTGATGCCCTGCCGCGCTACCTTGCTGCGCTCCTGGCGGATGTTCTTGCGGTGCTTGTGGTTCATCGCACCGAGGAAGTCCTCGAACGTCCGCCACTGACCCGGGTTCTGCCACTGGAACTGGATGTCTTCGCGCAGCAGCCAGGCCTCGCTGAAGTCGCCGTCCTCGTGTCCGCGATGGAAGTTGATGTGGGCGGAGGACACGCCGAGCCCGGGCAGGGCCTGGACCAGCGCGGCCAGCAGGGCCGCACGCATGCCAGGGTCACGGGTCAGCAGGCGAGGTCCGGTGACCGGTGAGTAAGGCACCGCGCCCAGCCACTTGGGGTAGTAGTCGCGGCCGTGACGGGCATAGGCATTGGCCCAGGCATGGTCGAACACGAACTCGCCGTGCGAGTTCTCCTTCAGGTAGCCGGGGATGGCGCCTGCCAGTGTTTCGCCTTCCCACAGGGTGAGGTGCTGCGGACGCCAGCCCCAGTCCTCGCGCAGGCAGCCGTACTGCTCCAGGCCGAACAGGAAGGCGTGGCTGACGAACGGATTGCTGCCGTCGTGGAGGGCGTCCCATTGGGACGCAGTGAGCGTCTGGAGGTCTTCGAGGAAGCGGATCTGCGGCATGGGGACAGGATAGAGCAACCGTTATCTGTTCCGTGAGCTCCATTGGTCCATCGCCATCGATTCGCCGAATGCCGTGATGTTGCGCACCTCTGAGGCCAACGTTTGCTGGCAGCTTGGATGAAGGGCGCTGGCCGTTCTGGTTGGCAGGAAGGAGCGGTGGGATGGGTGCAGGAAGAATGAACTTGGCGTGGGGAGTGGTGTTGGGAGCGATGAGTGCATTGGGTTGCTTCAGCGCGTGGGCTGGAGCGTCTTCGGCGCGCGATGCGAAGCTGGACGAAATGCTTCAGAAGGAGGCCCAGGACTATGTTGATAACTTTGTCCGCGCTCACCCCGAGGAAGGCGGTTTCAACATCACGGTGCGCAGTTGGGCCGACCTGGAGGCTGGCATCGTGTACGCGGATTTCGGCCCCGGAGCATTGACCGATGAGGACCTAAGCAACGAGCGGCTCGAACAGGAACTCGGCAGCACCCTGCTTCACTATGCAAGGAACTCCGGGATGCCTCGTGAGACCCAGTTTCGGGCCCTTTACCAGGGCAAGCCGTACGACCACTACTTTCCCTACGTGCCGGCCAAATGGGGTCCCGGTCTTTCCCGGCTTCAGCGACGCAGTGGTGGACTGGCAGTGGTGTCCGCAAGCCACGGCCTCTACTTCAACCACGGGAGCAAGGCATGGGTTTTTCAGCGTGATTTGATGAACGGAATCCTGGAAGACCTTGTCACCCCGCCGTACGCTGAGGCCCTCAATGGATACCTTGCCAGCCGAAGTTCAATGACAGTCAGGCTCGCCCGACGCCACGACCCGGCCGATCACGCTGAATCACATCAGCCTTGGGACCATATGTCTGCTCGCTACAACTTTAAGGCCCTGTATCCCGAGGAGACTGACATATGGCACAGCCTCCCAGGCGATAGCAGTGACGATCGAGAGCTCAAGGAAGATATTCGTGCCAGACCCAAATATGCGAACTTCATTCAGGCCGACGCGTTGTTCAGCATCCACACCAATGGCAGCGATCGAGACCACGTGCGGGGACTGGAGGTTTATTATCACGAAGACAAACCGCAGGATCGGCCCCTTGCAGACAGCATCCTGTGCTACACGGAAGAGTTGATAACAGGGCAGGAAGGGTATGAAAACTTCCCGATTCGTGGTCCAGCGAAGTTCGGACGCCACGGTGAGAACAGGATCGGGCTGATGCCCTCGGTCATCGTTGAGGTCGCCTACCACTCCAACCCCGAGGACGCCCTCGCCCTGCAGGACCCCGTCTTCCGGGAAGCGTCGATGAAAGGTGTCGAGAAGGGCTACCGCCTCTGGCGCGAGGGCAAGGGCTGCAACCCGTTGAAGGTCGATCCCATTGCCACCATCCGCGTGGCGGCTGGCCAGTCCCAGGTGGTCGACCTGGCCTTTGCTGGCTTTCCCCAGTACCCCGTCGTGATCGAGACAAAGAACGTTGCGTGCCCTCCCGGATGGAAGTGCACCGATGGTGCGGTGACGCTGCCTGACCCGGACAGCAAGCCTGCCCAGATCACCCTGCGATGCGAAAATGCAGGGAGCGCGCCGATCTACTGGGACACCCGGATGGTCGACGACGACGGGGTGAAATCTCCGCCGGTCCGGCACATCGTGCAGTGCGTACGCGGTTCGGGAGTGCTCGCGTCACCTGCAGCGCACGTTGGCGATGCACAGGCTGCCACGGCACGCAGGCTGCCGTGAAACAGAAAAGGCCGGCGCAAAGGCCGGCCTTTTCACGCTCACGCGGCGGCGTGCTTCAGCTCGCCTTGCCCTGCGCGTCCAGGTAGCGCTCGGCATCCAGCGCGGCCATGCAGCCGAAACCGGCCGAGGTGATCGCCTGGCGGTAGTGCTGGTCAGCCACGTCGCCCGCGGCGAACACGCCTTCCACCGAGGTCTGGGTGGCATTGCCGCCCAGGCCGGAACGGATTTCCAGGTAGCCGTGGTTCATCGCCAGCTGGCCGTCGAACAGGGTGGTGTTCGGATGGTGGCCGATCGCCACGAAGAAGCCATGGGCTTCAATGTCACGCGTGCTGCCGTCCTGCACCGACTTCACCCGCACGCCGGTCACGCCGGCGTCGTTGCCCAGCACTTCGTCCACCTGGTGGTGCCAGACGGTTTCGATCTTGCCGGCGGCGACCTTGGCGAACAGCTTGTCCTGCATGATCTTTTCCGCCTTGAGGGTGTCGCGGCGATGGACCAGGTAGACCTTGCGGGCGATGTTGGACAGGTACAGCGCTTCTTCCACGGCGGTGTTGCCGCCGCCGACCACCACCACGTCCTGGTCACGGTAGAAGAAGCCGTCGCAGGTGGCGCAGGCGGACACGCCGCGGCCCTTGAAGGTCTCTTCGGACGGGATGCCCAGGTACTTGGCGGTCGCGCCGGTGGAGATGATCAGCGCATCACAGGTGTATTCGGCGCTGTCGCCGATCAGCTTGAACGGGCGCTGGGACAGGTCGGCGGTGTGGATGTGGTCGAAGATCACTTCGGTTTCGAAGCGCTCGGCGTGGGCCTGCATGCGCGCCATCAGGTCCGGGCCCATCAGGCCATGGGCGTCGCCCGGCCAGTTGTCGACCTCGGTGGTGGTCATCAGCTGGCCGCCCTGCTGCAACCCGGTGATCACCACCGGCTTGAGGTTGGCGCGGGCCGCGTAGACGGCGGCAGTCCAGCCGGCCGGGCCGGAACCGAGGATGACAAGCTTCTGATGGCGGGAGGGCAGCGTGGTGCTCATGTAGACTCGCGAAAGGTAAGGGGATCAAGGCGCGGCGACGGTTTGCGCGCGCTGGGGGCAGACCATAGAGTGATGGCAGGGGCAGGGGGTTTCAACCCGCACGCCTGGAACGCGGCGATGCGCCGGGCCGGTCAGGCCGTCTTCGACGGTACCTGCCAAGCCATGGCGTACCGCGGTCAGCCAGCGGTGACGGAAAACCGACGCGCTTCGTTTATTATCAACCACTAACAGCGTATTCCAAAGGTAGTGTCCAAGGTGGCGAAGCAGGTCCCCGAACGCAGCCGATCGAGCGAAGGCAAAGCCCGTCGCCGCGATCCGTCTCCGTCTGAAAACCCCACGCGGCAGCGCTTGTGGCGCGATCTTGGTCTGATCGCCGTGGCCCCGGCGCTGCTGTACCTGGTGGCCAGCCTGTTCACCTATTCGGCGACCGACCCGGGCTGGTCGCACACCGGCAGCATCGTGGCGCCGGTCAACAACATGGGCGGCCGCGCCGGCGCATGGATCGCCGACGTGCTGCTGCAGCTGTTCGGCTACATGGCCTTCCTGCTGCCGGTGATCCTCGGCGCGCTGGCCTGGTTTGCGATGTTCGGCCTCAAGCGCGAGGCCAAGGGCGAGAACGACCTTGACCCGGCGCTGCGGCTGGTCGGCCTGGTCGGCTTCCTGATTGCCGGCACCGGCTTCCTGCACCTGCGCCTGTTCAGTGCCGACGTGGCCTCGGCCGGTGGCATCCTGGGCAAGCTGGTGGGCTCCTCGCTGAGCGTCGGCTTCGGGGCGCTGGGCGCCAATCTGTTCGTGCTGGTGCTGCTGCTGGCCTCGATCACCCTGGCCACCGGGCTGTCGTGGCTGATGGTCATGGAAAGGATCGGCAAGGGCGTGATGGCGCTGGCGCCGCTGCTGGAAAAGAAGAAAGAGCAGGCCACCGAGTGGAAGCAGACGCGGGTGATGCGCGAAGAGCGCCAGGAAGTGCGCAAGGTCGATGCCGAAGTGCGCGCCAAGCGCGAGCCGGTGAAGATCGAGCCGCGTCCGGAACCGGTGATCGAAAAGAGTGACCGGGCCAAGCGTGACAACCAGATCCCGATGTTCCAGGGCGTCAATGGCGACGGATCGGACCTGCCGCCGCTGGCGCTGCTGGACGATCCCAAGCCGCAGCCCAAGGGCTATGACGAAGAGACGCTGGAAACCCTGTCGCGCCAGATCGAGTTCAAGCTGAAGGATTTCCGCATCGATGCGGTGGTGGTCGGCGCCTATCCGGGTCCGGTGATCACCCGTTTCGAAATCGAGCCGGCGCCGGGCATCAAGGTCAGCCAGATCAGTACGCTGGACAAGGACATCGCCCGCGGGCTGTCGGTCAAGTCGGTGCGCGTGGTCGACGTGATCCCCGGCAAGTCGGTGATCGGCCTGGAAATCCCGAACGTCACCCGCGAGATGATCTATCTCTCCGAACTGCTGCGTTCGAAGGAATACGACAAGGCCACCAGCCCGCTGACTCTTGCCCTGGGCAAGGACATCGCCGGCCGCCCGACCGTGGCCGACCTGGCCCGCATGCCGCACCTGCTGGTGGCCGGTACCACCGGTTCGGGCAAGTCGGTGGCGGTCAACGCGATGGTGCTGAGCCTGCTGTACAAGGCCAGCCCGAAAGACCTGCGGATGCTGATGATCGACCCGAAGATGCTCGAGCTGAGCGTCTACCAGGGCATTCCGCACCTGCTGGCGCCGGTGGTCACCGACATGAAGGAGGCCGCCAACGGCCTGCGCTGGTGCGTGGCCGAGATGGAGCGCCGCTACAAGCTGATGAGCGCGGTGGGCGTGCGCAACCTGGCCGGCTTCAACAAGAAGGTCAAGGACGCGCAGGACGCCGGGCAGCCGTTGATGGATCCGCTGTTCAAACCGAACCCGGAGCTGGGCGAGGCGCCGCGCCCGCTGGAAACGCTGCCGTTCGTGGTCATCTTCATCGACGAATTCGCCGACATGATGATGATCGTCGGCAAGAAGGTCGAAGAGCTGATCGCGCGCCTGGCACAGAAGGCCCGTGCGGCCGGCATCCACCTGATCCTGGCGACCCAGCGACCGTCGGTGGACGTGATCACCGGCCTGATCAAGGCCAACATCCCGACCCGCATCGCCTTCCAGGTCAGCTCGAAGATCGATTCGCGCACCATCCTGGACCAGTCCGGCGCCGAAACCCTGCTCGGCCACGGCGACATGCTGTACCTGCCGCCGGGCACGGCAATGCCGGACCGCGTACACGGCGCGTTCGTGTCGGACGAAGAGGTCCACCGCGTGGTGGAACACCTCAAGGCGATGGGGCCGGCCGACTATATCGAAGGCGTGCTGGACGAAGTGCAGACCATGGGCGACGGCGTGGTGGTCGGTGCCGGTGGCCTGCCGGAAACCGCATCGTCGGGCGATGAATCCGATCCGCTGTATGACGAAGCGCTGCGGGTGGTGACTGAAACCCGCCGCGCGTCGATTTCCGGCGTGCAGCGCCGGCTGAAGATCGGCTACAACCGGGCTGCGCGCCTGATCGAGGCGATGGAAGCGGCCGGCGTGGTCAGCTCGCCCGAGCACAACGGCGACCGCACCGTGCTGGCCCCGCCACCGCCGAAGTAATGCCGCACGTCCCTGGCCGCGCGGGTGACGACCCGACACGGTGGGTCACCACCCGCCCCGGTGGGGGACGGCCCGACCTGGTGGATGATGGCCCGACAAGGTGGGTGACGACCCGACTTGGTGGGTGACGACCGTTGGTCGTCACGCTTTTGATCACGCTCCGCCGCCCTCCCACAGACCAACCGGAACCCTCCCCATGGCACCCCTGCGCAACGGATTGCTGGCCGCCCTGCTGCTGCCCCTCGGATCCGCCCTGGCGGTAGAGGTGCCTGCCGCGCCCGCCGCGCCCCCGATGCAGGGCGCGGCGCCGGTCGAGGCCAGCAACAACTTCAGCTTCGCCCGCTACCGCGCCGATTACGTGGTTGACGCCGATGCCGGCAATACCCAGGCCGAGCACTACGACATCCTGCTCAAGACCCGCAGCGCGGTGGACCAGTTCAGCCAGGTGCGGCTGAGCTACAGCGAAAAAATGGAAACGCTGGAGGTGCTGGAGGCCTACACGCTCACCGCCGATGGCCAGCGCCGTGACGTCCCGGCCGACCGCATCTACACCCAGGAAAGTTACTCCAGCGCCTCGGCGGCGATGTACGCCGACCGCAAAGTGCGGGTGATCGTGTTTCCCAACCTGGCGCCGGGCACGCGCGTGGTCTACGCCACCCGCCGCACCCAGCGGCAGCCGTACTTCCCGGGGTATTTCGGGCTGTGGGAAACCTTCAGCGTGTTCAACCAGTACGACGACGCGCAGGTCACCCTGAGCGCGCCGGCCAGCCTGTCGATGAAGGTGCTGAGCAGGGGCGTGCAGGGCAGTGATGCGCCCACCGTGCGTGCAGGGCGTGCCCACTGGAGCTGGACGTACCGCCGCGGCACGCCGCTGCCGGCGCAGAACTGGACCGCCGCGCCGTGGGAGTTCAGCCCGACCATCATGGCCAGCACCTACGCGGAGTGGCCGCAGATGGCGCGCGCGTACCAGCTCAAGGCCGGGCAGGCCGCCACGGTGACCCCGCAGCTGAAGGCATTGGCCGACGAAGTCACCGACGGCATCGCCGACCGCCGCGGGCAGGTGGATGCCCTGTACCGCTGGGTGGCGCGCAACATCCGCTACGTGGCGGTTTACCTCGGCAACGGCGGGCTTGAACCGAACCCGGCGCAGAGCGTGCTGGACAACCACTACGGCGACTGCAAGGACCACGTGGTGATCCTGGAGGCGCTGCTGGCGGCCAAGGGCATCGACAGCACGGCGGTGCTGATCGGCGCCGGCGGCGGACCGACCCTGCCGGCCGTGCCGACGCTGGGGCGCTTCAACCACGCCATCACCTACGTGCCGGAATTCGATCTGTACCTGGATTCCACCAGCGCCTGGGCGCGTCCTGGCCAGCTGCCCGACGGCGACCTCGGCGCACCGGTGCTGCTGACCGGCCCGGCGACGCTGGCACGGACGCCCGCCAACGACGACCAGCGCAATGGCATGGGCTTCGAAGCCGATTTCGTGTTCGATGCCGCCGGCAATCTGGAAGGCAGCACCCGATTGCAGCCCGGCGACAGCGCGGAAATCGGGATGCGCGCATCGTTTGCGCGCTTGAACGCGCAGAACCGCGCCCGCGCCGAGGCCTCGATGGTGGCGGCCTCCGGCTTCGACGGGCAGGGCAGCCTGAAACTGCAGGGCGACCCGCAGGAGCTGCAGCAGCCCTTCAATTACACCTTTGATTTCAGCGCGTCCGATTACGTGGATTTCAACCTGGTCGGCGGCATGCAGGTGCCCGATCCGCCCGGTGCGGAATCGTTCCGTGACGCTTACGCGGCGACCTCGGCGCCGGACAATGCCACCCCGTTCCAGTGCGATGCCAGCCTGCGCCAGGAAACCTACCGGGTGACCCTGCCGCAGGGCGTGCCGCTGATCGCAGTGCCGCACGACCAGCAGTTCAGCAACGCGGCCGGCCAGTATTCAGTGCGCTGGGAGCGCGACGGCCAGCAGGTCATCGCCCGCCATCGGCTGCGCCAGAACGCGGTGCGCGGCGATGATGCGCTGTGCCAGCCCGGCGACTATGCCGCCTTCCGCGAACTGTTCCAACAGGTGCGGCGTGGCTTCCGCGGGCAGATCGTATACGGTCGGGTCCCTGCCGAGGGTGGCGGCTGAACCCTGCGCGCGCTGCAGTGGATCGCCCATTCAGGATGCTTTGGGCACACTTCATTCCATCCTTCCACGTTCCTTCTGGATACCCGCATGCACGCCAGCTTCCGCCGCACCCTCGCTACTTCCGTGCTCGCCGCCGCGTGCCTGGTTTCGACCAGTGCCTGGGCCGGCGCGCGTGATGACCTGAAGACCTTCACCGCCGGCCTGAAGGGCCTGGATGGGCAGTTCAGCCAGCAGGTGTTCGATACCCGTGGCAAGGTCAAGGAAACCACCAGTGGCCGTGTCGCGCTGTCGGCGCCGCGCCTGTTCCGCTGGGAGTACCAGCGCCCCCACGTGCAGCAGATCGTGGCCGATGGCAGCAAGGTCTGGATGTACGAACCGGACCTGGAGCAGGCCACCGTGCGTGCGCAGGGCAAGGAAGAACAGAACAGCCCGCTGACCGCGCTGATCAATCCGGCCCTGCTGGAACAGCAGTACGACCTGAGCGAAGAAGCCGCGCCGCGCGATGGCCTGCAGTGGCTGTCGCTGACCCCCAAGCGCGAGACCGAAGCCAGCTTCCAGTACGCCGCGCTGGGCTTCAACGCCAGCGGCCTGGCGAAGATGGAAATCACCGACGCGGTGGGCCAGCGCACGGTGATCGCCTTCACCGGCTGGAAGCGCAATCCGTCCTTCGCCGCCGGCACGTTCCGCTTCACCCCGCCGGCCGGTACCGACGTCATCGGCGAATGACCGCGTGGCCGCGCGGTACAATGCCGCGTGGCCAGACAACGTACTTCTTCATTCCCCGGCCCTGATCTGCTGAGCGTGGATCGGGATCACCTGCGGCCGCTTGCCGAGCGCATGCGGCCGCGTACCCTCGACGAAATGGTCGGGCAGAAACGCCTGCTCGCCGCGGAGAGTGCATTGCGCCGCGCGGTCGAATCCGGGCGCGTGCATTCGATGATCCTGTGGGGTCCGCCGGGCTGTGGCAAGACCACCCTGGCATTGCTGCTGGCCGAATATGCCGACGCCGAGTTCCGCGCGATCTCGGCCGTGTTGTCCGGCCTGCCGGAAGTACGCCAGGTGCTGGCCGAAGCGGCGCAGCGCTTTGCCGAAGGCCGGCGCACGGTGCTGTTCGTCGACGAGGTGCACCGCTTCAACAAGACCCAGCAGGATGCCTTCCTGCCGCACATCGAACGCGGGACCATCGTGTTCGTCGGTGCCACCACCGAAAACCCGTCCTTCGAACTGAACTCCGCCCTGTTGTCGCGTTGCCGCGTGCACGTGCTGGAAGGGGTATCGCCGCAGGACATCGTCGAAGCATTGCAGCGCGCGTTGGCCGACAGCGAACGCGGGCTGGGCGCGGAGGGCGTGCAGGTGGACGACGCGCTGCTGCTGCAGATCGCCAGCGCCGCCGATGGTGATGTCCGTCGCGCGCTTACCCTGCTGGAAATCGCCGCCGAACTGGCCGTCGACGAAGGCGGCCGGATCACCCCGCAGACGCTCACCCAGGTGCTGGCCGACCGCACCCGCCGCTTCGACAAGGGTGGCGAGCAGTTCTACGACCAGATTTCCGCGCTGCATAAATCCGTGCGCAGTTCCAATCCCGATGCGGCGCTGTACTGGCTGACGCGGATGCTCGATGGCGGCTGCGATCCGTCCTACCTGGCCCGCCGGCTGACCCGCATGGCGATCGAGGACATCGGCCTGGCCGATCCACGCGCGCAGTCGATGGCGCTGGAGGCCTGGGACATCTACGAGCGGCTCGGCAGCCCGGAAGGCGAGCTCGCCTTCGCCCAGCTGGTGCTGTACCTGGCAAGCACGGCCAAATCCAATGCCGGCTATGCCGCCTACAACCAGGCCAAGGCCGAGGTGCGCGCCTCCGGTACGCTGGAGGTGCCGCTGCACCTGCGCAATGCGCCGACCAAGCTGATGAAGAACCTCGGCTACGGCGCGGACTACCAGTACGACCATGACATGGAAGGCGGCATCGCGCTGGACCAGACCGGCTTCCCGGATGCGATGGGCGAACAGGTCTATTACCAGCCGGTGGCGCGCGGGCTGGAGATCAAGCTGAAGGAAAAACTGGACCGCCTGCGTGCCCAGCGCGAACAGGCGCGCGCGGCCAAGCGGGATGGGGCGGGCGAGTGATGGGCGGCAGTTGGTGGCAGCAGCTCGGGCTGGTGATGGCCGGCGGCGCACTGGGCTCGGCACTGCGCTTCGTCATCGGCGACGCCATGCTGCAGCGCTTCGGCCAGGGCTTCCCGTGGGGAACGCTGAGCGCCAACTTCATCGGCGCTTTCGCGGCAGGTTACCTGCTGGTGTGGCTGCAGCAGCGGGGCGGCAACGTAACCCTGTTGCGCGCGTTCCTGGTGGTCGGGCTGCTGGGCGGGCTGACCACCTTTTCTTCGCTGATGCTGGAGACCCTGGTGTTCGCGCGCAGCGATCGCGGCGGCATGGTGCCGCTGTACCTGGGCGTCAGCCTGGTGGGTGGCCTGCTGCTGGTATGGCTGGGTGCGCGGCTGGCCGAGGCGGCGCGCTGACAGGTGGCGGCAGGGTGCCTGGGCAGGGACGACACACTTTGACACGCGCATCGAAAGCGAGAACCATTCGCGTTTGGTAGACTGGCCAGCGATCCCGCTGTGAGCCATGCCCCCATGCATCACCGTCTCTTCGGCCTTGCCGCGCTGTTGGCGCTGGCCGGCGCCTCCTTCTGCAGCCATGCGCAGCAGCGCAACCCGGACCAGATGATGGGCCAGACGGTGCTGGACGAGCCCGCCGGCAGTTACCGGGTTGAACGTTTCGTGGTCGGCAGCCCCGACGGCCAGCGCCAGTGGCGCGTCAATCTGCTGGTTCCCGGCAAGGCCTCCAACGCCCCTTCGCCGGTGCTGTACGCGCTGGATGGCAATGCCGCGGCGATGGTGCTGGACCGGCCGATGCTGGACGAACTGGCCGCGAGCCCGGCGCCGCCGGTGCTGGTGCTGATCGGCTATGACAACGAGCGTCGTATCGATTCGGCGCAACGCATACGCGACTACACCGCCTGGATCGACCGTGCCGATGATGAAAGTGGCACCCGGCAGGTGGTCGGCGGCGGCGCGTTCGCCTTCCAGGAGGTGATCGAGCGGCAGATCAAACCGGAAGTGGCGCGTCGCGCCAGCGTGGACACCCGGCGCCAGGCGCTGTGGGGGCATTCGCTGGGCGGGCTGTTCGTGCTCAGCAGCCTGTACACCCGTCCGGCCGCTTTCCAGCAGTACGTGGCGGCCAGTCCGTCGCTGTGGTGGAGCCAGGGCGCGCCGCTGGGCGACCTGGAAAAACAATTCATCGAAAACCGCGCCGGCCAGGCGGCCCAGCTGTGGGTGATGCTCGGGGGCGATGAGCGCAACGGCAACAGCGGCGTGCGTGACATGGCCAACCCGCGCGTGGTCGCGCACCTGCGTCGCATCGGCGGTGCCGCACCGGATGCCGCGCATGCACTGAGCGATCGCCTGGGCGCGCTGCCCGGCCTGCAGGTGCAGTACCGCGAGTTCCCCGGGCTCGGCCACGGGCCGATGTTGCCGGCGTCGTTCAAGGCGACCCTGTCGGCGCTGTACGGCATCAGCGACCGCAGCGGCGAGGCCGCCACGCCGTGAATCCCGCGCGCGGCCATCGCCACGCGTTCCCCTACCCAGGCCGCCCGCGTCGCGTACGCATGTGCCCAGGCAATGACACCCTGCGCTGTTGCAGCGCATGCCATGCAAGGAGCATGTCATGACCTTCCGTACCCCGCTTCGGCTCGGCAGCCTCGCCGCCGGCATCCTGATCGCCGTCGCCGTCCATGCACAACCGGTGTTCGACGCACCGGCCAACGGCTTCAAGGGCAAGCTGAGCGCACGCAGCGAAAACCCGGTCGCCGGTGGCAAGGCCGAGATCATCGGCAGCGATTTCGTGCCCGGCCAGAAGGTCGAACTGCTGCGCGGCGACACCGTGCTGACCGCCGCGCCGCTGACCGTGGATGGCAACGGCCAGTTCAAGACCGAACTGGCCATTCCGGCCGATGCGATGCCCGGCCAGCATCCGCTGGTGGCGCGCGCCAGCAGCCCGGCAGCGGCGGCGGTAACCACCCTGCGGGTGTCGCCGCAGCTGGCGCTCAGCGGCCAGGACCGCTTCAGCAGCAGCTCCAACAAGCTGGTGCAGGGGCTGTACCAGAGTGCCTACAGCGCGGCCAGCGACGCGGTGTTCGTGACCTCGGCGGTGGGCCGCCCGCCGGTCACCCAGTCGCAGCTGCTGAAGGTGGACCCGGCCACGCTGCAGGTGGTCAAGGCGATCACCCCGGCCAAGGTGCCCGGCGGCAAGGGGGACAGCGTGTTCGCCGTGTACGGGGTGGGCGTGGACGATGCCAACGGCAACGTCTGGGTGACCAACACGCGCCAGGACACCGTGGCGGTGTACCGCCAGTCGGACCTGTCGCTGGTGCGCCAGTTCGATGTCGGCAGCGTGCCGCACGCGCGCGACGTGGTGGTCGACAGCGTGCACGGCAAAGTCTTCGCTTCAGCAACCGGCGAGGACCATCTGTCGGTGTTCGATGCCAGGACCCTCGAGCCGCTGGAGGCGATCACCCTGGCCTCCGGCGTGGATGACGGAAAGTTCGTGCCGATGAGCCTGGTGCTGGATGAGCAGGCCGGCAAACTTTTCACCGTGAGCATCGGCACGCCGGAAGCGGCGGTGATCGATGTGGCCAGCGGCAAGGTCGACAAGGTCATCGCGCTGGGCAACGCAAGCAGTGCCTCCGGCGTGGCCTACGACGCAGCGCGTGGTCGCCTGTTCGTCGCCTCGCAGGGCAGCGACAACGTGCTGATCGTCGACGTGGCCGCCGGCACCGTGCTGCATGACGTGCCGGTCGGTGCCGGTGCGTTGAACGTGGCCTTCGACCCGGTCGCCGGGCTGGCCTATGTCAGCAACCGCGGTGCCGGCACGGTGACCGTTCTGGATCCCGATGGCAAGGTGGTCGGCAATCTCGCCGGCGGCACCTTCCCCAACCATGTGCGCGCCGATGGCAAGGGCAATGTGTTCGCGGTGAACAAGTCCAAGGGTGCCGAAGACCCGGAAGGCGACCGCATCACCCGCATCGCACTGCGCCAGCCTTGATACGTTGACTTGGATGCGGGGCGGCTGACGCCGCCCCGTCCAGGAGGAGCTTTCCCATGAATTCGAATTGGATCCTGCCTGCCCGGACGCTGCCATTGGCGTTCGCACTGACCCTCGCGCTTGCCGCGTGTTCCGGAAGTGGCGAGCCCGCCGCGCCGGTCCCGGACGCGGCGACATCGCCCGCGCCGCGTGCTGCGGCCGGGCAGGGCGCGCTGCCGGCAGGCTGGCAGGTCGTCGGCGGCGAGACCGTCCCGTCGGTTGCGGCGGGCGCGGCCACCTTGCCGGCCACCGTGCATTCCGACGATGGCGTGGACGTGCAGGTCGACGATGCCAGCCGGATCGTCGCCGGTGGCGATGACATCATCGCGGTGATCGAAGCACTGGGGCAGGGCAGCCAGGTGTTCGCCGCACCCACCAACGCCACCACCGATGCCGGACGCGCCGCGCCGCATCAGTTCCTGTTCAACCGCACCACCGGCGTGGAAGGCGTGCTCAGCCTGGGCGGCTCGCTGTTCCTGGGCAACAGCCTGCGTCGCCACAGTGACCTGGCCGAGAAACTGCGTGCGGTGGGCCAGGACGCGGTGATCATCGATGACCTGCAGCCGGCACCGGACAAGGTGCGCAAGGTCGCCACGGCGATCGGCCGTGCCGGAGCAGGCGCGGCGCTGGCCGATGCCGTGCAGAAGCAGTTGGACGAGGCCGCCACGATCGCCGCGGCAAGCACGCGCAAGCCGCGGGTGATCCATGTGTCGGCCACCGGCGCGGGCGGCAAACCGACCGTGGCCGGCGCCGACAGCGCGTCGGGCAAGCTGATCGCGCTGGCGGGCGGGCTCAACATCGGCACCGAAGCGGGCGTCGCCAATTTCTCCGCGCTCAGCAATGAAGGCGTGGTGGCAGCGGCCCCCGAAGTGATCCTGGTCACCGCGCATGACCTGCAGCTGTTCGGCGGTGCCGAGGGCCTGTGGAAGGCCTATCCGACGCTGAAGCAGACCCCTGCCGGCCAGGCCGGCCGGGTCTGGGTGATGCCGGACCTGCAACTGAAGTACACCAGCGTGGGTTCCGGTGCCGGTGCATTGGCGCTGGCGCGCGCGTTGGCGGCGCTGCCGCCGGCATGAGTGCAGTGCCGCACGGGATCCCGGGGGACCGGCGCCGACGCCGCGGCCAGCTGATGCTGCTGTTGGTGCTCGGCGCATTGCTGCTGGCGGTGCTGGCGTCGTTCGCGGTGGGACCGCTGCGGCTGCCGCCGCTGTCGGTGCTGCAGGCCATCGGGGTCAAGCTGGGCGTGCTGGATGCCGCGCAGGCCAGCGCGCGCGACGTCGCGGTGGTCTGGCAGCTGCGCATCCCGCGCGTGCTGCTGGGTGCCATCGTGGGTGCATCGCTGGCGATGGCCGGTGCCAGCCTGCAGGGGTTGTTCGGCAATCCGCTGGCCGACCCCGGCATCGTCGGGGTGAGCCAAGGCGCGGCGCTGGGTGCGGTCGCAGCGATCGTGCTGGGCGCGGCGGCACTGGGCGGCTGGGTGATCCCGCTGGCGGCCTTCGCCGGCGGTGCGGCGGCGATCAGCATCACCTACCTGCTGGCACGTCCCGGGCGCGGCGATGGCAACGCCACCCTGTTGCTGGTCGGCATCGCGATGGCGGCCTTCTGTTCGGCGCTGATCGGCTTCTTCACCTATATAGCCACCGAGGCGCAACTGCAGTCGCTGGTGTTCTGGCAGCTGGGCTCGCTGGCCAGCGCCGATTGGCGCGATGTCGCCGCGGTCACCCCGCTGTTCGCGGTGGGCACGTTCTGCCTGCTGCGCCTGGCGACGCCGCTGGACATGCTGGCGCTGGGCGAGCGCCAGGCGCAGCACCTCGGGCTGGATGTCACGCGTACGCGGCGGCGGCTGGTGGCCTTCAGCGCGCTGCTGGTGGGCGCGGCGGTGGCGTTCGCCGGGTCGATCGGCTTTGTCGGGCTGGTGGTGCCGCACGTAGCGCGGCTGCTGGTCGGGCCGGGCCATCGCTGGCTGTTGCCGCTGTCCGGACTGCTGGGCGCGCTGTTGATCGTGGTGGCGGACACCGCCGCGCGCACGCTGGATCCGCCGTCGGAGATTCCGCTGGGGCTGTTTTCGGCAGCGCTTGGCGCGCCGTTCTTCCTGTGGCTGGTGATGCAGCGCCGCAACAAGGGGGTCGCATGAACAGTGCACTGCTGTCGTTGCGGAAGGTCGGCGTGGTGCGCCAACAGCGGCCGATCCTGGCTGATGTCGAGCTGGCCTTCGGGCCGGGCACGGTGACCGCGCTGGTCGGCCCGAACGGGGCGGGTAAGTCCACGCTGCTGGGCGTGGCCTGCGGTGACCTGCAGCCGGACAGTGGTGAGGTACTGCTGGCCGGCATGCCGCTGTCGGCGCTGCGTGCCGGGGAATTGGCGCGCCAGCGCGCGGTGATGCCGCAGGAACATGCAGTGCGCTTCGCCTTCAGCGTGGAAGAAGTGGTGGCGATGGGACGCCTGCCGCATCCGCCAGTGCCTGCCGAGGATGCGCGTCGCGTCGAAGCGGCGCTGGACGCGGCCGAACTCCAGGCCCTGCGCCAGCGCGAAGTGCAGCAGCTTTCGGGCGGCGAGTCGGCGCGCACCACCTTCGCGCGCGTACTGGCGCAGGACACGCCGCTGCTGTTCCTGGATGAACCGACCGCCGCGCTGGACCTGCGCCACCAGGAACGCACGCTGCGCAGCGTGCGCACGCTGGCCGACCAGGGCGCGTGCGTGATCGTGGTGCTGCATGACCTCAACCTGGCCGCCGGCCATGCCGACCGCATCGTGCTGCTGGAACACGGCCGGGTGGCCGCCGATGGCACCCCGCGCGAGGTACTCACCGAAGACACGCTGCGCCGCGTCTACCAGCAGGATGTGCTGGTGCTGCAGCACCCGCGCCGCCCGGTGCCACTGGTGGTGGTGACCTGACGCTGACCCCTCTTCAGTGTTCCATTTTTGATGGCAAAGAGCTCTTGTATCTGCCCGCAGCAGGCGCACACTAGCGCCTCCAATCCGTGGTGAGTCCGATGAACGCTTTTCCGCTGCTGACGTTTCAGATCCTGCTCCGCGCCTGCGCGGAACGGGTGCGTCTGCCCGGCGGAAGACAAGGCGGCTGACCGCATCGCGGTTGCCTTGGACCCCCAGCAGAGCGCCCAACCGGGCGCTTTTTTTTATTTCCGATTTACCCGATTCATCTGAGAAGCGAAGGAGAACGTGCCATGCACCCGCTCGACGACACCCAGACCTGACCGCGCGCCCTGCAGCCAACCGGGACGCGCGGTTTCCCGATGTTGGCATTGCAGGAGTAGTCCATGAACACCCAAACCCTTTCGCTGCGTCGCAATCTCGGCATCATTGCCCATATCGATGCGGGCAAGACCACGCTGACCGAACGGCTGCTGTGGAAAACCGGCCAGATCCATCGCGTCGGTGAAGTGCACGACGGCGCGGCGACCACCGACTTTTCGGCGATCGAGCGCGAACGCGGCATCACCATCGGTGCGGCGGCCGTGCAGGCGCAGTGGGCGCCGCGCGACCTCGCTGTGCACCGGCTGACGCTCATCGACACTCCCGGGCACATCGATTTCGCGATCGAAGTGGAGCGCTCGCTGCGCGTGCTGGATGGTGCGGTCGCGGTGTTTTCCGCGGTCGACGGGGTGCAGCCGCAATCAGAGACCGTCTGGCACCAGGCGCGCAGGCATGGCGTGCCGCTGCTCGCCTTCGTCAACAAGATGGACCGCATCGGCGCCTCGTTCGAGCGCGTCGTGGCCCAGCTTGCCGATCGCCTGCAGGCGCGCCCGCTCGCGTTGGGCGTGCCGCTGGGCAGCGAAGCCGCGTTCGATGGCTGGGTCGATCTGGTGGACCGGCAGGTGCTGCACTGGGATGCCAGCGGTTCACTGCAACGACGGGCCTGGACCGACGCGGAGGCGCTGCAGTGGCAGCCGCAGCGTGATGCGCTGGTGCAGGCCGCGGCCGAGCTGGACGACGCGCTGGCCGATGCCTGGCTGGCGGGTTCGCCGGTGGACGCCGAAGCGCTGCGCACGGCGGTGCGACGCATCGCGGTCAGCGGTGCCGGCGTGCCGGTGCTGGCCGGCGCTGCGTTCAAGGGCAAGGGCGTGGAATCGTTGCTGGATGCCATCGTCGACTACCTGCCGTCGCCACTGGACCGGCCGGCGGTGACGGCGGCCTCCGGTGAGGACGCGGTGCAGTTGCCGCCCGATGCAGAAGGTCCGCTGGCCGCGCTGCTGTTCAAGGTCACCCACATGCAGCAGGGTGCGCTGGCCTTCGTGCGGGTGTACTCGGGCACGCTGCGGGTGGGCGATCGCATCGCCAGTTCGCGGCACGACGCGCGTCGGGTTGGACGGCTGGTGCGGGTGCAGGCCGATCAGGTGCATGACATCGAACAGGCCGAGGCCGGCGACATCGTCGCGGTAATGGGCTGGAAGGATGCGATCAGCGGGGAAACGCTGTCCTCGCTGCAGCAGCCGTTGCTGCTGGAAGCCATCCAGTCGCAGCCGGCGGTGCTGGCGTGGCGGCTGCAGGCGGGCCGCGCCGGTGACCTGATCCGTATCAGCCAGGGGCTGGCAAGCCTGGTCCAGGAAGACCCGTCGTTCCGCGTCGAGGCGGATGCAGAGACCGGCGAAACGCTGGTATGGGGCATGGGCGAGCTGCACCTGGAAGTGATGGTCGAGCGCCTGCGCAGCGAGTGGAAGGTCGAGGTACAGGTCGGCCAGCCACGCGTGGCGTACCTGGAAAAACCCCGCAGCGAAGCACCCGGCGTGGTCGGCCGGGTGGTCAAGCAGAGTGGTGGGCAGGGCCAGTTCGCGCACGTGGTGCTGGACGTGCGTCCACGCGATGATGATGCGGTGGAATTCAGCGACCGCATCGTTGGCGGCGTGGTGCCGCGCAGCTTCATCCGCGCGGTGGAGCAGGGCGTGCGCGCCGCGCTGCAGGACGGCCCGCAGGGTCATCCAGTGGTCGGCCTGGACGTGGTGCTGGTGGATGGGCAGACGCATGCGAAGGATTCGTCCGAGCAGGCGTTCCATCGCGCCGGGATGGAGGCGGTGAAGGCAGCGCTGGCCCAGGTGGGCACCCAGTTGCTGGAGCCGGTGATGTCGCTGCAGGTGCTGTCGGCCGCAGCCCATGTCGGTGACGTGGTGGGTGACCTGCAGCGGCGCCATGGACGGGTGCAGGCGATCGACGAACGCGAAGGCCGTTCGCAGGTCAGCGGGTTTGCACCACTGGCGCAGTTGCAGGGCTACAGTACGGCGCTGCGTTCGATGAGCCAGGGACGGGCAAGCAGCACCATGCAGTTGCACGGTTATGCGCCGGCGCAATGAGTAGACGGGTAAGGGGCGGCTTCGGCCGCCCCTTTTTTATGCCCGCTGCAGGAGCATGACGGCCAGCGGCCGTCACTACCGGGTAGCGCCGACCCATGGTCGGCGAGCGCAGCGGAAGGCAGGAGCATGACGACCAACGGTCGTCACCCACCGCGGCAGGAACATGACGGCCAGCGGCCGTCACTACCGGGCGTGGGTCGGTGTCACCAACCCAGTCGTGCGGTCGCCATCACCGTGCGGCCGCTGCCGTAGTAGCACGACGACACCGTCGTGCAGGTCGACACATATCGGCGATCAGCCAGGTTGCTCAGGTTCAGCGCCAACTGCAGGTCGCTGTTGCCAACCCGGCCGACGTCGTAGCGGATCGCCGCATCGAACAGGGTGTAACCCGGGATCCGGTACAGGTTCGCGCTGTCGCCGTAGCTGCGGCCGTTGTAGCGCGCACCCGCCGCCAGGCTCAGTCCTTCCAGTGCGCCGCCGGCGAAGGTGTAATCGGCCCAGAACGAGGCGGTGTAGTCGGGCACCATGATCAGCTGCTTGCCCTGGTACTGGTCCGAACGGGTCATCTCCGAATCCATCCAGCTTGCCGCACCGATCAGGCTGAAGCCTTCGAACGGGGTGACCCGGCCTTCCAGTTCCACGCCGCGCACGCGGCCTTCGCCGTCCTGGATCGAGCAGCGTGCATTGGCGGTCGCACCGCAGGTGATGTGGGTCGGATCGGGATCCTGGGTCAACAGGTTCTGCTGGCGCAGCTCGTACGCCGACAGCGTGACCAGGCCGTCGATGCGGGCCGGCTGGTATTTGACACCGGCCTCCCACTGGGTACCGGTGACCGGGTCGAACGCGGTGCCGTCGAAATTGTTCAGCGGACTGGTGGACGAGGGCTGGAACGATTCGGCATAGCTGACATACGGGGTGAGGCCATTGTCGAAGACATACAGCACGCCGGCGCGGCCGGTAAAGGCCTCGTTCTTGATCACGCTGCGCGGCTGGGTCACGGTCGCGCCGGTGACCGGGTTGCGGGTCGCGCTGGAGGCATCATCCTTGGTCCAGTCGTAGCGTCCGCCTACGGTAAGGCGCCACTGCCCCAGCGCCAGCTGGTCCTGCAGGTAGACGCCGCTCTGCCGGTTGCTGCCTTCGGTTGGGCTCAGGCTGGTGACCTGCGGCAGGTAACCGCTGTACACCGGGTTGAAGATGTCGATCGGCCGCGGACTGCTCATCGCACCGCGCACGCCTTCCCAGTCGGCACGCTGCCAGTCCCACCCCAGCAGCGCGACATGGTCCACGCCGCCGGTGCTGAAACGTGCCTGCAGGCGGGTGTCGAACGTATCGCCATCCGAATCACCGGTGCCGTAGGTGGCGCGGCGTGCCTGCGTGCGGCCATCGGCATTGAGCGCGCCGTTGGTGACCACGCCGCGGTACAGCGAATCCACATGCGTGCGGCGCGCGCTCTGGCTGAAGGTCAGGTGGTCGTTGAAGGCGTGCTCGAACATCCAGCCCGCGGTCCACAGCGTGCGATTGAACGTGTTCCAGGACGGCTCGCCGATGAAGGTGGTGTTCTTCATGTGACCGTACGGCGTGGCGCGCAGCGTGCCGTCCATCGGCAGGAACTGGTAGGTCGATCCGCCATCGTCTTTCTGGTACATGCCGAGCAGGGTGAGGCGGGTGCGCTCGGCCATCTGCCAGGTGTAGCTGGGGGCGAGGAACCAGTGTTCCTGCTCGGTGTGCTTGATCTGGGTTGCGCCATCGCGGTACAGGCCGACCAAGCGCACCAGGTGCGCGTCGTCGTCGCTGCCGGTGCCCACGTCGAACGCCGCGCTGTACTGGCCATGCGCATCCAGGCCGAGTCGCAGCTGCTGCAACTGGCCCGGCTGCGGGGTCTTGCTGACCTGGTTGACCATGCCGCCCGGTGCGACCTGTCCGTACATCACCGCCGAGGGACCCTTCAGCACCTCCACGCGTTCCAGGTTCCAGCTGTCGAACATGCTGCGGTTCCACTGGCTGCCCTGCGGCGCGCGCATGCCATCCAGGGTCACGTTGTTGGCCCAGCTGCCTGCATCGAAGCCACGGATGCGGAAGTCATCCACGCGGTTGTCGATGCCCGAACTTTCCAGGCTTACGCCGGCCACGTAACGCATCGCATCGTTGAGTGACTGCACGCCGCGCGCATCCAGTTCGGCGCGTTCGATCACCGACACCGACTGCGGCGTTTCGGCCACCGAAGTGCTGGTCTTGGTCGCGCTGCTGACGCTGTTGGCCGCGCGGTAGGCGTTGACCCGCACCGCGTCCAACTCAGTGGCGGACGGCTGCGCGTGGACTGCAGGTGCGCCGCAGACGAGCGCGCAGGCAATGGCCAACGGGCGGAAACGGAAGGGGGAGGGTCGTGAGGCGGTGGGTCGTGTCATGGGCGTGCGCGGGCGTGCCTGCACGCCGTGGATGCAGGATCCGGAGGCGGCCGACAGCGCTATGAGAGAGGTGGATCACAGTCTACTGTCGGCCTTGTTGAAACGCAATTGCGACCCATTCGCAATCAGAGGACTCGCGAGGCGCGCAGCGCCGTTTGCCGGGTGCGGCCGATCGTGGCGCGCGAGCCGGAAAACCAGCAGTTTCCGTGAAAAAAGACTGGATTAAAGTGATGCCTCACGATAAAGTGCGCGGCCGTTTTCCCTCCCCATTCCCATGCGCGACGACAAAGACCCCGGGACCTTCGAACTGGCTCTGCCGCGCAAGCGGGGCAGGCCGCCGAAATTCGGGTATGCGATGAGCGATGCGCAGCGTGCTGCCCGCTATCGTGCGCGCCGCGCAGGCCAGGCCAACCATTCCGATGTGCGCAAATGCTCGGACATGGTGCTGCTGGACAAGATCCGTGGCGCTATCCGCGGCAAGGATCCCGAGCTGACCGGCTTCCTGGTGCACGTGCTGTGGCAGCGCTATCCGTTGCAGCTCAAGTAAGGCCGCAGCGGCGGGGTGGTGATTGCAACGTGGCTTGTTGATAATGCGGGCTTCATGTTCCACCCGCATTCGCGCCCGGGATGGCTGGCGCGTTCAGTAGAGATGGCTTTCTGATGACCAACGGCAACGACACCGCGCCTGCAGCAGGCTCCCCTTTGTTCTACAGCCGCCCGGTGCCGCTGCAGTCGGATATCCACGGCGACCTGCGCATCCTGCCGGGCAAGCTGGGCTTCGCTGCCAAGACCAACGCGATTCCGTTGATCGTCAACGAGTTCTCGCTGGCGCTGCACCATTTCCCGATCCTGTTCGCCGGCCCGGACGCGGTGCCGATGGCCGCCCTCGGCGTGACCGAGGACAACCTGTTCGTCACTGACGGCCAGTGGGAGCCGGATACCTACGTGCCGGCCTACGTGCGCCGCCACCCCTTCATCTTCATCGATACCGACGGCAGCCAGAACTACGTGCTGGGCTTCGACGAAGGCACCGAGCGCATCGTCAAGGGCGGCACCGAAGGCGAGGCGCTGTTCGTCGACGGCAAGCCGAGCGAGCTGCTGCAGCAGGCGATGGAATTCTGCGGCCGCTTCACCGCCGACCACAACCACACCCAGGCGTTCTCCAAGGCGCTGATCGAGCAGGACCTGCTGGTGATGCGCAACGCCAACGTGCGCCTGCCGAACGGCCGCGAACTCACCCTGCAGGGCTTCAACGTGGTGGACGTGGAGAAGTTCCAGAAGCTGCCCGATGACGTGGTGCTGGCATGGCACCGCAACGGCTGGCTGGGCCTGGTGCACCAGCACCTGATGTCGCTGTCGCGTTTCGGCGACCTGACCCGCAAGCAGGCGCAGCGCGACGCCTGACCGGCCTGCAGGGGTGCCGGTCAGAACGACCGGCATCGCCATGGGCGGCGTCCTGGCGCTGTGGCGGCGGGGGATTTCCGCCGTTCCTGGCCCGGCGCTACCGGGCTTTCGGCGTACGCTTGCGCGGTGCGCGCTTCGGGACGGTCGTTGTCGGCTGGGGCTGCTGTTCCAGCCACGCCAGCGTGTCGGCGTAGGCAACGAAATGCCGCAGATAGTCGGGCGAGAGTGCCTGCATCGCATCGAGCATGCGATGCACCAGCACGGCCGAATTCAACGGTCCACCTTCGGCCGGTGTCTGCTGCAGGGCGATACGCAGGCGGCTGTCGGCGTGCAGCTGCTGCCAGGCATCGCGCATCGGTTGCAGTGATGGCAGCTGCGGATAATCCGGCAGCGAGGCCGAGCCCGCTTCCAGCTGCCGCACCAGCCCCGCCAGCCCGGTGACAGCGCGGTCATCGCGCATCATCGGCATCCTTCGTGCCCGGACGCGGCATCGGCGCGATTTCCACGCGTCGATTGCGCGCGCGCCCGGCTTCATCGGCGTTGGAGCTCACTGGTTGTTCGGCCCCAAAGGCGGCGGCAAACACCGAAGACGAGGGCAGGCCCTCGGCGATCAAGGTGCGGGTGACGGTCAGCGATCGTTGCGCGGACAGTTCCCAGTTGTCGGCGAACTGCCGGTTGTGCGCGTGCACCGGCTGGTCGTCGGTGAAGCCGCTGACCATCAGGATGTCCTGGCGTTGCGCCAGCCAGCCCTTCAACGGGCCGGCCAGGCTGCGCAGGACCTCGCGTCCTTCCGGCTGCAACTGGTCGGAGTTCAGGGCGAACAGGACATTGCCGCTGATGCCGATACGCCCGTCCACCAGCGTGACCCGGCCGCCGGCCAAGGGTCCGGCCAAGGCCTGCTCCAGGGTCTGTTCGGCGGCCTGGCGCTGCTTGGTTTCCGCATCCAGCCGCCCGCTCAGTTCCAGCTGCATGGCGACCACGCCGACCAGGATCAGTACGAAGGCTCCCAGCAGCACCGACATCAGGTCGCCGAACGCGGCCCAGATGGGCGTGCCGCTATCGCCATCCAGTTCGTCGTGATCGCTCATGCGGCCCCTGCCGGCGCACGGCCCTTGCCAAGCTGGCGCAGCTCTTCGGTGATCTGCTTCTGCGACAGCAGGCTCAGGTCGACCACTTCACGCGCCTGCGCCACGTAGTAGGCCAGCTGCTCATCGCTGCGCGCCAGCGAAGCGTCGAGGGCGCCGGACAGGTGTTCCAGATGGGTCGACAGGCCGCTGCTGGTCGCGGTAAAGGCGGTCACGGCGCCTTCCAGTCCGGCGGCCAGTTCGCGGCTGCCGGTGGCGGCGTCGGCAACGCTGCCCACCAGTTGCTGCAGCGTGCCCGCCTGGGCGTCGACCTGTTCGGCAAAACGCTCGCCGGTGTGCTGCATCAGCCCGGCGGCGTTTTCGATCAGCTGGTCCACCGCAACGCGCTGCGCACTGGACGTGGCCTGGATCGATTCCATCAGGCTGCCGACGGTACCCAGCAGCTGGGCGCGTTCGTCCAGCAGGGCGGTATCGCGCACCAGGCTTTCGGACAGACGTTGGCGCAGCTCGGCGACCACTTCGGCGGCGGCGCGCGGCGCTTCACTGGCGGCATCCAGCAGGCGGGTGATTTCGGCGAGGGTGGCGGTGGACTGTCGCCGCGCTTCTTCGCCGATGCTGCTGGCGGTCTGCTGCAGCGTTTCGCTGATGTGCTGCTGCTGTGCCGTGGCCCGTTCGCTGTGCGTGACCCACTGCGCACCCGCCTGTTCGACCAGCGCGGTGAACGCCTGCGACCACTGCTGCAGGCGCGCCTGGTCGCCTTGTTCGGTCCGCTCCAGCAGCGCCTGGTGGGTGTCCTGCAGCTGGGCCAGCAGCGCACGCGCATCGGCTTGCTGCGCCTCCAGCGCCGCCGCGCGTGCAAGCGCATCGCGTTCAGTGGCAGCGTCACCTGCGGCCTGCTGCTGTTCGGCCAGCGTGGCCCAGTGGGCGCCAAGCTGTTCGACCTGGCTGCGCAGGCGGCCATCGATCTCGCCCAGCAGGCGATCAGTGCCGTCCTGCTGGCTGGCGATGACGCCGGACAGCGCGCTGCCAAGGGCCGTGACCAGCGCAGCGTTGGCGGCCTGCTGCGCGCTGAGCGCACCTTCGAACTGGGCGCGCAGGTCGCTGGATACCGCCTGCGTCGATGCCTGCAGCGCATCCAGCTGGCGCTTCACCGCATCGGTCACGCTGGACTGGGTACGCGCGGCGGTCGCTTCAAGGTTCCCCAGGGCATCGCGCAACAGCGGCTGCAGCGTCGTGCCGATGGCTTCAGTGCCGGTCTGTACGCCGCGCTGCAGGGATTGTTCCAGGCGTGCAGCCAGAAGCTCCTGCGCCGCATCGTGGCGCGCGATGAACGCCTCCTGGCGTGCCTCCAGTTGTGCGTGGCTGGCTGCCGCTGCCTGCTGCACGCCGTCCACCAGCTGCTGCAGTTGCTGCACCAGGGTGGGCAGCACGGCCGCCTGGTCCTGCATCAGGCGCAGGCCTTCCGCACGCTGCCAGGCGTGGCCATGCACCGACAGGTCGGTGCGGATGTGCTGGTCGAGCAACTGCACCGCGGCCAGGCGCTCACGGCGCAGAAGTGCCGAGAGCAGGCCGAGCATCGCCGATGCGGCGACACCGGCGATGGAGGTGCCGAACGCTACCGCCAAGCCTTCCACCGGCGATGCCAGCGAGCCGCGGATGGCCTGCAGGTCGGTCGCGCTCTGCAGCGCCATGCCGGTGCCGCGCAGCGTCGCCATCATGCCCAGCAGGGTGCCGAGCATGCCCAGCAGCACCAGCAGGCCGACCAGGTACGGGGTCAGCGCGGGGCCGGGCAGGGCGCTGCGGTTGCCTTCCACGCGCAGCCGCACCGCGCCGCGCAGGGCGGATGGCACGCGCTTCAGCCAGTCGTCCAGGTCTTCCCTCTCACTGGCGTTGCCAGTGGCGCCACGCAGCGCGTCGGTCGCGCGGCGGAACTGCAGCAGCTCCCAGCCGCCAACGCAGTAGCACGCGGCAATGAGCAGGGCGACGGCGGCGCCGAGCGTGTTGTGGCCGATGTAACCGACGCCTATCCAGACCGCAGCGGCCAGTCCGAGGAGGAAAACGATCAGGTGCAGGGCATTACGCAGCATGGGGCGGTGCTCGGTGCGGATGGACGGCGGCAGACAGCGCGTCGATCGGATGGAAACGGAGGTCGAGTTCGGCCAGCAGCAGGTCGCGCACGGTATCGCGCAGCGCGGGCGGCCAGGACGGCTCGGGAAGGGGGTCGGGCATGACGGCAGGCGATGCCGCGTCGGCGTCCACGGCAGGGGAGTCGGCACTGATCGCGGTTGGCAGGCAGGCGGCGAGGTGCGGGGGCAGGCGGTTCAGCAGCCGGTATTCGCGCGGTGCCAGCACCTGCTCCATCACCGCATCGATCTCGGCCAGGCGTGCGCCGTGGTCGTCCGTTCTCGCCAGCGCGTCACGCAGGCGTCCACGCAGGCGACCGGTGGTGGTCAACTGGGCCCGCTGCAGCGCGGCGTGCCGGCGTTCGAATTCGACCGGTGACATCGGCTGCTGCAGTTCGGCCATCAGCGCGTGGATCGCCTCGGCGTGGGTGCTGCGTGCACGCGCGCACTCTTCGACAAGGCGGTCCACGTCGATGTCAGCCGGCTGTTCCGGCTGCTCGGGAAGGCTGCCATCCAGTGCCCGTGCGAGGGCAACGGCGCGGTTCCAGTCCACCCAGCTGCCCAACACCGCAGGCAGGGCAGGGCTTTCGGCCGGGCCGGAGTGAGGGCCAAGCCGCTGCATTGCGCGGATCAGGGGCGGCCCTGCAACGGGCGGCCGAGGTGACGGTTTCGCCATTGTCAGGAGGCCAAAAGACGAGATTTTACACGCTTGCCACGGCGGCTGCCTGAGCTGACTCGCCTTCCGGCACGTGAACGGCCACGTGCCGGATGTGTCATAACTGTACAGGACATCCGGTATAGTGGTCACATCCCGACGCAATCCTGTTGATCACCCATGTCGCTGACCGCTTCCGTCCCCGCCACGTCCGCGCTGTCGCCCGCGCGCCGCTGGAGCCTGCTGTTCACCGTGGCCGCCGGCCTGCTGCTGGTCACCCTGGACAATTCGGTGCTGTACACCGCGCTGCCGACGCTGGCCAGTGAACTGGCCGCCAGCGACAGCCAGCAGCTGTGGATCGTCAATGCCTATCCGCTGGTGATGGCCGGACTGCTGCTCGGGGCCGGCACCCTGGGCGATCGCATTGGCCACCGCCGCATGTTCCTGATCGGCCTGCTTGCCTTCGGCGCGGCCTCGCTGGCAGCGGCCTTCGCGCAGTCCGCCGGGCAGTTGATCGCCGCGCGCGCGGCGCTGGCCGTGGGCGCCGCTGCGATGATGCCGGCGACGCTGGCGCTCATCGGGCTGACCTTCCACGAAGAACGCGAACGCAACATCGCCATCGCCATCTGGGGTTCGGTGGCCATCATCGGTGCCGCGCTCGGTCCAATCATCGGCGGCCTGCTGCTGGCGCGCTTCTGGTGGGGCTCGGTATTCCTGGTCAACGTGCCGGTGGTCGTGCTGGCGTTCATCGCCACGCTCGTGCTGGCGCCGAAAGGCGTGCCGGATTCCAGCCGGCGCTGGGATCTGCTGTCTTCGTTGCTGGCGCTGGGGGCGCTGTCAGGCCTGGTACTGGGCATCAAATCCGTGATGGCCGCACCGCCTGCGTGGGCCACGGCCGCCATCGCCACCACCGTGGCGCTGATCGCCGCTGCCGCTTTCGTACGCCGCCAGCGCGTGCTGCCGTATCCCTTGCTGGACTTCGCTATCTTCCGTAACCCGGCCTTCCTGTCCGGCACGCTGGCGGCGGTGTTCACCTTGTTCGCGCTGGCGGGCCTGCAACTGGTGACCACCCAGCGCTTCCAGCTGGTGGCCGGCTTCAGTCCACTGCAGGCGGGCCTGCTGGTGTCCGTCGCGGCGATGGGCAGCCTGCCCAGTGCGCTGCTGGGCGGCAGCTTCCTGCATCGGGTTGGACTGCGTCCGCTGATCAGCGGCGGGCTGGCCTGTGGTGCGGTGGGCGTGACGGTCGTTGCGCTGGGTTTCCCGCATGGGCTGGGCTGGGTCATCGCCGGCATGGCGCTGACCGGCGTGGGGATGGGCGCGACCATCTCCGTAGCCTCCACCGCCATCATCGGCAATGCGCCCGCCGACCGCGCCGGCATGGCCTCGTCGGTGGAAGAGGTGGCCTACGAATTCGGTGGCCTGCTGGCCGTGGCGGTCCTCGGCAGCCTGGCGGCCGCGCTGTACAGCGCCTTCCTGCCGGCTGACGCCGCGTTGCCGGCTGCCGCGCGCGAAGGTATCGGCCAGGCACTGCAGCTGGCCGGCGATGGCGCGCCTGCCTGGGTGGGTGACGTGCATGCCGCCTACGACCGCGGTTACCAGCTGGTGCTGGGGGTGGTTGCGGCGGCCCTGGCGATCGGCGCACTGATCACTGCGTTGCTGCTGCGCGGCGTGCACGGTGGCCGCGTCGGCACCTCGATTGCCGTACATTGAACGCATGAGAACCAGCAATAAAACGAAGATCCTCGACGCTGCGGTGCGGGTCATCAACCGCGATGGCGTGCGTGCGGTGACCTTCGAATCGGTATCCAGCGAATCGGGCCTGACGCGCGGCGGGCTGCTGTACCACTTTCCCTCGCGCGAGGCGTTGCTGCGCGGCATCGACGAACACCTGGTGCAGGCATGGGAAGCGTCCATGCAGCAACTGCTCGACGTGCCTGCGGGGCAGGCCAGCGCCGTCGAACGGCATGCGGCCTACATGCGCGTATCGGCTCACAGCGCGACCCGCGCCGAGCTGATCTTCATGCTGGAATCGGTCCAGCCCGACAGCGATGTCGCCCCCTGGAGCGAAGCCATGGCGCGCTGGGCACCGCCGCCCCCGCGCTCGGGTGAAGCCGATCCGGCGGTCTGGGACAACTTCATCGCACGGTTGGCGGCCGATGGACTATGGGTATACGAGGGCATGTACAACGGCAGGATCGACGAGGACGTGCGCGCCGGCATCGCGCAGCGGCTGATGGCGATGTTGCGGGCGCAGGCGGAATAAGCGCTCACGCCCGGAGCGCGCGCACCGAGCGCGGGCTCCGGAACGATTGGCGCAGGCATCCACCTGCGCCAATGCTGTCGGTCAGGCGATGCCCGCACCACCGGTCACGCCGAAGACTTCACCGGTCAGGTAGCTGCCTTCCTGGCTGGCCAGCAGCACGTAGACCGGCGCGATTTCCACCGGCTGCCCCGGGCGCTTCATCGGGACCTGCGTGCCGAACTTTTTCACCGCATCGGTCGGCTGGCCACCGGATGGCTGCAACGCCGTCCAGAACGGGCCGGGTGCCACCACGTTGGCACGGATGCCTTTTTCAACAAGCTGCGCCGACAGCGCCTTCGTATAGGCCACGATGCCGGCCTTGGTTGTGGCGTAGTCGAGCAGGATGGCGGAGGGGTCATACGCCTGCACCGAAGCGGTAGTGATGACCGCCGCACCCGGCGGCAGGTGCGGAACGGCCGCCTGGCAGATCCAGTGCATGGCGTAGAGGTTGGTCTTCATCGTCCTGTCGAAGTCCTCCGCGCTCAGCTCGGCGATGCTGTCGCGGTACTGCTGGCGGGCCGCATTGACCACCAGGATATCCAGGCCGCCGAACGCTTCCACCGTGCGCTCCACCATCGTCCTGCACCATTCCGGATCGGTGATGTCACCCGGCAGTGCCAGCGCCTTGCGGCCCTCGGCTTCGATCAGGGCAAAGACTTCCTCTGCATCGGACGCTTCGGAGGGCAGGTAGGACAGGGCCACATCAGCACCCTCGCGGGCGTAGGCAATCGCGGCTGCCCGGCCGATGCCGCTGTCGGCGCCGGTGATCAGTGCGCGGCGTCCGCTCAGCTTGCCCGAGCCCTGGTAGCTCGTTTCACCGTGGTCCGGCACCGGGTCCATTGCCGCGGCCTTGCCCGGCACCGGCTGCGGCTGGGCGGGGAAGGGCGGCTGCGGGTACTGGCTGCGCGGGTCCTGCATTTTCAGGCGATCATTCATTGTCGATCCTTGTTGTGGAGCGGGGGGAGAGTAGGCGGCTCATGGGCAGCCCAGGGCGTCTGCAATGGTGGCCATGGCCATCACCTGGGCCAGATGGCTCAAGCCTTGCGGGGTATTGCCGAGGTAGTGGCCCGTGGCGGGGTCCACCATTTCGCTGAGCACGCCCTGGCAGCGGCCGAGGGCGCCGTTCAACGCATCCACGCGGTCGCGCGCGTCCGCGACGAAGCCCAGTCGTGCGTAGGCCTCGGCCATCCAGTAGGAGCAGGCGATGAAGCAGCTTTCCTCCTCGGCCATGCCCGAGTAGCGGTAGTGGAAGCCCGACTGGCCCAGCTCACGGTCGATGGCACGCAGGGTGGCCAGCAGGCGGTCCCTGCCGTCGAAGCGGAAGCGCACGGCCAACGCCAGCGCTGCGTCCAGCCTGCCGCTGCCGGGATACATTTCGTAGGCCTGCAGGGAGTCGGACCAGCAGTTGGTTTCGATCCATTCACTGATGCGGTCACGTTCGCGCTGCCAGCGGTCACGGCAGGTGGTCGGCAGCTGGCCCTGATCGGCCAACTCGACCGCCCGCGCCAGCGCCTGCCAGCAACTGATCTTGGACATCGTGTAATGCTCCAGCTCCGGCAGTTCCCAGATACCGGAATCTTTCGCGCGCCAGTGGTCAGCGCACAGGTCCGCGATCCGGGAAAGCAGCTCTGCGCTGGCGCCATCCAGGATGTTGCCCGCGGCCACGAAGCAGAATGCGGTCTCGAAGATATCGCCGTAGATACCGTGCTGGTGCTGGTCGCCGGCAAGGTTTCCTTTCACCACCGGCTGCGAACTGCGGTAGCCATGCATGGGCAGTTCCTGCACCGGCTCCACCTTCTCGCCATCCAGGGTGAAGACCACCTTCGGGCCGTGACGGCGCAGCTGGCGCAGCAGCCAGGTAAAGGCCGCCTTGGATTCTGCTTCCAGCCCTGCGGCGAGGAACGCCTGGATGGTGTATCCGGCGTCGCGCACCCACGCGTAGCGATAATCGAAATTCTTGTCGCCGCCAATACGCTCGGGCAGCGAGGTAGTGGCGGCAGCGGCAATGGCACCGGAGGGCGAGTACAGCAGCAGCTTCAGCGCCAATGTGCTGCGAACGAACGTGGCGCGGTCCCATCCGCCGTAGGACACGTTGCGGGCCCACGCTTTCCATTCGCGGTCGGTCAGGTCGATGCGGCCATCCACCTCTTCCACCGAAGGCGCCACCAGCGGCTCATCCTCGCCCACCACCAGCGCCACGGTCACGCGCTCACCGGCGCTGACGGTGCATTCACCGCTTGCGCCTTCGTCGGTCCACTGCAGCTGCAGCGCCGGATGATGGATCATCACGCCCAGCAGCCGCTGTACATGGAAGACCACGTGTTCGCCGATGGAAGAGCAGTAGGGGCTGGCCGATTGCGCGCGCGTACCGGGGCACATCCGCACGGCAAAACGTACTTCGCCCTCGAGGCCCTCGATGCGCCGCGCCAGCTCGCACCACGGCAGTCGGCCGGCGTTTCCGCTGTTCAGCGATTCGGTCAGCGACGCACGGCCAGATGCCGTGGTGAACACGGTCTCCAGCACGTTGCTCTCCGCCCGGTAGCGCCGTTCGACGGTGCAGGGCTCGGTGGGCGCAATACTGAAGTAACCACCGCTGGTGGCATCCAGCAGGCGATCAAACAGCGGCGGACTGTCCATGTTCGGCGCACACCACCAGTCGATGGAACCGTCGCAGCCAGTCAATGCGACTGAGCGCCCTTCGCCCAGCGCCGAGTACTGTTCGATCGGCAGCGCGCCGTCCTGCCTGCGGTCAATGGCAATCGGCGCTTCGCGGTGTGGGGTGGCAACGGGGTGGGTGGCCTCGGGCAGCGTCGACATCAACGCGCCTTCCGGCAAGCGTGCAAGGCTGCCGAAACAGCACGGGGGAAGCACATGGTGGATGTCCAGACGTAGGGTGCATTGAAGCTAGACAGCCGCACGCGCAGGCAGGGTGAGGCAGGGCTCAACGCCACGTGATCACTGCACTGCGTTGACACCTGTTTGCACGCCGCGTGGACACGCCGGCGACCATGCTCGCCTCGCTACACGACGAGGTTTTCATGCAACGTCCCGTTCTTTTTCTCCTGCACAGCCTCGGCGCCAGTCATCGTGAATGGAGTGCCGTACAGCGCGCCCTGGGCGAGCAGTTCGAGTGTGTCGCGCTGGATATTCCTGGCTTTGGTGGCACTGCCGCGGGCAACGCGACGGACATCGATGCCCTGGTGGACTGGTTCCAGCAGGAAGTGACCGCGCGTGCACCCACCTGCTGGTTCGCCGTCGGCCACAGCATGGGCGGCAAGATCGCCACGCTGCTTGCCGCACGCAGTCGCGACGGCGTGCAGGGGCTGGCAGGCCTGAGCGGCGTGGTGCTGGTGGCGGCATCGCCGCCGTGCCCGGAACCCATGCAGGAGGCGCGACGCGCGAAGATGCTGGACTGGTTCGCGACGGGCGCGCCTACTCGGGCCCATGCTGAAGAATTCATCGACGCCAACACGCACCGTCCGCTTGCCGGGGCTGCCCGCGAAGGGGCCATCGTGGATGTGCTGCGAACCGATCCCATCGCCTGGCGTGCCTGGCTGGAGCGCGGCAGCCGCGAGCATCGCCAGCACCGGGCCGCACATCTACGCGTACCGGCGCTGATAATCGCCGGCGCCGAGGACGGCGACCTCGGCGAAGCGGGGCAACGCGCACTGAACGTACCGCACTATCTGCACGCGTCGGTCGACGTCGTACCAGACGCCGCGCATCTGATTCCGCTCGAGCAGCCCGACTGGCTTGCCCAGCGCATCGCAGCGTGGGCACTGCCGCTGGCTGCGTCCGCGTTGCCCGCAGCGTTCGTCCAACTGCTGGACGCCGAGCGCGTCGCCCCGCGCATGCGAGCCCGCTTGCTGGCCCGCCATGCCACGCCGCTGCCGCTGCAGGAATCGGCACTGCCCGCTCGCCATCTGGCCGTGCTCACTGCCTTGGCGGCGCGCCTTGTGCCCGGCGCCGATGCCGATGACCTGGCGCTGCGCGTCGGCCACGCATTGGTGAACCAGGAAAGCGACGGCTGGCGGTTTGCCGACCTGCCCGCCGATGCGGACGCATGGGCACAGGCGCTGGATCAACTGGATGCCGCCGCCAATGGATTCACCACGCTGGACGCTGCCGCGCAGCACGGCCTGCTTGACCAGGTACAACGGCAGAGCGCCATCGCGCCGCCGGGCGGCACCTTGGATCCGGTGCAGTGGGCCCAGTGGTTCGAAGATGCGCGGGCGCTGTTTGCCAGGACATGGATGGGCCTTCCCTCCACCTGGGCCCGCATCGGCTACGACGGCTTTGCCGTCGGAGGCAAGGGTGCGCAGAGTCAAGGCTACGAGCACACCGAAGCGGGCACGATCGATGCGTGGCAGCTTCCATGCTGAGGGGTGCTGAGCAGGTCCGCGCAACGGCCGGGTCGGTCGATGCGGTCATCATCGGCAGCGGTGCTGGTGGCGCGCCGCTGGCAGCCCGCCTGGCGGAGGCAGGGGTATCGGTGCTGGTACTGGAAGCGGGCCGCACCTTCACCCCGGATGATCACCTTGCCGACGAACTGGCCACCGACATCTACTGGATGGAGGAGCGCCTCAGTGGCGGCCAGACGCCTACCGCCTTCGGCGCCAACAATTCCGGCCAGGGTGTGGGCGGATCCACGCTGCACTGGGGCGCGTTCTGTCCACGCCCGGACCCGCGCGACCTGCGCCTGCGCTCGCTGACAGGGCAGGGGGCAGACTGGCCCATCGCACCAGCAGAGTTGCTGGCATACATACAAAGGGTCGAGGCGTTCATCGGCGTATCCGGCCCGGCGCACTACCCATGCGACACGGCCCGCCAGTACGGCTACCCGCCCGTGCCGCGCAATGCCTCGGCGCAGGCCATGCAGCGCGGTTGCAATGCGCTCGGCGTGCGCGCCACCGATGCGCCGGCCGCGCTGGTCAGCCAGGCCCGGCAGCAGGCGCACTGGGGCCTGCGCCACGCCTGCAACAACTGTGGTGCGTGCCATCAGGGCTGCAGCAATGGCGCCAAGGCCAGCACGGATACCTCCTGGTTGCCGTGGGCGAGGGCACACGGCGCCACCGTCCGCGATGAAAGCCGAGTCGTGGACCTTGAGCGCGACACCCGTGGCCGCATCAGCGCGGTGGTCTACCAGCGCGAGCATCGCCTGCACCGGGTGAAGTGCTCGGCCGCTTTCCTGTGCGCAGGCGGCGTGGAGACACCGCGCCTGCTGCTCAACCTGGGGCTGGCCAACAGCAGCGGCCAGGTCGGGCGCAACTTCATGGCCCACGTGGCCACCCAGGTGTGGGGGTCGTTCGACGCGGACATGTGCATGAACCGCGGCTACCCGTCCTCGCTCATCTCGGAGGATTTCGTTCGCCCGCAGGACGCCTCTTTCGTTGGCGGCTACCTGGTGCAGAGCTTGGGCGTGCAGCCGGCGACACTGGCCAACACCTTTGCCCGCGGCGCAGGACTGTGGGGCCAGCCGCTGGTGGATGCCCTGTCCTCCTACCGGCACCTGGCCGGTATCGGCATTAACGGCGAGTGCCTGCCGCAGGACGGGAACCGGTTGACCCTCAGCGATGAACAGGATGCATTCGGCATGCGCCGTGCGCGGATCGACTTCAGTTATGGACCCAACGAGAAGGCGCTGGACGCGCACGCGCAGGCCCAGTTGAGCCGCATCTGGGAAGCCGCAGGTGCGACCGGCATCTTCGCCGCCGCGCGCTCGGCACACACCTTGGGCACCTGCCGGATGGGCGATTCGGCGGGCACGGCGGTGGTGGACGCCGACGGGCGCAGCTTCGACATCCCCAATCTCTACATCTGCGACAACTCCATCTTCCCCAGCGCGCTGGCCGCCAATCCGGCCCTGACCCAGATGGCGCTGGGCCTGCGTACGGCCGAGCGCTTCCTGCAGGCGCGGCCGCCCCGGGGCACCACTTCCTCCCCCAACAAGGACACATCATGGATCTCGGAATAGAAGGACGCATTGCGCTGGTCAGCGGCGCTGATTCGGGCATGGGCAAACAGAGCGCACGCGAGCTGCTGCAGGCGGGTGTGCGCGTTGCGATCACCGACGTGGCTGACGGCACGCTTGATGAGGCCCTGCAGGAGCTGACACCGCTGGGTGAGGTGATGGCCGTTGCCGGTGATGTCACCGATGCCAACGATGTCGAGCGGATCTGGGCCACGGTGCGCAGCAGGCTGGGCGATCCGGACATCTACGTCAACGCGGCCGGCGTCACCGGTGCCACCGGCGACTTTCTTGATGTGGACGATGCGGGCTGGCTGCGCACGCTGGACATCAACCTGATGGGCGCCGTGCGCATGTGCCGCCAGGCCATTCCCGCGATGCGCGCAAAGGGCTGGGGGCGGATCGTGCTGTTCGCTTCGGAGGATGCCGTCCAGCCCTATACCGACGAGCTACCGTACTGCGCCTCCAAGGCGGGCGTGCTGAGCCTGGCCAAGGGACTGTCCAAGCAGTACGGCAAGGACAACGTCATGATCAATACCGTGTCACCGGCCTTCATCCATACGCCGATGACCGACGCGATGATGCACAAGCGCGCCAAGGAAAAGGGCGTGTCGTTCGACGAGGCGGTGCGCAGCTTCCTGGACGAAGAGCGCCCCGGCATTGTGCTCAAGCGCCGCGGGCGGCCCGAAGAGGTTGCCGCTGCGGTGCTGCTGCTGTGCTCTGAGCGCGCCAGCTTCATCAACGGCGCCAACATCCGGGTCGACTCGGGCTCGGTGTTTACGCTGGCCGGGTAGGGCAGCGTGATCGCTTCCCGCGCGGAGACGTGACGCTGGATGGCCGCAGGTCCAATCTCCACCGGCCTGAAATGAATCTCCAGGGGACGTCGATGGGCCGATATGCCTTTACTAGTGATCAACTCACACGCGCCAAGCAGGCGCTGGCGCATCGCCGTCTCCGCCCATGGAGGTCAGCCCCGAGTAGAGGATCTGGGTAGATCTAGAAGATCTGAAATCACCTTCATGCCGGACTCTTTCTCAGCCTTTGCGTCTACGCTTTCCTCTTCCCAACAAGCAGCGACAAGCCGATCGATAGCCTCTCCCTCGACGGCGATCGCATGCATTTCCCAATGAGGGAGTTGTCGCGACTTCACAACTGCGCTGCTGATCTCTGTCAGGCCTCTGTGACTGCTTGAAGACCTTACTCGCCCGTATACAGCGTCCACCCCATCGTGCGGACCTTCGAAATACTGGAAAAAGCGAGCCCCATCGGTGAGTAGCACTCCAGTGACACCCGCGAGCCGATTAAACGTCGCGGCGCTCGCCGCAAGCGCATGCAACCTGCCCTCTGTCAGGCCGCCTGCTGCTTGGCTGATGTACACAACTGCTCTTATAGCCACCCAACGCGCCTGCACAATTTGTTAGTGATAAGACTAACAGCCTATGTCTCAGACGCAGGCCGTTTTTATGAACAATTTATGTTTCGGTTAGTCGACGTAGCGTCTACGAGCGTTCACCTCACGCAGGTATGCGTTCACCCAGCATGGAAATACCAATGTGCAACTGCAGGGCTCGGCGAATCATGGGATTGCGCTTTGTGATCAAAGGGATACGTGCGGACTTATCGGAATCGGGTGGCGTCTCCAAGCTTCACGAACTGGACATCCAGTGCCTCAAGTGTCTGAACCTGGCGACCGTTGGTCAGGACAGAGGACTTGTTGACCTTGAGGGTGCAGGCGTACTGACGTGCCCCACATGCGGCGAGCACCAAGCCATAAGCCGCAAGCGCCTTGAAGAAGTCACGCTTGGAAAGCGCCTGGTTCCTTGATCAGGGCAACTCGACTGCGTGATGGAGACCCGCCGGCAACGTGGGCGGTGCCGCACGCCTGAGCGTGGTAACGTCGCCACCGGAGCGCGCCACGGCGCTGCTGGTTCACCATTGCGGTCATCGCGTTCGAGCCCTCGCGGCCAAAAGGAAATGCGTGTCAAACGATCAGTTCAAGGGCTTTCCGTCTCCTGCGGTACGGGCGGCTGAAGCCAAGGCATTCGGCGACAAGCGTTCGGATATCTTTTTCAGCGCCGTCGAGACGACGCGCATGCCAATGATCATCACGGATCCGCATCAGCCGGACAATCCGATAATTTTCGCAAACCGTGCATTTCTGGAAATGACGGGTTACGAGCGAGAGGAGCTTGAGGGCCGCAACTGCCGCTTTCTCCAAGGACCTGATACGGACCGATCCTCAATCGACGAGGTTCGGGAAGGCATCCGCGAGTCACGAGAAGTGGCTACGGAAATCTTGAACTACCGTAAGGATGGGTCAACCTTCTGGAATGCTCTGTTCGTCTCCCCGGTGTTCGATGACGAGGGGAAACTCGTCTACTTTTTTGGCTCCCAGCTTGATGTTTCCCGGCGAAGGGATGCCGAGGACTCCCTGCGGCAGGCGCAGAAGATGGAAGCCCTGGGGCAGCTCACCGGCGGCATTGCCCACGATTTCAACAACCTTCTGCAAGTGATGTCAGGCTACCTGGAACTGATAGCCAACACCTCCGAGGCAGAGCTGCGGCCCGATAGTTTCGTGCGCAAGGCAGCACGCCAGGCCCAGTCTGCCGCAACGAAGGCAGGCGTCCTTACGCAGCAGCTCCTCGCATTCTCTCGCCGTCAGAAACTTGAGGGTCGGACCGTCAATTTGAATGGCCTGGTGAGTTCGATGGTCGAGCTTGCTACCCAGCGGCTAGGCGGAGACGTAGAGCTCGAAACGCATCTCGCTTCGACGCTGTGGAACTGCAAGATTGATCCAACCCAAGCTGAGGTTGCAATCCTCAATCTCTTGATCAACGCCCGCGACGCGCTTGCTGGTCGCGAGGAAAAAGTCGTTGTGCTGAAGACTGAGAACATTGAGGTCGAGAGCGATGGGGTTTCTCCCTATGATCAACTTCCCCCGGGTCGTTTTGTCTCGGTCTCGGTGGCCGATAGCGGCACCGGCATGGCGCCAGAGATTGTAAGACGGGTGATGGATCCGTTCTTCACCACCAAGGAAGAAGGTCAAGGCACTGGCCTTGGGCTATCCATGGTGTATGGGTTCGTGAAGCAGTCCGGCGGTACGGTCCGCATTTCTTCCGAGCTGGACGTCGGTACGACTGTCTCGCTGTTCTTCCCCGCGACCGATGAGCAACAGACGAAGGAAGCGAGCCGCTCGAACATGGCGATGGATCGGGGCGGCTCCGAGCGCGTCCTCATTGTCGAGGATCGAGAGGACGTCGCAGAGCTTGCCGAGATGTTGCTCCGGGATGGGGGCTACAGCACCAGCGTGGCGACAGATGGCCGCAGTGCACTTAAGCTTTTGGATGGCGGTGAGACCTTCGATCTGCTCTTCACGGATTTGATCATGCCAGGTGGCATGAACGGAGTGGTGCTCGCAAGAGAGTTCAAGCGCCGCTTGCCAAAGGTCAAAATTCTGCTCACCACCGGCTATGCCGAGAGCAGCTTGGAGCGAACCGATGCAGGCGGCTCGGAGTTCGAAGTTCTCAACAAGCCATTCACCAGGCAGCAGCTACTCCGAAAGGTGCGCTTGGTCATGGAAGGCCCGACCGGCGTGGGCTGAAGCACCGCCAGCCTGAGGCAGCTGTAAAGACATTTCAGCTGCAGCATCCAGCAATGCCCCAATGGCCCGGTGACATTCCCGGTCGGATCAGTCCGCCCGACGATCGGCCCCCGCCGCTCCGATGCAGTCGGTGGATCCGACAATGAGGGGCGACGATACAGCCAGCGGCACGGTCCTGGTCAGCTGAAGCGCCCTGACGCGGAAGCTGTTCGGCCTGGAAGTGCCAGTTTGGCAAAGCTGCTGGCCAAGTCACGCGACGCAGTCTAGTGGGCAGGGAATCCAGCGCTTGGCGCAACGCGGCGAAGCGGGTCAGTAGGGCGGGATCCTGCATGTGCGGGCTGGGGACCGGCAGTGCCTCCTGCAGCGCGGAAAGCAAGTCATCGATCCCATCGTGCTGGACTGGCACCGCGGCGATTGGCACACCACCGTTGGCCTGGACATCCGTCACTTTCCGGACGATGCCTCGTATCCCATGAGTTCGGAGATCCTTCGTGAGGTCTCGAGCAACGCCTGCACATGCGCCGGTTCCGGCGTCCCGGGCAGGTAGTGGATCGAACCGATGATCGCCACCGTGCCGAACAGTTCACCGTTGGCCTGCAGGAGAGGCGCGGCCAGCGCGTTGACGCCGATGTAGAGCTCTTCCGGTGCGTCGGCCCAGCCGCGGCGACGCACCAGCTCGATCTCGGCGCGCAGTCGATCAGGATCGGTGATGGTTCGAGGCGTGCAGGACTGCAGCGGCTGAACCAGGAACTGCTGTCGAACGCTCTCCGGCGCGAAGGCCAGTACCACCTTGCCTTGGGCGACGGTGTTCAGATGGAACCGCGTCCCGGGGCGAAGGCTGATCTCCACCGGCGCGGTGCCGCGCAGGAAGTCGATCACCACCACTTCATTGTCCGAGTAGGTGGCAATGACGACCGTCTGCCCGACCTGGTCGCGGAGGCGCTCCAGCACCGGCTTGGCCAGCGACATCACGTCGAAACGGCTGGTGCAGGCACGCCCCAGCAGGAACATCTGCCAGCCGACCCGATACTGGTTCGTGCGCGGGTCCTGGCCGACATAGCCGTGCTCGCGCAGCATGCTCAGATGGCGGTGGATGCGGGCCTTGGGCATGCCGAGCATTTCGGCGAGACGGGTGACGCCCAGCCCGGCAGGGGCGGCGGCGAGCGCCTCGATGACTTTCAGCGAGACGATGGCGGTGGGCAACCCCTGTTCGGCGCCCAGGTCAGCCGCCCCCGATTCGATGACATCCGCGCCGTCGCTGGCATTGATTTCCTTGATGGCACTGGGCGTCTGACGGGGCATGGGAACCTTGTGGCGAACTCGAGGGGCGTGCTGCAGGCGCTAGATTACCTCACGGTCAACCATCTCACGGCAGGTCGATGTATCGCTCTGCGAAAACCCGGTACTGCTGAACCTTTTTGGCCGCGGCGTCCGCGGCATGCACGTAGCGAATGGAGCTGCGGCCTTTCACCTGACGGGGAAGCAGGAAACAGCGGATGAAGGTGGTCGGTTCGCGCTCTGTGGTAGGCGCCAGTACCGGGGCGTGGCCCAGTTCAAACCAGGCTTTCCCGGCAGGATAGGCATGCGCTTCGCCGAGCGTTTCGATGCGGATTTCGCCGCTGAGGCAGATGCGGATTCCCGGGCCTTGATGCACGTGGGTGAGCGCTACCCCGGCCGGCGGGAACTCGACCCGGTCGCAGCGCATCAGCCAGCTGAAGCGCGGGTCCAACGCTACCGGCGCTTCCAGCTTCAACTTGCTGGTGGCCGCGGGTGCGGAGGGCAGGGCGCCCGGACCGGATACCGCGGCATCGCTCAGCTCCCAGCGCCACAAGATCGTCTCTTCGCCGCCGTTGATGAGGGTGGTCTCGCCCTGCGCAACGGACGCATGGCCGTCGCCGAGCCACTGTCCTTGATCGTGCCCGTCGACGGCCAACCCACCCGAGCGCACATACATCGCGCGCGGCAGTGCCGGCAGGTGGATCGGCGGGCAGCCCGCAGGCAGGCGGTCTTCGTGGAGGCGCAGGATGAGATCGGACATGGGCGTAATCCTTCGGAAGTGTGGCCGTATCGTACAGCGATACCAACGTATCGTATATGTTCCGTTTCTCAAAAATGTGGTCTATAGTCGCCCATCGGTATCGATTGCCGATACATCACAACCGCCAAAGATTCCGGAGGGGGAACAAATGGCAAGCAGTACGTCCACGTCGCCATCAGGCGACACCGGCAACAAGCGCTGGTGGCAAGGCGCCACCCAGCAGCAGTGGGGCACCTTCCGGTCGGCCTATCTGGGCTGGGCGCTGGACATCATGGATCTCATGTTGTTCGCCATGGTCATCAAGCACGTCAGTGCCGACCTGGGATTCGACAAGTCCGACGCGGGCATGGTGATGTCCGCCACCCTGCTGGCGACCGCCGCCGGCGGGTTGCTGTTCGGGTTCCTGGCCGACCGCATGGGACGTGCCAAGTCGATGATCCTCAGCATCGTCTGCTACTCGGTAGGCACTGCGCTGTGCGGGCTCTCCGACACGCTTGGCCAGCTGATGCTGTTCCGGATCATCGTTGGCTTGGGCGTTGGCGGGGAATGGTCGGCCGGTTCTGCGCTGGTCAGCGAGACCTGGCCGGCCCAGCACCGCGGCAAGGTGATGGCATGGATCCAGAGCGCGTTCGCGGCAGGCTATGCGGCGGCGGCCATCGTCGCAGCCGTGGTGGTGCCGATGTACGGCTGGCGCTGGGTGTTTGCGGTCGGCCTGCTGCCGGCACTGCTGGCCTTTTACGTGCGCCGTCATGTCAAGGAGCCGGAGATCTGGGTCAACCAGGCCAGGCGATTGAGCTTCCCTGAGACGTTGGGTGCGCTGTTCAGTGCCCATCGGCGCAACACGCTGATCGGCCTGGCCTTCACCACGGCAGCCATGTGCGGCTACTGGGGGCTGTTTACGTGGATCCCGACCTACCTGGCCACGCCGGTCGCCGAGGGCGGTCCGGGACTGGACCTGGTCAAGTCCACGGTGTGGATCGTGATCATGCAGGTGGGTGCGGCGCTGGGCTACGTCACCTTCGGTTACATCGCCGATCGGCTGGGGCGCAAGAAGGCCTTCCTGATCTTCTTCGCCGGCTCGGCGCTGTCGGTGCCGTTGTTCGTGATGATCCACACGCCGGGGCTGTTGATGGCGTTCGGCATCGTGGTCGCCTATTTCGGCACCGGCTTCTACAGCGGCTTCGCCCCCACCTTCGCGGAAATGTTCCCGACGTCCATCCGCGCCACCGCGCAGGGCTTCGTCTACAACGGCGGCCGCGCGATCGCCGCGATCGCACCGGCGCTGATCGGCTACCTGGCCAACCAGCATGGCGTGGGCAGCGGCTTGCTCGCCACCGCCGGCTTCTTCGCGCTGGCCGGTCTGATCGTGCTGCTGTTCCTGCCTGAAACCAAGGGCGCGGAACTGACTTGATTCACCCTGGAGACTGACATGCCAATCATCCAAGTAACCTTGGTGCAGGGCCGCGACCAACAGAAGGTGCAGGCCTTCATCCGCGCGGTGGCCCGCGCTGCACACGAGCAGCTGGACGCGCCGATGCAGGCCATCCGTGTGATGGTCAACGAAGTTCCGCCGCAGCGTTTCGCGGTGGGCGATGTACTCAAGAGCGATCCGCCGGCCGGGGCATCCGCATGAGCGCCACCCTGACCCCGGCCGACATCGCCGAACAGGCCACGCAGCTGTACCGTGCGCTGCGCGAAGGCGCGCCCCTGGACCCGCTCAGCGAGCGCATCGCCGGGTTGCGTATCGAGGACGCCTACGCGATCTCCAGCGACCTGCTGGCGCGACGCGTGGCCGACGGTGAGCGCGTGGTGGGCAAGAAGATCGGCGCAACCAGCGCGGCAGTACAGCGCATGCTCAAGGTGGACCAGCCGGATTTCGGCTTCCTCACTGATCGCATGGAAGTGCGCAACGGCGCCATGCTGTCGCTTGATGGGCTGATCGCACCCCGGGCGGAAGGCGAGATCGCCTTCCACCTCAAGCGTGATCTGTGCGGGCCTGGCATTACCCATCACGAAGTGATCGCGGCTACCGAAGCGATTTCGGTGTGTTTTGAGATCGTCGATTCGCGGATTCGGGACTGGAAGATCGGCATCACCGACACCGTGGCCGACAACGCCTCCGCTGCCGCCTTCGTCCTGGGTGACCAGCGCGTGTCACCCAAGGGCCTGGACCTGGGCACGCTCGGCATGGTGGTGGAAAAGAACGGCGAGCTTGTCGCGACCGGCGCCGGTGCGGCTGCGCTGGGGTCGCCGATCAACTGCGTGGTGTGGCTGGCCAATACGCTCGGCCGCCTCGGCACCTCGCTGAAGGCGGGCGAGGTGATCCTTTCCGGTGCCTTGGTGCCCCTGATCCCGGTGCAGCGCGGTGACCACATGCGCGTACGCATGGGCGCCCTGGGCAGCGCCGACGTGCACTTTGCCTGATCCCGCTTCATCCCCCCACGTATCCCCACAGGAGTGCGGTATGACCCTGAAAGTCGCCATCATCGGTCCCGGCAACATCGGCACCGATCTGATGATCAAAGTAATGCGCAACGGCCGGCATCTTGAAATGGGCGCGCTGGTGGGCATCGACCCCGCTTCCGACGGCCTGGCCCGCGCGGCCCGGCTCGGCGTTCCGACCATCGCCACCGGCGTGGAAGGGCTGATCGCATCGGAGGTGTTTGCTGACATCGACATCGTTTTCGATGCCACGTCCGCGTCGGCGCATGTCCGCAATGATGCGTTGCTGCGCCAGGCGCGGCCGTCGATCCGGGTCATCGACCTGACCCCTGCAGCCATCGGGCCGTACTGCGTACCCACGGTCAACCTGGAGGCCAACCTGGCCGCGCTGAACGTCAACATGGTCACCTGCGGTGGGCAGGCCACCATCCCGATGGTGGCCGCCGTCGCCTCGGTCGCCAAGGTGCACTACGCTGAGATCGTGGCGTCCATTGCCAGCCGTTCGGCAGGCCCGGGAACCCGCGCCAACATCGATGAGTTCACCGAAACCACCTCGCGTGCCATCGAGAGCGTCGGTGGCGCCCGCGCCGGCAAGGCGATCATCGTGCTGAACCCGGCCGATCCGCCGCTGCTGATGCGCGACACCGTGTATGTGTTGTCCGAGGCCGTCGATTCGGCGAAGGTCGAAGCCGCGGTGAGCGAGATGGTGGCGAGGGTGGCTGCGTATGTGCCCGGGTATCGACTCAAGCAGCAGGTCCAGTTCGACGTGATCGAGGAACCGCTCAACCTCCCCGGCATCGGCCCCACCGCGGGGTTGAAGACCTCCATCTTCCTGGAAGTGGAGGGCGCTGCCCACTACCTGCCAGCGTACGCCGGCAACCTCGACATCATGACCTCGGCGGCCCTGGCCACTGCCGAGCGCATGGCCGAATCGCTGCTGGCCCAGCCGGCAGGCGCCTGAGGAGACTCCCATGACCCAACGCAAACTCTACATTTCCGACGTCACTCTGCGCGATGGTTCGCATGCGGTGCGCCACCAGTACAGCCTCCCGCAGGTGCGCGCCATCGCAGGCGCACTGGACAAGGCGCGTGTGGACTCCATCGAAGTGGCCCACGGTGACGGCCTGCAGGGCGCCTCGTTCAACTACGGCTTCGGCGCGCACAGCGACCTGGAATGGATCGAAACAGCGGCCGGGTCGGTCAGCCATGCGCGCATCGCCACGCTGCTGCTGCCCGGCATCGGCACCGTGCACGACCTGAAGGACGCCTATGCCGCGGGCGCGCGGATCGTGCGTGTGGCCACCCACTGCACCGAAGCGGACATCTCGCGCCAGCACCTTGAAGCGGCCAACGCCCTGGGGATGGAGGCGGTCGGCTTCCTCATGATGAGCCATATGATCGCCCCTGCCGCCCTCGCCGAGCAGGCGCTGCTGATGGAAAGCTACGGCGCGTCCTGCGTGTACGTGGTCGATTCCGGTGGCGCGCTGGGCATGAATGACGTGCGTGACCGGGTGCAGGCGCTACGCCAGGCGTTGAAGCCGGACACCGAGATCGGCATCCACGCCCACCACAACCTATCGCTGGGCGTGGCGAACTCCATCGTCGCGGCAGAATCCGGCGCGATCCGCATCGATGCGAGCCTGGCCGGCATGGGTGCCGGTGCCGGCAATGCACCGCTTGAAGTGTTCATTGCAGCGGCCGAGCGCCTGGGCTGGGCGCATGGCTGCGACCTGTACGCCCTAATGGACGCGGCCGACGACATCGTACGACCGCTGCAGGACCGCCCCGTGCGCGTGGACCGTGAGACCTTGGCGCTTGGCTACGCCGGCGTCTATTCCAGCTTCCTGCGCCACGCCGAGGCCGCTTCGCAGCGTTTTGGCATCAATACCGTCGACATCCTGGTTGAACTGGGCAAGCGCCGCATGGTCGGCGGCCAGGAAGACATGATTGTCGACGTCGCCCTGGACATGCTGCGCCGCCGTGATGCGGCCGCAGTGAAGGAACCCGCATGAGCCTTGATAACGAAACCCTTGATCGTTGCGCCCGCCTGCTGCGCGACGCCGAACGCGACGTGCGTGAGGTCAGCAAACTGACCGACACCTATCCCGAGCTCGATGTGGCTGACGCCTATCGGATCCAGCAACGCCTGTGTGCGCTGAAGCAGGCCGAAGGGGTGCGCATCGTGGGCATGAAAATGGGCCTGACATCCCACGCGAAGATGCAGCAGATGGGCGTGGATACGCCCATTTACGGCTTCCTCGGTAGCGATAACGCCGTCGATGATGGCGCGGCGGTGGACACCCGCGTGCTGATCCATCCCAAGGTAGAGGCCGAGATCGCTTTCGTGATGCGCGATGCACTGCGTGGCCCAGGCTGCACCGCCAGTGACGTGCTCGCTGCCACCGGCTACGTGGTGCCGGCCATCGAGCTGATCGATTCGCGCTACGAGAATTTCCGGTTCGACCTGCCCAGCGTCATCGCCGATAACACCTCGGCGTCGCGCTATGTCCTGGGTTCGCGCCCGTCGGACCCGGCCACGCTCGATCTGCAGACGCTGGGGGTGGTGATGGAGAAGAACGGCCAGGTCGCCGAGGTGGGGGCCGGTGCGGCCGTGCTCGGCGACCCTGCCGCCGCGGTGGCCATGCTGGTCAACATGTTGTCCGAGCATGGCCAGCCGCTGGAAGCGGGCGCGGTCGTGCTGTCCGGCGCCATCACCGCGGCGATCGCCGTGCAGCCGGGCGACAACGTTCTGGTACGCGGTGACGGCATCGGCACGGTCGGCATGCGCTTCATCTAGAGCGCTCCATCCGTTCGTCAACGCCACACGTTCCGTTCAATCGGGCCGTGCTGGCATCGCTATGCCCTGGGAGGGGAATCATGGTTGGAATGAAGAGGAGAGCAGCAGCCTCGGTGCCGTTGTGGCTGGCCCTGTCCGCACTACCGCACACGGCGCTGTCGCAGGCCGTGGATACCGCCACGCTGGAGGCGCGCATGGCCGAGCTGGAAGCGGAGATGCAGCAGATGCGAGGGCTGCTGCAGCAGTATCAGCAGCGCGATGCCAAGGCGGCAGGAAACACCCCGACGGTGGTGGTTGCAACGCCGCCCGCGCAGGCGTCAACGCCGATCCTGCCCGGGGCGATGCCCGGCACCCGCTTCACGGCAGGCGGCTTCATCAAATTCGATGCCATGACCACGCGGACCAGCGACGGGGCCATCGCCGATGGCTCGGCCGGCCGTCTGTTCTACTTCCCGGCCGCTACCCCGGTCGCCACGGATGGAAGCGGCAAGAGCGCCAGCTACACCGACGTGCATGCCCAGTTCTCCAGGTTCTGGCTGGGCGCCGACACCCTTACCGAACGTGGCGACACGCTCAAGGCCTATATCGAGGCAGACATGTATGGCGGCGGCAACAACGCCTTCGCCGGCAACGAAGTAATCACCAATACCTACGCGCTGACCCTGCGCCACGCCTATGTCAGTTGGAACCACTGGCTGGCTGGCCAGACCTGGTCCAACTTCCAGGATGTAGCGGCACTGCCGGACACGGTGGACTTCACCGGCCCGTCCGAGGGCACCATCTTCAACCGTCAGGCGCAGCTTCGCTACACGCGTGGCCCGTGGTCCTTCTCGTTGGAAAATCCGCAGACGACCGTGGCGACCTACCGGGGCAACGGCACCCGCCTCAATAGTGGCGATGACACCGTGCCCGACATCACCGCCCGCTGGGCGCAGCGCGGCGCCTGGGGCCACTTCACAGTGGCGGCCATGGCGCGCAAGCTGCGTTACGACGGCCGCACCGACACCGGGATTGCGGCAAGTCTGTCAGGGCGCGTCAACGTCGGCAGCAATGACGACCTGCGCTACATGGTCAGCGGCGGGCAGGGCATTGGACGCTACTTGGGCTTCGCACTTGGTGCCGACAGCGTGCTGGACGCCGAAGGAGAGCTGCATTCCCAGGATGGCTACGGCGGCTTCGTGGCGTGGCGTCACGCCTTCTCACCCAAGCTGCGCGGCAACCTGGTCTACTCCGGCGCCTGGCTGGACAACGATGCGCAATGGACCGGCGCGCTGGTCACCGAGCGCGCGCAGTCCTGGCGCGTCAACCTGATCTACTCGCCGTTCCCGAAGCTGGACCTCGGCGCAGAGCTGAGCCACGCCCAGCGCCGCCTGGAGAATGGAGAGGCCGGCGATCTGAACCGGCTGCACACGCACGTGAAGTACAGCTTCTGAGCCTCAGCGGTGACCGGCAGTTTGTTCGAAGTACTGGACGAAGTCGGCCCGCATCGCCGGCGGGATCCCGTGGCCGCCTGACAGCACGGTGCGCCGGCTGCCGGGAACTGGATCTCATAAAGCGGGGCAGGGAAGCCACCGAAGTCATGGATGGTGGCAGGGCGAGCGGTGGCCGTGACCCGCAGTGTCAGCGTCTTCCAATGCGACGACACCACGACAATCGGTGAGGCGCTGCAGCGATGCGCCGAGCTTCTGCAGGTTGAGGCCGAGCCGTCCCGGCTCGATCGCGAACATCGGCGAACCATGGGAGACGAAGAGGGACGGCGCGCGGGCCATGGGCATACTCCAGGAGCAGCGGGCGCTTGCACGTCCGCTTTCAGGATGTGGAACGGATCAGCGAGGCGCGTTTACCGGGCAGTACGCTGGCGCCAACTTTCAATGGTGTACGCGCCGGCGCCATGGGTGGCAAGGACCAGGAAGGCGCCGAACCCGCTCGCGCATCCACGCCAATGACAGGGGACACCTGCAGCGCTGCAGCGCTGCCCGATCAAGGCATCATCCTGCAGCCGGACTTCGTGATCTATCGTGACCTGAAGGCGGGCGCATTGGTTTGGCTGATGCCTGAGTTTCGCGCTGCGGAGCTCGGCATCTTTGCGGTTTATCCCGCACGCAAACAGCTTCCGCTGAAGGTCCGCCGGTTGGTGGACTTCTTGGTTGCGGCGCTTCGTGACCCGGTGTGGGGGACGCGATGAGGGTCAAGAATCAGCACTGCAAGGACTGCTGAAAGGCGGGAGTGCAATTTCAGTCATCGGTGGCCGAGCGAACCCATGGGATTAGCGATGTTTATCAAGGGTAGGCCGGATGACCTCTTCTGGCCGTAAGCAGACTTCAGACGGAGTACGGGATCAGAATTCTTATCGAGGGTGGAACGGTTGTACCAGACAGTCGAATTCTGGCGGCATACGCGCCCCGGCGCTGCCCGACTCAACGGCGATGCTTATCTCCAATCAATGCTCTCAGGCCAGCATCGACTGCTGGGCGAAGATTCCCGCCATTGCGCCCTGCGACGTTGCCTGGGTTACCGAGGGCAGGAAGGGCGTGGTGAGATCGCCCGCGGCGTAGATGCCGGACACGCTGGTCTGGCGGCGCTCGTCAACCTTGAGGGTGATACCGGCGGGCGTCTCTACCGTGGCGAGGCCTAACGACTCATGCAGGCTTGCCGAGGGTCTGTTACGCGGATGCGCAAACAGGATGTCGACGGCCACGTTGCTGCCCGAATCAAGATTGACGGTAGTGAGATGACCTCGGTGATGCGCGATCTCGGTGATCCGACCATCGACAACAGGTACGTTGCGATGCTCCAGGGCTGCCCTGATGTCGGTCGGAATGTCGTGACCATCAGCGAAAACCGTCAATTTGTCGGTCCAGTCGAGGAACAGCCTGGCCTGATTGTGCGACTGCAGGCCGGACCAGACGAGCCCCCAATGCTGTTCCGCAGCCTCAAAGCCGTCACAATAAGGGCAAGGAACTATGGATTTTCCCCAGCATTCTGCAAAACCAGGAACATCGGGGACCTGGTCGACCACACCGTAACTTAAGATCAAGCGGCGCGCGCGAAAACGCTCGCCATCCGCCGTCAGGACGGAGAAGTCATCGATCGAGCCGGAGATGCCTTCCGCACGCGCCGTGACCAGGCTGATCGCCGGATAACGGGCAAGTTGCGCCCTTGACTCTGACAGAATGGCCAGTGGTGGCTTGTGATCATGGCCCAGCAGTCCATGCGAGTGGCCGGCGAATCGATTGCGTGGCAGCTCCGTATCGAGGACGGTGACTCGCCGGCGGGCGCGGCCGAGCTGAAGTGCGGCCGCCAGGCCGGCAAAGCTGCCGCCGATAATAATGACGTCGTTCATGTGGGTAGCTCCATGTTGGCAGTGGACAGGCAGCAGGTGCTCTGGCTCATAGTGGCGATGGTGCACGCGGGGCGTACTGCAGCCCGGCCGGCGGCTTGCGCCGCCAACCTACGGACGCGGGCGGGGATCGGCCCGGTTCTTCAGACTTAGCAGGCAGCGGAGACGGCCACGACTTCCGTGCCGACGTCGTATTTGCCTTGCAGCCTGCTGCCCGTCGCCGACACCAAGGTGCCGCGAGTGCCAGCGTCTTTTTTGTGACCATTGCTTGCCCTCCACAGTCACATGTCGGTCTGACGGGTCGCGCGTGAGGAGATATCTGGAGCCCAGACGTTATTCCTGCCGGCGCGATTGGCCCGGCGTGGTGCCTGGCATTGCCTGATGTCAGGTTTGCATCAGCCAGCAGGGTTTGCCGGATTCTTCTTCGAGTGACCACGGAAGTCAAGAGTCACCATGAATGATCCGTTGTGAACCGATACCCGAATGGTCACCATTTGCTCGCTTCTAAGGGGAGCGCTACGCTTGCCTGATGTCTACTTCAATCACCGCAGCACTGGATGCCGGACGCGGCCCCGCTGAGCATGACGTGCGCACCCAGATCATCGAGGCTGCCACAGCCCATTTCAGCCACTTCGGCTATGAAAAGACCACGGTGTCCGATCTGGCTAAAGCCATCGGCTTCTCCAAGGCCTACATCTACAAGTTTTTCGCCTCCAAGCAGGCGATCGGGGAGGTGATCTGTGCCAATTGCCTCGCCCAGATCGAAAGCGACGTACATGCCGCCTTGGAAAGGGTTGAAGCAGCGCCGGACCGGCTTCGGGCGCTCTTCACTGCGATCGTGGACGCCAGTCTTCGCCTGTTCGTCCAGGATCGCCGGCTCTATGAAATCGCCGTTGCCGCCGCGACGGATCGATGGCCGTCGACCCAGGCCTACCAAGGGCGCATCCGGGATCTGGTCGAACTGATCCTGAAGCAGGGGCGCGCCTCCGGGGTATTTGAGACCAGCACGCCGCTCGACGGAACCAGTCGCGCGGTGTTCCAGGTGTTGGCGCCTTATCTGAACCCAGTGACGCTTCCACACTTATCGGGCCTGTACGCGGAAGCGCCGCTGGCCTTGCAGGAACTAGTGCTTCGGAGCCTGGCGCCGCAGCCATAGTGACGGTTGACTGAAACAGTCACTAGGAACAGAATGCTTGCGGATACCCCTCCCGGAAGGCCGTATGCGTCGCCGTTTTGTATTCCTAGCCATCTCCTGCGTTGCTGCGTTGTTCCTTGTGGCCTGCGGCACGTCGGACGACATCGACCCCCGCACCGCGCCCCCCATCGTCCGGGTTGCACAGGTTCAAGCGGGCGAGGGGAACGCACGCACGTTTACGGGCACCGTCGCCGCGCGCGTGCAGAGCGATCTGGCGTTTCGAGTGGGAGGCAAGGTCACCGAGCGCCTCGTCGAGACCGGGCAGACGGTCAAGCGTGGTGATGTGCTTTACCGGATTGATCCCATCGATCTGAATCTGGTAGCGGCATCTCAGCAGCAAGCGGTAATTGCGGCTCGGGCGCAAAGCACCCAGGCCATTGCCGACGAAGCGCGGTATCGCGATCTGGCCGCCAAGGGTGTCGTGTCGCGGTCGGCCTATGATCAGATCAAGGCGGCGGCGGACGCAGCATCAGCGCAGCTCAAAGCGGCCGAAGCGCAAGCCCGGGTAGCGCGCAATGCCAGTCAATACACCGTGCTCGTTGCCGATGCTGATGGGGTGGTCATGACCATCTCCGCTGAGCCCGGTCAGGTTGTGGCGTCAGGGCAGATCGTCGCCCGGCTTGCCCGTGCAGGCAGCAGGGAGGCCGTGGTCCAATTGCCCGAGACGGTGCGTCCCGCCATCGGCTCCGTGGCCTCGGCGTCCTCGTTCGGGGGCAGCGGCAAGATCCCCGCGCGGTTGCGCGTACTCTCTCAATCGGCAGACCCCGCAACCCGGACTTTTGAAGCCCGCTACACCCTGGAAGACGGCAATACGCCGCTGCCGCTGGGTTCAACGGTCGCGGTAGAACTTGCAGACGCCGCACCTGCCGGCGTCGCGGCGGGAGTTGAGGTTCCGCTGGGTGCGTTGTTCGATCCAGGCACCGGAACGGGCGTCTGGGTGATTGGTGGTGAGCCGCTCAAAGCCCGCTGGACGCCAGTCGCCGTCAAGCGGCTGGGCGATGACCACGCCTTGGTCAAAGGCGCGTTGAAGACTTCGGATCGCGTGGCGGCGCTTGGGGCACACTTGCTCCGCGAAGGGCAGGTGGTTCGTCTGGCTGATACGGCCACGAGCACCGCTGCGAACGGAGCCCGTCAGTGAGTGGGTTCAATCTGTCGGCGCTTGCGGTGCGCGAGCGTGCCATCACGGTCTTCTTGATCTTCCTGATTTCCGTTGCCGGCATTGTTTCTTTCTTCCAGCTTGGCCGCGCGGAAGACCCCGCGTTTACGGTCAAGGTCATGACCATCGTGACGGCCTGGCCAGGCGCTACGCCCACGGAAATGCAGGACCAGGTCGCCGAGAAGCTGGAAAAGCGCTTGCAGGAGCTTCGCTGGTATGACCGCAGCGAGACCTACACCCGGCCTGGACTTTCCTTCACCACGCTGACGTTGCAGGACGGCACGCCGCCCTCGGAAGTCCAGGAGGAGTTCTACCAGGCGCGCAAGAAGATGGATGACGAAGCGGCGAACCTGCCCGCAGGCGTCATCGGTCCGATGGTCAACGACGAATATGCGGACGTCACCTTCGCGCTGTTCGCACTGAAAGCGAAGGGCGAACCATTCCGTGTGCTCGCGCGCGACGCCGAGACCCTTCGTCAGCGTCTGCTGCACGTCCCTGGCGTGAAAAAGGTCAACATCATTGGGGAGCAATCCGAGCGCATCTATGTGGAGCTGTCCCACGAACGCCTGTCCAACCTCGGTATCACGCCACAGGAGGTCTTCGGGGCACTTAACGGACAGAATGCGCTGACGCCCGCAGGCTCTGTCGAGGCCAAGGGTCCACAGATCTTCATTCGCCTCGATGGCGCGCTGGATCAGCTGGACAAGATCCGCGACACGCCCATCGTTGCACAGGGAAAGATCCTCAAATTGCGGGACATCGCCTCCGTCAAGCGGGGCTATGAGGATCCATCGACCTTCATGATCCGCAACGGCGGTGACCCGGCCATGCTGCTGGGTGTCGTCATGCGCGACGGCTGGAATGGCCTGGATCTTGGCGAATCCCTGGACGCGGAGGTCAAGAAGATCAATGACGGGCTTCCTTTCGGGATGGCACTGGACAAGGTCACCGATCAGGCCGTGAACATCAGCTCGTCGGTCGACGAGTTCATGATGAAGTTCTTCGCAGCGCTGCTGGTGGTGATGCTGGTGTGCTTTGTCAGCATGGGCTGGCGGGTGGGTGTGGTGGTGGCTGCGGCCGTGCCGCTTACCCTCGCTGCGGTGTTCATGGTCATGGCTGCAACCGGCAAGAACTTTGACCGCATCACGCTTGGCTCGCTGATCCTGGCGCTCGGTTTGCTGGTGGACGACGCGATCATTGCCATCGAAATGATGGTCGTGAAGATGGAAGAGGGTTACAGCCGGGTCAAGGCATCGGCCTACGCGTGGAGCCATACGGCAGCGCCGATGCTGGCTGGCACCCTGGTGACTGCGGTGGGCTTCATGCCCAATGGCTTTGCACGGTCCACCGCTGGCGAATACACCAGCAACATGTTCTGGATCGTGGGCATTGCGCTGATCGTGTCGTGGGTAGTGGCGGTGTTCTTTACGCCGTACCTGGGGGTGAAGCTTCTGCCTGAACTCAGGTCCGTGGAAGGCGGGCACAGCGGTCTTTACGACACGCCGCGCTACCACCGTTTCCGTTCGATCCTGGCGCGTGTGATTGCGCGCAAGTGGCTTGCCGCAGGCTGGGTAATTGCATTGTTCGTGCTTTCGGTGGTGGGCATGGGGCTGGTGAAAAAGCAGTTCTTCCCCATCTCTGATCGCCCGGAAGTGTTGGTCGAAGTGCAGATGCCCTACGGCACGGCCATCGAACAGACAAGCCTGGCAACCAGAAAGGTCGAGGACTGGCTTTCGAAGCAAGGCGAATCGAAGATCGTCACGGCTTACATCGGCCAGGGCGCTCCCCGGTTTTATCTCGCCATTTCCCCGGAACTGCCGGACCCTGCGTTCGCCAAGATCGTGGTGCGCACTGACAGTCAGGAACAGCGCGATGCCCTGAAGGCAAAGCTCCGGCAGGCGGTGGCTGATGGCTTGGCGCCTGAGGCACGCGTTCGCGTGACCCAGCTGGTGTTTGGGCCTTACTCGCCATACCCGGTCGCCTACCGTGTCAGCGGTCCGGATCCGGACGTCATTCGGGGCATTGCGGCCAAGGTCGAGCAGGCCATGCACGCCAGCCCGATGATGCGGACCGTCAACAGCGACTGGGGCGTGCGCACGCCGACGCTGCACTTCACGCTGGATCAGGACCGTCTGCAAGCGATGGGTATGACCTCGGCCACGGTATCGCAGCAGTTGCAGTTCTTCCTGAGCGGGGTACCGGTCACCGCCGTGCGTGAGGACATCCGCACCGTCGAGGTCGTTGCTCGGTCAGGCGGAGACACCCGCCTGGATCCTGCCCGGATTGCGGACTTCACCCTGGTCGGTGCGGCTGGCCAGCGCGTTCCCTTGTCCCAGATCGGCAGGGTAGAGATTCGAATGGAAGAGCCGGTGCTGCGCCGCCGTGATCGGGTGCCCACGATCACCGTGCGCGGTGACATTGACGATGCGTTGCAGCCACCGGATGTATCCGCCGCGATCAGCAAGCAGCTTGAGCCACTCATTGCCTCGCTTCCCGAGGGCTACGCCATTGCCCAAGCCGGTTCCATCGAGGAATCGGGCAAGGCAATGAGCGCCATGCTGCCGCTGTTCCCGATCATGCTGGCGGTGACCCTGCTGATCATCATCCTGCAGGTGCGCTCCATCTCCGCAATGATCATGGTGTTCTTGACCAGTCCGTTGGGGTTGATCGGCGTGGTCCCGACGCTGCTGCTGTTCCAGCAGCCGTTCGGCATCAACGCGCTGGTGGGGTTGATTGCGTTGTCAGGCATCCTGATGCGCAACACGCTCATCCTCATCGGACAGATCCACGAGAACGAAGAGGCAGGAATGGAGACCTTCCACGCCATCATCGAGGCGACGGTGCACCGAGCGCGCCCGGTGATCCTGACCTCATTGGCTGCGGTGCTTGCCTTCATTCCGCTGACCCATTCGGTGTTCTGGGGAACGCTTGCCTACACGTTGATCGGCGGCACCATCGCCGGCACGGTGATGACGCTGGTCTTCCTTCCGGCGATGTATGCCATCTGGTTCAAGGTCCGAACGGAGAAGACCTCCGTTGCCTGACATTGGCCCGGACCACTTTTATATGGGAAGTGACTCATGAGCATTGCTGACAAAGACCGCATCGTGGTGACCGGAATGGGCGTGGTCAGCCCACTCGGCGGCGGGGTCGAGGCCGTCTGGTCGCGCCTCCTGGCCGGGCGCTCCGGCATCGGGTCACTGGATGCCGGTCTCGCGGCGGGAACCGGTTGCGAAGTAGGGGGCCGCGTGCCTGACCGCGTTCAAGACCCGGAGGCGGGCTTTGATTCCATCGGCATCATCGCGCCGAAAGATCTCAAGAAGATGGATCGGTTCGTTGAGTTCGCGCTGGTCGCGGCCCACGAAGCGCTGGAGCAGGCGGGTTGGCGTGATGCCGACGAGCAGGGGCTGCTACGCACGGCGACCGTGATTGCCACGGGCATCGGCGGCTTCGGATCCATCGTCAATGCGGTCCACACCACCGAAAGTCGTGGACCCGGTCGGTTGTCGCCGTTCACTGCGCCCACCTTCCTGGCCAACATGGCGGCGGGGCAGGCGTCGATCCGTTACGGGTTCAAGGGCCCGCAGGGCGCACCCGTCACGGCATGCGCAGCGGGCGTCCAGGCGATCGGCGACGCAGCACGCCTCATTCGGTCCGGTGAGGCGGACATCGCACTGTGCGGTGGCGCCGAGGCGGCGATGCATCGGGTCAGCCTGGGCGGCTTCGCCGCTGCCAAGGCACTGAGCACGTCGTTCAACGACAGGCCCCATGCTGCATCTCGCCCCTTTGATCTGCAGCGGGATGGGTTTGTCATGTCCGAAGGGGCAGGGGTGATGGTGATCGAGCGCTTGGACCACGCTTTGGCGCGTGGCGCCAAGCCGCTTGCCGAACTGGTTGGCTACGGCACAACCTCCGATGCCTACCATCTGACGGCCGGTCCCGACGACGGCAGTGGCGCGCGCCGGGCGATGGAGATCGCGCTGGCGCAGGCGGGTATCACCCCGGATCAGGTTGATCACATCAATGCGCATGCGACGTCCACCGAGGTGGGTGATCGGGCAGAGCTCGCGGCGATGCGGGCGCTGTTCGGGTCCCGCCCCGATCTCCTGATCTCTGCCACCAAGTCCAGCACCGGACACCTGCTGGGCGCAGCAGGCGGCATCGAAGCCATCTTCACCGTACTTGCGCTGCGTGATCAGATCGCACCAGCGACGCTCAATCTCATTCGTCCAGATGCGTTGGCCGAAGGGCTGTCGATTGTCGCCGGCGAACCACGGAAGGGCGGCATGGAGTTTGCGCTGACCAATGGGTTCGGCTTTGGTGGCGTGAATGCAAGCGCAGTATTCCGGCGCCTGTGAGAACAGGCAGCCAACCGCCGTTGGCCAGCAAGACCGCAGGGCGTTGGGAAAACGCAAGGTCAAGAAGTCGGCAGGGGATTCTGGAGGGTGCGGGTGAGGTGTTCGCGAAGGAAGGTTTTGAGACTGCGACGATGAAGCGCATTGCAGAGGTGTGCGGCATCACGAAGGTCACGGTGTATGCACACTTCCGCGATAAAGCACGCCTCTACCACGAGGTCATGGAAAGGCAGCTGGCGTCGATTCCCAAGCCGACGGTCCATACAGGTCGGGACGTTGAGCTGGGTGATGCACTCGTGGGTATCTGGCATGGCATCCGGACGCTGGCATTGAATCCATCTTGTCAGGCGTTCTGCCAAGCGTTGACACGCTCTGAGCTGGACAGGGGTGTCTACATGGGGTGTTGGACTGAGATGCTGCAACCGTATCGCAAGGCAGCAGTTCGAGCATTCGCAAATGCGTCACCCAGCTCAAGCAATGGCGATGACGGGGAGAAGTTCCTGCGGCTGATCCTGGCTGAGCAGGGCTTGCCGCAAGGCACAGTGCCTGTTTCCCGTAGTGATGCAACCATTGCGCTTTTCGCGCGGGCGTATGGCTCCACGTTCGCGGGATGAGCGTCGAGCCGGTTGTGGGAAGTCTCGGTGGCGATGGCAGGAGTTGATCCCGGCCTCACGGTTGTCTGATTTCAAACAGGGGGCAGGCGGCAGGTCCAAGGGTAAAATCTACACCAATCAGGGAAGCCGACAGTTGTGAGCCAGCTCGCTTGGTGCATGCTATGCAGAACATAATATACATTATGCGCAATCATTAATGCGTCGCAGCAAGCATTCGTCGGCTCTGGCTGGCACTGGATCAAGCTTTGGATCGTCTCTTCCTTCCCTTCCGGGTCTACTGACAAGGACGAGTGTTCGTCAGCAGACAATTCTGCCCCGTTGAGGCAGAGATTCTGGTTCGCAAGGCAGACATTCTTGGGCCGCCGCAAGCCGTCGCAGAAATTTCTGGGTGCTAGTTGTCTGGTTGAACAAAGTTCCGCCCTTGGATCGCCTAGGTGCGCCGGGTTCATGCGCCGGGTTCAGATGCAGCCATCTCGCCCGCAGAGTGCAGCCATCCAGCCCTCAGCCTGCATTAGATCTGGGGCTTCTACAGTTAGATTTCCTGCAAATTCTAGACGGCATCGGCGATGCGCTCCATCTCCCGAAGCTTCTTGCCCCAAGCGTCGACAATCAAACGTGCTGTGCCTTCACCCATCAAGCCGCTTAACTCTTGAACTGACAGGCGCGGAATGAGTCGGTCATTGCGGTGGGAATAGCGGTCGCAAGCCCTGCGCCCGATGTATAACAACAAAGCTGCACCAAGCAGCACCACGCCCCAGTGCCCCAGTCCAATGAGGGTGTCAGAACCTGCTCAACTGCGACAGCAAAGACCCAGCCAATGGCAAGCCCTGCACTGGCCCAAAGCAACGAGCCCATGGCGTCATAGAACATAAAGACCCGAAGCGGGACCTGGGTGGCACCGGCCATGGCCGTAGCAACCGTCGAGAGTCCAGGCACGAACTTGGCGACAATCAGCGAACGCGCGCCCCAGCGATCAAAGGCCGACTGGGTTTGAGCCACGCAGCCGCCTGGCGTGAGCGAGAGCCAACATATGAGCCGGAGCACCCTGCCCCCGTAGCGCTTGCCAGCCGTATACCAAAGCAGGTCCGCCAGAACACAGGCGGCAAGCACGACCAAGGCGATGAGCACCAGGGGAAGCTGCCCCGAAGCGGCCAGCGATCCGGATACCACAATGAGCGGGAACGCCGGCAGCGGCGCGCCCGCCTGCTCAATCAACACCCAAGCGAAGACAAGCAGCAGACCTTACTGATTGATCAACTCGATCAGGGCATGCATGGCGTCGTCCAGATCCCTCAGCGGAAGGCTTTGTCAGGGACACATTCTAAGCCCGGCAGTCTGCCGGGCGGACAATGCCAGCATGGCCGAAATTCGTCCCTTTGGACGCATTGCGTTGTCGCTTCTAAGGAAAACTTGTCTGCGCGACGGTCGCCTTGAAAGTTCCAGAAACAGAGCCACTCATCAGAGGCAGAGTTTAATTGCCCCAAAGACTAGGATCCGCCCGAGAATTTCTGCATGATGCTCGGAGTCTCAATGACAGGCATGAACGATGTGGGTTGTTGAAGTTAGCGGTGAGCATCCTACCCTTCAAGCGCTCGACTCAAACCGGATTGAGGGGTCACCTCTCCAAGAGGTCGATGGCATCTATCACCTGGATCCAGCACGCTTTGAAGGCTTGCGAGGGCCTTCTGAAGTCAGGCGCCTGAGTGAAAAGCTCTTGGCGAGCCTGCGCATCTACCAAATCTTGTATGCGCTTGCGCCTGGTCAAATCGGCCTGGGCCAAATCCGCGAGATCGTGCAGGGGCAGCCCATCACCCACCATGTGGCCATCGTTGAAAGCTTGGTTGTCTCGATGTCGCTGGTCAGCATCCAGCTGGGCGACGGGCCGATCGCGTATGCCAAGCAGTCGTCTGGCCCCTCGTTTGATCGGTTCGAAATCGCATTCCAAAGCGGACGCTTGGGCGAGCAGCTTCAAGGCTATCTCGCTCAACCGCTGAATGATTGGACCAATCTGGCGCGCATCATCGAGCTGATCAAGCATGCAGTTGGGGGGGCTCAGGCGCTCGAAGCGCGTGGTTGGGCTTCCCAAAGAGAACTCAAAAGGTTCGACCACACCGCCAATCATCCTTCGTCGGGGCCAACCGCTCGGCACAGTGCGAATAAAACCTTGGCACCTGTCGTGCCGATGACACTCGCTGAGGGGAAATCACTCGCCTTGTCGCTGGCGCGCAACTGGATGCTCGACCAAACAAGTTCGGCAGAAAGGGGCTGAGCATGCACCAAGCCCAAAGGAACCAAGCCGATGTATAGCCTTCTGGTCACTGCCGATGACACGGCTTGGGACGGCAGCAGCTCCACCTACACCTACCCACGCAGTCGCTTCTTGGAATACACCAACGAATTGGTCGCCGCACGGTTCAAGGAACTCAATTCTGAGCAAATTGAGCATCTGCTGGCGCTGCCCTGTTTGTTTGCTTACGAAGGTCGAGAGGATATGCAGCCTGGTCGACTGACCAGCATCACGTTGCGCGGCCGAGATGTGGTGATTGGCTTCCAAATCGACCAAAACACCGCCCCAATCCCGTTTGAACATATCGACCCAATCCAGCATCGCTTGGATATCCGCGACTGGGAAATGAACCGGACGCACTGGGCGATCAAGGATGCAGATCTCTTTGAAGAACTTGCTGGTGCCGGCTTGTGCAACGCTCTACGCAACCCCGAACCTAGCCGCGTCGACCTTCCTCCCCCTGTGCATCCAAAGCACATCGCATCGTCAGTGGCTGAATTTGTCGATATCGTGCTTGCAATGCCCAAGCACGACAAAGAAATTTTCTATCGAGGGCACTCCAATCGCGACAGCTATCGACTGGAACCTTCCGTCTTTCGCAAGGACGGTGCGGGCAATCCTCTTCACCTGCGCCAAGAGCATCAGCTCTACAACGAGCTGATCCTTTCTCACTCCGGAGAGTTTCAGGGCGATCAATACACCTTAGATCGCCTTGTGCGCATGCAGCACTACTCTCTCCCCACCCGGCTTCTGGACATCACGTCCAACCCGCTCATCTCCTTGTTCTTTGCGTGTGAGAGCGCGTCAAAAAATGAGCAAGTCCAAGAGGTTGCTGGCGAAGTGATCTTGCTCGCACTGGAACAGTCCTCAATTAAGTATTTTGACTCTGATACCGCGAGCTGCTTGGCCAACCTGGCGAGGTTGCCGCAAGCAGAAAAGGATGAGATTGACTACAGCTTGAAGACAGAAGCGTTCAATGCACAAGAGCCGATCCGGAAGCTATTGCACCTCATTCGACAAGAAAAGCCTTACTTCATGCCACAGATCAATCCAGAGGATCTGCGCAGCGTGGTATGCGTGAAAAGCAAACGCAGCAATGACCGGATCTCGTTCCAATCAGGTGCCTTCTTGCTGTTCGGACAAGATGCGATCTTGGATGAGGAAGGCAGCGAGAAGATTGGCATTGAGCGCATCGAGATACGCAACAAGCGAGGGATCTTGCAGGAATTGGATCAGCTCAACATCACAGCGCCCACAGTGTTCCCGCACATCGAGACTTCTGCCCGCTATATCGCTGAAAAGTTCCGCTTCAAGCAGGAGAAGCAAATTTAGCCATGGCTAAGCTTGTCCACTGACAAGTGCAACATCAAGGTTGCAGGTCGATCAATCGGTTGCGCAGTCGTCTCTGGGCAAACAGATTACAAAGGTCAGGTCATAACCACCCTTGATCCCACCGAACCACTCAAAGAGGTTCATCCTTACCGAATGGTGTCCAAAGATGGTGACCTGCCCCACTTCAAGCTCAAAAGGCTGATGCTGCGCGCAAGCAAAGGGAAGCGCCTTTTTGAGAAGCTCATGGCAAAGCAAGCCAAAGTGCCCAGTGGCATCCTCTTGCTCCTCCGGTCGATTGACATTGAGCTTCAAGCGAAGCTCTTTGACGATGAACGCGTCCCCGGAGATGTAGTAGGCCACATTGTTGGGCAAGATCCCGGTGCCCAAGTCCATCATGCCAGACGCAGCCAGCCACTCCCGATCATCCGCGCGGTAATAAGGCCGCGTCTTCAATCCTTGACCACTCAGAAAGCCCATCGCGTCTTCGGGCAGCCAGCCCATGACAGGGCGGACGCGGTGAGGGTTTTTCTGACGGTGACGCGTTTTCTTGACCTCCAACACCGACGCCTCAACTTCGGAAAAGCTTAAAGGCGCAAAGCGCCCCGCGTGACGCTGCCATTGGCGCCACGCTGGCATATCCAACCCTAGGTGGCGCAGAAGCTTGGTGCTTGCGTATCGCGCAAGCTTGGGGGCCTTGCTTTCATGTTTGAAAGCGACTAACACACTCTCGGCAACCAAGTAAGCATTGAGAAGAAACAAGAACGGCAGTAGTAGTAGACCCAAGACGATCGGCAGAACGAACTCCTGAAGGGTCTGCATCTTGGCGAAATCGTTGAAATCGACACAAATGTGATAGATCGACTTTCCCAGCATCAGAAGTCCAAGTGCAATCAGCAAGGCATTGGCCCCGCGATGCACGAGGCGCTGGGAAGGCTCTCTGGCGCTCACCGCGCTTAGTGAGGCCAGCACAAACCCGCCACCGGCGATGAGAAATTCCACCCAAAGCGGAAATGTGTCGATTGCCGTGAGGAAGTCGGCAACGACGGCAATACCGATCACCTCCCCCATTGCGCGTCGGAGAAAGTTCGCCTCGTCCTCCACCTTCTGGACATTGAACACCGCAACGCAAGCAGAACCGAAAGCCCAGATCAGCGTCGTTTTCAGGTTGGCAATCTCCCACCAACCGAGATGCCAAAGCCCCAAGATGATCAGTGCGATGTAGGCAAGCAGGAGCGCCAGAACTGAAACAATGCTGCGCTGGCTCATGGCTTTCAGAAAGGCCCAAGATGCTTGCCTTAAATGGGCACTTCGAAGCACCCCAATGAGGACAATGGCGAGCCATATCACCAATGCCCATTCACGATTGTCCAGTGCCATCGATCGAGCAGCCCCCATCAGGCTTATACTTGGCTCCAATATGCCCCGCCGAGATTATTACCCACCCTAGCGCCCAGTGGGAAGCACTCGCTTCACTTGGTCATCAAGACATCTTCGTAGGCCGTCATGGCCAAGGCATATTGCGGCACGATCCCGAACTGTGCTTCCAACCGTTTGTTGGCCAGATGCGTTGCATCCATTGCCGTCAAGCCGTCTTCCCACCCTGCCATGAACGCTTCAAGCCATCGTCCGGTAAAAATGGGCGAGATCGGCCAAGGAGAGGCGATGACCACGCGTGAACCGGCGACCAGAAGTTGCTTTGGAAGCCCCGCTGCCGTGTTGGCGTGCGGATGGCGGTCCACTCGCCCACCACTACACACAAACAAGATCACCAGTTCAGTTCCCGCCAGAGCGCGGCTGAGGTTACGGGGTGTCAGCGTCAAAGTCCCTTCGTCACTGACCCGGTGCAAAAAGCGCCCATCTGCGCCCACACTGCCGTGTGCCGCTATCACGGCAATGCTGGCTTCGGTCAGCGTCTCCGGCACCGAGCCATCGGTGTTGACTTCAAAGCCGTGGTCTTCGAAGGCGTTACTGGTGCGCACCAACACTGCCGAAAGGGCGCTGTTACCCACCTGATCGCCCGGATCTGAAATCCAGGCAAGCCTCTTCGCGCCCTTCAGCCTTGGCTTAGCTCTACTGGCTTTAAGCCAAGTGAGCGAGGGAATGAAGCCAATGGCGCACGACTGACCCAAGAACTGATCGCCCTTGGGAACCAGATTAAGCGGCACTTGGAGCAGCTTGGGCTCAGCCAACACAATCAAGCGCATCTTCTCGGGTGGAGGTTCACCGCATCAATGACAGCTTCATTGATGTGTCTGGAATCCCTGAAGTGGTCGACTTCGCACGGCAATTTCCTACCCAGGTGCACTGCTGGTCGGGAATACCCAACTGCATCGGAGTCGCATCCACAAAGACCCTGGCGAAGATGGCCAACAAGCTTGCCAAAAGCGGCGACGGCGTTCAAAACGTGAGCGGCCCAATCCGCCGGCGCACGCCTCAGCTGCCAGGCCCAAATCCAGCGCAAAGTGACGCCCGCCTCGGCCGATAAGACGTTAAACAGTTAAGCCGCAGCAGATGCAGGCATCGCTCCTGGGTCGCTAGAATTACGTAGATTTCCCTACGGACCGTCATGCATCCCCGGATTGCAATCGCTATTGGTACGTGTGAGCCAGTCATGACGCGACACTTACGCATTGATCGTGCGTCGGCTGCGTACACGCTCGGTCGCCAAGGTAGTTGATGTGTCATGGCACAAGGACTGAAGCCCGAACCTGTGGTGCTTGTTGACCTATCAGTCAACGGCCAGCCGTACAAGGCGAAAATCTGGAACTGTGGCGAGGGCCGATGGTGTCTTGTTGAGGCAAAGCTCCCTGACGGTACCCGATTGCCTGGATCGGGACGGGAAGGAGTCTGCATGGACGCGTTGCTAGAAGCCCATGAGTTGGTTTCGGCTCACGTCTATACCAGGATCAAGCGGATTTGATGCCAGCGCTATAAATAGATTGCAGCTGGGCCTCACGCCTTGGGCGGGCAGCCCCGCTCCAGCGGCGAGCCATGGCCTGGAAATCGCCGCCGCAGCCCTGCCCTAGCCCCCTAGCCTACCCCTGCAGGCCCTCAGCCTTGCCCCGCGCCCAGCGCGTAGTTCCTGGGTGATCTCTTGCCATGCGTCCATCGCCTTCCGGTATGTCGCAGGCGCATCCAGGAGGCGTGCCAGCTTTTTAGTTCGTGCCCTTTTTTGCAGGATCATGTTCCTCACTGAATTCAAGAGGCTTTTGTAGTGCCTGCTGGACTCTCAGCTCCGCGCGTCTTTCGCCACTGGATCCACGCGATCGCGATGACGAGGAAAACGCTGCACAGATAACTGCCTTCCGGCCCTTGCGCGCCACCGGTCAGGGTGTCGAGGCCTTGCGGGCGCAGCGCCACCAGCAGCGCCGGCAAGTGCGCATCCATGCCGGTGACGGGCAGTTCGAAGCCGGTCGCGAGCAACCAGTTCCACCCCGTGTGCCAGCCCATCACGCCCCAGATATTGCCGGTCCGCAGCGCCCAGGCGCAGGCGAACAGCGAGAACAGGAACGTGCTGATCATGACCCGGGGTGGCTGGTGCGGACTGAAATGCAGGAAGCAGAAAACGAGCGACACCAGCAGCACTGCCACCGCGACATTGGTCTTGCGCGCCACCACCGACAGCATCCAGCCGCGGAAGATGACTTCCTCCACGCTCGCCTGGAACATGAAACTCAATAGCAGCAGACCGATGTGCAGCAGACTGACGGGCGACCGCCAGGCCTGCCCCACGTCCGCCGCCTGCATCCCGCCAGCCATCCAGATCGCGACTACGACCAGCGCGATCGTGCCGAATCCAACGGCCAGTCCGTGCAGGAAGGTTTTCAGCGGCGCCGGACCGGTCAGGCCGATACTCGCCAGCGAGCGCCGTTCGACGAAGCGTACCCAGGCGAGCACGGCCACCAGCGTCGGCGCGAAGCCGATCCACAGCAGCGCATGCAAGCCAGCGAGTCCGATCGGATCGCCGCTCGGCGTCGACCAATGCTGCGACTGCATCCACCCGTCCAGCGCGATCACCGGTACCGCGTTGAACAGGATCATCAGGATCGGCGTCAGCCAGGCCCAGGGCAGCCAGCCGCGGGCCGGATCGGGCGAATACAGGGTAACGGGGGTCATGCGGGGGGCCAGGTCTAGGTGATCGCCGCTGCAAGTTGCCATCCGCGCGGGGGCGTGGCAACGCGTTTGCGACCAAGCCACAGGAGCCGGCGATGAATCACCCGGATCGTCGACGAAATGGCGCTCACCATGTCAACCGAGCGGCTTGGGACCGGGCACCCCGCCCCAAGGCGCGTAACCGGCCAGAGACGTGGATCTGCGAAGCCACATAGGGTGGCTTCGCACGGTGCTGGCTAACCGTTTGGCGCCTATATCTGGCCCATGCCTCCATCCACGCACAACTCCACACCTGTTATGAAGCTCGACTCGTCGCTGAGAAGGAACAACGTCGCAGCGGCGACTTCGTCGGGCCTGGCCATTCGGCCGAGAAGAATGGGGGCGACGATTGATCTGCGCACCTCATCAGGGACTCGCGCCATCATCTCCGTATCTGTAGGCCCTGGCGCCACCACGTTGATGCGGATGCCGCGGGGGGCCAGTTCTGCCGCCCATGTGCGGGCATACGAGCGAAGGGCCGCCTTCGTTGCGGCGTAAGTACCGTAGTTCGGGATGCCGAGTGAGCTCGCTACCGACCCCATCAGCACCACCGCTGCGCCCTCTTGAAGCAGGCCGAGGGCTTTCTGCAGGCCAAAGATCTGGGCGCGCACGTTCACCGAAAAGTGTCGGTCAAAGTGTTCTTCGGTCACTTCGGCAAGCGATGCCGGCTCACTCAGGCCTGCATTCAGTACGAGGGCGTCGAGGCGCGTGAACTGGCTGCCAATCTCACTCATTACCCGATCGATGTCTTCACGGACGCTTGCATCGGCGACGATGCCACGGCCACCTGGGCCTATTGCTGCGACGCCCTCCTCCACCTGTTTGCGGTCTCGCCCGGTGATGAACACCGTTGCGCCCTCCGCGGCGATCCGAGCAGCTACTGCCAAGCCAATGCCCCTTGCACCGCCAACGACCAGGGCAACTTTCCCTTCCATCTTCTTCATTCGTGAGCACCTGTAAAAACCAAGAGTGCTGCTAAGATATACGCTGTAAATCAAGTATCAAGAACGCACCATGACTAGCCTAGATATACGTGCTGATACCTGTTCGGCTGAAAGCTCTGAGAAAGTCCTCTCCGACATGGCGCAGGTTCGACCGATGCTGGAGAAGATCGCGGACAAATGGACGATCATGATTCTCACCGTGATCTGCCCAAAACCGTCCCGCTTCAACGAGATCAAGCGCCGATTGGACGGAATCACCCACAAGTCTCTCGCAGACGCGCTCAAGCGCCTCGAGCGGAATGGCCTGGTAACGCGGACCGTACTGCCGACCGCCCCAATTGGCGTCGAGTATGCGATCACCCCTCTTGGTCACTCCCTGAAGCAGCCCTTTGAAGCGCTGTGCAGCTGGGCGTTGAAGAACGGCGGTGAGCTTGAAGCCGCGTGCGCACGATACGACCAAGGCAAGCATTGATGCTGCGTAAGCCTGCTGTTCCCATTGCCGTGTTGGGTCTGAACGCATCCGGGTCGGTAGCGACCTCGCTCAGTGCCCGGTCGCTGCATCCACAAATGCAGAGAGATCCCGGTTGAAGCGTGTGGACTCCTCCAAGAAGGGCGAATGGCCTGACGTTTCATACAGTTCAACTTTGGTTCGGGGATAAAGTGCCTTCGCCCGCGCTGCAGAGGCGCTTGGCTGAACAAGCGCATCCTGCTCACCGTAGATGAGCAGGAGTGGCTTATGCATCGAACCAAGTCCTTTGGCAGCATCGATCGACATGCCGTGGACGGCGCTCTGCATCTCCCTTGATGCCATGGCCGCAGTGGCGATCGTGCGCTGGAACGTTGCGTCGTCAGGCGGCGTGTTGAAACACAGCGCGACGAATTCCTTCTCGCCTTCAAGATGCAATCGCAGGTCCGATGACGCCATGCCGCTGTAAGCGGCGGGTTGAGCGACGAGTTGTTCCGGCTTGAGCTCGACGACCCCGCCTACATACACCGCGCCTGCAATCTGTTCGTCGCCAAACGCTGCCAGATAGTTGGTGGTGACAGCAGCCCCGAGAGACCACCCCACCAGCACCGGCTCGTGTGCTCCGGACTCCTTGATGACAGCCGCGAGGTCATCTGCCCAGTGACGGCCCTCGCGGTAAGCGTCCAGCTCCACTGGCTTGTCGGACAGGCCGTGTCCGCGCAGATCAAAGGTAATCAACCGATAGCGCTGCAATTCAGGACTATTGAGCTGTTTTTCCCAGCTGAGGTGACTACCCAGCAACCCGTGGACGAAGATGATGGCCTGCCCCTGGGGATTCCCCGCTTCTTGAACGGCGATGTTGACTCCATCAAGTGACTCAACCGTGTAAGCCCGGTTTGTGCCGTGCGCAAGCAGTGGTGCCAGCAACAGAGCGATGCAATAGAGCCAGGTGTATCGAATGGCTGAGACTGGGGAAAAGACCATGGTCAACGAACCTCATAGAGCGGAATGCAGAGGCTAAACGCTGACACTAGTGTTAGAGTCAAGTGGACGTTTCCAGGATTTCGCGATGTCCACGCAACCCAGCAATGACCTGATGAAGATTGGTGAGCTGGCCGAGGCTAGCGGCGTCAGCGTGCGTTCGATCCGCCACTACGATCAGCATGGGATGTTGGCATCTTCCCGATCAGGAAATGGCTACCGCGCGTTTCAAACGGTGGCGGTCAACCAGGTGAAGCAGATACAGCGCCTTATTGCGGCAGGCTTCAGTTTGGAAGAGATCCGTAGCTTCCCGGAATGCATGCTGCTGATCGAAGGGGCCCTGGCGTGCCCAGAGACCAGCGAAACACAGCGCAAGAGGCTGGCGATGCTAGACAAGCAGATCGAGATGCTGGACAGGCAGAGGTCTCGCTTGCGTGCCATGCTCGTAGCGTCTGCGTAAGCGCTTGCGAAGCTGACGGCTCTGTCGGCCTTGCAGGCTGAAGTATTCCCCGCCGGTCGCCCGTCCCCACGCCCCACTCATTGCTCCCGGCAGCGCTGCCACCCGCCCGAAGGAGACGAAACCTGCTCCCACCCGTTAGGCAGCTTTCGCATCGCTTGGCCTCCGACACAGGATAGGCCCGACCGGCGAGCAGCTTCCGATCCAAGAGACGGCAGCTGGATCACGTCAGCAGATGGCCCCGGCCGTCCTGCTCGCCGTGCTTCATCTGCCAGCGTCTGTGATTCCAGCTGGTCGCAGTACCGCTTCATAAGTGGATGGGGATGCTTGGGCCAGCTGTATCGTTCGCAGTTGAATGGCGTCGTGCCGTTCGCCATTGAGTTGTGCGCTGGCTTGGGAGGCGCCGGGGTGGGCCTGGGAGCCGGACCCGTTGCCGAGCGAATTTGTTGCGCAACGCATGGCGCCGCAGCGACCAGTAGAACAGCCAGTACCCCAATCCGAATGTCCATATCCGCCCCCGTTATCTCAGGAGGATGATAAAGGATCGACGCGAGGCGTGACGCGTCACGCTTATGCCCAGGCCATCTAGATCGTCCGAGGGGCTTTCTTCAGCGTGATGCATGTGAGCTCCGGCGGCCGTCCCAGCCGAAAGGCGAACCCGGGCCAAAGCGCTGTTCCATTGTTGACGTAGAGCTGCATACCGCCGACGTCGTAGTGCCCGGAAACATAGCCCCCGTTGGCGAGCGCGAACAGACGATCAACGCCAGGCGCCAAGCCCCCATGCGTATGTCCGGAAAGCTGCACCGCTACCCCCAGGCCCGCCGCATCGCGCGCCAGCTTGGGCTGATGATCCAGCAACACGACCGGCACGCCGGCGGGTGCGCCTTCCAACGCCTTGCCCACATCGGGCCCGGGGAACCCGGTTTCCTGCGCTGAAAGGTCGGTGACGCCGGCCAGGACAAGCGCGCCCTGCCCTCGCCGCAGCACGACATGCCGGTTTTCCAGCGCGGTCATGCCCAGCGCCTGGACCTCGTTGAGCCAGCTTGCGTGTTCGAAGAAGAACTCATGGTTGCCGGTGATGAAATAGATCCCGTCGGGGGCGTGCAGTTGCTGCAATGGACTGACGTCGCGCTTGCGATCCGTCAGCGACCCATCGATGAGATCACCGGTTACCACGATCAGGTCGGCGCCGATCGCATTGGCATCGCTGACCACCACCTGCGTCCAGTGTTGGCCAAACAGGCGGCTGATATGCAGGTCGGTGAGCTGCAGGATGCGATAGCCGGAAAACTCGTCCGGCAGGTCTTTGACCACGATCTCGACGTTCCGGATGGCGGGCACGGCAATCGCGTTCCGCACGCCCAGCGCCGCGATTGCCAGAATCACCAGCCCCAGGCTGCAGGACACCGCGACCGGCACCACGAAGGTGGTTCCTGCTGCGAGCTTCACACCGATTCGCACCAGATCGATCAGCAATTGCAGGAAGAACAGCATCAGGATCGAGATGAAGACCCAATTGAACGCAATGACAAGGCTGCGCGGCATCTCGGGCGAGAAGACACTGCCCGAGGACAGCCGACAGACCAGGTGGTATTGCGAGCCGATGAGGATGAACAACGCAAGCGCAAGCTTTATTGGCAACGCCAGCGGCAAAGGCCACAGTAACCGGGCGATGACATACAGCGCTGGCAGCGAAAAAATGATGTGGAACATTCTGAAGTCCTATGCCCTTGCCTGATCGGATGCCCGGCCTTCCTGGCGGGGGCGCAGGCCGACGCTCGGCGATGTCTCGAATGCCCTCATCAGGCCACAGACATACGGAACGTGCAAGTTCCGTAATGTGCGCGTATCTTTACCTGAGTTCGGGAGGCAAGGTGATGAACAAGAAAGGCGCGCCATCAGCCGGCACCCCGGTTCAAATTGAGCCGGTCGTTGAAGCGCCCCTGCGCGGGCGCAGGCGTGACCCGGCAGTGGATACCGCGATCCTGGAAGCCGCGATCGCGGTCATTGCCGAGGTGGGCTACGAGCGGATGACCATGGACATGGTGGCGCTGCGGGCCAAGGCCGGGAAGGCGGCTGCCTACCGCCGCTGGAAGTCCAAAGCGCACCTGGTGATTGATGCGGTCGCACACCTCAAGCGCACCCAGGTGGATCTGGATGCCCTGCCCGATACCGGAACATTGCGTGGTGATCTGCTGGGCCTGTTCAAGCCTGCCAGTGCGCGCGAGGGTGAACAGAAGATGCGGGTGATGGCCGGATTGGCCTCTGTGCTTTCCCAGCACCCCGAACTGGCAGCGGCGGGAAACGCCGCTATCGTGGACCCGTGGGTGAATGCCAACCTGCGGCTCATGCAACGTGCGCTTGCCCGCGGTGAAGTCCGTGCCGATGCCAATATCGATGTCGCCTCGCAGTTGGTGCCGTCGATGGCGGCGTATCGCGCCCTGATTCAGCGCAAGCCGTTCGAGCTGAAGTTCCTGACTCAGGCCATTGATTGCCTGCTGCTGCCTGCGCTTGGCATCGTGCCGGCAGTGCCGCGTGCTCCTGCAAAGACAACTAAGGCCAGCACGAAAGTCTCGCCCGCCTCCTCCTGACAACCGTCTTTCCAGCCGCTATCGTGACGCCTGGCACGGAGGCTCCTGCATGGCGCGTAGAGGGAAGAAAAGCGGGTTCGAGGTACTGGCCGAGCTGCCTTGGCCAGTAGGCATCGTCGCAGGCGTCGTCGGCTTCATTGTGATCCAACAGGTCGTCCCTTGGTGGCTGACCAGGCAGAACGGTCCGCTGGCAGTCGGGCTCGGCGCACAGTTGGCGAACATCTTGGCGCCGTTGGCATGGCTGCTTCTGGGACTGTGCTGGGCGGCTGCCCTCGCCTCCTACTTTGGCTCCCGTCGCCGCCGACGCCTGCTGGATACCCGGGATTCGCTGGATAGCCTTGCCTCCGGCAGTTGGGCGCAATTCGAGCAGTTGGTGGGTGAAGCATTCCGACGCCACGGCTATACGGTGGAAGAAACCGGATTGGGCGGCCCGGATGGGGGTATCGATCTGATCCTGCGCAAGCAAGGTCAGAAGGTTCTCGTCCAATGCAAGCAGTGGCGGTCACGGCAGATTGGGGTGAGCGTGGTTCGCGAGATGGCAGGGCTGCTCGCGCACCACCGCGCTGATGCGGTCAAGATTGTTTGTATCGGCACGTTCACCCGTGACGCCGAAGCCTTTGCCGCGGGAAAGCCCATCGAGCTGATTCGTGGCGAGGCGTTGCTCGGCATGATCCGGGCAGTGCAGAAGCCAGCTGCGAATCGTGTCGAACCGCAGCTTGAGCCTGCACGTTGCCCCACCCCCAAGGCAGCTGCTTGCAGAAAGTGCGGAAGCGCGCTGGTCCAAAGGACCAATCGCCGAACCGGCGAGCAGTTCCACGGATGCAGCCAGTTCCCGCGTTGCCGCGGCGCGGCGTAGTGATTGGCCGCAACACTATCCCTCCGAGCCCAAACCGACCAACGGCAGCTGCAGCCCGCAACGCCCTCAGACCGCGACGGTCGGCGACCCACCCTGCCTACTCAACTACGACGCGGACACGAGCAAGGTTTGACGCGCGCCCAAACCTGGAGTCGTTGCCGAGGCGGGTACTTGTAACCATTACGGCCGGATAATAGGTGCCGGGCTTGGCGAGCGTGACGGTTCGAACAGCAGTGATCCGTTTCTGGCCAGGAGCAATTCTGTCAGGTACCAGCTGATGATCACCGGTGTCGCTCCACTCCACTGCAATCACGTTACCCGCACCAGCGGGTACGCGGGCCTGCATCCTCAACTCAACGGGGGCGCCTGTACGGACGCGTGCTTGCCCGGCACCGCGGAGAGAAAGCGTTACAACGGGCTGGATACCGCCTTTGACCGATGCGTTCGCGGGAACGGACATTTGCCCCTTACTGAACCGGTACGCGGTGGATTTCGCCGGCGGCGTGCCCTTTTCAGCCCATGCGCTGACATCCCTCACCGCCTGCTGGACGATGCCGGTGTAGTTGATCAGCCGCAATCGCTGGGCATCTGCGCTACCGGAGGCTATGACGTGCCCATCAAGGTGATCGGCGTTGTCATTCAGCCAGAGCCGGGACATCTGATCAGCACGGGCGCCCAGCGTGGATTTGACCCTGTCGTGGTACCAAGCCCCGTGCCAAGGGAATGCGTCGACATCCAGCAGGTTGGAAACAATGATGGCCTTGAAGCGCAAATCACCGGAATACGTCGAGCCCCCCGTCACGCTCTGAGCAATACCACTTGCCAAGACAGGTGTTCGCTGGGGATATCGAGGCTGGCCCCGTGAGTCCCTTAAGATGTTCCAGGCCGTAAAATCACTGCTTTCCGGCACTTGGTGGCGATGATACGTGGTGGCTGCCAAAGGCCACGAGTTGTCCAGCCTGACCCGTGCACCCACCAGGAGCGCTTCTGCAAGGCCTGGCTGCTGTGCGGTTTCGATACGGAAGGATCGATTGACGCGGTCGTACATCGTCAGAAAACGTCCCGCTTGCGTGCCGTCCTTCTTCAGAACCGTGAGCTCGACAGGAAAGAATGCCGACTCAGGAGGTGCCTGCTCGACCTGCACCTCGAAGACGCCATCACCATTGCCGGGTTGCACGCTCTTCAGCACACTGTCGTAGCGGACTCGCGAAGCGCGAACCAGGTTCCCCAGCTCCGATGCCTCGGCCCCCAGATATCCCGATTTACTCCAGAAGTCTTCTACGTAGGTAGGATCGGCGGCTTGGACACTACCGAGGAACCCCAGCAGTCCGCCCCCTTCCTCCAGCCCCAACAGATAGGTCGTGTCTTCCCAGCCTCGAAGCGGCACCCCCAGCTCAGACACCTCGGAAAGAACGCCTTGTTCGGTGGTGCTCAGGCCGCTGTAGACGTCTCCGCTTCCACCCGGCGCCACTGCGTCAGAAATCCTGCTGGCGTGCCGGCTAAGCACGAGCCGTGCAAATGCGCGGATGAAGAAGTTGTTGGGAATGGACGTTTGCGTGCCCATGACATACGGCACGCCACCGTCCCAGACACCTACGGTGTTCTCAACGGCACCTATCACCTGGTACGAGCCGCCGCTGCCTCCGTAAACATATCCGAAGATTCTCCCCGAGGTTCCGTAGTAGTCTGCCGCGATCGTCTTGGCAAATTTGGCCGCCGCCGCATCAAGGCGGTATCCGCCGCTGGAAACAGTGTGCACGGTGTACGCGCCATCGTTGGCGCCGAACTTCACCACCTCATCTGCCACGGTCGGTGTATTCGGATAAACCTGCTGGTAGAAGCGACCGTCCCACTGTTCCTTTTCAGGGAACACGAACTGGAACCTCGCATTCGAGCCCTCAAAATGTCCTGAGACTCGCAGCCCCTTGATGGGCGTGGAGATGTTCTCTTTAGCATCTATGATCGGCTTGGCAAACTCCGGATCTACACATGTCGCGTCGATCAGCATTGCTGCACCGTTTGCAGGACTGCCGCAAGGGCTGGCAATGGCCACCGAGCTGCTCATGACGAAGGTCGTCATCAAGGCAAGCGAGCGCCGCCGCAAGAGATTCATAGGGCTTTTCGCGTGGTTCTTGACAGGAGTAGTGATCATTTTTCTGTAGTACTTCGAACAAAGGCGGAGGGGGCGCAAAGCTTGTGGTCGCTCAGGACATTACACCTGGCAGGCGCAGCAGCACGGTGAAGAATGCAAAGCTGCGCAGGTCAACTCGGCTGCGCTTGGTGCAGGCATTACAGGGCGTACAGCGCTGAAAAACCGAGGCAGCGCCGAGGCCGGCCAGACTCGGCTCCCGCCAAACCAGTGTGCCCCGCGCCCCCGCCCGTGCCTTTTGATCACCTTCGCCAAGCGGATGTTGCGCACCATTGCGGGAATGACAGGACTCTTCAGGCGTTCCAGCCTACATCCAATTCATTGACGCGTCATCTATCGGAAGCCAGACTGGCTTCACTGGCGGCAGCGACGCCGTGTAAATCACAGGAGATGAACGATGAGCAGATTGCAGGGCAAAGTAGCTATCGTCACTGGTGCCGCACAGGGCATGGGTGCGTCACATGTGCGGAATTTCGTCGCAGAAGGGGCGAAGGTTGTTTTCACCGACGTCAATGCCGAGGGAGGTCGCGCTCTAGCGTCGGAGCTTGGAGATGACGTACGTTTCGTCCAGCAGGACGTTACGAGCTGGGACGCATGGCAGAAGGTAGTGGCCGAGGCGGAGACGGCCTTCGGCAACGTTACGATCCTGGTCAATAACGCGGGAATTCTTGGCCCAATCGCCAAGACTGCGGATATCTCGGAAGAAGATTTCCTGAAGGTCTGCGCGATCAACCAGAATGCCGTCTACCTCGGCATGAAGGCTGTGATTCCATCGATGCTCAAGGCCAAGGGTGGATCGATCATAAATGTCTCGTCGATCGCCGGAATGGCCGCAAATTACGGATTCCCGAGTTTGGCGTATGTAGGCAGCAAGTTCGCCGTGCGAGGGATGAGCAAGGCTACTGCAATCGAGTATGGCGCCGATAATATTCGCGTGAACTCTGTCCACCCTGGCTTCATCCAGACCCCGATGATGGTAGAGGGCACTGACGAAAACGGCGGCGAAGCAGTGTCCATGATTCCGCTTGGACGTATCGCCAAGGCCAATGAAGTCAGCAACCTCGTGCTCTTCCTGGCATCCGACGAATCGTCCTACATAACCGGACACGAGCACGTCGTTGACGGCGGCTTGCTTGCCCAATAAGTACGGCCGCTGTGAATTGATCCAGGCAGGTGGGAAGGATAAGATCCAAATGACGCGTCACCCGTAGTGCCGACCTGCTCAGCACACTGCCTTGGCTTTTTTTGGCCTATCAGGCTGCGGTGCTGCGGGAAGCAAGCAGAACCGGAGCGCCTGGCTCCGGACCGTCACCATTGGGGCTTACGCGATATGTCGATGCAGGACGGCGAGGACTGGCGAACTACGCTGACCTGGACGGTGTTGCCCGCCGGGCGCGCATGGCAGCGCGCAGCCGGCATCGCGCTTGCGCAGTCCGGTGTTTCGCTGTCCATAGCGGCGGTCTTGCTGGTGATTGCCCGACTGGGCAATGGGATCCGCCAGAAAGACGTGGCCGAGGAATCGGCGCTGGATCCGGCAGCCATTGCGCGATCGGTCACGCAGCTTGAGCGCGATGGTTTTTTGAAGCGCCAGCGGGATCCATCCGATGGCCGCGCCAAGACCTTGCATCTGACCAAGCGAGGGCGCGCCCTGTCACTCAAACTCGTTGAGACACTGGACACCCTACGGACCGAATTGCTTGTTGGAATGGACGACGTGGAGGGTCAGATTGCAGTGAGGGTGCTGCGCAATCTTGAGCGCCAATGCCTGGCATTTTCGAGTGCAGCGCTCCAGCCCGGGATGTCTGAGCCGTGATTGGCCGGCTTGCTTGACAAAAGACGCGCCTCTGGCGCCCTCACCCACGTTCACCCCCCAGGAGCGAGAATGAGCCATCGGGCGCGCCGTCAGGCGTGCCACTCACTGCCCGCAGGACCGCCGCCATGCCCCACCCGCCCATCGATCCGTCATCCTCCGCTGCCATAGCCGGCGGTTGCATCGAAGTCCGCGGAGCGCGCGAGCATAACCTCAAGAATGTCGATGTCTCCATTCCGCGCAATGCACTGGTCGTGTTCTCGGGGGTATCGGGTTCGGGAAAGTCATCATTGGCCTTTGGCACTGTCTTCGCTGAGGCACAGCGGCGCTATTTCGAGTCCGTAGCGCCCTACGCACGGCGCCTGATCGACCAGGCCGGCGTGCCCGATGTGGATGCCATCGACGGGCTGCCGCCGGCGGTAGCGCTGCAGCAGCAGCGCGGGGCCAGCAATGCACGTTCATCGGTGGGCAGTGTGACAACGCTGTCCAGCCTGGTGCGGATGATGTACTCGCGTGCAGGGGCCTACCCGCCCGGCCAGCCCATGCTCTACGCCGAGGACTTCTCACCCAATACCCCGCAGGGCGCCTGCAGCACCTGCCATGGGCTTGGGCACGTCTACGAGGTAACCGAAGCGCTGATGGTTCCGGACCCGTCGCTGACCATCCGCGAACGTGCCATCGCCTCCTGGCCGCCGGCATGGCACGGCCAGAACCTGCGCGACATCCTGGTCACGCTGGGCTACGACATCGACGTGCCGTGGAAGAAGCTGCCGAAGAAGGACAGGGAGTGGATCCTGTTCACCGAGGAGGCGCCGAGCGTGCCGGTCTATGCAGGTTTCACCCCGGCCGAAACCCGCGCTGCGCTGAAGCGCAAGCTTGAACCCAGCTACATGGGGACCTTCACCGGCGCCCGCCGCTATGTACTGCACACCTTTGCCACGACCCAGAGTGCGCTGATGCGCAAGCGGGTTTCCCGCTACATGGAAGGCAAGCTGTGCCCTGCCTGCCAGGGCAAGCGCCTGAAGCCAGAGGCGCTGTCGGTCACCTTCGCCGGCGTGGACATCGGCGAGTTCATGCGGCTGCCATTGGATCAACTGGCGGAGCTGCTGGAACCTGTGGCGCAAGGTGATTTCAGCGCACACAGCCGGGGCTCACGCAGCAGCAGCGCCACCCGCCGCGACCGCGCGAAGCGGGTGGCAAGCGGGCGCGCCGCCCACGCCGCCGCCCCTGACGTACGCCTGACTTCGGCCCTGTCTGAGGAGAAGCGCATGGCGGCGCAGCGGCTCGCTGGCGGCATCATGGCGCGTGTGTCGCAGCTGCGTTCGCTCGGCGTGGGGTACCTGTCCCTGGATCGCGCGACACCCACGCTTTCGGCCGGCGAACTGCAGCGCCTGCGACTGGGTACCCAGCTGAGCTCGCTGCTCTTCGGCGTGTTGTACGTACTGGATGAGCCATCGGCTGGCCTGCACCCTGCCGACAGCGAGGCGCTGTACGATGCGCTTGGCCAGCTGCGCGATGGCGGAAACTCGGTTTTCGTCGTCGAACACGATCTGGAGCTGATGCGCCGCGCGCAGTGGCTGGTGGATGTCGGCCCGCAGGCGGGCGAGCATGGCGGGCGCGTCCTCTACAGTGGCGAGCCCGATGGCCTGCGCCAGGTGCAGGATTCGCGCACCGCCCAGTATCTTTTCGACCAGGTGCCTGCGCCTGCGAGCCGCAAGCGCAACGCCGAAAGCTGGTTGGAACTGAAGGGTATCCACCGCCACAACCTGCAGGGCGTGGATGCGCAGCTGCCGCTGGGATTGCTGACGGCCGTAACCGGCATTTCAGGGTCGGGCAAGTCCAGCCTGATGGCGCAGGCACTGCCGGAGCTGGTACTGCTGCATCTGGGCCACGAGCCGCCGGACGATGGCGCCGATGTCGCGCCCACCGATGGGCCAACCGTCATCGAAGCAACGCGCGGCCGGCTGGCAGGCGATGTGGATGCCATCCAGCGGGTCGTCCAGGTGGACCAGAAACCCATCGGCCGCACGCCGCGGTCCAACCTCGCCACCTACACCGGGCTGTTCGACCATGTGCGCAAGCTGTTTGCCAGCACGCCCGACGCACGCCGACGCCGCTTCGATGCGGGCCGCTTCTCGTTCAACGTGGCCAAGGGCAGATGCCCGACCTGCGAGGGCGAAGGATTCGTCAGCGTCGAGCTGCTGTTCATGCCCAGCGTCTATGCGCCCTGCCCTGCATGCCACGGCGCGCGCTACAACGAGGCCACGCTGAAGGTGCTGTGGAATGGCCGCAACATCGCCGAAGTCCTGCAGTTGACGGTCGACCAGGCGCACGCGTTTTTCGGCGAGGAGGATGCGATTGCCCGCCCGCTGCAGGTGCTTCGCGATATCGGCTTGGGCTATCTGCGGCTGGGCCAGCCGGCGACGGAGCTTTCAGGCGGTGAGGCGCAACGCATCAAGCTGGCAACCGAGCTGCAGCGCGGCCAGCGCGGTCGCACGCTCTATGTGCTCGATGAGCCCACTACCGGCCTGCATGCATCCGATGCGGACAGGCTGATGCTTCAGCTGCAGCGGTTGGTTGATGCGGGCAACACGGTGGTGATGATCGAGCATGACATGCGGGCGGTCGCTCAGGCCGATTGGGTGATTGACGTGGGGCCTGGCGCAGGTGCTGCGGGCGGCACCATCGTGGCGAAGGGAACGCCGCAGCAGGTGGCTCGCGCCAAGGCAAGCAGGACGGCACCGTTCCTCGCACGCGAGCTGTCGCGCAGCGGCTGAGCCCAGACTCGGCCTCAATGGTCCTGCAGTTGATGCGCTATCCTTGCGCGCCTCATCGCGAGACGCTTGGTGCACATGAAAGAAGTAGATCAGATGGCTGCTGCGAGGCCCTTCGTCGCAGCGCGTTTGGGCCGTATGGTGCGCTGGACCGGCGCGGCGATGCTGGCCGTGACCAGCGTGCCCTTGTTTGCCGCCACGCCGCTTGAACTCGCCCATGAGGTCAACACACAGATCGTGACACGGCAGGTCCTCAACGAAGGCCAGGACTTCCTGCGCGCCTTTGGCAGCGGTGAAGGTATCTCATCGCCGGAGGATCCGCCCGCCTGCAGGCAGGCAATCCAGACCGCCATGGCCGGTTTTCTGTCAGCGGGTGTAAAGCGCCTTGCCGACGGTATCCAGGACCCCGCTGGTCAAGCGGCATTCGATCAGGTGCTCATCCAGTCCTACACTGCCGCCGAGCTCAAGGCGTTCCTTGCCCAGCGCGACGAGGTTGCACTGTCGCAGCTGATGGCCGCAGTGCTGGCCGCGCCCAAGGTGCGTGCTGCAAACGATGCCCGCATGGAAGTGTTCACCCTGGGTGACCCGGATCCGGCCTCGCCCGAAGGCATGGGCATGCAGCGCGCAAAGGAAACCTGCGACCGTTTGAGGGCAGCAGCAGGCTGAAGGCTTGCCGCCCACCCTGCCCATTACTTGCGTGCAGAGCGCTCGCTCTTCCCGCCTTCGTCTTTCGCGGCACCACGACTTTCCGCGAACTCAGGGAACGTCTCCGCTATCGAGGCCTTGTCCGGGAGCACGTAGAACACCCCGCCACGTTCGAACGTAGTACGAACAATTTGCTCATAGAACGTAGGCGAGATGTTGATGCAGCCATGCGTGACCCGGTTGTCATCCGGCGAAGCCGAAGCAAGCCGCTCAGCGCGCTTTTCCGCTGGCACGCCCGTGGCGATGGGATGCAACGCAACGCCGGAATCATAATCCACCCACAGCACGCGTCCGGCATCGATCGACGGACCGTAGCCGCCTATGAAGCGACCGGCGGGCGTAGTGCGGTCCCGGCCTGGAATCTCGCGAAGCGCCAGGCCTGCAACGCCGGGGGCGGTGTGATCACCTTTCGCAGAGCCGAACAATGCCGGGGCTGCGCCGCGAAGCTTGCCTTCGCCGTCGAACACCAACACCTGTGCAGCAGCCTTGTCCATGACCGCGAACGGGTAGCCCTGACTGTCCTTGGAAGCAACAACCCAACCCGCCAGTTCGATCACGGTATCGGACACCGTCTGCCCTTCCGGCAGCTCATCAACCGCGGTTACCGACTTGGCGGCGGAGTTCTTCGCGCTCACCGTGCCAACGCTGGCGAAGGCCAGGGCGATGACCAGCGCGCCACACAGAGGGCGGAGTCGGATAGAGGAGTTGTTGCGGATGGGACTGTTTTTTCGAGTCATCTTCCAATGCCCTGAGGAAGCCGGTGGCCTGCGAGAGCCACCGGTCCCTGGTTCAACCATTCACCGTGAGGTGAGCAAAGCGATCAACCGCGCGGCTTGCGACGGGGCGCCTGTTCGAGCTGCTGCACGCGGCCTTCGATCTGGTCAAGGCGCTGGTTGGCCTGGGTCGCGGACTGGTTGGCCGATTCGGCGCTCTGGGCTGCGCCCTGCACCTTGACGTCGAGCTGGTCGAGGCGCGAATCGATGCGTGCGAAATCGTCTTTGTAGGTGGCGCAGGCGCTGAGGCTGACGCCGGCGATGAGTGCGACACCGAGCGTACGTGCGGTCGTCAGATGCTGTTTGGTAAGGAACATTTCACTGTCTCCGTCGTCTGGGGTGTTCGGACTATAGCGGCGTTTTCGCCAGAGCCATGACCGACGTTCAGTTGATGCCGGGGGAGGTCGAGGCAGCGTGAAGGCGTGCCCTGCCCGCTCAGCTTCTGTGCATCAGAATCATTTTCTCCTGCGACATGTCGCGCATGGTGTATGGAATGCCGCCGGTGCCATACCCGGACTCGCGCCTGCCAGCGAACGGCATCCAGTCCGTGCGGAACGCAGTAGCATCGTTGATCATCACCGCCGAAGCATCCAGCCGGTTCGCCGCACGCAGGGCGATATCGATGTCCTGGGTAAAAATACTGGCCTGGAAGGCGGTGGGCAGCGAGTTGGCCCGGCCGATGGCTTCGTCCAGATCGGCGTAGCGATACACCGCCACCACCGGCCCGAAGACTTCCTGCGTGGTCACCCGTGCGTCGCTGGCCGGATCCAGCAGCACGGTTGGCTGCAGCGTCGTCTCCGATAGCCGCTTGCCGCCCGTGGCGAGCTTCGCACCGCCCTTCACCGCTTCGTCGATCCATTCGGCTACACGGTCCGCCTCGCGAGGCTGGATCAGTGGGCCCACGTCGGTATCTTTCAGGGTCGGATCGCCGGTGCGCAGCCGTTCCACACGGGCGACCAGCGCCTCGGTGAAGTCGTCGGCAATATCGTCATGGACGAAGATGCGCTGGGTGGAAACGCACACCTGGCCGGCGTGGTAATAGCCGCCCTTGACGATGGGTTCGATCATCCTGGAAAGGTCTGCGTTGCGGTCGACAATGGCCGGCGCAACCCCGCCGTGTTCCAGCGCCGAACGGGCGCCGTGTGCCAGTTTGCTATGCAGCGACCACCCTACCCTCGCCGATCCGATGAAGCTCAGGAAGGCAACGCGCTTGTCGGTGGCCAACGCCTCGGCCAGGTCGTTGCCTTCGGGCATGAAGCTCTGGCACCACGGCTCGGGCAGCCCGGCTTCATGCACCATCGCCACGAAATCCAGGCACGACAGCGGCGTTGCCGAAGCCGGTTTGATGATGACCGGGCAACCGACGGCGATCGCCGGGGCGACCTGGTGCACGATCAGGTTGAGCGGGTGGTTGAACGCGGAGATCGCCGCCACGATGCCGATGGGCTCGCGGGTGGTGAACGCCCAGCGCCCCACCGCCGCCGCTGAAAGGCCCATCGGGATCTCGCGGCCGCCAAAGTTGCGTAGTTCGTCGGCGGCGTTGTGGACGCCGTCGATGGCACGGGTGGTCTCGATGATGGCATCCGGCAATGGCTTGCCGCCCTCGCGTGCGATCTGCAGCGCAAGGTGGTCACGCTTGGCGTCCATCAAGGCGGCCAGCCTGCGCAGGATCGCGATGCGCTCGTGCGGCGGCAGCCAGCCGTCGCGGTCCTTGAACACCCGCTCGGCGGCGCTGAGCTTCTGTTCCAGCGCTGCGGCGGTGTCGAATCCTATTTCCGTGATGGGCGCGCGGTCGAAGGCCTGTACGACGGTCAGCATGGTGGGCTCCTTTTATGGGGTCAGGGCAGGCTCAGGCGCAGCCCACATCTGGCGTGCGGTTGCGCAGTTCATCGACCAGCACGCGGGTGTTTTCGGAATAGTCGATGGGTACGTCCAGCACGTGGACGCCACCGCCGGCGAAGGCGGCCTCGATCATCGGCACCAGCTCCTCCACGGCGCTCACCCGGCTGCCTTTCGCGCCGTAGGCCTCGGCGTACTTGACGAAATCGGGATTGCCAAAGCGCATGCCGAAATCCTCGAAACCGTCCACGGCCTGCTTCCAGCGGATCATGCCGTAGGCACTGTCGTTGAGGATCACCACGACCAGGTTCAGTCCCAACCGCACGGCGGTTTCCAGCTCCTGCGAGTTCATCATGAAGCCGCCATCGCCGCACACCGCCAGGACGCGGCGCTGCGGGTACAGCATCGCGGCCATCATCGCCGACGGCAGCCCTGCGCCCATGGTGGCCAGCGCATTGTCGAGCAGCAGCGTGTTGGCCACATGCGTGCGGTAGTTGCGGGCAAACCAGATCTTGTACATGCCGTTGTCGAGGCAGACGATGCCATCGTCCGGCACGGCTTGGCGCACGTCGTGCACGATCCGTTGCGGGGTGATCGGGAAACGGTCTTCGTCGGCACGATCATTGAGCCGGGCGAGGATCTTCTGCCGCAGTTCGGTCATGCCCTCGTCGGTAGGCAAGCGGCCTTCCAGCCGCTCCGCCAGTGCATCAACCGAGGCACCGATGTCGCCCAGCACTTCAATATCCGGGTGGTAGACCTGCTCGACCGTGGCCGACTGGAAGCTGATATGGATGACCTTCGGCCCGCCGCTGCTCTTCATCAGGAACGGCGGCTTTTCGATCGTGTCATGGCCGATGGCGATGATCAGGTCGGCGCGCGCCACCGCTTCGTGGACATAATCCCCTTCGGACAGCGCCGCCGTGCCCATATAGAGGTTGGAGCCACCGGTCACGGCGCCCTTGCCCATCTGGGTATTGAAGAATGGCAGCCGCGTGCGCGCCACGAATGCGGACAGCGCCTCTGTCAGCCATGGCCGGCTTCCGGCCGCGCCGATCATCACCAGCGGGCGCTTGGCCGCCAGGATGGCCGCCTCTGCCCGATCCAGCGCGGCGGGCGCTGCAATAGGGCGCTCCAGTGCGTGGATGGGGATGACCGGGACATCCTCGACTTCCTCGCCGGCGATATCTTCCGGCAGCTCCAGATGGACCGGCCCGGGCCGCTCTTCCATTGCCACACGGAAGGCATCACGCACCATGGCGGGGATCGAAGCCGGGCTGACGATCTGTCGCGTCATTTTCGTGAGCGGTTTCATCGATGCCACGATATCCACGATCTGGAAGCGCGCCTGCTTGGCACTCATCACCGCCTTCTGGCCGGTGATGAGGATCATCGGCCACGCGCCCAGGTGGGCATACGCCGCGCCGGTGGAGAAGTTCAGGGCGCCCGGCCCCAACGTTGCCAGGCATACGCCGGGCCTTCCGGTGAGCCGGCCGTGGGTCGCGGCCATGAAAGCGGCTGCCTGCTCATGGCGGGTGAGGACCAGTTCAATCTTCGAGTTCCGGAGTGACTCCAGGAAGTCCAGATTCTCTTCGCCCGGCACGCCGAAAATGCGGTCTACGCCTTCGTTTTCCAGCGCCTTGACCAGTAGATCCGAGCCCTTCTGCATAGCGTCGATCCTTGCGGTGAGGATGCGACCACTATACGCCCGGGGGTATTACAGCGAGTCTCGAGATGAATGACCAGGCGTGGAACGCTGTGTCGGTGTTGCACCCCGGTGCGGCGGACCTGCATCGTCGAGATAACGTGTATGGCAGCAGGGCGCACATGGCAATTCGCCCGCAAAGGGTAAAACGAGAAGAGTTTAGCAAGTTGACGCGTGAGCTCCCTGCGGTGCGCAGCGCGCAAGAGACGCCGGGACACACAGCATCCCGGCGTGCAAATCAGCCCTCGTGCAACCGGCTACGCAGACTATTTGCCCCGGGCGGGTGCATTGCTACGACCACTGCCGGACGAATTGCCGGTAGTGCTCGGCCATCCGCCAGCGTTACCTTGACCACGCCCTGCAGCGTCCGAAGACCCGGCACCTCCAGATCCGCTCCGGCCCCTAGCATCGCTATTGCTGCCGGATTTTCCGCCACCGTTGTTGCCGCTGCTACCCTTCGCCATTCAAGTACTCCTTCACTTGCCAATCAGACAGACGCGCTCAAGTGTTCAACCGGACCGCCATAGTGTCGAACACGGCATCCTGCGGCGAAGCGCTGCGTCTTCAGTGGCCGACGAGGCTAAGCGTTGCTCGCCACGTCCTTGGCACCACGCTGACAATAAATCATTGGGTCAAAAGCATGGTAGGGAAATTCCGACGGCGGATTGAGCTATATCCTGACGCCGAGACACGCCGATAAGGGAACCGGCGTCACGACGCCCGTCGCATCAAAGGCGCACCATGCCGAGGAGCCCCAGGGCTTTGGTCGTCACCGGCTCTGAGCGATCACGATCTTGTTCACAGAAGTAAATGTTCTTACGGAGAGATCAGATGGAGAGTGATCTTAGTGCACGGATGAGCGACCTCCTGCTGAAAGCCAGCGGCGAGGTCTCCGCAGCTAGCTCCCGACATGAGCTAAAGCAGTCCCTGGTAGGACTCATCCAGAATCTGCAAGATGTCGTATCGCGCATAGAGAACGAGCACCCGGTTGAGGGCCCGTGGGGCGAAGAACATTCCCTGCAAGAGCGTGCACTGGAAGACTACGACAAGATCCAGAAGCATCTATCAGCCGTTGCGACCACGCTAGCCGATGAAGCGAGATTCGTTTGGATGCTGCGCAACAAAGGCAGCGACATCGAGGCCTACCGGGCCCATGCGAGCACTGTCGCTTCACTGGACCGTGCCATGGAAGGAGTTGTGCACTTGATGCAGTTCGATACGCCCAAACGGATGGAGGTTGACATAAAAAAGGGATTCACGTTCACGAGCGGATCGGTGAACTACGGCCGCACATACTTTTAGAGGACTCCTGGAGGACGCAGTGATGAATGCCGAGAGCAAGGGTTAGGTGCAATGCGCCTAAGGAAGGTCTGAACAAATCTGCACGAAATCCGATGGTCGTGCCGGCCGCAGTCCGGCAAGCTTGAAGTCCATCACATCACGTTGAACCCTCCATGCAGCTGACATTCGGTGATGCCGAAGGCCTTGGCCAGCGCAAAAAAAAAACGCGCCGCGAGCTGTTCCTCAACGAGATGGATCAGGTGATTCCTTGGAAGCGACTGCTGGCGCTGTTCGAGCCGCACTAGCCGATTGCAGGCCACCGCGGCCGTCAGCCGTATCCGCTGGCCACCATGCTGCGCATCCACTTCCTGCAGCAGTGGTGCGCCCTGGGCGAGCCGTCGATGAAAGAAGCGTTGCGTGACACAGCGGTGATGCGCCAATTTGCCGGCATCAACAGTCTGGAGCGCATTCCTGACGAGACCACGATCCTAAACTTCCGTCGGCTGTTGGAGACCCATGGGCCGGCCGCCAATATGCTGGACGCGGTCAATGCACACCTGCAGCATCAGGGCTTGAGCCTGCGTGCGGGCACGATCGTGGATGCCACGATCATTCATGCGCCCAGCTCGACCAAGAACGCCGACAAGGCGGGTGATCCGCAAATGCACCAGGAAGGGCAATCAGTCGTACTCCGGCATGAAGGCGCACATCGGTGTAGATGAGTTTTCCGGCCTTGTGCACCATGCGACATGCACCGCTGCCAACGTAGGCGACGTCACGGTCACCTACGAACTTCTGCACGGCAACGAGGACTGCGTGCTGGGCGACGGTGGCTATACCGGGGCGGATGCGCGGCCAGAGCTACAGGACGCCAAAGCGGCGTTCTTTATCGCCGGGAAGCGGGGCAAAGTGAAGGCGATCAAGTACGCGCGCGACCGTCGGCAGCACGAGCGCTGGGAGAGCTGCAAAGCCAGCATGCGCGCGAAGGTGGAGTATCCCTTCTGGGTAATCAAGCGCCGGTTTGGTTACACCAAGGTCCGTTATCGCGGGCTGGGCAAGAACAGCGCGCAGGCGCTGACGCTGTTTGCGTTGCGCAACCTGTGGATGACCCGCGGGAAGTTCGTGCCGGCTCAGGGAGAAATCCGTCTGGAGGCGACCAACGGGGCCTTCAAAACCCTACTTCCAGCGAATTAAACCGCAGCAGGTGGGCGCGGGAAGCGCTCGGCTCATGAATCCAACATGGGGATATGCTCAGACCATCCTTAGGCGAGAGCAGGAGTGATAGCGCTGTGGACACGTGGAATCGCGTGCGAGCGTGGAAGTCGCAACCGCCAACTTCGCAACTATCCTCATGGACGCCTCCCCCACCCCATCGCAAGCTGGACGTGCTGAAGCCGAAGAGCAACAGCCGGGATTGGCATCCTGTTTGGTTCATAGACGATTAACTCTGTTTTGCCCCCTTGGGCACGGCGGAGAATGCACAGCATTGCCCTCAGGTTTCATGGCGGGCGATGTGTGGGGATCCTGATCCGCCGGATTTTTCGTCTTGTAACCACCGGTATGCCAACCCGCATCGCCCGCCACCTTGCGCGTCTGCGCAGGTGGCCCCAAGCCATGCGAAGGACGACCGATGGAAACCAACTACCCCCTCAGTGCCAAGCGCCTGTACGCCCTGATCGGCGACCGGATCAGCGAGTTCCCACCCTACTTCATCGAACGGCTTGAGCATCGGCTCGAAGAAACTGAGCAGCTGCGCGCGCGCAGTGAGCACACCGTCAACCTGCGGCTGGTACCCGACGTCGGCAGCGATGCCCCGCTGCTCGGCCCGGACAGCCATGCCGAAGTCAAGCGACACGGCAAGGTCGGCGTACCGATCCGCACCCTGCAGGCGCTGGGATCGGTCCTGGAGATCCTGCACGCGGTACACGTGGCCAAGCCCCAAGTGCACCCGGAAGCCCAGATTACCGGGCGGATGGTGGAAGGCCTGATCGTCTGCGGGCGTGAGATGGTCAAATCGTCGATGGCAGAAATGTGGGGCGAGCCATGACCGAAGACACGTTCGCCGGAACGGCGGTCAACAGCCCCGAAGCCCGCGCCGCACAGCGTGCGGAGTTCCTGGATGCGCGCCTGCGCAAGGACGGCTGCGATGAGCCCACGTTTTCGCGCGCCTTGCTGCTGGTGGCGGAACTGGATGGGCTGGACGCTGTCGCCAAGGCTTGTGGCGTGGGCACCGACTTCATGCGAAGGCAATTGAACGGCACGCGCCCGCTCCACTTCGCGTCGGTGCTGCAGGTGACCCGCGCGCTTGGTGTGCAGCTCCGGGTGGAGGTGAAGTCGGGTTAGAGGCGGAGCGCAGCGGTGCGCCCTGCCCCTATGGGCGACGCCCGCGGGCTCAGCCGTTGAGCAGACGTCCGCCGTCGACCACGATTTCCGAGCCCACCGTCCAGCGCGATTCGTCCGAGGCGAGGTACACCACCGCCTTGGCCACCTCTTCCGCAGTACCGAAACGGCCCATCGGGATGCTGGCGACGATCTCTTGGTTCATCTGGGCACGGTATGCGTCGGGAATGCCCAGCTTGTCATACAGCGGGGTTCCCACCGGGCCGGGGCTGACCGAATTGAGCCGTATACCCCGGCCGAGCAGTTCGCTGGAGAGTGTTCTGGTCATGCTCAGGAATGCGGCCTTGGTGGCAGCATAAACCGACGAGCGGGCCATGCCCGCATGCGCACTGACGGAGGTGTTGAGGACCACCGAGGCGGGGTTGGCCAACACCGGTAGCAGCGCCTGCAGCAGGAAGTACGGGCCCTTGACGTTGACGGCGAACGAGGCGTCGAAGGCCTGCTCGGTCCACTCCTCGAAGGGTACCCAGACAGAAACGCCGGCGTTGAGGAAAACGACATCGAGTTGGCCATAATGCGCCTGCACCGCCTGCGCCAGCTGCTGTTGAGCGCCAACGCTGCCTGAGTCAGCGCGAAGCACGGGCACCTCAGGCCCCAACGTGGCCTGTGCCTTGGCGATGGATTCCGGGTTGACGCCGGTGACAATGACGCGGGCGCCTTCGGCGAGGAACTGTTTGGCGGTCTCCAGACCGATGCCGGTGGTGCCGCCGGTGATGAGGGTTCGTTTGCCTGCAAGACGTGACATGGTTTTCTCCTGAAGATTCCGTGCCAGGCCGCCGCTTGACGGCCTTCGATGCGGCATCATGACCCCATGCGCGTGGTGCTATAAGATCCTGGGAAACCATAACGTTCATGCGCTGGGCGCATGGATCGAGGATGCATGGACCGATTCCTGCTGATGACCTGTTTCGCCCGTACCGTGGAGACGGGCAGCTTTTCCGCAGCCGGCCGCGACCTGGGACTGGGACAGCCCAATGTCAGCCGTCATGTGGCGGCGCTGGAGCAGCATCTGCAGACCCGTCTGCTCAATCGCTCCACCCGCAAGCTGGTGTTGACGGCGGAGGGCGAGCGCTACTACGCGGAGGTGCGCCGCATCCTGGATGCGGTGGCCGAGTCTGAAATGTCGCTGCGTGATGATGTGCAGCCCTCCGGGCTGCTGCGCGTCGCCTGCCCCACAGCGTTGTCGCACACGTTCCTGCTGCCGCTGGTGCCGGTGTTCCTGCAGCGATTTCCGGCGCTGGAGCTGGACCTGCAGATCGCCGATCGCTACGTGAACCTGCTCGACGAAGGCGCGGAGCTGGCCATCCGCATCGGCCACCTTGAGAGCAGCGCGCTGTGCGCACGTCGCATCGGCGCATTCAGGCGGGTGACCGTGGCCAGTCGCGCCTACCTGGACCAGCGCGGCGTGCCAACCGTTCCCGATGACCTGCGCCACCACGACTGCGTCCTGTACACCTTGCTCAGCACGGGGAGCAGCTGGCGCTTCTGCGACACCGATGTACCGGTGTCTGGCCGGTTCCGGGTCAATTCGCCCGAGGCCGCGCGTGCCGCGGTCAGCGCCGGGCTGGGTATCGGCCAGGGTCCGGCGTGGCTGTACGAACAAGGCCTGCTCTCTGGTGAACTGCAGACCGTGCTCGATGCGTTTGCGCCACCGCCTGCTCCGGTACAGATCGTCTACGCCGCCAACCGGCTGGTACCCAAGCGTGCGCTCGTGTTCATGGATTTTATCGCCGAGGCATTCGGCAAGATTCCGCAGTTGAATGTGCCTTGATCAGCCGCGATTGCCGCGTGTCCGCTTCCGGCCAGAAGCGGACATCGCCAGGTCACCTCATCGCCTACAGAAGCATTCCCCCCGAGGCCTCAATGCGCTGGCCGGTGATCCAACGACCACTTCCCGCCAGCAGCATTGTCACGGCCTTGCCGATGTCGTCGGGGCGACCGGTGCGTCCCATCGCCGTGTGCTGTGCCACGTACTGGTTCACAGCATCATCGTCGCGCACAGCACCGCCGAAGAAGTCGGTCTCGGTGGCGCCAGGGGCCACGGAGTTAACCGCGATTCCCCTCGGCCCCAGCTCCAGCGCGAGATAGCGGGTCGCGGTTTCCAGCGCGCTCTTCATGGCCGCGTACGCCAGGCTGCCCGCAGCCACATGCCGGGTCAGGCTGGTGGAGATGTTAATGATGGCGCCGCCATCGGCCAGCTGCGGCGCCAGCAACTGGGTCAGCAGCAGCGGCGCCTTGAAGTGCACGCGGTATAGCAGATCAATGTCATCGCCCCGGATCTCACCAAACGCTGATGGTGCGTGCAGCCCTGCATTGTTCACCAACTGGTGGAAGTGGGGGGCATCCCAGCGCTGCAGTTGCGCCCGCACAGCCGCCGCGAAGGTTTCCAGCGATCCAATGGCATCCAGATCCAGTGGCAACATCGCGGCGCGCACGCCACAGGCTTCAATCTGGCGCAGGGTCTCGGTGGCCTGCACCTGCTGATGCTGGTAGGTGATCATCACATCGCTGCCCTGCCTGGCTAGGTGGAGGGCAATGCTGCGGCCAATGCCACGGCTGCCGCCGGTAACCAGGGCGATCGTGCGTGGCGTGTGTACGTTGTCCATCGTGGCTTTGTCTCGCGAACCGGGGCATGACATGCTGCGCCCACGGTTCCGCCTGCACTTGCCCAATCGCGTACGATCCTTGCCCGATTTCCCTGCCATCGAAGATCACCAGGCCACGCTGAGTGCATTGGCACTGCAGGCACAGGCGGTGCTGCGCGCACGCAGTGCAGATGCACTGCCGCTGCTGGAGCTTCTGCCTGGTGCCTGGCTGGCGCGTACAGGGTCGACACGCGTGCCGGCCCCGGCGCTGTACCGCCCCGCGGTGGCAGCGGTACTGCAGGGGGCCAAGCAGGTATGGGTGGACGATGCGGTACTGGAGTACCGGGCCGGCAATGCACTGCTTACCCGTCAGCCGGTACCCGCTCGCGGAATGGTGTCCCGTGGCGACCACCACATGCCGTTCCTTGGGCTGGTGGTGGAGCTGGATACGGGCGTCCTGCGGCAGTTGCTTGGCCAGTTGGGCAGCCCACATGCAGACGAGGCTCCCCATCCTGCGCCGTTCAGTGTGGTTGCACTGGATTGGTCGGTACTGAACTGTCTGCAGCGCCTACTGGCACTGGCCCACGATACGCCAGACGCCCAGCGGCTGCTGTGGCCCGGCCTGCAGCACGAGCTGATGTTTCGCCTGTTGCAGGGTGAGGCAGGGCCGGCGCTGCTGGCGATGGCCCAGCCCTCCCCCTTGGCACGCCGCATGGCCAGCGCCATTGGGCACCTGCAACGCAGCTTCAGGCAACCACTTGATGCAGCGGCGCTGGCCAGCCGTGCAGGCATGGGCAGCGCACTGTTCTATCGGCATTTCCGTGCGGCAACGGGTCTGTCACCGCTGCAGTACCAGAAGCAGCTGCGCCTGATCGAGGCACGCCGCCTGCTGCAGCGGGGCGACACCAGCATCTCCGCCACCGCGTTCGCCGTGGGCTACGAGAGTCCTTCCCAGTTCAGCCGCGAGTTCAGCCGGCTGTTCGGCCACGCACCGCGCGAGGCTCTTCCGCCTACCGCTCGGTGACCATCAGCCTTGCTCGGCCACGTGGCGCTTGAGCATCGCGATCCCGGCGTCCAGCGTAACCACCGGCCGATAGCCCAGTTCGCTGCGGGCACGGCTGGCGTCCAGTGTCACCTCCACAGCAGAGGACGCAAATTCCTGGCGAGTCATCGGCGCACGCAGGGGCAAGCTCAGCCTGGGGAACAGGTCGTCCGATCCGATGAACACGCGCAGCAACGCGCGGGGAACCTGTTTGTCTGGCGGCTGGGCGCCCAGCGCCCGCAGGCATTCCTCACGTTGGCTCCGCAACTTACATGCCCAGGTCGGACAGCCCCGGGTGATCATCCGGGCGGCGCCCCAGCGGCCAGTGGAACTTACGTTCGCTGTCCTTGATGGGCATGTCGTTGATGCACGAGAAGCGGCGCTCCATCAGACCATCCGCACCGAATTCCCAGTTCTCGTTTCCGTAAGAGCGGAACCAGTTTCCAGAGTCGTCGCGCCATTCATAGGCGTAGCGCACGGCGATGCGGTTTCCGGTGAATGCCCACAACTCCTTGATCAGGCGATACTCAAGCTCTTTCTTCCACTTTCGGGCAAGGTACTGCCGGGCTTCCTCGCGGCCGTTGGTGAACTCGGCGCGGTTTCGCCACTGGGTGTCGAGCGAATAGGCAAGCGCCACCTTGTCGGCATCGCGGGAATTCCAGCCATCTTCTGCCAAACGAACTTTCTGCATCGCAGATTCGAGAGTGAACGGGGGAAGGGGGGGACGGGGTGCTTCAGCGGACACGGTGGGGCCTCCAATGGAGATGGATGAACGGGGTACTGCGGCGGGATTTCGGTTACTGCGGCGTTAGCGCGTGGCGTGCTTCAACAACAACTGCGCAACATCCCTTGCGGTGTCTGCGGCGTCGTAGTCACCCATCACGCGCGATACGGTGATTGCACCTTCCATCAGAACCAGCAGCTGCTGCGCCAGCACTGCCGGCTGCGCGATGTTCAGTTGCCCGGTGAGTTCCAGCGTGTAATCAAGCAGTTTCTGCTTGTGGTGCTTGGCGATCCTGCGGATCGGGTCGCGGGAATCGCCGACCTCGCCTGCCGTGTTGATGAAGGCACAGCCGCGATAGCCCTCGGAGTTGAACCAACCTTTGAGCACCGTGAACATACCCAGGATGCGCGCTTCCGGGCTGCCGGCCTTGTCGCATTCCTGCCTGAACCAGTTGAGCCAGCGCAGGTCCCGCGCGTTCAACGCGGCTGCGGCAACCTGGTCCTTGTTTTCAAAGTGCCGGTAAATGCTCTTGCGCGCAACACCAGAGGTCTTCACCAGCAGATCCATGCCGGTCGCATGTATCCCGTTCTGGTAAATCAGCGTCTCCGCCGTGTCCATGATCTTCAGTCGGGTGTCGGTCGTTGTCTTATCCATGGCGCCAAAGTAGAACGATCGTTCTACCTTGTCAACTGGCGCGTGCACATCAGCTCGGCGGCACAGTTACCGTGCGCGTAGCGCCCGGCCGGGTTGACCAATATCTGCCTCGGATTGCATGCACACGCCAGCTTCCGCTTCCGGCCAAAAGCAGACCTCCGACGACCTTACTGCGGCTCTCTCGTCCACTTGGCCGGCGGCTGGCGCTCGCGTGCGTCAGTGCTTGGCTACTGAGTTTGATCGTTCGAGCCGGGCGTAGATCTCGCTCACCCACTCTACAAAGACGCGAACCTTGGTGCTGAGCTGCCGGCTCGGTGCATAGGCGATGAAGACGTCCAGGGGGGCAGGCCGCCATTCCTGGAGGACAGCGACCAGCTCGCCCCGATCGATTGCCGGTCGCACCATGAAATCCAGTGTATGAATGAGCCCGAGCCCGGCTAATCCCGTTGACAGGTGGGCGTTGCTTTCATTGACCATCACCGCACAGTTGGGCACGATCTCCATCGGCATCCCGTCGCTGAGAAAATGGAGCGGAGGTGCCTTGCCACTGTGCGCGGAGAAGTATCCGACTACCGGAAACCGGGACTGAAGCAACTCTTCAGGGTGAGCAGGCACGCCGTAGCGTGAGATGTACGCCGGACTAGCGCAGGTGGTCCATTCAAGACTCCCGATCCTGCGGGAGATCAATGCACCGTCGTCTGATGTGCTGCGGATGGCACAGTCTATGTTTTCGCCGATGACATCCGACGTCCTATCGGTAACGCCCAGGTGCAGCTGTATGTCCGGATACAGGGCGCGGAACTCGGGCAATGCCGGGATCAACACACCACTGGCAGTCGAGCCACCAGTATCCACGCGCAACCGGCCCTTGGGGCTGCCTTGGGCGCGCCCCAGGGTGGCCTCCACGTCGTCCAGCTCCGTCAACAGGTGCCGGATGCGTTCGTAGTATGCAGCCCCGTCGTTGGTGACGCTGACGCGGCGAGTGCTGCGCTCGAGCAGCTTGACCCCAAGATGCCTCTCCAGTGCGCTGATCGACTTGCTCAACGTGGCATTAGGCATCTGGAGTGATTCAGCCGCGCGATTGAAGCCGCCCGTCTCCACGACGCGAGCGAAGGCGCGTATTGCCTGCATGTGGTCCATCAGGGTCTCCCGGTAACGTGCGATTATTTACCCGTGGAAATAAAGAATCAATGATTTCTGCGTTTATCAGGCAAATGCGACCTAATAAACTTGCGCCATCGCGGCAGCAGCCGTTCAAGAAGACAACGTCATGCACATTCACGATTTGGTCAACGTCCACACCGGGAAACACACAGGTAAGGTCGCTTTGGTCACCGGTGGCAGTTCGGGCATCGGCCTGGCCGCCGCCAAGCGCCTTGCGCTCGAGGGCGCGCTGGTGGTCATCAGCGGGCGGCGCCAGCACGAGCTGGACCGCGCCGCAGCCGATATCGGGCATGGTGCGCTTGCAGTGCGCGGTGACATCTCCATCGCCGCTGACCTGGACGCCATCATGGATGCCATCCGGACAGCATACGGTCGGTTGGACCTTCTTATTGCCAACGCGGGCGGAGGCGAGTTCACCCCTATCGGCTCAATCACCGAGGCAGGGTTCGACAAGTACTTTGGCATCAATGTCAAAGGCACGCTGTTTACGGTGCAGAAGGCACTACCGCTCATGACCGCTGGCAGTGCCATCGTCGTTACGGGTTCTATTGCGGCTAATCAGGGCGTCCCCGCGTTCGGTGTATATGCGGCGTCGAAGGCCGCGCTGCGCTCCTTCGTGAGGACGTGGGCCTCCGAGCTGAAGGGGCGGGACATTCGAGTGAATCTGGTTGCGCCCGGCGTTGTGGTTACCCCGGCCTACAAGTCCGAGCTCGGCATGAGCGACGAGGACATCAACGCCTACCTTGCCGACATAGAGCAGAAGGCCCCATTAGGCCGTGCGGGCAGCCCGGATGAGATTGCGAAGGCAATGTCGTTCCTGGCGTCGCCGGATGCGTCCTACATCACTGGCGTAGAGCTGACGGTCGACGGCGGCCTGACCCAGATCTGACACGGCAATGTAGGACGCCCCGCGGTTCGCCCTTCCAACCCACTGAGATAGACGAAATGACCATGCAGGACAATCTGAAAATTGCGCACCGTTTCCTTGAGAAGATGGGTTCCGGGGCAGCGCCCGAGGAGATCGCGTCACTGTTCAGCGCGAACCTGGAATGGCACATTCCGGGCGACAGCGGCGCCCTCCCCTGGATTGGTCGAAAATCCGGACGAGGCGCGGTGGAGAGCTTCGTGCGTGAGTCGAGCACGTTGATGGAGCGCATCCGACTGGATGTGCATGATGTTCTGGCCAGCGATGACCGGGCCGTCATCGTGGGTGAGCTGGTTACGCTCATCACCGCCACGGGAAAGGTGATCGAGTCGCCTTTTGTGATCGTGCTGACCATCGCAGGGGGCGAGATCTCCAACTTCCTGATGCTTGAGAACAGCCTTGCCGTGGCCGAGGCTACTCGTCCCTGATCCCGGTTTTCGCGTAACCGTGAGGTTGCATTCCGTAAGTGCAGGAACTGATTTATGTCAGCGTTTCCCTTCGATGCCGTGCTGTTCGACTGCGATGGCGTATTGGTTGATTCCGAGCCTGTGACGGCCCGCGTGTTGTCAGAGATGCTCAGCGAGCAAGGCTGGCTCCTGACGCCAGAGCAGGCGGCCCAGCGTTTCATCGGGAAGGCGATCGCTGGGCAAGGGGCCGTGATTGAGGCCCACACGGGAAGACCCTTCACCACGCTCTGGCTGGATGAGTTCCGTCGCCGACGTAACGCCTTACTGGAGCGTGACCTGGTGGAAGTCCACGGCGCCAAGGTCGCCGTGGCGTCCATCTCCGCCGCCACGGGCGGTCAGATTGCCTGTGCCTCCGGGGCAGACCTGCAGAAGGTGACTCTGCAACTGCAAAAGGTTGGACTTGCAGAGCCATTCGCCGACAACATCTTCAGCGGGCAGAACGTGCCTCGCAACAAGCCCTACCCCGATGTGTACTTCGCGGCAGCAGCGGCGTTGGGGGCGTCGCCTGGGCGCTGCGCTGTCATAGAGGACACCGAGACCGGGACGATGGCCGGCGCCGCGGCCGGTGCAGTGGTGTTCGGCTACAGCGCGGTCGGCGTCTACGGTAGTACGGCAGAAAGCCTCCTCAGAGCGGGGGCGCACCTTGTCTTCCATCGCATGGAAGACCTTTTTGGCATTTTGAAGGGCTATCAGCGTAACCAGGGCAGCAAGAACCCCGGCCCGCCAGGCCCGCGGTAGGAGCTGGACATCAGCCTTGGAAGTGGCCTGCCCGTAGTGTGTCCGCTTCCGGCCAGGAACGGACTTCGTAAGCCCAGTGCCCGGCCAGGCTTCGAAGCAGCATCCGCCTGCCATGCGAATGTTCCAGATCGCGAAGGCTGAACGGTCTGCGAGGCAGCGGTTCAACCGCTGCCAGAGCTCGGCCCTCAGCCCGCTGACGCATGCTCTGCCGCAAACGCGGCATACGTACGCAACGGCCGACCCAGCAACTGGACCAACCGATCCACGTCACCCGCGCCCGGCATCATGCCGTCGCTGATGAAACGCTCGGCCATCTGCCGCATGTCGTAGGCCATCCACGCCGGCATGAACTGGCGCAGGTTCTGCTCGAAGGCGGCCGCGTCGTCGCCGCCGTAGGCGATCGGACGGTTCAGCACATCGCTCCAGATGGCGGCCACCTGTTCTCCGGTGAGCGTTTCCGGTCCCACCAGGTTGAGTCGGGTCAGCGCGCTGTTGTGCGGCGCCTGTTCGCGGTTGAGCAGTTCAATGGCGGCAATCTCGGCGATGTCGCGGGTGTCGATCATCGCCAGCCCCTTGCTGCCGATCGGCATGGGGTACACCCCGTAGCCCTGCACCACGTCCTTGATGGTGAGGTCGTTATCGATGAAATAGGCCGGGCGCAGGATCGTGGCGCTGAAGCCCATCTGCTCGATCATGCGCTCCACGCCGAACTTGCCGGCGAAGTGCGGCACGTTGACGTAGCGGTCGCTGTGGATCACCGACAGGTACACCACGCGCTTCACCCCTGCCTCGCGGGCGACGTTGAGGGTGATGAGCGCCTGGGTGAATTCGTCGGCGACCACGGCGTTGAGCAGGAACAGTGTGGAGACCCCCTCGAGCGCCTGGCGGAGGGCATCCACATCCAGCATGTCGCCCTGCACCAGCTCCACGGATGCGGGCAGGTTGGCGGTCGCGGGGCTGCGGACCAGTGCGCGGATGGCTGCGCCGCGCTGGGTGAGGTGCTGGACGACCTGACGGCCGATGGTGCCAGTGGCGCCGGTAACAAGAATGGTCATGGGGTACTCCGGGTGGTGGGTGAGGCCTCATGATTGGTGATCCGCATGCGGCCCGATAGCCCCTATACTTGGACCACCTGTCTCGCTGGTGGAACACATGGACCTGCTGGCCCTGGCCGATTTCAATTTGGTGGCGCGCCACGGTGGGTTTGGCCGTGCTGCGCGCGCGGCGGACCGCCCGAAGGCAACCCTGTCGCGGCGCGTGGGTGAGCTGGAGGCCAGCCTGGGCGTGCGGCTGTTCGAGCGTGGTTCGCACACACTGAAGCTCACCGAGGAAGGTCGAGCGCTGTTCAAGCGCACGGAAACGCTGCTTGCCGAACTGGAAGAAGCGGCCACGTCCATTGCTTCAGGCGGCGACACGCCCCGTGGCCGGCTGCGCGTGAGCGCACCGATGCTGTTCTCGCAGATGGCGCTGGGCAGGATTGCAGCCGAATTCGTGAAGCGCTACCCCCAGGTGCGGCTCGATGTGACCACTGAAGACCGCGCCGTGGATATGGTGGAAGAAGGCTATGACCTGGTGATAAGGGTCAATCCGGACCCGGATGAGCGGCTGGTGGGACGGGTGCTGATCCGGGACCGCCTGGTGGTGGTCGCGCACCCGGACCTGCCCCTGCCCGCGATGGGCGAGACGGCGCCCGCGGTGTTGCGCCCGTCCAGCGATGCCACCGGCTGGGACCTGGTGACGCCGTGTGGCGAGATGCGTATCGCAGTGGATCCGGTGCTGCGCCTGGGCGCATTGACCATGGTGCGCGATGCCGTACGTGCATGCACCGGCGCGGCGATGCTGCCCTTCTCGCTGGTTGCCGACGACCTAAGGAAGGGCGCACTGGTGTCGTGGGGACATGCAAAGGCCCCGCCGATCGAGATATGGGCGCTGTACCCGTCGCGACGGCTGCTCAGCTCAAGGGTGTCGGCGCTGCTCGACCTGCTCAAGGAATCCTTTCCCGAGGGTCAGGCGGAGGAGTTGGCCGCCTTCGCGGGCAGCGGCCGCTGACGGCCAGAAGCGGATGGCAACGCTTGAGTCAAGACGCTTGGCGAAGCCAGTTTGAGTTATCTGTCAGGCCTCATCCACTGGACGGTTGGACCAGACACTGTATGCCAGGACAAGGCATAGACAGGTTGTTCCAAACTGAAGCAGCAACCCGAGGAAATAGAAGAACGGGTCATCGCTTGGACTGACGATGAACTCCCAGGTCTGGTTCCGGCCTAGAAGCACCTTGACCTCTTTGGTTGTGCCTAACAGCATCAGCAGATTCTTTGCAGCGAAGAGCGCGGCCACTGAGAACGTGACGCACCCGAGAAGCGTCGGAGCACGCCGAAGCAATCGCTGCCTGGAGCGGGAAAACGCGAAAACGAACGCAATGTATGCGAGTGCAAGGCCTGCAATGATCGCGAATTGCCCGAGTGTGAAGAACATGAGGATTGGCTACCTGACAGTCGGAACCGTGGGTCCGGTCATACGAGTTATCTGCAGAGTCCGGTATGCCGGGCTCTCCCCTTGATGCGGCTCAATCCTAGGGCTGCCGGGCTCGTCCAACAAGCCGTCGCAGGTTTCCGATCCGCGATGGACTGGGTTACTGCACCGAGTCGCAGGGCGAATCCCGCGCTCAAGCCGGCCGCATGGGAGCACTGCTGCGGAAGCGCTCACGGTAGTCGGCCGGTGCCACACCCAGCACACGCAGGAACGCACGTCGCAGGGTCTGTTCGTCGGACAACCCTGTCAGCGCCGCAACCCGTTTGATCGGCAACGTGCCGGATTCGAGCAGGAGACGCGCGGCTTCCAGCCTCAACGTCTCCACCGCTTTTGCGGGCGTGACGCCGCACCTGCTGCGGTAGACGCGGGCGAAGGTGCGCGGGGACATGTTCATCCAGTCGGCCAGCACTTCTACCCGCAGATCCTCGTGCAGGTGGGCCGCCATCCAGCCGTGGAGCTCGGCGAAGTCCCCACCGGTGCTGGACTGCGCCGACAGCGGCGCACTGAACTGCGACTGCCCGCCCGAACGCTTGACGAAAACGACCAGCTGTCGCGCTACCTCGATGGCCAGCCGGTGCCCGTGATCATCCTCGATCAACGCAAGCGTCAGGTCGATCCCTGCCGTCACACCCGCTGAGGACCAGACATTGCCGTCCCGCACGAAGATCCGGTCAGCATCCACGTGCACGCCGGGGTGCAGGCGCGATAGCCGCTTCGCCCAGTCCCAGTGCGTTGCTGCGCGTCGCCCCTCCAACTGTCCTGCAGCGGCCAGCAGGAACGCGCCGGTGCAGATCGAGCACAGTCGCCTGACGGTCTGGCCCCGCGCCGCCACCCACGCCACCAGCCCTGCCGACGCCTCGTACACCTCGCCGCGGCAGCCACCTGGCGCCATCAGCGTATCGATCGCGACGTCGTCTAGGCTGGCCAGGGACACCGACATCACCTGCAGCCCGGCGCTGGTGGCCACCAGTCCGCCTTGTTCAGATGCAACGGTAATCTCATATCGCAGCCTGCCACCGGCCAAGGGGCTGCACTGGTTGGCCGTGTGCAGTGCCTGGAGGGGCCCGGTGAGGTCAAGCACGTTCATGTTCTCGTGGGCGAGCAGCACAACGTGACGCGTTTCGGATGGGTCGGACATGGGGCCCTGTGCGTTCAACGCGGAAAGTCGGGGTACTCGAACGCCAGCGCGACGCCCGTGGCCGTTGCACGGCCATATCGCTGCATGATGCCAGCGAGCGCAGCATCCAGCGCGATCACTGGCGTCATATCGGCGGAAGTCACCAACGAGACGGCACTGTCAGGCATGCGCCGGCGATCAGGCAGGACGCGAAGTCCGTGACGCGTCACAAAGGGTTCGCCCGTGGCGGACACCAGATAGGCCTGGCTGCGGCCGGTGGTCGAGTACGCATCGATCGTCAACGCCAGCGTGCCCTCGTCCATTCCCGTCGCCCCCATCACGTCGATCGGCTCGCGACCGTGCAGCCATCGATTGGTGTAGAGGACTTTTGCCAGTGGCAGCGCTGTCGTGCCCAATCGAGGGGAAAAGGCATCGCTGTCATGTTGCGTCGACCACGCCGTTGCCCCCACCGCGCGTGCAGTGTGCTGCGCCATCTCGCGCCCGCTGATGGCCTCCACCAGCGCGATGGAGGCAGGGATGGCGGCGCTGACGCCCGCAGTCGACACCCAGTTGCCATCGGCCACATAGCGTTGGTTCGGGGTCCAGCGAATCGCGGGATACTGTTTTTTCCGCGTCGCACCGGTCGACCAATGCGCTGTGGCGCGTCGCCCATCGAAGGTCCCCATCTTCGCGGCGACAAGGGCACCGTTGCAGATGGTGACGATGGTCGCCCCTTGCCGGGACTGCTGCTTCAGCCACGCGATGAGGCGAGGCGTGGCGGCCTGCGCGGGCACGATGATGTAGTCGGCCCCGTCCGGATGGACGGCATCGAACTGCGCCACCGTGGTATCCGTTTCGATCCGGAACCCGGGACTGCCAAGGTCGGTGAAGGTGGAAAGCGGCCCCGCCTCAAGAGTGACCGCGGAAACATCCAGGGTGCCGGCACGGGACAGGATCGCGAAGGGCACCAGGAAGTCGCTGACCTCCACGCCGCTGTTCTCCCCCACCACCGCAATCACAGCGCGGGTGCGGCCAGGCCGTGCACGATAGGCGGGGATTGCCGCCTCGTGTGTGGAAGATGCACCCGGTGCCTGCTCAGCGGGTCGCGTCGTTCGGGACGGCGGCCCTGCACAACCTGCCAGCACCAGGGATGCAGCCCACGCGGCACACAGAACACGTCCAGGGAAGATGCGGGATGCCATGGTGCTGCCGTAGAGGGGGAATGTGCGTGCATTCTTTGCCCATCCCATCACGGCAACAATGTCGCTGTTGCGTCATTTCCTGCCATGGCCCTGTGCCTGCGGTTGAGGGGTCAGGCCGGCGGGCAAGGATGCTTCAGCTGTCGGGCAGGCCCGACAGCTGCGCGAGCACGTCTGCCCGGCACACTTCCAGTATCTCGTCCGCCAGCAGTGAGTCATCCGGGCAGGACCTGGACAGCACCATCGCGCCGACCGCCTGGGCCATCAGTGCGATGCGTCGTGCGCGCGCCTGTTCGGGCATGGATCCCTCGGCCTGACCTTCGGGAATGCGAGAGACGCCGAGCTGCGCCTCGATACCTGCCGCGAACGCCGCCTTGACCGCATCCGGCTGGCGCGCCGCGTCGGTGCACAGCGCAGACAACGTGCAGCCCTGGCCCGGGGCGTCACGATGCTGCCGGGACAGGTAGTAGCTCATGAAGCTCGCCAGGTCCATGTCGGCGGCGGCATCGACCGATTTGGCCAGGCCGCAGCTCGCCGCCTCGGCCATCAGGTCGGTCTTGGACCCGAAGTGCTTGTAGAAGCCGCCATGGGTAAAGCCCGCGGCCGCCATCAGGTCTGCCACGCCCACACCGTCGTAGCCGCGCTCCCTGAACAGTGTGGAGGCGGTATCGACGATGTGCGCCCGGTTGGCCTGTGCTTGTGCCTTGGTGACCTTCATGGCGGCTTGTCTCGTGACGCTCTGGCTCGATGGAGGCGCAGCTTACCACGGATTGATTACGCCCATAATCAAACCGTTGACTTCTATGATTACGGTCATCATCATTGCCGCACTCCCCGCCGACGCTGGTGCCGGCCCCCCGCCCCTCAACGAAATGACCCCGCCCCCCTCCATGACGACCTCGACACTCTTCCAGCCCTACCCCCTCGGTCCACTGACCTTGGCCAACCGCATCGTGATGGCACCGCTGACGCGCAACCGCGCCGGTGCCGGCCTGGTGCCCAGTCCGCTGGCCGCCACCTACTATGCCCAGCGCGCCTCGGCTGGCCTGATCATCACCGAGGCCACCCAGATCTCCGCGCAGGCCCAGGGTTACCAGGACACGCCTGGGCTTTACACGCAGGACCAGATCGACGGCTGGCGCACGGTCACCGACGCCGTACACGCACGCGGCGGACGCATCTTCGTGCAGTTGTGGCACGTGGGCCGCATCTCGCACGTGGATCTGCAGCCCGGCAAGGCAGCGCCGGTGTCCGCCTCGGCCATCCGGGCGCAGACCAAGACCTTCGTCCACAACGGTTTTGTCGATACGTCCGAGCCGCGTGCGCTGGACATCGATGAACTGCCGGCCATCGTCAACGACTTCCGCCGGGCGGCCGCCAACGCGATTGCCGCGGGGTTCGACGGTGTGGAAATCCACGGCGCCAACGGCTACCTGCTCGAACAGTTCATCAAGGACGGGGCCAACCATCGCACCGACGCCTACGGCGGTTCGATTGAAAACCGCGCGCGTCTGCTGCTGGAGGTCGCTGCGGCCGTGGCCGCTGAGATCGGCGCCGAGCGTACCGGCGTGCGCATCTCGCCCGTCTCCCCGGCCAACGCCATCGCCACCCTCAGCGACCCGCAGCCGCAGTACGACTACATCGTCGATCAGCTCAGCGCGCTGGGCATCGTCTACCTGCATGTGGTCGAAGGCGCGACGGGCGGCCCGCGCGATGTCGCCCCGTTCGACTTCGCCGGCCTGCGCCGCCGTTTCAGCGGCGCCTACCTGGCCAACAACGGCTACGACCTGGAACTGGCCAATGCGCAGCTCGCCGCTGGCAACGCCGACCTGTTTGCCTTTGGCCGTGCCTTCATCAGCAACCCGGATCTGGTTGAACGCCTGAGGACAGGCGCGCCCTTGAACGCCTTGGACCCGGCCACGTTGTATGGCGGCGGCGCGCAGGGCTACACCGACTACCCGGCCCTGACCGACACGTCGCCGCGATAACCGCGCCACCTTCGCGAACGCTGCGCTGCATCCCGTTATCCCATTACCTTCAAGAGAAACACCATGAGCCTGCCTGCTGTTCTCATCACCGGCGCCTCCAGCGGCATCGGCACCGTGTACGCCGAACGCTTCGCCCGCCGCGGCCACGACCTGGTGCTGGTCGCGCGTGACAAGGGGCGCCTGGATGCGTTGGCCGAGCGCCTGCGCCACGACACCGGCGTTGGTATCGACGTGCTTCCCGCCGACCTCACCCAGCGCAGCGACCTGGTGAGCGTTGAAGCCCGCCTGCGCGACGATGCGCGCGTTGGCATCCTGGTAAACAACGCCGGCATCGCCCAATCGGGCGGCTTCACCGAACAATCGGCCGACAGCATCGAACAGCTGGTCACGCTGAACACCCTCGCCCTGACCCGCTTGGCCGCCGCCGTGGCGCCGCGCCTGGCCAACGCCGGAGAAGGCGCGATCATCAACATCGGTTCAGTGGTTGGGCTGGCGCCGGAGTTCGGGATGTCCGTTTACGGCGCGACCAAAGCATTCGTCCTGTTCCTGTCGCAAGGGATGAGCCTGGAGCTGACGCCCAAGGGCGTCTATGTGCAGGCTGTGTTGCCTGCGGCCACGCGTACCGAGATCTGGGAGCGTGCCGGCATCGACGTCAACACGCTGTCTGAGGTGATGGATGTCGGCGAGCTGGTCGATGCCGCCCTGGTCGGCTTCGATCGCCGCGAAACCGTCACCATCCCGCCGCTGCACGTGGCCGAACGCTGGAACGCGCTGGAGGCCTCCCGTCAGGGCCTTCTGACGGACATCCGGCAGGCGCAGGCGGCCGACCGCTATCGCCCCGCCGAGTGAAGTCCTGACCGGACTGGTACGCCCCCACCCTGCCCCGCCGTACAACCTCACTCCTCAACCTGAGACACACCGTCCATGAAAGCCTTCCTCATCGACCGTTATGGCAAGAAGGAGACCGGCCGTATCGGCGACGCTCCACAGCCCTCGCTGCGGGATGACGATGTTCTCATCCGCGTGCACGCGGCCAGCGTCAACGCGCTCGACACCAAGATCCGCGCCGGCGAATTCAAGCTGATCCTGCCTTATCGCCTGCCGCTGGTGCTGGGCAACGACGTGGCCGGCACGGTGGTGGATGTCGGCGCCGGGGTGCACCAGTTCAAACCGGGCGATCAGGTGTATGCCCGGCCCGACGACGATCGCATCGGTACCTTCGCCGAGTTCATCGCGGTCGACGCGGCCTCGGTTGCGCTCAAGCCCCGCAATCTCACCATGGTGGAGGCGGCATCGCTGCCCCTGGTGGCGCTGACCGCATGGCAGGCGCTGGTGGAAACCGCACAGCTCAAAGCAGGTCAGAAGGTCTTCATCCAGGCCGGCTCAGGCGGTGTCGGGACCGTGGCGATCCAGTTGGCCAAACATCTGGGGGCCTTCGTTGCCACCACCACCAGTACCGCCAATGTTGGGTGGGTGAAGGCATTGGGCGCGGATGTCGTGATCGATTACAAGCAGCAGGATTTCGCGGCGGAACTGCATGACTACGATGTAGTGCTCAACAGCCTGAGCAAGGATGAACTCACCCGCTCGCTGCAGATCCTCAAGCCGGGTGGACATCTCATCTCCATCTCCGGACCGCCCACTCCCGCGTTTGCCACGGCGCGCGGCTTGGCGTGGCCGCTCAGGCAGGTGCTACGCCTGCTCAGCCGTGGCATCCGCCGCAAGTGCAGCCGGAAAGGCGTGGCGTACACGTTCGTGTTCATGCGCGCCAGCGGACAGCAATTGGGCGAAATCACATCGTTGGTCCAGGCTGGTGTGATCCGCCCGGTCATCGACCGGGTTTTCCCTTTCCAGGACACCCGCGGCGCGCTGGCCCATGTGGAGAGCGGGCGCGCCAAGGGCAAGGTGGTGGTGGAGATGCTGTAGCAGAACAAGAAGTGCAACCGGAATGGACCAGGTGGCACCATTTCTGGATCAGGTGGGCATTCGGCCTGGGACGCGCCTTGGAATGAAGGCCTTGGGCTGCGCTGTTCGCTGTAGAGCGCGATCTCAGGGCCGCTGGTTCCGGTTCGCAAAAGCTAGCGTCGTCCGGCGGCGCGGGCTGCTTGCTGCTCTGCCCGATCAGCCATCTCCAGAGCCGCATCCAGCTGCGGCAGCGTGGGCTCGCGATCCACGAACAACCCAAGCGCCGACTCGCGTGTGCGGTACGTGACACCCATGCCGGTGGGTAGGATGCGGCCCCCCAGAGACGCGTCGCAATGCCCGACGTGCACCGGGCCGCGCTCTGTCTCCACGACAACGGAGAGGACCGTGCAGGGAAGCCGGCGCGAGCGAGCAGAAGGCTCATGCCTTGCGCTGAACATCACGGTCCCGTTCCGGGTGTGATCGACCCCAACGACGGACGCCAGCATCATGCCCGCCCCATGGGCGGTGAAGACCCATCCGGCCAGCACCGCCGCTGGGAATACCACCCATGAAGGGGAATACAGCGAACGTACTTGCCTGCGTCTGCCTTGAAGGGGCGAGTAAACCACTTCGGGTCTGGGCTGCGCCCACACGGCCCAGAAGGCTGTCAGCACCGCGATGACGCCAGCGGCGAACTGCAGTCCCCTGCTGGGCTGGAAGTCCGAACTCGCAAAACCGATCGCGCCGAGTAGCCCGGCGACCAGAAGCATCCACTCGACGGGTGATCTGCGCATCCATGCCATCCTCATCAGCCGCGGCTACGGCGCGTGGAATACTACCGCGATCCACTACATGTGAATCAGCGTCGCGAACCGGTCGTCGCCTTCTGGTCGGCTTCCTGCTGGTCAAACGCTGCTCTGGCTGCGTCAATGTCTGCGATGTGGTCGCTTGCCCAACTGCCCAGTGCGATCACCGGCTTGGTCAGTGACACCCCGAGCTGCGTCAAGCTGTATTCAACGTGAGGTGGCATGACCGCGATGACGTTGCGGTTGATCAGGCCGTCGCGCTCGAGCCCGCGAAGGCAGAGCGTCAGCATCCGCTGCGAGATGCCATTGATCGATCGCTTGAGCTCGGTAAAACGACGAGGGCCACCGGACAACATCATGATGATCAGGATGCTCCACTTCTCGCCCACGCGCGCAAGCACCTGGCTGATCTTCTGACAGTCCGAGCTCTGTATTTCAATGGGTTTAACAGTCACATCCATGATACCGGGTTCTCATTTTGTGCCGTATTGTGCCGCGTTTTTGCCGTGGTTACATTGCTAGCCCTAGTCACAATTATATACCGAGGCTCGCTATGCAACTTCTCCACGTCGACACCAGCATCCTGGATGAAAAATCCGCCAGCCGGCAGCTCAGCCGGGCCATTGTCCAGCGGCTGCGCGACACCCGCCAAGAGACAACCGTCAAAACCTACGATCTGGTCGCCGACCCGGTGGGACACCTCACCGCTGCCGAGTTCTTCGCCTTCCAGGGCGTAGCGCCGGACGCCCACGACGACCAGCAGGCGGTGTCTCGCAACGCTGCGATTCTGGAAGATTTCCTCAGCGCGGATGTCATCGTCATCGGCGCGCCGATGTACAACTTCGCCCTTCCTTCCCAGCTGCGCGCCTGGCTGGACCGTCTTGCGGTGCCTGGCAAGACATTCCGTTACACGGCCAATGGCGTGGAAGGCCTGGCGTCGGGCAAGCGGGTTGTCGTGGCGTCGACCCGCGGTGGACTGTATGGCGAAGGCACGCCCATGGCCGCCCTGGACCATCAAGAAAACTACCTGCGTGGTTTCTTCGGTTTCCTCGGCGTCACCGATATCACCTTCGTCCGCGCCGAAGGCCTTGCGTTTGGTCCGGATGCGCGCAATGCGGCGCTTTCCGCCGCCCTGGCCGAAGCGCAGCATCTGGCTGCCTGAGCCATGGCCGATGAGTCATCCACCCTCGGAGTAGAAGCGATGAATGCACGCGTACAGGGCGATTCCCTGCCGCGGCGAGGTATCGCGCACCGAACCCGTGGCCATGGGCACGGACCGATCACCCGCCTGATGAGCCCGTCGGATCTTGGGCAGCGGCTGAAGCCTTTTGTGTTCCTGGATACTTTCTCCATTGGGCGCGAGGCGATGAGCGCACTGGCCGATATGCCGCTGCACCCGCATTCCGGAATCGCCACCGTAACCGTGTTCACCGAAGGAGAGGCCCGCTACAGCGATCCCGAGCTCGGCACCGGGACGCTGACGTACGGCGGAGTGGAATGGATGCGTGCAGGGAGCGGCGTCTGGCATGGCAAGGAGATTTCGCCCGGTGATGCAGCGTGGATGCAGGGTTTCCAGCTTTGGCTTGCTCTGCCTGCGGAGCTGGAGAACGCAGCGCCGGTGAGTTGTTACATCGAAGCTGCAGGCATGCGTCATAGTGGACCGGCGCACGTCATCATCGGGTCGTACGAGGGCGTGCAGAGCCCTGTTCCGGCACCGGCCGGCATCAACTACCTGCTGGTTACCCTCAAGGCGGGCCAGCACTGGACTTACCGGCCCCCGACCGGCCATACCGTTGGATGGTTGGCGCTTGCGAAAGGGGGCCTGCAGGCTGACGGCCCCATCCGCAGTGGCGAGATGGTGGTATTCGAATCCAGCGAGGCGCCGATAGTGCTGCATGCCGCCGAGGGGCAGGACGCGGTGTTCGTGTTGGGCTCTGCAGTGCCCCATCCCCATGACCTGCACCTGGGCTACTACTCGGTGCACACCTCGTCAGCGGCGCTGGAGAAAGGTGAGCGCCGCATCGCGGAGCTGGAACGCACGCTCAGGGCAAGCGGTGACCGTCGCACCGCTGTCGGGACGATCCCCGTATTCCGTTGATCACACTGGACAATTCCGAATGTCGGCAGAGAGCGAACTGGTGAAGCTGCTTAGCGGCAACGGTTGGGAAGAGCACCACATAGCGCGTGCGGTGGAGATAATCAGGTTCCGCACGCACGACTTGAGCCGGGTGCGTCCCCACCTGGCGACCTACGGAATGATCCGACTGCGACAAGCGACGAGCCGCGTAGGTAAAGAGGGCCTGCAGGAGTTCTGAGTTGCCGGACTGGATGACATCTCAGAACGTGCGCTCCGCAGAGTGGAATACAAGGTAGTGGACGGACGCATCCCCGCCATGCCTGGGGTTGAAGCGATAGCGCCGCAGCGTTTCCCTCGCCGCAACATCGACCACTCGGCTCTGCGAACTCTCGTCTATGGCCAGCTCCACCGGCAGCCCGGAACGATCGATCTTGAATCGCATCCGGACACAGGAGGGGCCCACAGGCACTTCGCCCATCGGCCCACGCGGAATCAGGAAAGGTTCGCGGTGAACAATGGAGGCTTCGGTCGCCCGAATCCTGGCGTCCATTGCACCTTCCCTGCATGAAGCCGGCGCGGGCGGAGACAGATGCCAATGCAGATTGATGAGCAGTCGGTCGCAGATGGGCGGGTCGCGGTTGCTCAGGCAGGCCATGCTCATGTTATTGCTCGGGTAGACAGAAAGCGCCGCGCTGGTGCCGGCGGCGCCTCCGCCATGGCCCCAATGCGGGAACTCCTCCGGGCCGGATGAAATGAAGCCATAGCCATACCAGTCGGTCTGCTGCTTGATCGCCTCCTGCAACAGTGGCAATGGGATCAGGAGGCCCGCCTTCAACGCGTCCACGAAGCGCAGTTGGTCTTCGACGGTGGTCACCCCCCCCCCGGCGGGCGATCCCCGCCAGGGAAGCTGGCTGACGCTTGGCACCAGCATGCCGTCACTCCCTTGGCTGTAGCCGCTCGCGATGCCCGACATGTGCTCCTTGTCTGGATAGTGGGTGGCAGCCATGCCGGCAGGACGGAAGAGGTTGTTGTCCACATAGTCGTAGTAGCTCTGTCCGCTGACCTTTTCCACCAAGGCGCCGAGCAGCAGGAAGCCATAGTTGGAGTAGTCGAAGGCCGAGCCGGGCGCGAACGACGGACCGCGATCACCGTTGAGCTTCATGAGATCGTCGATGGTGCGGACCCAGGCACGATTGCCACCCTCCTCCGGCAGGAGGACGCCGATATCGCCGGTGCCGCCCTGGTGGGTGAGCAGCTGCCGGACGGTGACCTTCGCCATCTCCTTGTTTGGATAGTCCGGCAGGTATTTCCCGATGGGATCATCGAACTGCAGCTTGCCGGCGTCGATCATCTGCAACACCGCAACCGCGGTGAACATCTTGCCTTGCGAGGCGAACAGGAACCGGGTGTCGAGCCGCACGGGCACGCCGGCCTCGCGATCTGCCAGCCCGAATGCCTTGCCATACAGCCGTTTGCCATTTCGTTCGATGACAAGTGCGCCCGAGAAGCGGTCGGCCTCCGCAAGGTGCGTGGCAAATGAATCCAGCGCCTTCAGCGCCTCATCCTCCGGCATCGGCTGCGGCTCCTGCTTTATCTCGGACAGTTTCATGTCGCCAGCCTCGCCAGCGGTGATCGTGACCCGCCGGTAGGCCGGGAAACTGCGCTCCCGTGTCATGGCCACGAAGACACCGGGCTCATTCCGCTCAATCGCTACAACGTAGAGACCGCCGGTTTCCTCGCGGCTGTCGAGCAGGTAATCAAGGTTGAGATCCGCGTCGGCGAAGTGCTGTTCGTTGAACGCTTGAAGCCTGGCCTTTTCGTTGCTGTTGAACGCCGCCAGCCAGGCATCGAACGCCGCTTCGGCGGGCGGCTTGGCGACGGCGCTTGATGCCAGCACATACAGCGCTGCCGCCAAACCCAAGCGCTGGAACGGGAACCGGCTTGCACCTGCGGTCATGCGCCCTCCATTGCGTTCTGGCCGAGGTGACTATTGGACCAGACGCAAGCGTAGTCAATGCCCTGGGCCTGAGGAACGGTCGGGTTTGCTTGAAGCATCGCTTATCGTGGATCATTGAGCTAACACGCTTTACATTCATGGAGAAAGACATGAAAGGACTCCTGCTCAACATCGCCATCTCGCTGACGGCGGTGGCCATCTCGCTATTCGCCCTGCATGAAGCGCGTCAGGCGAATGATCCGTCGCGCATCCTGGAAGCCCGTGGCCTGATCGTCAGGGACGCATCCGGTGTGTCCCGCGTGGAGATCGGCGCGCCGGTGAACGGGCCGATGGTCCTCGGCAAGCGCGAAGAACGCATCGCACCTGCAGCCGGCATCCTGCTGAATGGTCCAGACGGCAATGAGCGCGGTGGCTACCTCACGGTCGACACCGGCGATGAGGCGGTGCTGACGCTGGATGGTGCAGGCGACGGCAGCGAAGTCTTCAAAGTGGTGGCCAATGAGGAGGCCGGTGCGTCACTGTTTGTCATCCACCAGAACGGATCGGTCGCCATGTTGACGACCTACCAGGGCCATCCGGAGCTTCGGTTCATCGAGCAGGATGGCAAGGTGAGCTATACGCAGGGGGCCAAGGAGTAGCGCGCTTCCGGCGCCCAACCCCTGCAGCCCCGCCAGCGAGGCCTACGCCATCACTTTGTCCGGGGTGATCGGCGTGCTGCGGATGCGCTTGCCGGTGGCGTGATGGATGGCATTGCAGATAGCGGCTGACACCCCAACCAGGCCGATCTCCCCCACTCCCTTCGCGCCAAGGCTGCTGACCACCCGGTCGTCTTCTTCCACGAACAGCACGTCCACGTCATGGATGTCGGCGTTCACCGAGACGTGGTACTGCGCCAGATCGTGATTCATGAAGCGGCCGAAGCGGTGGTCGGATTCGGTGTGCTCGTGCAGTGCCGCGCCGATGCCCCACACCACCCCGCCGATGATCTGGCTGCGGGCGGTGGTCGGATTGAGGATGCGGCCGGCAGCAATGGCGCTGACCACGCGCATCACCCGCACCGTGCCGAGTTCCTCGTCCACCCGCACCTCCACGAACACGGCGCTGTGCGTGGCGCGGGTATAGCGGCGTTGCTTCAACACATTGGGCAGCAGCAGGTACTTGGCTTCGATGCTGGCCTTGCCGGCGTCGGCCAGCAGCGTGGTCAGCGCGATGGCGCTTGCCGGATCATCGCGCAGCGCCAACGTGCCGTTGGCAAATACCACGTCATCCAGCCCGGCACGGTTGAACGCCGAATATTGCGTGCCGGCAGCGAGCGCGAGCAGCTGCCGGCGCAGCTTGGCGCAGGCCCCGTCCACGGCCGAGCCCACCGTGCTGACATGCGAAGAGCCGCCCTCGATCGGGGCCACCGGCAGCGTGGAATCGCCCAGCTGGAAGGTGACCTGTTCCAGCGGCAGGCCCAGGGCCTCGGCGGCAATCATGCTCATCACGGTATAGGTGCCGGTGCCGATGTCGGTGGCGGCGCTGCTGACCACCAGCCGGCCATCGGCGTGCAGCTCGGCATGGGCGCGCGCGAACATCTGCATCGCATCCCACTGGCCGGTGGCCATGCCCCAACCCACCCATTCGTTGCCTTCGCGGCGGGCCCGCGGCAGCGGCGCGCGCTCGGCCCAGCCAAAGCGCTCTGCGCCGCAGCGGTAGCACTCGCGCAGGGCTTTGGTGGAAAACGGCTTGCCATCTGCGGGATTGGTCTCGGCGTAGTTCTTCAGCCGCAAGGCCAGCGGGTCGATGCCGATCTCGTTGGCCAGCTCGTCCATCGCCACTTCCAGCACATGCATGCCGTGCGACGCGCCCGGGGCGCGCATGTCGATCGGCGTGTACTGGTCCAGGTCGACGACCTTGTAGCCCACGTGCACGTTGTCACACGCATACAGCTGGCCGCTCCAGTTGACCACGACCTCCACGTAATCCTCGATCCGCGACGTCTCGGCCACCGCCTCGTGCCAGATGGAGCGCAGGGTGCCATCGGCATCGGCGGCGAGCTTCACCCGCTGCACGGTCTCCGGACGGTGGCCGAAAGTGAACATCTGCTGGCGGGTCAGAACCACCCGCACCGAGCGCTCCAGCGCCAGCGCGCCCATCACTGCCAACGGGAGCTGGTACTGCGGGCGAAGCCCGGAACCGAAAGCGCCGCCCACGTAGGCGTTGCGCACCGTCACTTTGCGCTTGGGCAGGCCGAACGCATGCGAGACATACCAGCGGCTGTTCTGCGAGCCCTGGGTCTTGTCGTGGATGGTCAGGTGGCCATCATCGCCGCGGATCACCGTGCTGGCGAACAGCTCCATCGGGTTGTGGTGTTCCACGCCGCTGTAGAAGTCGGCCGAGATACGGTGCGCGGCCTGTGCGAAGGCCTGGTCCGGATCGCCTTTGTCTTTGGGCGGTGCGGAGAATCCAGCTTTCATCTTGCGCGGCTCGCGTGCCCGTTCGACGGAGGCGACCAGGTTGGTTTCATGCGCCTCGGTCTCATAGCGAACCTCCACCAGTCCCGCCGCATGACGGGCCGCTTCGAAGGTCTCGGCCAGGACCAGCGCCACCGGCTGGCCGCTGTAGCGGACCTGCGCGTCGTACAACGGCCGGAACGGCGACCCCGCGGGGGCCGTCATGTCCTTGTAGAAGATGCCGGCACCGCGCATGTGCGGACGATTCAGATGGGTCAACACCTTCAGCACGCCCGGCACGGCCAGCGCAGCGTCCAGGTCAAATCCAAGGATGCGCCCCTTGGCGATGCCGCTGTTGACCACCACGCCGTACACCAGGTCCGTCGCGGGCCACTCTGCGGCGTAGCGCGCCTGCCCGGTCACCTTGGCCCGGCCATCGATGCGTGGCGTTCCGGTGCCGGTCGGGACGTGGCCGGTTCCCGGCTCGGCCACGGGAACCTGCGGTTGCTTGGGGTAGGCGCTCATGCGGCATGCTCCGGTTGGCCGCGGCGTCCGCCACGATTGTCGATGGTGCCCTCGGTGGCAGCCTGCAGGGCGCGCACCACGGCGCGGCGTGCAAGTGGGATCTTGAAGGCGTTCTGACCCTGCGACTGCGCGCCCTCCAGCAGCCGCTCGGCCGCTGAATCGAAGGCCGCAGCACCCGGCAAGCTGCCGATCAGCAGCTGTTCGGCCTCGGTGCTGCGCCACGGCTTGTGCGCCACGCTGCCCAAGGCCAGGCGCGCATCGACGATGCGTCCGTCAGGCCCGATCTCCAGCGCAGCGGCCACAGACACCAGCGCGAACGCATAGGACAGGCGCTCGCGGATCTTCAGGTAGGCACTATGCGCGGCAAACCGTCCGGCCGGTGGCAGGGTCAGGTGGGTGATCAGCTCGTCCGCCGCCAGCGTGCTGTCCTGCTCGGGTTGGTCACCCGGCAGGCGGTGGAACGCACCGAACGGGATCGCGCGGGTGCCGCGCAGGCTGGCCACATGCACCGTGGCCTCCAGCGCCGCGAGCGCGACGCACATATCAGACGGGTGCGTGGCGATGCAGTGCTCGCTGGCGCCAAGGATCGCGTGGTACTTGGTCAGCCCACCCACCGCCGAACAGCCAGTGCCCGGCTCGCGCTTGTTGCAGGGCGTGGCACGGTCGTAGAAGTAGGTGCAGCGCGTGCGCTGCAGCAGGTTGCCGCCGTTGCTGGCCATGTTGCGGATCTGTGGCGATGCCGCCGCCAGGATCGCCGCCGAGAGCAGCGGATACTCGCGTTCCACCAGCGGGTGGTACGCCGTATCGGCATTGCGGGCAGTGGCGCCGAGCTGCAGGCCGCCCTCTTCGGTGCCGGTGATGGTGTCCAGCGCCAGCGCATTGATGTCCAGCAGTCCGCTGGGCTGCATCAGCTGCAGCTTCATCAGGTCGAGCAGGTTGGTGCCGCCGGCGATCGGCTGGATGGGGCGCGCGGAGGCACTGGCAAGCTGCTGCAAGGCGTGCTGCAGCGACGCGGCGCGTTCGTAGGTCGCGGGAATCATGCCGGCACCGTGCCGGGCGTCCAGTGCGCGGGGGATGCCCCGGGCGTGGCAGCTGGGCCCTGGGATTCTTCCAGCACCGCCATCACCGCGTCGGTGATCTGCGGGTAGGCCCCGCAACGGCAGATGTTGCCACTCATCAGTTCGCGCACCTGGTCACGGGTGCAGGCCTGGCCTTCATTGATCAGCCCCTGCGCCGAACACAGCTGGCCGGGCGTGCAGTAGCCACACTGCAGGGCGTCCTTGGCGATGAATGCCTGTTGCAGCGGATGCAGCTCATCCCCGTTCGCCAGGCCTTCGACCGTTGTGATCTCCGCACCATCCTGCATGACCGCCAGGGTCAGGCAACTGTTGATGCGGCGCCCCTCCACCAGGACCGTACAGGCGCCGCACTGGCCGTGATCGCACCCTTTCTTGGTGCCGGTCAGCTGCAGGCGGTCGCGCAGCAAATCCAGCAGGCTGACCGTGGATTCGACTTCCAGGGTATGCGGCTCGCCGTTGATGGTCAGGCGCAGCGGATACAGGGGAGCGGCGCGCGTGGTAGCGGGGGGCGGCGGCGTGGCCGCGCGGGGTGCAGGGAAATCGCTCATGGCAGGTCCGGCTAGGGCGTCTGCCGACAACCCTGCGCTTCGGCTCGTCTATTCCGGGTGCACGTGGCATGTGCTGCGTGCGAAGTCGTCGCTGGCGGGTATTTTGCGCGCCCCTCACGTGGCAGCGTCCGCCACTGAACGCGGGCAAGCCTAACGTCCGAGCTCACACAGTCACGAAACGATGCGTCATCAGGATCAATCATGACAAACACAGGTGCGTTCCAGATCCTGTCCTTCGATATGGTCCGGATACCAGAGATGGAAGAGGAAGTCGTGGATTCCATTACCGCCCGCTGCCGGCGATGCGGGCACGTGACCACGGTCAATGACGGTGCCGTTCATCACCTTTCCGGTGGGCTGGTCATGCAGTGTGGACAGTGCAGCAACCGCCAGGCGCTTTCCAACGCCGGGTTGGCGCCTGCCCACACGGACCTGCGGTCGGTCTAGCTCGGTCAACTCACTCCGGGGCTGGAACCAGCCAAGAACGGGCGAGCGCGAGGGGGTCCTGGCCCTTTTCCACCAGGACGTCCGGCGTCAGCCGGTCCGGCACGAGCTGGCCGGTACGGTCGAGGAAGTTGCTCTGCGTCAGCATCAATGCGCTGCCATCGGGCAGCGGCACCCGCCCGTTTCCCGTGGCGAGACCGGCCGTAGGCTGCCCGAAGAACCGGGTTCCAGGCCGGGCTCTGAACGCCGTGGCGACGGCTTCCCCCGAACTTGCCGTGCTTCGGCTGATGAGGACGGCCACTGGCGTCGTGGTCATGTCCGCCGTGCAGCCGCCCACCGCCCTGGCCTTCCACGGGCTGACCTTCCCGTCCGCATCACGAAACGCGCCGATGTTTCCTTCTCCCAGCAATGGCAGCAGGCCACTGACCATCGGCCACATGTTTCCGCCGCTGTTCACGCGCAGGTCCACGATCACGCCCTGCAATCCCTCGCTGGCCATGTCCTCAAGCCTGCGACAGACGCTGGCAGAAAACTGGCGGGTGGCTTCGGGATCGGTGCCGCTCAGGCCCGGCATCCGCAGATAGCCCACGTTGTCCGACACGCTTGCCTGCACCGGTTGGCTGGGATTGGCGCTTGTCCGAAGCGCTTCCATCCCGCTCCGGGTCAGGTGCCCGCTGTGCCGGTCGGCCAGGCTGGAGAGCGCGATGCGGATCCGCGGGTGCGCCTCCTGCGCGGGGAGGTCCTTCAGATCTTCAGTGAGCAACCGGGCGCGCTCGGCTTTCCAGTCCACCCGGGACCGGTTGAGGGCCTTGGTCTCAATCTGTGAGATGGCGGCATCCAGCACGTCGTAGGCGGACACATCGCTACGGGCTGGAACCGCGGCCTGCAGCCTCAGCGACGCTGCTTTGATGCGCCCGACACCGGTCATGGTGACGCCCAACCTCAGGTGGGTCGCGGTGCGTGGGACGTACAGCCGCACCTCACGCGACTGCGCGCGATGCTGCAGGTTCACGGGTGTGTGTCGGGTGCTGTCGAAGGCAACGGGCTGGCGGGCCTCATCGGCACGTATCCACAGCGCGGCGGTGCCAGCGCCCTCTTCCACTTCAAGGACTCCCGAAAGGGCCACGTCCTGGCCGCGGTACGGTGCGGCGTCCAGCGAGGCGATCGAACCGAAGAACGCTTCCTTGCCTTCCTGGTCCGATGAAAGGATCAGTCGTGAACCCCCAGGCGCCAGTACATCGCCCGAGCCGCTCACCTTCGATACGTCACTGGTGCCCCGCCATGTGGTTTCCGCGTGGGCTGTCGGGTGCAGCAGGATCAGGGCAAGAGAGACAAGTGACGCACGCACCATGGCTTCAAACATCCTTGTCGGGGTCAATGACATCGTAGCTTCAACACCGGTGTGCATCCAGATTGAGGTTTCAACGCTCCGATTTGTCGCGCAGAGCACGCGCTTGCGATGGCCTCTCCATATGGCCCGATTGCCGCATGCCAGAGATGCCGCACCGCGAATTGACAGTCCTGAAATGCGGTGATATCAAGCCATTTCAGAGCAAGGAAGTCACGCCCGCATTCGCTATTGCATGAGGGAAAAGGATGTCCGACGAGTTGTTCCGCGCAGAAGTGCTGCAGGCCAGGCAGGACGAAAGACTTGGTAAGGTTGGCCTGCGGGCGCCTCGTATGGGCTGGATATTTTTTGCCATTGGCATCGCTTCGACGATAGCCATTGTTTGTCTTTTGATTACGGGCCGATAGACTCGGCACGAGCGTGTGCAAGGGGTGCTCGTTCCCTCCGATGGGTTGATTGCTGTGAGCCCTTTCGGGCCTGGCGTTGTTGGCAAATTGCTTGTGCGCGAAGGGGACGTTGTCGCAAGCGGGCAACCGCTTATAGAGGTTTCGACCGCGCAGGACAGTGTTGCCCTTGGAGAGACGCAGACACTCGTCGCCGAGCAACTGCGCTTCAAACAGAAGGGCCTGCACGCGGATCTTGCGCTACATCGTGATATTGGCGCATTGCAGCGTGACGAGATGCAGGCGCGCCTCCTCAATCTACGCGTCCGTTCAGAAGAGAAGGCTCGGCAGGCGTATCTGCAGAAGCAGCGAGCTGACAGTGCCGATGAGCTGTATCAAGAGTGGCGGCGCGTAGAGAGCACGGGCATTGTCAGCAGATACCAAGTGCTGCAGCAGAGGGATACCGCCTTGCAGCATCGCTCGAACCAGATCGACCTTGAGGCGCAGCAGCGATTACTTGAGCAGCAGATTGGCGAAGCGACATCGGCGCTCGCGCAATTAGAGCCCACGTTGCAGAGCCGCGAGAACCAGACACGCCGGCAGGTTGCAGACGTAGAGCAGTCGCTGGCGTAAAACGCGGCCCGGACAGCGGTCGTGCTTCGCGCTCGAGTGGCCGGCACAGTCACAAGCATCCTGATCAAGCCCGGGCAGGCGTTGACCACAGGCCAGACTGCGCTCAGCTTGTCACCACAGGAATCGCCTCTAGTAGCCGAACTATGGGTGCCATCCAGCGCAATAGGTTTCGTGAATGTGGGAAAGCCTGTAACCCTTCGCTATGAGGCCTATCCCTTCCAGAAGTTTGGTCAGCAACGGGGACGCGTTCTATCAGTGTCGCGCAGTGCAGCCTCGCCCGGAGCACAGTCCCACCTGCTGGGTACCACGGTAAGTGCGCCGCGATATCGTGTCGAGGTCGCGCTGGACCAGCAAGTGATGCCTGTTTACGGTAACAACGAGGCGCTGAAGCCCGGGATGGCACTGGAGGCGGACATAAGCCTGGAGAGTCGGCGGCTGATTGAGTGGGTGTTCGACCCGTTCTATAGATTGGCGATCAATCGCAGCGCCGTAAGCGCCTCAGCCGCGAAAGCGAGGTGATCATGTCGTCGTTTTCGAATTGGGTCCTCGCGCCCCGTTTGCAGATGATCCATCAGGCTGAAGCAGCGGAATGCGGCCTGGCCTGTCTGGCGATGGTGGCCAATTTCCATGGCCATGATTTCGATCTATCCAGCCTGCGACGACGATTTGATTCGTCTCTCAAGGGTATGCACTTGGCGGATCTGATGCAGATCGCGGACGAGCTTGGGCTGGAGTCTCGGCCCATCAAAGTGAACATGGAGGACGTCGCCGAAGCCAACCTGCCCTGTATCCTGCACTGGGACATGACGCATTTCGTTGTCTTGAAACGCACAAGTCCTCAGAGCTTTGAGGTGCATGATCCCGCCAAGGCTGTCCGCCGCTTGAGCTTGGCGGAGGCGGGCCGTCATTTCACGGGAGTCCTTCTTGAATTGACTCCACGTGCCAACTTCGCCCCGATCAAAGAACGTCGCTCGATCAGTCTGCGACGCCTGGCAGGTGACATCAAGGGCATGCCGGGCTTGGTCGTGCAGTTGCTCGGCTTAGCGCTTGCCATCGAGGTGCTCGCGCTGACACTACCGTTTCAGGTTCAGTGGGTCATTGATCACGTGATCCTTTCCACCGATCGAAGCCTGTTGATTCTAATGGCGGTCGGTTTCTCGCTGATCCTGCTCATCTCAGCGGCGCTGCAATTCGTGCGCGCCTGGATCATCAGCTGGTTAGGCGCTGCGCTGAACACTGAATGGATAACCAACCTTTTCAGTCATCTGCTAAGGCTGCCGCTGTCCTTCTTCCAGAAACGACACATGGGCGATGTGCTCTCCCGTTTCTCGTCCGTCCACGCCATTCAGAACACACTGACAGGGAGCTTCATAGAGGCCGTCCTTGATGGCCTGATGGGCTTGTTAGCGCTCGTGATCATCTGTCTATACAGCCTGAAACTCGCACTTCTTGTCGTTGTTGCGGTAGCTCTTTACGTCTTTGCGCGGTGTGCGCTTCACCGGCGCCTTTGGCACCTCAACGAGGAACAGTTGGTCTACTGGGCACGTCAGCAGAGCGAGTTGATGGAGTCGGTGCGCGGCATTCAAGCCATCAAGCTCGGCAACAAGTAGGGGCTGCGTCGCGCTCGGCTTGCCAGCGCGACGATGGAGGCCAACAAGCGCGCAATGCAGGTGCAGCGATACACCCTTGGCTTCGGCGTCATGGGGAGCACGGTCTCGGGTCTTCAGCGCGTTTCGATTGTTGCGCTTGGGGCGCACTTGGTGATGTCAGGCGAGTTCTCCGCGGGCATGCTGGTCGCGTTTGTGGCTTATGCGGATCAGTTCGCGCAAAAGGCAGGAGCCCTGATAGATAAAATTGTCGAGTTTCGCATGCTTAGCCTGCACGCAGAGCGCATTGCAGATGTCGCGCTGGCCGAGCCTGAGCAGAATGTCGTAAGCACCAACAGTGGCCGGAAGCTTAACGCACGAATTCGACTGAACAACATCGGCTTCCGATACTCCCAGTCCGAGCCTTGGATTATTCGTAAGGTCACACTGGAGGTCAACGATGGCGAATCCGTCGCGATCATTGGCCCCAGTGGATTCGGTAAAAGCACCCTCGCGCGGTTGATGGTGGGCTTGCTGGAACCGACCGAGGGGTGCGTTGAGATCGACGGCGTAGACATACGCTCCTTTGGTCTTGCTGGTTATCGGGAGCTGCTCGGCGTGGTGATGCAGGATGATTCCCTGTTCGCGGGGACTATCGCGGACAATATTTCATTCTTTGATGCTGCTGCGCGTATCGAGCCTATTGTCGAGGCAGCTTCCATGGCCGGCATCCATCGAGATGTTTCCGCTCTACCCATGGGCTATGAGTCGTTGGTTGGTGATATGGGTGCCGCGTTGTCAGGCGGCCAGCAGCAGCGCCTCTTACTCGCGCGCGCATTCTACAAAAAGCCAAAGATACTCATACTCGATGAGGCCACCAGTCATCTCGACACTGATACCGAGCATGTAATCAATCGCCACGTTGGCAGCCTGAAGGCGACGCGAATCATCTTCGCGCATCGTAAGGAGACCATCGCCAGTGCGGATCGCGTGGTGGACCTGACCTCGTTCGTGCGAACGGAGTCCTTCGATCAAGACGTCGGTCCCTCTCCACAGCATGACGAAGGAGCCCAAAGCCTTGCCTGATAATAGAGAAGGGCCTCGCCGCCCGCTCACGCGCCCAATTAGCCCGGCAACAATACTTATTCACACGGTCGACGGTGATTTTCATGCGGCAGTTGCGGGCCATGCGCTTCGTGAGCGCGGGAATCAGGTAATGGAGTGGCGGGGCGACCGTGTGCCAGCCGGCAACAGTTGCACCCTGAAGTTCTCGGCAGGTGGGCTGGAAGGGGCGCTGCATACGGCAGATGGCTGCATATCCTCAAGCGACGTAGACGTAGTGTGGTACAGACGTAGACGCATTCTTTCCGCGCCACCCTACATCGACCCTCTGGATGCAGAATTCGCAACGGAAGAGTTGCGTATGTCGGAGCGCTCTCATCCCGAGGCATTTTCGAGGGAATTTTGGGTAAATCCGCATGCGTCATCGCTCCTCTGCGAATCAAAGGCGCGGCAACTGCGCTATGCACAGGAAATCGGGATTGATATTCCTCGTACGCTGATCAGTAATGATCCAGGAGACATCCGCCAGTTCCTTGCCGAAGGCTCGGCATGCATCTACAAGCCACTTGGGGGCTTCGTATGGGACGAGGAAGGGGTTGTTCGCAAGACCTACACCGCTGCAGTGACCAGTTCGGACCTGCCTTCTGATCGGATCCTTCGCGCTACGCCTGGCGTGTTCCAGCAGAAGATTGAGAAGTCGTACGAAGTCCGAGCCCAGTTCTTCGGGCACAGTTGCTTTGCTGTACGGATAGAGTCGTCCACGTTGGAGGGCGGTGATATCGATTGGCGCTTGGATCAACGCTCCATCAAGCGCTGCGAGCCAGCAGAGCTCCCCATGGAAGTGCAAGCTTCCTGTATAGCTCTGATGGCTCGTCTTGGAATCGTCAGCGGAGGCTTCGATTTCATTGTCACTCCGGATGATGATTGGTGCTTCATGGAGGTGAATGAAGCTGGCCAGTTTTTCTTCATTGAATCCTGGTGTCCGGATCTACCTGTACTCGATGCCTTCTGCCAGTTCCTGGAATGTGGGCGCAAAGATTTTACCTATGCTCCAGTTGCAAACCCGCTAACCCTGAAAGACATCACAGTTTCTGCGTACGAGCATGGGTTAATCTCAAAATGAAGAATAATTCGCTCGCGGTAATGTGAGCGTACGGAGCGAATGGATGCCGCTTCCTGCGGACCATCGCAGTCGCAGCAAGCGCTGCGTGCGAAATGCGGCAAGTGCCGCCTATAACTAAGGATGACTTTATGTTCAAGAAGACTGATGTTGAGGGTGTGGAAGCATCCGAGGGTCGTGTGCTCGGACGTATTCTCTCTCGTGAAGAGGTGTTGCGCGTAAGCGGCGGTGGTGCGAACGGCACCAGTCAGCCTACGGACTCGTGGGCTGACAATGGCACGTGCACACCGAAGAGCGATCCGCCGACGACGCATCCCATTCTCGGCTGATCATCCTGCCGGTACTCCATGCCGGTAAGTGAGTCTGGCGACAGGGGTTGCCCTGTCGCCAGACATACCTGATTGTGTGAGGTTGTTGATGCTACGGAGTTACCTCCCGCTGCTTACTTTACTCGTATGTGGATCGGCCACGGCCAGCCCCGCTGACGCTTCACGCAGCGATGCCTATATCGAATTCCTGTGGAGCAAGACGCCTGACGGCGCCCTCGCCAGGCAGGAGACGCGTTCATTCGCGCTCGATCGACGCTTTGATCATCAGGTTTGCGTTGCAATCCTGAATGCGTCCATCGTGGTCAGGAGCATTCAGTTGCGCGCGGTGGGGCCTGACGGGCAGCAGATCACAAGTACAACGTATCGTGACGTTGACGGCACGAAGAGGTGTTTCTCAGCTTTCCTACCGGCCACTGCGCCGACAGGCAAGTGGACCTACGAGGTCCGGCTCAACGAAAAAGACCAGGTGGTTGTTGCCCAATCGATAGATGTCTTTGAAACGGTGGATGCGTTGATCGCACGCACGGCGCCCGGGATGCCTTATGTTCTTGGCCGCCCGAATTACGACTCATCGATGCCACCGGATACATTCAGTGGAGAAATTACTTGGGTCATGCACGTCGAGCGGGACGGGACGGTTAGCGATGTCGATATTGAAAGCGCCGAAGGAGTCGGCGTAATAATGAAGCCAAAGGCCCTTGCCGCAGGTCGGATATCTCTGTTTCCCCCGGACGCAACTCGTAGTGACGGTGCCACCTTCCGTCGGCATCTGTCCTTCCGGCCTGACCACTGATTCTGGCACGTCGATACAGGCACGCTAGCGTTCTCGCCAGCCACGGGGTGCGGCGTCAATCTGCAGCTTCATGAAGGGCGGGTTGGCATGCTAATCTGAACGGTTGCATCCACCCCTCGTGCCACGCCATGACCTCCACGTCCCATTCCCGCGCAGCCACCCAGGCCGGAACCGCCTTCCGCACGCTGGGACCGCTGCTGGCGGTCATGCTGTTCTTCCTCGGCAGCGGGTTCCTGGCCGGCAAGAACATCCACACCATCCGCGAGGGCAGCGCGCTGGTACTTCGCTCGCAGGAGACGATGACCGCGCTGGCCGACGTGCTTTCGGCCGTGCAGGACGCCGAGACCGGCCAGCGCGGGTATCTGCTGACCGGCGACGACAATTACCTTGAACCGTATCGGGCCGCCCTCGGTGTTGCCAGCACGCGGTTGGACACGGTGAAAGAGGCCTTGGCCGATGACCCGGCGCAGCGTGACCGGCTGAAGCTGCTGGCGCGCAGGGTTCAGGACAAGCTGGACGAACTGCATGAAACCATCGAAGTGCGCCGCACCCAGGGACTCGAGCCCACCTTGGCTGTGGTCGCCTCCAACCGCGGCAAGGCGGCGATGGATGACATCCGGGCCCGGCTGGCGACCATGGGCGCGATCGAGCTGGACAAGCGCGCCGGGCGGCTTGAGGAGATGGAATCGGCCTACAGCGCGGCGCTGAGCTCCGGCGCCGCCAGTGCCGTGCTGGGTATCGTGCTGACGATCTTCATCGCGATCCTGCTGCGCCGCCACACCCGGGCGCGCGAACGCGATGCCTGGCTGCAGCGGGGCCGGCTGGAGCTGGCCACCGCCACCGGCGGCGACCTCGACAGCGGCGCGCTGGCCCGTGCCAGCCTGGGCTTCCTGACCCGCTTTACCGGCGCGCAGGCCGGCATGTTGTTCGAGCCCGCAGCCAGCGGATTCCGGCAGATCGGGGCGGTGGGTGCAGCCGCCGAAGCGGACGGCACCCACACGCTTCGTGCCAGCGGCAGCCTGCTTGGACGGGCGGTGGATGAGAAGCGCGTGCTGGTCATCTCGGATGTCCCGCCGGGCTACTTCACGGTGGCCTCCGGTCTCGGGCAGGCCCTGCCCCGCCATCTGGTGATCGCCCCCAGCATCCACGAAGGCGAGGTCAGCGGGATCATCGAGCTGGGCTTCTTCGGCGCGGTACCGGCCGAGGTCGTCGAACTGCTCGAGCTCGCCTCGGCGGACATGGCGGTGGCGCTGCGCTCGGCCGCCTACCGGGCCAGGTTGTCCGAACTGCTGGCCAAGACCCAGCGGCAGACCGAAGCCCTGCAGGTGCAGAGCGAGGAGCTGAAGGTTTCCAACGAAGAGCTGGAGGAACAGAGCCGGGCGCTGCGCGGTTCCCAGCACGAACTGGAGGAGCAGCAGGCCGAACTGGAACAGACCAACAGCCAGCTGTTCGACCAGTCGCAGCAACTCGAAGAAGAGCGCGACAAGCTGGCACGCGCCAACGCCGCCATCCTGGCCGAAGCGCACAAAGTGCAGCGCGCCAGCCAGTACAAGTCCGAGTTCCTGGCCAACATGTCGCACGAGCTGCGCACGCCGCTCAATTCCGCCCTCATCCTGTCCAAGCTGCTGGGCGATAACCGCGACGGCAACCTGAGTGCCGAACAGGTGAAGTTCGCGCGGACGATCCACTCCTCCGGCACCGACCTGCTGAACCTCATCAACGAGATCCTGGATCTTTCCAAGATCGAGGCCGGGCATATCGAGGTGCATGCCGAGCGCTTCGGCGTGGAGAAGCTGCTGTCGGGCATTGCCGCCCTGCTCGGCCCTGTCGCCAGCGAGAAGGGTCTGTCGTTGGACGTACTGATGATGGCCGACTGCCCGCCGGTGATCGAATCCGATCGCCAGCGCATCGAACAGATCCTGAAGAACCTGCTGTCGAACGCGTTGAAGTTCACTGAACAGGGCGGCGTGACCGTCTCCGCTTCGGCCGGTGGCGAAGGCGAGGTCGTGTTCACCGTGACCGACACCGGCATCGGCATCGCGCCCGAACAGCAGGTACGTATATTCGAGGCATTCCAGCAGGCCGACGGATCGATCAGCCGCCGCTACGGCGGAACCGGGCTGGGGCTCTCCATTTCCCAGGAGCTGGCCCGCCTGCTCGGCGGCGACATCACCGTGGACAGCGAACCCGGCAAGGGCAGCCGTTTCCGGCTGGTGGTCGCGACCCGGCTCGCGATCCCCGGGCGCCCTGCGGTTTCCGTGGCGATGGCCCCGCTGGAACCGGCTGCGACCGGCTTCGCGGCGCCCACCGCCATCGCTGTGCAGGACGTGCGCCCGGCAACCAGTACGGGCGGCAACGGACGCGGCCTGATCCTGATCGTCGAGGACGACGCCGCGTTCGGGCAGATCATCGGCGACCTGGCGTCCGAGATGGGCTTCCGCTACCGGATCGCACAGAGCGCGGGCGAGGCCTTGGCCGCTGCGCGTGCAGAGCTGCCACACGCCATCGTGCTGGATGTCGGCCTGCCCGACCAGTCAGGCCTGTCGGTGCTGGATGTATTGAAGCGTGACATGCACACGCGGCACATTCCCATCCATGTGGTTTCGGCGATGGATCATTCGCGCAAAGCACTGGCGCTGGGCGCGGTCGGCTTCCTCGGCAAGCCTGCAACCCGCGAGGCCCTTGCAGAGGTGCTGCTCTCGTTGGAGCGCCGGCTTTCGCTGCGTCCGCGCCTGGTGCTGGTGGTTGAAGATGACGCCGTGCAACTGGACGCCGTGCGCGAGCTGCTGGCCCTGGCCGACGTCGAAACGATCGGCGCGCGTTCTGCGGCGGAGTGCCTCCAGGCGCTGGCCGAACACAGCTTCGACTGCATGGTGCTGGACCTGACGCTGTCCGATGCCTCGGGATTCGAGCTGCTGGAGATGCTGAGCGCGCAGAGCGTGGATGCCCTGCCCCCGATCATCGTCTATACCGGGCGGGTGTTGTCAGCCGCCGAAGAGGTGCGGCTGCGCCGCTATTCCAGTTCCATCATCATCAAGGGCGCGCGCTCCCCGGAGCGCCTGCTCGATGAAGTCACCCTGTTCCTGCACAAGGTGGTGAGCGAGCTGCCGGAATCCAAGCAGGGCATGATCCGCACCGCGCAGCACCGGGACACCGCGCTGGAAGGGCGTCGCGTGCTGGTCGTGGAGGATGATGTGCGCAACATCTACGCGCTGATGAACGTGCTTGAGCCACACGGCTGCAAGGTGACCATCGCGCGCAATGGCCAGGACGCCATTGATGCGTTGACCGCCGCGGTCAGCGGGCCCGCGCCGATTGAACTGGTGCTGATGGACATCATGATGCCGGTCAAGGATGGCCTGACCGCCACCCGTGAAATCCGGCAGGACCGGCGCTTCGACACGTTGCCGATCATCGCGCTGACCGCCAAGGCGATGCCCGATGACCAGCAGCAGTGCATCCAGGCCGGCGCGAACGATTACGTCGCCAAGCCGCTGGACGTGGACAAGCTGGTGTCGCTGATCCGGGTCTGGCTGACCGCCTGACGAGGTAGCGCCGAGCCACGCTCGGCGAGCGCGAAGCGCGGCGTGGATCAGACATCACACCGCCAGAACGGAACGCCGGCCGACGCCGGCGCAGTCCCGTAGCGCCGAGCCACGCTCGGCGAGCGCGAAGCGCGGCCACGGGTGCACCTGTATAGGGCTACCTCGCCTCACCCTCACTTCATCGCGTGCGCTGGCTAACACCGGCCAGCGTAGCGTCGCGCCCATCAGTTCGCCGAATGATGCCCACTACCGGGCCGGCAGGTGCTGCCGCAGACGCGGCTCGCCCACCTACGCAGCACGACCCGTGGCTGCCAATCAGGAGTACCGCTCCATGTTCATGCATAACAAGCGCCTCTTGTACACCGTGCACGTCGAGCAACCCGACCCCATCCTGGCCTCGTTGCTGCTTGAGCAGTTCGGTGGCCCGCAGGGCGAACTTGCTGCCGCGATGCGCTACTTCACCCAGGCGCTGGGCGAAGAGGATGCCGGTCGCAAGGACCTGCTGCTGGACGTGGCGACCGAAGAGCTGAGCCACCTGGAGATCATCGGCTCGATCATCGCAATGCTCAACAAGGGCACCAAGGGCGAGCTGTCCGAAGGCATGATCGAAGCGATCGAGATGCGCGGCTTGACCCAGAACAGCACCAGCCACACGCAGTCGATCCTGTACGGGGGTGGGCCCGCCCTGGTCAACTCCAGCGGGGTCCCGTGGACGGCCGCCTACGTCGACTCCATCGGCGATCCCACCGCCGACCTGCGTTCCAACATCGCCGCCGAATCACGCGCCAAGCTGGTTTACGAGCGGCTGATCAATGTCACCGACGATCCGGGCATCAAGGACGCGTTGCGCTTCCTGATGACGCGCGAGATCGCGCACCAGCAGTCCTTCGAGAAGGCGCTGTATGCCATTTCGCCGAACTTCCCTCCGGGCAAGCTGCCGGGTGATCCGGAATACACCGATCTCTACATGGACATGTCGCAGGGCGATGGCGATGTCGAAGGACCCTGGAACAGCGGGGAAGCGTGGACGGTCGTCTCCTCGCGCGAGGAGCAGTACGCGCTCGATGGCGGCGACGGTGAGGCAACGGTCGATGGCCTGACCGCGTCGCAGGAAGAGGCGCTGGACGCCATGGCCACGCGGACCGCGTCCGACCCGCTTGCCGATCCCCTGACGGGCGCCGAGCTCGGCACTGCGCCCACCGTGGAAGACGGTCCGCCACGCCCGATGCTGGGCTGAGCGGTGAAGTGGATCGGTGGCTTCGAAGGCGCCGACCACGTCAACGGCAGCGGCACGGCCTTGTCGATGGCCGTCGATAGTGGCCATCTGGCCAGGCTGGACACGGATTACCGCCGCCTCAGGCGGATGGGCTTCAGTGCGGTGCGTGAAAGCCTGGGCTGGCGCACGTGCGAGCAAGGCGATGGTTTCAATTTCCAAAGCCTGCATGCGCGCATGCAGGCAGCGGAGCGCGCTGGGTTGCAGATACGCTGGACGCTGATGCACTACGGGGTTCCCGCTGATCTGGACCTCCTGGACGGCAACGAGACGGCATTCGTGGAGCGCTTCGCGGCCTTCTGCGAGGCCACGGCGACCGCGCTCGCGGACTACGCCAGTCCCTCGCCTCGGCTGATCAACCCGATCAACGAAATCTCGTTCCTGTCTTGGGCGGCGACCCATACCGGGCTCATCCATCCGCATGCAGGCGACCGTGCCGAAGAGGCAGGCCGGCTCAAGTCGCTGCTGATCCGCGCCGCACTGGCCGGCTGCAGTGCCTTCAGGCGGGTGGATCCAGCTGCGCGGATGCTGTGGGTCGAGCCGTTGATCCATGTCGTCGCGCCGCTGGCGAGCCCCGCCTTGCGGCAGCAGGCCGAACGCCTGCACGCGGGACAGTTCGAAGTGCTGGATGCGCTGATGGGCCGCGTGCAGCCATCGCTGGGTGGCGCGCCCGGCTACGTTGACCTGATCGGGGTGAACTACTACCACGGCAATCAATGGGAAGCCGGTAGCCAGCGCCCCTTGGACTGGCACCGCGCTGATCCACAGCGCGTCCCGTTTTCCCGCCTGCTGGTCAAGCTGCAGCAACGGTATGGGGTGCCCATCACGCTGAGTGAGACCAGCCACGTGGGTAGTGGTCGGGCCGCATGGCTGAGTGACATCGCCCAGCAGGTGCGTTACGCCGCCGATGCAGGCGCAAGCCTCGAAGGCATCTGTCTCTACCCGGTGGTGGATCGCCCGGATTGGGAATCTCCGCTGCACTGGCATCAAAGCGGGCTTTGGGATGTTCAACCGAACCTTGCATTGAAGCCGCTCTCGCTCGTCCGCGATTACGCACGCGCCTACCTCCAGGCCCGTACGTCCCTTGCGCACCACATCCCCCTCCAACCTGGAAGAAATGGCATGCAGCAGCTCCTGGTCTTCTCGCACCTTCGCTGGGATTTCGTGTACCAGCGCCCGCAGCACGTGCTGTCGCGCCTTGGCCAGCGCTGGCCCATCGTGTTCTTCGAAGAGCCGGTGCATGACCCCGACCGCGAGGCCTGGCTTGAAGTGCTGCAGCCGTGCATCGGCGTGACGGTGCTGCGGCCGCATAGCCCGCTGGCTGATCCGGGTTTCGCCGATGCGCAGTTCCCGGTGTTGGATGCACTGCTGCACGCGTGGCTGGCCGAGCACGGTGAGTCGGAGATGGCCGTCTGGCTGTATACGCCCATGGCGCTTCCTCTGCTCCAGTCACTGCAGCCGGTCGCCATCATCTATGACTGCATGGATCAGCTGGGGGCGTTCAAGGATGCCCCCGAGCGCCTGATGGACAGGGAACGTACCTTGCTGGACATCGCCGGCGTTGTATTCACCGGCGGCCCTTCCCTGTACGACGCCAAGCAACCGCACAACCCCAACGTGGTCTGCTTCCCGAGCAGCGTGGATGTGGCGCACTTTGCCCAGGCCCGCCGCGAGCGCGACCCCGCCGCCAGGGCCGCCGCACCCCGCTTGGGCTTCTTCGGCGTGCTGGATGAGCGGCTGGACCTGCCGCTGCTGGACGCCCTGGCCAAGGCGCACCCGGGCTGGGAGATCGACCTGGTGGGGCCGGTGGTGAAGATCGACCCGCAGAGCCTGCCGCGCGCCGCGAACCTGCACTACCTGGGGCAGCGCGGCTATGACGAGCTGCCAGCGCTCATCGCCGGCTGGGATGTCTGCCTGCTGCCCTTCGCGTTGAACGCATCCACCGCCTACATCAGCCCCACCAAGACGCTGGAGTACATGGCGGCGCGCAAGCCCGTGGTCAGTACCGCGGTGCGCGACGTGATCCGGCTTTACGCCGACGGCGTGCAGGTCGCGGTGAGCAGCGAGGACTTCATCGCCGCCTGCGACGCGGCGCTGGGTGAACGGGAAACCACGCGCCGCAACCGGATCGTCGACCAGGATCGGCTGACCTCCGCGACGTCGTGGGACCAGACCGCCGACGCCATGGCCGAGTGCATCTTCGATACGGTAAAAGCGGGGCTTAGCCCCCGCGCCGCGCTTTATCTCGCCGGCGGCCAGGTGGTTCGCATCGAAGAGGCGCCGGTGGCGTGCCTGATCCTGGGCGCTGGCCCCACCGGGCTGTCTGCCGCTTACCACTACGGCGCGGGCAGTGTGCTGGTCGAAAAGGAACAGACCGTGGGTGGCTGGTGCCGCTCGCTGGACGATCAGGGTTTCCGCTTCGACCATGCCGGCCACATCATGTTCTCCAACGATGCCACGGTGCTGCGGCTTTACCAGACTCTGCTCGGCGATAACCTGCATTGGCAGAACCGGGAGGCATGGGTCTACAGCAAGGGCGTGCACACCCGTTATCCGTTCCAGGGGGCGTTGTACGGCCTGCCTCCCGCAGTGCTGAAGGAATGCCTGGTCGGCGCGATCGAAGCCCGGTTCGGCCCGATCACGGTGACCGGAACACCCGCTGGCCCGCCAGCCGCCAACGCCGCGGCGCGCGCCGAGCCTGTCCCGAAACGTGCAGCGCCTGCTGATTGCTGTGCCGATGGCACGGTCATGGCAGACATCACCGAAGGCGATCCGAAAGATGCGGCCAGCGGGGTCAACGTCGCGTCCATCGCGCGCTCCGGGCCGCCGGCAAACTTCGAAGAGTTCATCTACCAGGTCTGGGGCGCCGGTGTGGCCAGGCACTTTGCCGTGCCTTACAACACCAAGTTGTGGACGGTCCCGCTGCATGAGATGGAAACGTCCTGGCTGGGCGGACGGGTGCCCTTGCCGGACCTGCAGGAGATGATCGAGGGTGCGCTGGAGCCGGTGGCCGCCCCGGTCGGCCCCAACGCCCGCTTCGGGTATCCCCTGAAAGGTGGCTTCCAGGCGCTGATGGATGGTTTTCTTCCGTTGCTGGAAGGAAAACTTTCCTTGGGCAGGCGGGTCAGCGCAGTGTCCGTGCGCCGCCGTGAGGTCAGCTTTGCCGACGGCCAGCGCATGCGCTGGCAGCACCTGGTGAGTACCCTCCCCTTGCCCGAGTTCATCGCGCTGATGGGTGACGAAGCGCCGGAGCGGGTGCGGCTGGCAGCGGGCGGCCTGCGCCACGTATCGGTGCGCTGCGTGAATCTCGGCGTTGGCCGGGCAGACCTGACCGACAAGCACTGGATCTACTATCCGGAGGACACCATCTTCCATCGCATCTTCGTGCAGGGGAATGCGAGTCCGCACAATAATCCGCCCGGTGGCTTCGGGCTGACCTGCGAGATCACCTACTCGCCGACCAAGCCGCTTCCGCTGGACGGTGATGCCCTGATAGCGCGCTGCATCCGCGAATGTGTCGAGGTCGGCATGCTGCGCGCCGACGATCCGATCCTGACGACATCCATCGTGGACATGCCCTACGCCTATGTCCTTTATGACCATGCGCGTGCCGCGAACGTGGACACCATCCGCAGTTGGCTGCTCACCCATGACATCGAGCTGGCCGGGCGCTACAGCGAATGGGAGTACTACAATTCGGACCACGCCTTCCTGGCCGGCCGACGCGCTGCGGGCAACGTGCAGGCTTCACTGACAAAGCGCAGGGCCGGCGCCACATGAGTACACGCGCGCCACCAAGGCAGGTCGACGCGGGCGCAATTCGGTAGCGCCGAGCCACGCTCGGCGAGCGCGAAGCGCGACCACTGTCAGCCCACCGGCGCAACCAGGTCCTGCGCCAGCGCACGCGACGCCACCAGGTACCGGCAGTACTTGCCGATGAAGATCCCGGTGAATCCACCGGACAACAGCAGATAGGCGGCACGGAAGCCGCTGTCCGCCACCAGTGCCGGCGACATCGCCAGCGCCGCTTCAAAGCCGTACTTCACTACGAACGTCACCAACAACAGCGGCAGCAGGCTGTAGTCCGCACCGCGCCACAGCTTCCCGGTGGATGGCTCAACACGCAGTTGCACCCGCCGCAACAGGATCCAGCCGATGCCCGCACCGGCGGCAATTCCCACCATCCACAGTGCCCAGGCTTCCCACGATGCGGGATACCGGACGTTGATCGACCACACACCCCACACCGTGAACAGGGCCGGCACGATCGCCAGTTTCGACAGCAAGGTTTCACCCGGTTTCATCGCCATGACGCCGCGCATGACCAGGAAAGCCAGAACCACCCAGACCCAGATCGGGGTATGCGAAACGAAGAGCTGCAGCATCTGCACGGGACGTCCTTGAAGTGATGGGATGCGAGCCAGGAACTCCCGGCTACGGCATGACAATCATGGCGGGAAACCGGCGCGGAACAAGTGACAGCTGTCACCTGCCGTGGGCAGTTGAACCTTTGCCGGCGGACCTTCGCATCGGTAGCGCCGAGCCACGCTCGGCGAGCGCGAAGCGCGGCCCGGGTCAGGCATCGCAGCGCCGGACCGCAACCGTTGGATCAGATCCAGCCCTGGTCCAGCAGTTCGCGCTTGATGTAGGCATAGAACACCGGCGCGGCGACCAGGCCGGCAAGCCCGAAGGCGGCTTCCATCAGCAGCATCGCCAGCAGCAGTTCCCAGGCCCGCGCACGGATCTCGCCACCGACGATGCGCGCGTTGAGGAAGTACTCCAGTTTGTGGATGACGATCAGGTACAGCAGCGCGCCCATGGCAACGTAGAACGACACGGAAAGCGCCACGATGGTGATGATCGTGTTGGAGATGACATTGCCCACCACCGGCAGCAGCCCGGCCACGAAGGTGATCAGCACCAGGGTCTTGGCCAACGGCAGCTGGACCCCCATCACGGGCAGCACCACCAGCAGGAAGATGCCGGTGAACAGGGTGTTCAGCAGTGAGATCTTGACCTGGGCGAACACCACCTGGCGGAACGAGGTGGCCAGCCGGCTGATGCGGCCGACCAGCTCCTGCGCAAGCGGGCCCATGCGCGGCAGCGGCATTTCATCGTAAAGCGCGACCATCGCGCCCAGCACCATGCCGATCAATACCCGCACGCCGACCTGCACCACCGAAGTACCCGCCACGCCCAGCTGGCGCTGGTGTTCGGCGGCCCATTCGTTGAGCGCGGTGCGCAGCGCTTCCAGGTCCTCCGGGATATAGGCACGCAGCAGTGCCGGAACCTGGTGGCGCGAGCTGTTGAGGATGTCCATCAGGTGCGCCAGCAGCGCGTCCGGTCCCCCGGTCTGGTTGCGGAAGACGGCCGCCAGGCCGACACCGGCCAGGCTCAAGGCGCCGATGATGAGCACCGCGAGCACGATCACCGAAAACGCCCTGGCACGACCGGGAGGCAGCCTGCCCTCCACCAGTCCGGCGAGCAGATGGGTCAGGTGAAAGACCAGCAGCCCCGACAGCAGTGTCACCACCAGCCCCAGCCGCAGCGCCAGCCACATGCCGAGCAGCATCAGCAACCACGCGGCCACGCGGAATGCAGGGGGGCGCGACGCGGGCGCAGTGAGTTCGTGCATGGCAACAGACATGGAGTGTCGATCCTGGGGCGAAACCTGGAGCCATCATACGGGGCGGCGGATTACGCAATGAGGTGTCGTGATAGCCCATTGAGCATTCCCCCTGCACTTCTAGACTTGATTCAACAAGACGGCGTCCGGCGCCCGTCACGGATGGATCAACCCGATTCAACGGAGGATACATGGGTAGTGCAGCACAGCGTTCTGAACAGGTCCCAGGCGTACCACCGCACCGGCCCGGCGGGGTCGGCATCCTGGCCGGCAATTCCCGTGTTTCACTCGACAGTGACGGCGTGATCGAGGTCCAGGCCCAGCTTCGGGCATTCGACGCCGCCCTTGCCCTCGCGCGTGGCTATCGCGAGGCTGGACTGCCGATGCCGCGGGTGTCGGTGGCCTTCGATCATCGCGGCATCTTCCGTACGCAGTTCCTGGATGACGGACTCAGCAATTCGCAGAAGCGGCGTCCCCGTCTGAGCCACCTGCATCCCGCCATCCGCACGGTGTTCGAGCCTGCTGCCACGCGTCATCAGATAGCGCTTGGCGACATCCACGCCATCCGCGAGGATTCCGCCCGCCAGCATCTGTCCCATACCCTGGCCCTCGGAGGCGTGCCCGAACGCCTGGTGCGCAGCATGCTGGCCGGCATCACGGAGCCGCCGGCTGGCGAAGATCCGCAGGTGCCTACGCAGCGGCTGACCTGCGCCGCCATCACCACGGAGTACTTCGCGCGTGCGGCCGGCGATGCGGCATCCGGCACGACATTGCTGGAGGTGTTCTTCGAAGACAGTGCATGGTCGGGACGACTTGCGTATGGGCGCGGCCTCCAGCTCTGCCACCTGCTGGGCAGCACCTCCACGATCCGGCTGAACCTGGTCAGCGACTGTGGCGTGGTAAGCCAGGGCGCGTGGATCGCGCCGAAGCCCGCAGGCGCCGCTGCAGAGGCGTCTGCAGCAGCGGCATCGGGGCGCACCGATGCATGACGGGCAGCACGCGATCTACCTGGACAACAATGCCACAACGGCACTGGATCCGGACGTCCTGCAGGCCATGATGCCGTACATGACAGGCTGCTATGGCAACGCCGCCAGCCGAAGCCATGCCTTCGGCTGGGCTGCGAGCGATGCCGTTGACACGGCGCGGGCGGCAATCGCCAAGGCGATCAATGCGGCCCGGCCGGCGGATATCATTTTCGCGTCCGGTGCGACCGAGTCGGTCAACCTGGCGCTGGCCGGACTGCGTTCGCTCCAAGGCGCGTCCGGTGGCCATGTCATCACCTCGATGATCGAACACAAGGCGGTGCTGGACAGCTGTGCCCGCCTCGCCGACAACGGCGTGTCGGTGACCTGCCTGCCCCCCGCCGCTGACGGCATCGTTTCGCCGCGGCACATTCGAAGCGCGATCCGGGCAGACACGCGGCTGGTATCGATCATGGCCGCCAACAACGAAACCGGCACGCTGCAGCAGCTGGAAGACATCGGCGCCCTCTGCCGGGAACGCGACATTCCCTTCCACACCGATGCCACCCAGGCGTTCGGCAAGGTCGCCATCGATGTCAGGCGCATGAACATCAGCCTGGCCTCGTTTTCCGCGCACAAGATCCACGGACCCAAGGGCATCGGCGCGCTGTACGTCGATTCGGCGAACCCGACCCTGTCACTCTCACCGCTGATCGTAGGCGGCGGGCATGAGCGCGGCCTGCGTTCGGGCACGCTCAACGTGCCCGGCATCGTCGGCTTCGGTCGCGCGGCGGAACTGGCACAGCAGACCCTGGAAACTGAATCGTGGCGGGTGCGCGGGCTCAAGGATACCCTTCGCCGCTATCTTGTTACCCACGTGCCCGGCGTGGAGATCAACGGCCACCTGACCGCGTGTCTGCCCGGCACGCTCAATGTTTCCTTCGCCGGCGTGGATGCCTCCTCGCTGTTGCTCGAACTGCCGGACATCGCGCTGTCCTCCGGCTCGGCCTGCACGTCGGCGCAGCAGTCGCCGTCACACGTTCTGCTTGCCTTGGGTGCCAGCGAGGCGCGCATCCAGTCCAGCGTGCGCATCGGAATAGGTCGGTTCAATACCGAAGAGGAAGTGAGGCACGTCGGCGCACGTCTTGCCGAGGCGGTGGCAACGCTCAGGTCGATGGTGCCAGCGGCCCCGCCGCCGGGGAGCTGACCCATGCGCCCCCATTCCCCGCCGCTCATCCTGTTCGGCACGCTCTTCAGTGCTGCCGGTTACGGTGCAACCTTCCTGGTCACGTCGTGGTTTCTTGCCCAAGGCGGCAGTGAACTGGATGCAGGCACCACGCTCAGCATGGCGCTGCTGGGGACATTGCTGGGCGTGCCGCTGGTGGGCTGGTGCGCGGGTTGGGTCGATGCCGCGCGCCTGGCGGCACTGGGCGCGCTGGCCATGGCAGTCGGCTACCTGCTGCTGGGAAGCCTGGGTGGAATCGAGCCGGCTTCCCTACCCCGCCTGGCCGCCATGCTGATCGGCCTGGGCTGGGGCATGTTCTATCTCGGCGCACCGTTGGCGATGTCCGAACGGCTGGATGACAGCGAGCGGGGCCCCGGTTTCACCCGCTTCAGCGCGTTCCAGATGACCGGCATCTGCGGCAGCCCGATCGTGCTCGCCGCGTTGTTGGAACGTGGTGGCCTGCCGTTTGCATCCGCGTTTCTGTGGGTTGGTATCGCAGGCCTGCTGGCCGCGGTCCTGCTGGCGTCCTTCGGCATCCGTGAACCGCGATCACCGCAGCGGAAAATGCTGCGTCCGTGGGTGCGCGACATCCGCGTGCTGGCCGGTTCCGTGGCGATCCGCCCGATCCTGATGGCCGGATTGGGCGGGGCCGTGTTCTCCGGAATGATGGCCTTCCAGGGCTCGCTCACCGATGGCAGCGCGGCCAGTGCCAGCACCTTCTTCGCGCTGCATGCAGGGACCGCGGTGCTGCTGCGGCTGCTGTTGGTGCGCCACCTTTCACGTTGGCCGCGCAGGCCGGTCATCATCTGCCTGCTCGGTTGCCTTGTCGCCGGACTGGTGTGCCTGCACGGCAGCGCCGTGCATCCGGCCTTCCATGCCGCAGCCGCCATCCTGACCGGCGCCGGCTACGGGCTGCTGTACCCTGTGATCCAGACCTGGGCGGTCAATGCATCGGCACTGGAAAACCGCCACGCGGCGCTGACCTGGTTCGTGGTCGCCTACTTCATCGGGATATTCGGTTTTCCTGCGCTGGGTGGATGGCTGCTGGTGGCCGCTGGCACGTCCACTTTCATCTGGGCACTGGCCGCGTTGGCAATGCTGGAACTTGCGGTGGCGACGGTGGGCCAACGCGCTTACCCGGACTGACCGCGGCAACTCACGCTCGGCGCGGAAAAGGCTGCCAATGGCGTCCTCGTCGTGAGGCTGCTGGTCCAATGCTAGGATTCCGGGTCGACACAGGACCTGTCAGCCCACCGTGATGCGCATCCTCGGACTCCTTCTCGCCTGCGCCTCGGTGTGCTGCAGCGCCGATGCCCTGCCGGCTGACGTCACCCCGCACGTTGCTGGCCCGGACAAAGCAAGTGCAGCTGATGCGAGCGCTGCGCCGGGGCCATTCACCCATCCCGTTGATGCGTCGCCAGATGCGCCACTCGTTGCGCTCAGCGGCGACAGCCAGCGCCTGCACTACGGTCTCTATGCCGAGCGCGGGGCGACGCGTCCTCGCAACATCGTGCCGGACTTCTCACGCGCGGGATACCGGGGAGGTGGCGTCAGTCTGCCGGCCCGTTCCAGCATTCCGGTGCTGGAGATCGTCGCGCCGGTCGCTGGCGGGGACGACTACCCGCGCATCCAGGCGGCCATCGATGCGGTCGCTGCACGACCTGCGGACAGCCGGGGCCTGCGCGGCGCCGTCCTGCTGCGACGCGGCCACTACACGGTGAGCCGGACACTGACCCTTCGTTCCGGTGGGGTGGTGCTGCGCGGTGAAGGCCGCGGCGCAGACGGTACGGTGATCCGTTCAACCGTCACCGAACGCCAGGGCAGGATCATCGAGGTCGGTGACGCCGAATCACGCATGCCCGCTGCGGACCAGGACCCGCGCCGGACCCGGATCCGTGCGGATCATGTGCCGGTGGGGGCGATGCGGGTCAACGTGGCATCCACGGCGGGCTATCGGGTCGGTGATCCGGTAGCCGTTGTCAGGGAGCCGAATGCGCGCTGGCTGGGCCCCGATGGTATCGATACCGCGCGCTATGGCTGGGTCGCCACTGACTACACCGTGTACAACGAACGCGTGGTCACCGCCGTGGACCGGGGCACGCTGAGCCTTGATGCGCCGATCATGGATGCCATCGAGTCGCGCTTCGGTGGCGGCAGCGTCTACCGCACCCGTCCCGAGCGCATAGCCGAGGTCGGCATCGAGGACCTGCGACTGGAAGGCAACCGGGAAACGGGAACGGTCAATGGTACTGCCGACACCGGCCCCTTCACCGGCATCCGCTTCGGTGCAGTGCGCGATTCGTGGATCCGCGATGTCACCGTGCGCTACGTTTCGCATGGATTCGTGACCCGTAACGGCGCACTTTTCAACACCTTCCAGGATATCGCCTACCTCGATCCACGCTATGGACAGACCCAGGGCGCGCGTCGCTACGTGTTCCTGTACGAAGGAAATTCCGCCTTCAACCTGACCCAACGCTGCTACAACCACGGCGGACGGCATACCTTCGTCACCGGTGCGCGGGTACCCGGTCCGAACGTTTACCTGGACTGCCTGGCGGTGGACGACAGCAATGACAGCGGCCCGCATCATCGCTGGTCGACCGGGGTGCTGTACGACAACACCAGGGGCTACATGCTGCGTGCGCAGAACCGTCGGTACAGCGGCTCCGGACACGGCTGGGCCGGGGCCCAGCAGATGTTGTGGAATGCCGAGCACGATATCCTGGTGGTGCAGGCGCCGCCGTTCGCGATGAACTGGAGCGTGGGACAGGTCGGCCACGTCCAACCTGGGAAGTTTCCGCCTGAAGAGCCGGCCGGCCGAATGCAATCGGTGGGCCACGTGGTGAGCCCGCGAAGCCTGTACCTGCAGCAGCTGCAGGATCGGCTGGGGCAACAGGCAATGATCAACATCACCACCGCCGCGCAACGGCAGGGGCGGATCTGGGACGTTCTGGCAGCACGCGCTGGCGAATGACGGCCGCGCCGATGCAAGGAGACCCGCACATGCGGCTGCCAGCGCGTCAGACATCAACAACTAGTGGCCGGTAACGGCCGCACGCTGGCCTGCGGCAAACCCATGCACGCGCGCGCGCCATGCGATCAGGAATCCAATCGCCAGCAGCACGGCCATCGCGGCCGGGAAGGTCTGTGGGCCCCATTGGTCCAGCAGCACGCCACCCACGACACCGCCGCCGGCGATGACGCTGTTCCAGGCCACGACATTGAGTGACAGCGCGACATCGGCGCCCTCCCCCGCGCTGTCGGCCAAGGCGGTCTGCAGCAGGGTCGCCGCGCCGCCGAAGGTCAGGCCCCAGACCGCTACGCAGCCATACACCACCGGCTGCAGGCCCTGCGCAAGCGCCAGCACCACGGAGATCGCGAAGAAGGTCGCCAGTGATGCCAGAACGGTGCTGCGCAGGTGGCGCTCCACCAGCTTGCCGGTCACGCCGATACCCGCAAGCGCGGCGGCACCGAACACCAGCAGCAGCACGTCCACCCGGTTGCCGAGCCCGGCGTGGGCCGCGAACGGTGCCACATAGGTGTACAGGATGTTGTGGGCCAGCATCCAGGCCATCACGGTGGCCAGTACCGGACGCACGCCCGGGGTGCTGAGCACCTTGCGCAGTGACACCCGCTGGGCTGCCGACTGGCCGGGGTAATCGGGCACCTTGGCCAGCACCCAGATGATCAGCAGGGCGGTCAACGCGGACATGGCGCCGAATGCGGTTCGCCAGCCCAGCAGGCCGCCCATCCAGGTGCCCAATGGTACACCCAGCGAGAGCGCTATCGGCGTTCCCACCATGGCGATCGCCATCGCCCTTCCCTGCTGTTCGGGTTGCACCATGCGCCTGGCGTAGCCTGCCAGCAGGCTCCACGCAAGGCCTGCGGCTGCGCCGGCAAAGAAGCGTGCCGCCAGGGTCAGGCTGTAGTCGGTGGACAGCGCGGTGATGGAATTGAACACCAGGAAACCGACGATGGTCAGCAACAGCACGTTGCGCCGCCGCCACTTCTGTGTGGCGATGGTCAGTGGAATCGCTGCCAGCACCGATCCCAGCGCATAGGCGGTGACGGTCTGCCCTGCCATCGCCGGGGTGATGTCGAGGCCGGCGGACATCAGCGGCAACAGGCCGGCCCAGCTTCTACGCCGCGTTCGGCTCGAAGGAGGCGCTGTTCAAGGAGTGCATGGAGCGCTACCTGGCCACTTTCGCGCAGGTGACCCACTGCTTGTGGGACACCGCGCTGGCGCCCCGCGAGGCGCTGGAACTCGCCCTGCGCGGATCGGCCCGGATGCAGTGCGAGCGCGGCCACCCCAAGGGCTGCATGGTGGCGCTCGGGGTGATGAGTGCACCCTCGCCGGAACTCACCGCGCTGACCGCGCCGCTTACCCGCTCGCGTGCGCACACGCGCGCCGGCATCCGGGCCTGCGTGGATCGCGCCATCGCCAAGGGCGATCTCCGGCCACGGACCGACCCGGCCGCACTGGCGTTCGTGTTCGACAGCTTCCTGCTGGGCCTGACCACGCTGGCCCGCGATGGCAAGACCTTCAAGGCCATGGATGCGGCAATCCAACAGGTGATGGTGGTCTGGGACGCCCACGCGGGCTGAGCGCCGCGCCGTCCTTAGAACGCGAGGTTGGTCTTGACTCCCAGCACCATCGCATCGTGGTTTTGGGACAGCCCGCCCGGATGCACCACGTACTGCACGACCGGCTGCACGCTGACGCCCGGCCACGCCTGCCAGACGTAGAACGCTTCGGCGGTGTACTCGGTCTTCGCCCTGCCCTGCGCCCCGTTGGCCTGCCGTGCGTAGCGCGGGTTGACTTCGGTAGCGGCCACGCCGAGCCCGATCTGGTCCGAGGCGCGCGCGCCGATGCCGGTATAGGTTGCGATGGCATGGACCGTGGCATCGATGTTGCCGGTACGGCGATCGGTACGGACCAGGTCCAGCTGGCCACGCAGGCCCGACTGCGCGCTGCTGCCGTCGCCCGCGCTGAACTGCTGGCGCAGGCTGATCCAGCCCCCATAGGCGCCGCTGCGCAGGGCCGCATCCAGACCGCTGCTGGCCCATGCGCCACCTGCCTGGTCCTGCCAGGCGTCGGCCCGCGGCGCGCTGCTGTACCAGCCGCCCACTGCGTAGTGACCCTGCAATCCACGCACCCTGCCCTGCCAGCCCAATTCCACGGGGGTGAGCGTGCCGACGGTGCCGGAGGGGGCCAGCCGCAGGCCGCCTCCGCTTTCATCGGCGTAGCGTGGATTGACCTGGTACGCGCCGAGGCGCAGGTACGTCTGTTCGGTGGGTGCGACGTCCAGCACCGCGCCCCACTGGCTGAGCGGCCCATTGAACCAGTAATCGCCGACGATCATCGCCGGCTGGCTGCCGCAGAACGCCAGGCTCATCGCGGTGCAGTCCAGCGTGTTGAAATCATCGCCGACGGCCATGCGACCCAGTTTGAGCCCCACCCGGCCCTCGTTCCACTGCTTGCCCAGCCACAGGCTGCCCAGCCGCCAGATGCGGCCGCGGCCGTAGGCTTCCTGGCTCTGCAGCAGCTGACCCAGTGCGGCGCGTTCGTTGAGGTTGGCGCCATCGCGACGCGTCACCGACACCTGCGCCTGCAGCCCGGACCAGCCGGCCAGGCGTTCAAGGTCCAGCGTTGCACCCAGCGCCAGCTGGCCGACGTGGGTGCCGGTGCGCCGGCTTCCACCGGAAAGGTTCGTCGCATCTTCGGAGGTATAGCTGGCGGTGAGTTCAACGCCGCGTGCTGCAAGCGCAGCGCGGCGTCCGTCGGCATCGGGCAACAGGTGCGGTGCGGCCGAAACGCTGGATGACAGCAACAGGCCAGCCAGCGGCAGCCAGTGCCGGCAGGGGGTAGGACGATTCATGGGGGAGGTCTCCGGCATGGCATCACGCCATGCAGTCGTTGCGTGGGGTGGCGTTACCACATGTCAGGCAAGCAGTTCGCCGGGGTCGACATCTTCGGGGGTGATGATGCGGAACCGGGTGGGCCCTGCAGGCGGCGGCGAATCAAGCTCGCCGCGCTGGTGCAGGATGTACTGCAGGGCCTGGATGGCCTGCGCTTCGGGGTCCTGGTCGATCACCGCGGCGATCTTCCCGCGTGCCATCAATTCGGCATGTTCGCGCGTTGCTTCGTGGGTGATCCATACCGGCATCGGCGTCGGGGCGCGCCTGCGCAGCGCCTTGGCGATGCCGGCCGCAGCCGATCCGGTGTCATAGATCGCCACCACGTCATCGCGCTGGCGCAGCAGTTCATCCAGCGAGGCATGCGCCATGTCCGGCTGGTCGTGGTGGGCCACCGGCTCGCGCACGTCCAGGTGCGGGAAGCGTTCGTGGATGACCTTGCGGAAGCCGGCTACGCGTTCGCGGTGATCACCGAAATCCGTGGATGCCACGTACAGCAGCACGCTGCCGGGCCGGTGCGTGAAGCGCCCGACCAGATAGCCTGCGGCGCGGCCGGCCTTGAAGTTGTCGATGCCGGCATACGGATGGGGGGCGATCTGGGTGACATCGCTGGTCACGGTCACCACCGGAATGCCCTGCGCCTGCACATGGCGCAGGGCCAGGCGGATGGAGGGCACGTCGCGCACGAAGGCCAGCAGGCCCGCGCGCGGATGCGGCGGGTGCTCCAGGAAGCGGATCAACGCAGCCTCGTCCTTCTCGTCCCAGAACATCCGGTGCAGGCTGACGCGGGTGCCGAGCATCTGCACCTGTGACATCAAGGCGGCTTCCAACCGCTGGTAATGCGGGGTGTTGACGTTGCTCATCACCACGTCGATGTGCAGCACGCCGTGGTGCACGCTGGGCAGGACCCGGCGCAGTTCCAGCTGGCGTGCTGCAGCGATCACCCGCAGCCGCATCGAATCGGACACGCTGCCCCGCTCATTGAGCACGCGGTCGACGGTGCTCTCGCTGACACCGGCCAGCTCGGCCACCTGCGCGAGGCGGGGCGTACGGGCGGAGCGGCTGGGGGCAACGGGAGTCATCGATGGCGCACTCAATGAAGGGGCGGACTTACTTGCCGGCCTTGGGCAGGGCGTAGGCAATCACATAATCGCCGCGGTTGTCGTTGGTGCCGGTGCGCGTTGCACCGCCAGCCACCACCACCACGTACTGGCGACCATCCTTGCCCACGTAGGACATCGGAGCGCCCTGCCCGCCCACCGGCAGGCGACCCTGCCACAGGACCTTGCCGGTGTCGTTGTCCAGGGCGCGCACATAGTAGTCCAGGCTGCCGTGGAAGAACGTCAGGCCGCCCTTGGTCACCAGCGGGCCACCCATCGTCGGCATGCCCAGCGGGATGTCCACGCCCGGGGCGATGCCATGCACCGGCGCGTCCTTGATGGTGCCCATCGGCACCTGCCAGCGGGTCTTGCCGGTGGACAGGTCGATGGCGGTCATCGTGCCGAACGGCGGCTTGAAGCACGGCACGCCCAGCGGCGAGACGAACATCGAGCGCTCCACGCCCCACGGCGTGCCGGTCTGGGTGGAGTACTCGCCTTCGGTGGACGGCTTGTAGCCGATGCGCTTGGCTTCTTCCTGCTTGATGAAGCGGCCCCACTGCGCCATGCGGATGTCGTTGACGATCAGCGTGCCGGTACTGGCGTCGACCGCGCCGCCGCCCCAGTTGAAGCCACCGTAGTAACCCGGGTAGATCAGCGTGCGCTGCTTGTCCGACAGCGGGGTGAACTCACCTTCCCAGCGCATCTGCTTGAACTGGATGCGGCAGTACAGCTGGTCGAAGATCGACGCGCCCCACATGTCCGATTCCTTGAACGGCTCCACGCCGACGGCGATCGCCGAATGCGGCTGGGTCGGGGCCACCTTCATGCCCGGCATCGCATCGGTGGAGACCTTGCGGTATTCCACCGGCACCACCGGCTGGCCGGTACGGCGGTCCAGCACGAACACCTGGCCGCGCTTGGTCAGCTGCACCAGCACCGGCGTGGTTTCGCCATTCTTGCCGGGCATGTCGTACAGGATCGGCTGCGAGGACACGTCATAGTCGAACTGGTCGATGTTGGCGGTACGGAAGTGCCAGCGCTCCTTGCCGGTCTTCAGCTCAACCGCGACCACCGCATCGGTGTACTCATCGGAGTAGTCGTGGCGGTTGCCGGTCCAGAAATCCGGTGTCTGGTTGCCCAGCGGGAAGTAGGCCAGGCCCAGCTTCGGATCATAGGCGGCGGTGCCCCAGAAGTTCGGGGTTTCCAGCGGGTACAGCTGGCCTTCCGGCAGCGGGGTGCTGTCGGTGGCGCCACGCTTGGCATCCCATGCCCACAGGATCTTGCCGGTCACCACGTCATAGCCACGCACCACGCCGCCCGGTTCGCCGACGGTGAGGTTGTCGTTCAAGCGGCCGCCGACCATCACCACGCCATCGGCCACCAGCGGCGCGGAGGTGACGTTGTAGGTGCCGGCGTCGCTGTCCTTCGGGGCCGGCGCGATGCCGATGCCCAGGTCCACGTAGCCCTTGTCACCGAAGTCTTCGCACAGCTTGCCGGTTTCCGCATCCAGCGCGAGCAGGCGCGCGTCGATGGTGGTTTCGATGATGCGCTTGCGGCAGATCGCCGGTGCAGCGGGGGTGTTGGCGGCGACCGCCTGTGCGGGCGCGGTGGTGGCACCGGCAGCGGTGGCGGTGGCGGTGTCCAGCGCATCCAGGTCGGCATACCCCACGCCACGGCAGCGCTTCCAGCCCTGGGTGCTTTCGCTGACCACGGCCTTCGGATCGAAGCGCCACTTTTCCTTGCCGGTGGTGGCATCGACCGCCACGACCTTGCTGAGCGGGGTGCACAGGTACACGGTGTCGTCGATCTTCAACGGCGTGACCTGATACTCGGCGCCATCGATGGCCAGATCGCCGGTGCGGTAGGTCCACGCGACCTGCAGATCCTTCACGTTGGTGGTATTGATCTGGTCGAACTGGGCGTAACGATCGCCACTGCTGGTGCGTCCGTAAGCCGGCCAGTCGTTGCCGGCGCCCTGCCCTGCAGCAGCATTGGTGACCTCGGCACGCGAGCCATCGGCTTCCACCGTGGGATGCGGCAGGAACATGCCGGCGAAGAAGCCGACCAGGCCCAGCGCCAGTACACCGGCCAGCACACCGGCGGGACGGCAGCGCAGTGCAGGCGACAGGTCGCGGCGATGCAGGCGCGGCGCGAAGGCGGCGGTCACCATGGCGACCACCAGGAAGGCGATCAGGCGCGGCACCAGCTGCCAGAAGTCCAGCCCGACTTCCCACAGCGCCCACACAGCGGCGAACAGCAGCAGGCCGAGCGCCATCCACAGCGCGCTGGCACGCAGGCGGACCAGGGCGACGCCGGTGGCGGCGAGCACGGCGCCGGCCAGCAGGTAGAACCACGATCCGCCCAGGGTGATGAGCCACACGCCACCGGCGGCGAGCAGCACGCCCAGCAGCGCGAACAGAATGCCGGCGCCTTGGGCAAGTTTGGATGACACGCTTTGCATGAGGACCTCTGGATTGCAGACAGCACCCTTCGCCGGGCGCGGCCATCGGCCATGCCACAGGGATTCCGGGTGAGATGGGTGGTGGGCCTGGGCAGAGGAATGCTCATCCGCCGTGGGTCCACGCCCGCTGATGCGGCGCTGCTGCGACCAAATGCCGCAGTGCGTCAGCGGGAGGATGATAGCCATGGCGCTTTCATAAAAACGACACGCTGACGGAAAACCGTCAACGCGTGATGGAACGCTTCGTCGCGCGAAAGATCAGACTACTGGCCGCACCGCTTCCCGTGGGGTAGCGTCGTGCTGATCTCTTTCAGCCTGTGAGCACACCATGCCAGCCTCTGCTGGATTCACCGCGGCGCACGTGCGCGATCAGTCGGGCAAGACCTTCATCGTGACCGGTGCCAATGCCGGCATAGGGCTGGAAACCTCGCGCGTGCTGGCGCTTCGTGGCGCCCGCGTGCTGCTCGGGTGTCGGAATGCCGCAACGTTCGAGGCCGCCGCTGTCGACCTCCGCCACAGCGCACCCAGGGCGGATCTGGCCTGGATGCCGCTGGATCTGGCTGACCTGGATTCGGTACGCGCCGCGGTCGCGGTGGCGCAGCAGGAAGCGCGGATCGATGGGCTCATCAACAACGCCGGGGTGATGATTCCGCCGCTGACGCGCACGCGGCAGGGGTTCGAACTGCAGCTTGGGGTCAACCACCTCGGACCGTTTGCGCTGACGTCCCTGCTGCTGCCAAAACTCGCCGAGACGCGGGGCGCGCGCGTCGTGATCACCTCGAGCATCGCCCACTTCAAAGGCAGGATGGAATGGGATGACCTCAATGCCGAGGCCGGCTATCGGCGGGCTGCGCGCTACCGCAGCAGCAAACTGGCCAACGCCCTGCATCTGTTTGAACTGGACCGGCGCCTGCGTGCCGCGCACTCGCACATCGTGGCGGTGGGCTGTCACCCTGGCGTGGCGTATACCCGCCTGGGCCGCCATGTGGGCATCGCGCAGTGGGCCGGCCCGCTGGTGGGGAGGTTCCTCAACACCGCCGTTCAGGGCGCGTGGCCGACGCTGCAGGCAGCGACCGGCGACATTGAGCCCGGCGGCTACTATGGCCCCACCGGACTGGGACAGGCGCGAGGCGTATCAGGCCCGGCCAGGCGGGCGGAATCGGCCCTGGATCCGGTGGCTGCTAGCCGTTTGTGGGAAATCTCGGTGCAGCTGACCGGGATCGACCCGGGGCTGCCGCCCGCCTAGCCAGGGACCGTGCGGCAGGTAGGGTCAGCGGGAGCCGATCCGCACCACGCGCTGCACCTGGTCCAGCCACAGCAGCTGTACGGGGGCCTCACCGGAATCCAGGCGCAGCAGGCCATTGCTGCCTTCGTTGCCATCGCTGTCGAGGAACTGCTGGATGGCAGGACGTTCGACCACGGTGCCGACCAGTACGCTTCCGTCCTGCATGTGCAGTTCGGCGATCATCTCCGCATCCAGCTCGGACTGCAGCGCCTTGAGGCGGTCGATGGCGGCGGCCTCGGTGTGGATGCGGGGGGCACGTTGGGTCATGGTTGGTGTTCCGTGCAAGGGCTGGACCCTACGGTATGTGAGCGCACGCGAACGAATCCTGCGCTCGGCGTGTGGAAGGCGCGAAGGATCACGTGCCGGCCTGACGTCGCCGTCGACGTACGGCCAGGACCTGCCCGGTGATGGCGGTGACCAGGATCAGCGTGTTGGTCACCACGAAAACGGTCGAACCGACCATTGCGCTGTAGGCAATGAAAAGCACGGAGGCGGTCATCTGGCCGATGAACAACCAGGTGGACACCGCTTCGACCGAGTCCGCCTGGTGCTGCTTGTGGATCTGGCGCCCGAGCGTAAGGATCAGAACCACCGTGGCCGCCCAGCCCAGCAAATCCACCGGCTGGAAGGTCACCGCTGCAGTACCGGTACCGGCGACAGCGCCGGTGCCACGTCCAGTACCTCGCGTTCGAGTGCGCGCAGGAACCCGCTGAAGCCGTGTGGTGCCCGCGCGGTCCGTCGTGCGCTGGTGGCAACAGCGGGCTGCGCCAGCCAGGCAATCGAGGCGTGTGTCTGCTCAAGCGCATGCACCAGGGCGACATCCTCGCCGGTGACCACGGCGCTGAAGCCGCCTGCCGCCAGGTACGCCGACGCGCTGATACCCATGTTGGCGCCATGGATATGCCGATGCCCATCGGTCACTGGCTTGCGGGTGAAGGCATCGCGTACGGCCTGCGGATAGTCCAGCCAGTCCACGACCTCCACCACGCCGCAGAAGGCATCCGCCCCGCACTCCACCTGGCGGCAGAGCCAGTCGGCAGGCACGACGGTATCGGCGTCGGTGCTGGCGATCCAGCGCGCACCCAAGGCCAATGCATGATCCGCTGCCGCCGCACGCGCGATGCCGACGCAGCGTGCGTTGAGGGTCACCGTGGAAGCACCCTGCAGGCTGCAGACAGACCCCGTGGCATCGCTGCAATTATCCAGCGCCACGACGACCTGGACCGCTTCACCGCGCAGGCCGGGGTGGGCGGCGGCCAGGGAAATCGCCGCCAGGCAGCGGCCAATGGAGGCCGCCTCATCATGCGCCGGTACGATCACTGCGATCATCGCAGCCCCTCCCACGTCGCCACACTGGTCGGCTGCCGGCTCCACGCCTGCAGCAGGAGGTCTTCGTCCTGATAGTTGAATACGTCGAGCAGGCCACCGCGGAGCAGACGATGGACGTTCTCGGTCGTGCTGCGCGCCTCGTCAAACGGATGCCGCCAGTGGCAGGCCAGCAGCAGGCCGTCTTCGGCAAGACTGTCGTCGAGCTGCAGCGCCATCTGCTGCAGCTCGCCCGCATCCAGGTAGTAGCCGACCTCGCTGACCACGATCAGGTCGAAGCGTCCCGGCGGCCACTGGCCAGGGTGATGGGCACGCTGCAGGGTGACATGGGGGCAGTCACTGACGGATCCGGCGGCCTCGGTAAGCGCCTGCTGGTTGATGTCCGTTGCCAGCAGCGCATCGCACCGCGCGGCCAGTTCCGCCGTGAGCACCCCATTGGAGCAGCCGAGTTCCCAGGCATTTGTGTAGCGCGGACGCGGCAGGCAGGCCAGGGTAAGGGCCCGCTTGCGCGCCTCGTACCAGCGGCTGCGGTAATGGAACGGATCGGCCTGCTGGTACAGCGCGTCGAAATAGGCGGCGGTGTTCATCCGATCAGCACCTCGAAAGCGCGATGGAAACGTGCGGTGACGTGCGCCGGCAGGATCGGCTGGCAATCGAGCCCCTCGACGTCGCCGGTCTGGGTGGCGAACGCCTGCATGGCCTCGCGTTTACGCGAACGCATGGCGGCGTCCATCGGGATGCGCATGGCGATCGGCCAGGGGGCGGCGGATGCATCGGGATCCAGCCAATGCCAGGCCCATACGGGGTACTGCAGCGCCCGTGCGCCGCGCGCGTGGGCGGCAGCAAGCGCGGCACGACCGGTGGCCTCGTGATCCGGGTGCGCGTCGCCGATCCACGGCGCGATGATCAGGTCAGCCGGCATCAGCTGTGCCGTCAGGTGTGCGGTCAGCTCTGCTTCGTGGGTGCTGACCCCGCCATCGGGAAGCCCCAGCGGGGTGACATGGGTGGCATCCAGCCCCAGCACGCGCACGGCCTGCGCCAGCTCGTGGCGACGTGCATCACGCAGCCGGGCGGGCGGCCACAAGGCCTGGTCCGGGTAACAAGCTTCACCGTCGGTCACCGACACCACGTGCACGGCAACGCCATGCGCCAGCGCCGCCTGCATCAACCCGGCGCAGGCCAGCACTTCGTCATCCGGGTGGGGAGACACCACCAGCAGCCGGCGCGTGCCCTCGAGCAGGTCCCGCGCCGGCGAGATCGGCAGCGAAGCCAGCCACGTGCTGCCAGCCCAGTCTGCTTCCAGCGTGCCCTGCCCTTCGATCCGCTGCGGGGTCACAGCGTCCATGGCCGCTCCTGTGCCTGCACGGCGCGGCCGAGTTCAGCCCAGTCCCGGTCGGCATGGCTCTGCCGGATGAAAACGGTGAGGTCGCTCCAACGACGTGCGTGGTCATCGTCCAAGCACATCGGCCCCGGGCCGAGCGCCCGCGCAACCGCATCCAGCACGTTCGTGCAGGTCCGCTCCACCACGCTGCGCACGCGCAGGACGTCGGCCTGGTGCGGCGCGGTCGGCATCGCGTCGATCCACGCCGCCAGTTCGCGCATCAGGGCAGCCGCCGACTGCAGCTGCATGTCGACCTGGCCCAGCAACGAGGCGGTCTGTGCGTCGCCCGCCACGCGCGGCGAGCGTTGCAGCGGCGCCGCAAGTGCCGCGGCTGCGCCATACCAGCATGCGGCGATGCCGGCCCCGCCATGCCAGAAACCCGGCCGTGACAGGTACGCGCCGGGCTTGCCCACTGGCTCGGCAGGGACGTCGCTGAACTGCACGCAGCCGCTCGGGATGCCACCCATGCCGGTTGCGTGCCAGGTCTGCGGGCGAAGCCGGATACCGGCCGCATCGGCATGGATGCGCAGCAGTTGCGGCCCCTCCGGGCCGCGCGCCGTCACCAGTGCGATGTCAACCAGCCCTGCGCCGGAGCACCAGGGTTTATCGCCACTCACCGTGCCGGTCGCGGGGTCGAACACCAAGGTGGCCTGCGGCCCTTCAGCGGCCCATACCGCCGCGAGCGACTGTCGATCCAGTGGCGCTGCGTGCAGGTCGGAGAGGATCGCCTGGGCGTCGTAGTGTGCTTCCAGCACCTTGGCAAGGCACAGGTCGCGCGCGGCAATGGCGGCCAGTTCGCGCCAGCGCGCCAGGGTGTGTCCACGCCCCGGCAGCGGCAGGCAGGGTTGGCCTGCCATCACCTCACGTGCGGCCGCCTCCAGCGCGGGGGCGGCGTGGTCGGAGAGTCGGTCCATGTCAGTCAGCCGAGGTGCTTGGGTGTGGGAGCCCCGTGCAGACAGCATTCCTGCCGTGTGCGGTCGCTGCATGCATCGGGACATCCTTCTTGAAACCGGGTCCTACTGATACCTGTGCGTCCGTACCCGCGGAGTGACCGGCGTGTGCGGGGCGTGTGCAGCCGCCGGGGACACCGCGCTCACCTGCCCTCGCGCATGTTCCAGTAGCGCGGGGATCCCTGCCATCGCGGCAGGGACACACGCTGCACGGAGCTGACCATGACCAAGCAACCGATCAATCCCGGCGCCGATGTCGCCGACCAGGACAAGCCGGACACCCCCGACAAGCACCGCAATGATGATGCGCGATGGAAAGACAAGGACATGCCGGAGTCCGAGCACACGGCCACGCCCGACGATTACGAAAAGCCCCCGAAGCCCTGAGGACCCTGTATGGCCCTGATCCACTCGATATTGATGGGCGCCGTTGCCGGCATGCGCGCCATGACCCCGCTCGCCGCGGTGACCAACGCAGCCCGCACCGGCACCCTGCCTGCTGACAACGGGGCGCCGCGCCTGCTGTCCAATCCGCTGGCGTCGGCCGGCATGTTGGCGTTGGCGGGCGGCGAACTGCTTGGCGACAAGATGAAAACGGCCCCGGACCGGATCGTTCCGGCCGGCATGGTGGCCCGCGTAGCGACCGGCATGATCGCCGGCGCCGCGCTTGCCCCGCACCGCCAGCGTGGTGTCGGCGCGCTGCTGGGCGCCGGCACCGCCGTCGGCATGGCTTACCTGACCTTCAACCTGCGCATGCGTGCGATCGCACGTTACGGTCAGACGCCGACCGGCGCGGTGGAGGATGCGATCGCCGTGGGCAGTGCCGCGCTGATTGCCCGATGCGCCGAGCGCAGCAACGCGTGAGCGATGCACCGGATCCGTGCGCGTTCACAGGTCCGTACGCGTTCAAGGTAGCGCCGACCCATGGTCGGCGGATACCAGGGCGTGCGCATCACCCGCCGCAGGTCACTTTCTGGTCGTAGTCGGTTCCAATGGCGACCTTCGCCAGCGACAGGCGTACGCCCTGCCCTGCCTGCAGCGCCATCGGGATCTCGACGTTCTTCATGTCCACCCCGGCACTGCGCAGGCAGCGCAGCGGAACGCCCACGCGCGTCCACTCGCCGACCTTGGCTGACGCCAGTGCCTGGGCGATCGAAATCTCCCCACGCGTGGTTTTTCCGCTCGTTGCCAGGTAGCTGACCGGCGCACCGGCGGGCAGCGCATCCACCCGCAACGTGGAAATCACGAAAACGTCGCCGTTGGTCTCGCGATCAAGATCCAGTGGCGCGTTGGACCTCAGCTCAACCAGTCCCTTACCGCTGAACGTGAACTGGCGCCCGCCTTCCTGCACGTCCGTGTTGATCGCCGCCATCGCAAGCGACCCGTCGGGCGTGGTCGCGCTGGGGTGCACGATGTCCATCGCCTCACCGTCAGCCCCGGTCAGGCGCAGGGTCAGGCCGGTCGCGGCCACGCCGCGGTCGAACCAGGTGCTGGTGCGCGACTTGGACGGGTCGATGCCCGGCTCTTCGGAAAGCGGCGGCAGGTTGCCCTTGTCCGCATAGGTAAGACCGTAACCGAATGCGAACTGCGGGTCGTAGCCCGGCTGGCCCACGTTGTTGGCGTACTGGTCGGCACGGCGCGGCCAGGAAAAACTGAGCTTGCCGCTGAAATCGTGCTGCGGCCTGCCGTTGGCACCGCGCAGCAGCACATCGGCCACGCCCCCGCCTTCGGATCCCGGCAACCAGGCGGCGACGAAGGCGTCGGCGGCATTGATCTCGCGGTTCAACCACAGCGGACGCCCGCTGATGAACACCGCCACGACCGGAATGCCGTCGGCTTTCAGCTTGCGGATCAGTTCCAGATCACCCGAGCGGCCGCCCTTGAACATCAGGTCCGGCAGATCCCCCTGGAACTCGGCGTAGGGGTCTTCGCCAAACACCACGATCGCCACGTCCGGCTTGCTGGTGTACGCACCGTCCACGGCCAGTTCGGCCTTGCCGCCGGCTGCCTGCACCTGCGATTTCAGGCCATCCCACAGGGTGTCGGCGTTGGGAAAGTCGTCGCGCTTGGTGCCGTCACCCTGCCAGGTCAGCGTCCAGCCGCCGGTCTGCTTGGTCATGTTGTCGGCACCATCGCCTGCAACCAGCACGCGCTGCTTCGGTGACAGCGGCAACAGGCCATCCTGGTTCTTCAGCAGCACCAGAGATTCACGCACGGCCTGCCGCGCTACGGCCCGGTGCTCCGGCGATCCCAGCAGTTCGAACCTGCCACCGAGCGCACGCGCGGACGGCTTGGGCTTTTCGAACAGCCCCATGCGCATCTTGGCCAGCAGGATCCGGCGCACCGCATCGTCCAGCCGTGCCATTGGCAAGGTACCGTCCTTGACGTGCTTGACGGTGCTTTCATACAGGCCCTTCCAGGTGTCCGGGGCCATCGCCATGTCCATGCCGGCGATATAGGTCTGCGCGCAGTCGGTGTTGGTGCAGCCCTTGACCTGGCCATGGCCGTTCCAGTCACCGACCACGAAGCCACCGAAATTCATCCGGCCTTTCAGCACATCGGTCATCAGCGGCTTGTGGCCGTGCATCTTCTCGCCATGGAAGCTGTTGAACGAGGCCATCACCGACTGTGCGCCGGCTGCGATGGCGGGCACGTAGCCTGCGGCGTGGATGTCGCGCAACTGCGCTTCGGTGACCGTTGTATCGCCCTGGTCCTTGCCATTGGTGGTGCCGCCGTCACCCAGGAAATGCTTGACCGTGGTCATCACGTGGTGGTCGTCCAGAAAGTCGGCAGCGCCAGCCTTGCCCTGCAAGCCTTCCACGAACACACCGGCATAGCTGGCAACCAGCGCCGGATCCTCGGAATAGCCTTCATACGCCCGACCCCAGCGATCGTCCTGGGGCACGGCAACGGTCGGTGCGAAGGTCCATTCCATGCCGGTGGTGCGGGTTTCGGCCGCGGTGATGCGGGCGATCTCGCGCAGCAGCTCCGGGTTGCGCGTCGCGCCCAGTCCGATGTTGTGCGGGAACAAGGTGGCACCCACCACATTGCTCTGCCCGTGCATCGCGTCGATGCCCCAGATGATCGGGATCGCATGACCACCCCCGCTGGTATCCATCGACGCTTCCCAGTAGGCATCGGCCAGGGCCAACCACTCCGCCGGCCTGGCGTTGTAACGCCCACCCGGATCGGATCCGCCGCCGGCCAGCACCGAGCCCAGGCGATACTTCTTCACCTCTTCCGGGGTGATGCTGCCGATGTCGCCCTGCACGATCTGGCCGACCTTTTCCTCCACGCTCATCGTGGCCATCAGCGCGTCGATGCGACGCTCGATGGCCGGGTCGGTGGCCAGCGGCCAGGTCGGCTGCGGCCATTGCGACGGGTGGATCTGGCCGGCCGGCGTGGCCGCATGGGCTGCAGTGCCGCAGGCCAGTGCCAGGGCAACACACAGCAGCAGGGGCTTGAAGGGTTTCACGATCAGTGGACTCCATTCGGATCAGAACAGGTAGCGCTGGCACAGGCCGCAGCTGCCGGCGACGCTGGACGTTTCTATGTCCTGATTGACAGCGCTGTCAAACCTGTTGCCCCATGCCGCGCGCAAACCCTTGCAGGACGTGGCCGCGGCGCCCGTGATACCGTGCTGATCGCTGCGGCGCAGCACGATTGCGGCCCACGCCGGCGGCGCACGCTACCGCTTCGCCGCGCGCCATCCTGCCGCACGCGCTTCGTCCGCGGAACAGAAATAGCGCTCACCACTTTCCGGCTGGATCCGCGTCTGCGCGTAATCGCGCTGCCCCGGCATGTGGAAGATCTTCGCGCCCGCACTGGAGATATTGCCTTTGATGCGGCAACCGCTGGTCGGCGCGCGCGCGGTCCCGGTCGCGCCGGCGTGCACTGCACGCTGTGCGCGGCGGTAGTCGGCCGGCATCTGGAACGCCCCCTGCCACAGGTTGCGCTTGCCTGCCTTGGCCTGCTGTTCTGCACCGACGTAAGCCGTGGCGTATTCCCGGTAAGCCACGGCCCAGCCGGATCGAACCATCCAGGCGTTCACCGATTCGCCCTGGACGAAGCACTCGGCGACCGACCTGCCATAGCGATCCACATCGCGCTGCACGCAGCGCACCGTCCTGCCCTGCAGGTGCCCATCCAGCGCATTGGCGGCCCGACGCCCACAGGGCCATGACCTGCCCCGCGAGTCCGCGCACTGCTGCGCGCTCTCGGGCGCATCGATTCCCCATAGCCTTACCCGCTTCTGGTTGACCGCAAGGGTGTCACCGTCGACCACCGTGGCACGGCCCGCGATTTCGATGGGCGCGGCGAGCGCCCACGGGGGAATGACAAGTACAACGAACATCACGACCAACCTGCACATACAACGCACAACACCCTGCATCACGCAAAACGGCGCCTATTCTCGCCCAGCCCCTTGGACTGCGGCACTTCGAAGCGTGCATCAGGGGTGCGATGTTCACGTCTTCCTCATCCTTGAAAGAAAAACCAGCCGGCTGCATCCAGCCCGCTGTCGGCTGCGTACCTTCAGTACCCCCATTCCGGGGACGAACAGGAGAAGCAACGTGCAAGCTACTTTCAAGAAGATCGCTTTCGCCACCAGCCTCGTCGTTCTTGGTGCCCTCGCGGCCCCCACCTTCGCCGCCGATCCGCCAACGGTCGGCGGTGCGTTGATGTATCCGGCCAAGACCATCGTGGAAAACGCCAGTGCGTCCAAGGACCACACCACGCTGGTCGCCGCGGTCAAGGCAGCCGGACTGGTGGATACCCTCAACGGTGCCGGGCCGTTCACCGTGTTCGCGCCCACCAACGCCGCCTTCAACAAGCTGCCAGCCGGCATCGTGGACACCCTGGTCAAGCCGGAAAACAAGGCAGCCCTGACCAGGATCCTGACCTACCACGTGGTGCCGGGCGTGCACACCGCTGCCCAGTTGACCGCAGCGGCCACCCAGCAGGGCGGCACCGCCACGCTGAAGACGGTCCAGGGCGAACCGCTCACCTTCAAGCTGCACGAGGGCAAGCTGTGGATCGTCGACGCCAAGGGCGGCAAGGCGTCGGTCAGCACGGCCGATGTCATGCAGTCCAACGGCGTCGTCCATGTCGTTGATACGGTACTGATGCCGAAGTAAGCGCCAGCAACCGGGCGGGCGTCGAGGCGACGTCCGCACCGGCCGCGGGAAACACATGCGAACGACGCCAATCCGCCTATGCTCGGCTGAATGTCCGCACGCGAGGGGTTTGAATGAAAAAGAGCACGAAGATGCTGCTGATCGTGATCGTTGGCATCCTGGCCATCCTGGGCCCGTCGTGCATATGGCTTGCCCGCAATGGCAATCCGGACGCCCCCCAGGAGCCGGACAAGAACGTCCACAAGGGTGCCACGCAACCCGCAGGCTGAGTGGCGCCCCCCCCTGGGTAGCCGCGGTGATGCCGCCCCGCTGGCATCCGCCCCCACCGATCAGGGACAATGGCCCCCGTCCGGGCCCTGCCCGGCCCGCAACAGCATGGACCCGCATCGAGCCGGTCACCGCTCTGCTGTCCATTCCTGGCCTAGTGCCGTTCCTTCCGGATTCGATGTGACTACCACCGCCCCACCCGCCGCGCCCGTGGCCGACGAACAGCCCCTGACCGACCGCCTGCGCGCCGCGCTGGACCTGCTGGAGGCCATCGAAGCCGACCGCAGCGTGCTGGATGCGCTGCCCGAAGCCGACCGCGTTCGCCTGCACCAGGTGGTTGCCAAGGTTTACCACCCCGAACCCAAGGCACGCCGGGCGATGCTCAAGCAGCAGGCCAAGGTCCGCCACCAGGAAAAAGTGCGCAAGGCCGAAGCCCTGCTGGAACAGACCGGTATCCGGACCCTGCGCCGCAAGCCCGTCTTCAGTACCCCGAATTACTTCCCGCCGCATGCCCCCGGACTGTACGATGCCCGCAACGGCGAAGGCGCGGAAGCGGCTGCCGAGCCCGTGCATTCCCCGGAACTGCGCCACTGCTACGTGTGCAAGCAGAAGTTCACCCAGCTGCATCATTTCTACGACCAGATGTGCCCGGCCTGCGCCGAGCTGAACTTCCACAAGCGGACCGAGACCGCCGACCTGCACGGCCGCGTCGCGCTGCTCACCGGCGGGCGGGTCAAGATCGGCTACCAGGCCGGCCTGAAGCTGCTGCGCGCCGGCGCCGAGCTGATCGTCACCACGCGCTTCCCGCGCGACTCAGCTGCCCGTTACGCCGAAGAACCGGATTTCGCGGTGTGGGGCCATCGCCTGCAGGTCTACGGGCTGGACCTTCGCCACACCCCGAGCGTGGAAGCCTTCTGCAGCGAGTTGCTGGCGACCCGCAAGCGGCTGGATTTCATCATCAACAACGCCTGCCAGACGGTGCGCCGCCCGCCGCAGTTCTACGCGCACATGATGGCCGGCGAGACGGCTGCATTGCACGAGCTGCCCGAAACGGTGCGCAGCCTGGTAGGTCAGTACGAGGGCCTGCGCAGCGCGGAGCTGCTGAGTGATGCCTCGGCGATCGCCCTGCCGGCGGTGCAGGACCGCGGCCTGAACGGCGCCGATGGCCTGACCCGTGCCGCCGAGCTGTCCCAGGTGGCCCTGCTGGAAGACGAGCTGGTGGGCCAGCAGCATCTGTTCCCGGAAGGCCGGCTGGACCAGGATCTGCAGCAGGTCGATCTGCGGGGTCGCAATTCCTGGCGCCTGCTGATGGCCGAAGTACCGTCGGTGGAGCTGCTGGAAACCCAGCTGGTGAATGCGATCGCGCCGTTCATCATCAACGCGCGCCTGAAGCCGCTGATGCTGGCCACGCCGGAGCGCGACAAGCACATCGTCAACGTGTCGGCGATGGAAGGCCAGTTCTACCGCAACTTCAAGACCACCCGTCATCCGCATACCAACATGGCCAAGGCCGCGTTGAACATGATGACGCGTACTTCGGCGGCGGATTACCAGAACGACGGCATCCACATGAACAGCGTGGATACCGGCTGGGTGACCGACGAAGATCCGGCGGATATCGCGGCCAAGAAGGTGCAGGAAGAGCGCTTCCATCCGCCGCTGGACATCGTGGATGGCGCTGCGCGCATCGTCGATCCGATCATCCACGGGTTCAACACCGGCGAGCACGTGTGGGGCCAGTTCCTCAAGGATTACGCGCCCACCGATTGGTAAGGCGCGCGTCGGTAGTGACGGCCGCTGGCCGTCTGCTTGCGCAGGGTGGGTCACGACCGTTGGTCGTCACGTCTCCAACGTCACCGCGTGAGCGCCATCAGCTGCGCTTTGTCCTGCAGCCCGGGCATCGCGCGGATCTGGTTGCGCAGCAGGCGCAGGTCCTGCTCCCGGCCCAGCGCATCGCTCAGCCGGCGCAGACCCTTGGCATGCTTGCCGCCGTCACTGCCTACATGATCCTTCACCCGCCCGCCGTCCAGCCGGGCCATCACCTCCAGCTGCATGCGCAGCCGCCGCACCCTGCGCCGCCAGTCATGCAGTGCCTCCGGGTCATCGCTGTCGCGGGCACGCGCGGCGGCTTTTTTCGCTCTGCGCTGGCTGCGGGCCAAGGCACGCCGAAGATCCCCCTTGCGCACCCGCTCCCAGCGCTGCGCATCCAGCTCCAGGCCGACACGCTGGACCGCGCGCCGCTTCTTCTGGAATCCCGGATCCTGCGCACGGGCGCGCTGCAGCAGGCCGTCACGGCGGGCACGCAGATGCGTGATGACGCTGGCCCAGCCGGGGGATGGTGCGTCGGCCTGCAACGATTGCGCGGTCTCCACCAGCACATGTGCATCGCGCAGCGCCGAAAGACCACGGCCCAGGCGCTGCAGCGCACGGTCGGTGCGTTGCAGGGGCTGTTCGTCGGTTGCGAACAGCGCCAGCACCGCGCGTAGACGCCGGATCGCCTTGCGGGCGCTATGCACGCCCACGTGGATATCCGACCGCGACGCCAATGCATTGGCGATGGCCAGGCACTCTTCCTGCACCAGTTGGCGGGCGGCAGCCCCGATCACCGTGGAAGGCATTGCGTACTCCGCAGCACGACTGCCCGGCAGTCTAGCCGAGATCCCCATGGAACCCGGCAGTCCACGGGACCTTAACCCGCGCGTCCTATCCTGCTGGCCGGGCACTGATCGCCCACCCAACAAGGAGAGTCCATGAAGAAGCTGCACGTGTCCCTGATCGCCGCCTGCCTGTTCGGCGCCAGCCCGGCCGCCTTCGCCGAAGTCGCCAACCTCACCAACAGCGCCGACGGTGCCACCCGCGAGGCCGGAATCACCGCGGTGAAGCAGAAGCTCCAGGCCGCCTGTACCGACCGCAAGGGGACGCCGGACCTGGACTCCTTCGAGGTGGTGTTCGAGAAGACCAGCGAGAACCCGAACGTGCCCAAGCCTTATTACGTGGACGGCAAGATGCAGTGCAACCTGCCCTGATTCCAGCGCGTGCCGCGCGGGTACACCGGCTGATATAGTCCAACGAGCACGACGGGCGTGGTGCCTGTCCACGAACAACAGGGAATTGTCATGGGTCTTCGACAGGCGGTGGCAGGTGCGGTTGGCGGTGTTCTGGCCGACCAGTGGAAGGATTTCCATACCGTCCCGAACGGACTGCCGTCCACGGCAGCGCTGTTTGCCGCGGTGCCGCGTGGCACCAATGCGGGGCGAAGTTCCAACACCAGCGCCTCGACCAACATCATCAGCAACGGCTCGAAGATCGTGGTGCCCGAGGGCTATGGCCTGCTGCTGATGCAGGATGGCGCGGTCACCGCCTTTGTCGCCGAGCCGGGCGGCTATATCTGGGAATCGGACGACACCCATTCGCAGTCGATCTTCGCCGGTGACGGCCTGGTAAGTTCGCTGATCCGGCAGAGCTGGGAACGCTTCAAGTTTGGTGGCCAGCCGGGCTCGCAGCAGGCAGCCTTCTTCGTTTCGTTGAAGGAACTGCCGGACAACCGCTTCGGTACGCAGTCGGAAATCTACTGGGATGACGGCTTCCTCGGCACCCAGGTCGGCGCGGTGACCCGGGGTTCGTACACGCTGAAGATCATCGACCCGATCCTGTTCGTGAAGAATTTCGTCCCCGCCAGCTACCTGCAGCCGGGCCAGGTCTTCGACTTCACCGACCTGGACAACGCGGCGGCCAGCCAGTTGTTCAGCGAGGTGGTCGGCTCGCTGGCGCCTGCCTTCAGCCTGTATACCAACGACCCCGGCAAGGGCAACCGCATCACCAAGCTGCAGCAGGATTCGCTGGGCTTCGCGCAGAGCTTGTCCAGCGCGGTTGAACAAGGTTACCAGTGGAAATCCGATCGTGGCCTGGCCATCGTCAAGACCGCGATCGTTTCCATCGAGTACGACGCCAACACCCGTGAACTGCTCAAGACCGTGCAGCGCGCCGATGCGCTGGCGGGTGCACGCGGCAATTCCAACCTGCAGGCCAGCGTGGCGCAGGGTATCCAGTCGGCCGGCGAAAGTGGCGGTGCCGCCGGGCTGGTGGGCGTTGGCATGGCATCGGGGATGTTCGGTGCCGGCAGCCTGCAGCAACCGGTCGCGCCTGCCGCCGATGACACGGTGACCCAGCTGAAGAAAGCCAAGGAGCTGCTGGATCTCGGCCTCATCACCCAGGATGACTACGACAAGCTGAAAGCCAAGGCGCTGGGACTGTAAGACGCCAGGCGCCTCAACGATGACCACGCCCAGAACGCCGCCGCCCTTGCCCGGGGCGGCTCCCCCGGTCGGCCCCGGATCGCCGCAGGACATGCCACCGCTGCCCGGCAGCCTTGCCGTGGATCCGGCCACCCTGCCCCCACCGATCCGCGACGAACTGCTGGCGCCGGACCCGGTGGCCCTGGATACGTCCGCCGCGGAGCTGAAGGACGGGCTGAATCGCTGCCCCAAGTGCGGGTCCAGTGATATCCGCCACGTGCTGGGTACCGATGTGCTGGTGTGCCAGTACTGTCGCAACGAATGGCACGGCGACCGGATCGAGGAAGCATTCGGCCTGGGCGTGGGCATCGCGGACCTGCGCGGCGATGTGATCGCCTCCGGCGCGCGCGCCATCGACGCCGATGCCGCCAGCCTGATGAGCTTCAAGTGCACGGGCTGCGGCGCGGAAGTGACGATCAACACCGAGAGCACGATGACCGCACGCTGCCACTGGTGCCGTCACGTATTCGGGGTCAACGAACAGGTGGCCAACGGCGCCGTGCCTGATGCCGTGCTGCCGTTCAAGGTCAGCAAGACCGATGCGGTAGCGCGCATCCGCCAGTTCGTCGACAAGCGGCGCTTCTTCGCGCTGAAGGCGTTCAAGACCGAGTTCACGCCGGAGAATGTCATCGGCGTGTACCTGCCTTACATGGTGGTGGACAGCAACGCCAGCGCCAGCGTCGTGGGCCGCGGCGAGATCGAGACGCGTCGCTACACGCGCGGCACCGAGAAGAACAAGAAAACCTACTACGACGCAGACGTCTACCACGTGGAGCGGCAGCTCGATTTCACCGTCGACGACCTGCCGCTGGAATCGTCGGCGCGGCGTGGCCGACTGGACGTCAAGGCCAACACCAACAACGTCATCAATACCATCCTGCCCTTCGACACCAAGAATGCGTTGAAGTGGAATGCGTCCTACCTGGTGGGGTACTCGTCGGAAAAGCGCGACGTGGACATCGAGCAGCTGCGACCGCGCCTGGAAGACCAGCTGCTGTCGATCGCGCGATCACGGATGGAGACTTCAGTGCAGCGCTATGACCGCGGCGTGCGCTGGGACATGGAGAAGGTCGACGTGCATGGCTCGCGCTGGGTGTCGATGTATGTTCCGGTGTGGCTGTACTCCTATCGCCAGCGGGGCAAGGGCATGCTGCACTACATCGCGGTGAACGGCCGCACGGGTGAAACCATGGGCAGCGTACCGGTGCAGCAGTGGAAGCTGCTGCTGGCGGCGCTGGGCGTGGGGACGGTGGTCGAAGGCGCGGTCCTCTGGTTCCTGGGAATGTCGATATGAGCAGTGATGGCGGTGGCATCGTGGCGCTGCTTGCGCTGGGTCCGGCCAGTGCAACCGCGTTGTACTGGACGCTCTACCGGTATTACCGCAATACCGACAAGTCCCACGCGTTCGAGCGCGAGACCGCCGTGGTGACGGCGCCGGTCACTGGCAATGACAGGAAGGTGCACACGGTGACCGGCACCGAGCAGAGACGGATCAGCGGCGACAACGTGCACGACCATCGGCAGCGGGTAACGAAAATGTCGTCTGGGTCGTCCGCCATCGGCAGCCCGCGTACCAGCGGCTAGTCCTGCGACGGCCGCACTCACGTGGCCGTGGCGCAAGCGGCCCTACGGTAACGGACACAGCCCTTCCGAGCCTGCCGCGTGCCCTACCCCTTCCAGCCGACACGTCGCCGCTTCCTTCGCGCCGGGGCAATGACGCTCGCCGCTGCCCCCCTGCTCGCCTGCTCCACACCGGTACGCCGCGCTACCGACCCGGCTGCCGCGGGCGCTGCTTCGTTGACGGCCGACGGCGCGGACGCCGCGCTGCAGGCGGGACCGTTCCAGGGCCATCTCGGCAGCGGCGTGGTGGCATGGCACGGCATCCGTTACGCACGCGCCAGCCGCTTCGGCCTGCCTGCGGTGGAAGCGCTGCCGGCCGATCCAGTGGACTGTGCAGACTTCGGGGCAACGGCCGCACAGGCGAAGGGAGCCGGCGGAGCGCGCAGCGAATCCGACGACCCGTTCTTCCTGAATGTCTGGTCCCCCGCCGCGGATGAGGCACGGCGGCCGGTACTGGTCTGGATCCACGGCGGTGGGTTCCAGACAGGCGCGGGATCGCTCTACGTTGGCAATGAACTGGCAGCGAGCGGCGACATCGTGGTGGTGACCTTCAACTACCGCCTGGGTGCGATCGGCTTCAGCGACTTTTCCGCGCTGGGCATTCCAAACAACCGTGGCCTCCACGATCAGATCGCCGCCCTGCGCTGGGTGCGCGCCCACATCGCGCTGTTCGGCGGCGACCCGGACAAGGTGACCGTGGCCGGCGAATCCGCCGGCGCGACCTCTGTTTCGCTGCTGCTGGTGGCGCGCGGCGTGGAGCCGCTGTTCCGTGCCGCGATCCTGCAGAGCGGATCACTCAACCTGCTGCACGACCGTGACATCGCCGCGCGCCAGGCGATCCGCTACCGGGAAATCCTGGGCGACGATGCAGGCAGCCGCGCGGCGCTGGAAGCGGCGCCGGTGGCGCGTTTTCTCGATGCGCAGGCGCAGGTCGCCGCGTCGTTCCCCGGCATGATTCCGGCCGCGCCGATCTACGACGGCGAGCTGCTGCCCGCTTCGTTCGACGCCGCGCGGCTGGCCGACACGCCGCCCATTCCCCTGTTGGCCGGCGCGATGCGCGAAGAGATCCGTTTCTTCGAGCTCCCCGGCGCGCGCAGCATGCTGCTGCGCGAACGCGGCGATCTGCTGGCACAGGTCGGCTGGCTGCTGGGCAGGACCGCTGCCGGACGCATCGCCGCCACGTACCCGGACACCCGGACCGGAAACAGAGACCTGGCAACGGATGCCAACTTCCAGATGCCGACGCGCCATTTCGCCGAGCGCCACGTTGCCCGCGGCCACCGCGCCTGGGTGTACCGGTTTGACCTGGGCGGCGTGTTGCTCGGCGCGGCGCACGCGGTGGACCTGACCTATCTATGGCCGTTGAACGGGGTGGTATTCACCGCCCTGCGAGGCGGCCCGCTCAGCGGTCAGCGGCGCGCACTGGCCGAGCGCATGCGGACTTACTGGATCGCCTTCGTGCGCGACGGCGACCCCGGCGGCAGCTGGCCGACGTATGTCCTGCCGGAGCGCCCCACGCTGATCCTGGATCGTGCGGAACGGGTTGAAAATGACCCGGACAAGGCGCGGCGCGAGGCCTGGGATGGCCAGGAGATAGAGATCGCCCGTCGGCCACCAGGCGCATCAACGTGACGCGTCACGCATTTGCGTCGCCCGCTTCCTGCGCGGTCCCGATGTCCACGCCATAGGTCTTCAGGTAGTGGTCGCGGTGGGCCAGCACGTAAGGATGCAGCTCATGGAAACACGCACTGCCACCATCGTCGGACACGCCGTAGGCCGTCAGCAGCCGGTCCCGCAGTGCCGGCGCGATGAACCGCGACACGTAGGCGCCGGGCGCATCGGGCGCGAAGGCATCCGCCCACGCCTGCTGCACCTGTTCGGCCGGGGCATGGAACATGGCGATGTCACTCCCATCGACCTCCGAGCGCCGCGCCAGCAGGTAACCATCGGCAGGCACGCGGGCCGGCTTGAAGGTACCCAGCGTGTAGATGTAACGCGTCAGCTCGATCTCACCTTTCAGCTGCGGAAACAGCCGATACAGGTCAAACAGCATGTGGCGCGTCAGTGTCCTGGCTTCCGGGCCCTTGATCTTCAGCAGCTTTTCCACGCGGTCCCAGATGGGGAAGGTTCTCGGGGCAGCGACCAGCGTGATCTCGCGGCGCTCCAGCCGGCCGACCTTGAACAGTTCCTGCAGTACCAGATGCATGTCAGACATTGAAATACGTTCCGTTGGCCAAGGCCGCGTGCGGGCATGATAGTGGCATGCAGGGGCGATTTTGCAGAAGCGCCCGCTTTGCGGTTAGGTTCAAGGCTGGTTCCTGCAGCAAGAGCACCCCATGCCGACACCGTTTTCGATTTCCCTGCTGGCCACCAGCCTGGTCCTGCTGGCCGCCCCGCACGCTGCCACCGCCCAGCGCGCAGAACCTCGTGATCCGGCCACGGACGCGTTCGAACTGATCAAGGAAGCCCCTTCCCCGGTGTTCGTCGATGCCACGGCAACCCATGTCCCGACCGCGCCCAGCCTGCATTCGACCGATTCGGTATTCGTGGACGTCAACGGCGATGGGCACCGCGACGTGGTGGTATCGGTGGAACACGGCGTCAACCGGCTCTACCTCAACGATGGCAGCGGGAAGCTGCGCTACGTCCCGGATGCGTTCGGCCGCACGATGCGTGACAACGAGCATGTGCGCACTGCGGATTTCAACGGCGATGGCCACGCCGACATGGTGTTCATCAGTGAATCCGACGAGGTGCACCAGTTGTTCCTCGGCGATGGCAAGGGCGGCTTCACCGACGCCAGCGAGCGGCTGCCCGCCGGCAGCCAGGGCAATGGACTGGCGGTGGGCGATGTGGATGGCGATGGGCTGCCTGACATCTTCATCGGCAGCACCGGCGAAACCGGCCACGGCGCCGATGCGCCTGTGCAGGCGTCGCGCAGTCTTCTTTTCCTGGGCGACGCCAGACGACCCGGCTACTTCATCGATGCCAGCGCGACCCACCTGCCACAAGGCGATGCGCAGACCGAGGGCGTGGCGTTGGCCGACATCGATGGTGACGGCGACCTGGACGCCGTGCTGGCCAGCCCGGCACATCCCAACCGGCTGCTCATCAACGATGGCCGCGGACGCTTCAGCGACCAGTCGCACCGGCTGGAGCTGAAGGTCCCGATGGAGACCCGCGAAGTGCACGTGGCCGACGTCACCGGCGATGGCCGCCCGGACATCCTGTTCTTCAACATCACCAGCAACAATGCCGCCTGGGACAAGGATCCGCAGACGCGCCTGCTGGTCAACGATGGCAAGGGACGCTTCCGCGACGAGACCGCCGAGCGCCTTCCCGCCCACACGTTTTCCAGCTGGGCCGGGACCGCGGTCGACTTCAATCACGATGGCCACCCGGACCTGCTGGTCGGCGCGATCCAGGTGCCGGGGTTCGTACCGTTGCAGCTGCGCGCCTGGCAGAACGATGGCAGCGGCCACTTCAGCGATGTCACGCTTGCGGTGGTGCCGGGCATCACCGTGGGCCGCAGCTGGAGCATGGGCCAGGGCGACCTGGACGGCGACGGCAGGCCCGATGTCCTGATCGGCGGCTGGGGAACCCAGGCCCGGCTGTTGCTGACGGGCGGGCGCTAGGCAGCCGCCGGCTGGTCCAGCACCCGGCGTATCGCCTCGACGACGGCCAGGAAACGGTGGCGCTGGACCAGATAGCTGGCAACCAGCACCACGGCGACCACCAGTACGCCGCCGGGTGCGACCTTCAGCGCGGGAATGGCGGTAACCACGGCGACCATCAACAGCCAGCTGCCGCGCCCGATGACCTGGATCTGCCTGCGCCGCAGATCGACCACGATCTGGCCGCGCATCAGCGGTGGGTAGCGCCAGCCGAAATGCAGGCCGAAGCTTTCGCGGAACGCATGGCTTCGCTTGTCCAGCGGACGGAACACCATATCCGGCCATTTCTCCGCGGCCACTTCGCGCTCCAGGCGGTGGAACGGAAACGCCTTCAATGCCGGGTACGGTGCGGCAATGCGACGGCGGAACATCGGCACGCCCCATATCCAATACGGCCGCCACCATGACAGCAGCAGCATCCCTTCGATGACCACGATCGCAAGCAGCAGGACGGCCATCGCGCTTCCTTGAGGATGAAGGCGGAGTATAGCCGCGGCGCCGCCCGGCCTGGATCGGCCGCTGCACGTGGCGCGCCCTGCGCAAGTGGGAAGACTCCCGCCCCGGACTGCGAGGCGGGAGTCGTCCCTTCACTGCGCGCCGGAGTCGGTCGGCATCAACGCATCGATCAGGAACGTCATCCGCAGCGCCATCAGCTCCGGATTGCGGAAGGCATCGCTGACCCCGTGACCGCCCTCCTCGTCCTCCAGGAAATGGACCGGGGCGCCGACACCGTACAGACGCGAAGCGAGCTTGCGCGCATGCCCCGGCCCCACGCGGTTGTCTTCCGTGGAGATGGTCACCAGGAACGGCGGATAACGGGTCTGGCTGCGCACGTTCTGCATCGGCGAGTAAGCCAGCATCGCAGCGGCCTCGTCGGCCTTGTCCGGGTCACCGTACTCGTTGATCCACGCCGCGCCCATGCCCATGTGGCGCATCCGGATCAGGTCGGTGAGCGGCACATCGCTCACCACGGCGCCGAACAGGTCCGGGCGCTGGGTTCCGAGCGTTGCCGACAGCAGGCCGCCGTTGGACATGCCGAACACCCCGATCTGGGCGGGCGTGGTGTAGCCAGCAGCGATCAACTGTTCGGCCACGGCGATGAAATCATCGTAGGAGCGCTGGCGGTCCTTGCGGATCGCCGCCTGGTGCCAGGCCTCGCCGCGCTCGCCCCCGCCGCGGATCGCCGGGATGGCCAGCGAGCCACCCCGATCCAGCCACAGCTTGAACGCCGGGCCGCCCACGGTGTAGTCGAAATAGCCAGGCCGGTAGGAAATACCGAACGCGCCGTAGCCGGTCATGAACAGGGGTTGCGGACCGGGCCTGGCCGGCGATTTCGGTTGCAGCAGGTAATAATCCACCGTGGTGCCGTCGCGCGAGGTCGCCGTCCGGATTTCGGTCACGTAGCTGTTTTCATCGAACCATTGGGGATCCTTGGCCAGCAGCGTGGGCGGCGCTCCCGGCCGCAACAGTTCCTGCCGGCGCGGCGTCACGAAGCCGTTGGTGGCCACGATCAGGTCGTCCTTCGAGCTCCCCCCTCCGCGCACTGAAATGCTGTCACCCGGGCGCCCGGAGAGCGCCTCTTCCACGGTCCAGCCCGCCTCGCCCGGCGTAGCCAGCAAGACGCGGGGCACCAGCCTGCGATTGACCACGAAGGCCAGTTTTCCCTGGGCACTGGCAATATCACTGCGGCCGCCCAGGTAATCACCGCCACCGGGTGTGTAGATCCGCGTGACCTTGCGGCCTGCAGGGACCGCCGGATCGGTGTTCCACGCCAGCAGGGTTTCGGCTGGATAGGCCGTTCCCTCGACCACCTCATCGGCCCCCAGCTGGACCACCACCTGGTTCCCCACCGACGCCTGCACGGCCATCGGCTTGAGCGTGCGCGGCAGCGCAGCCTGTTGCAGTTGCCCATCCTGCCCCACCGCGAAGACCTCGAAGGTGGAGTAGTTGATCGAGCGCACGATGACACCGCGACGTTGCGCGCCCTCGCCCACCGCCGACAGCTGCACGATCGCATCGGACGGCTGCGCGGCGTATACCTCGCGCGCATCACGCAGCGGCTGGCCACGCTTCCACAGCCGAACCGAGGCGGGCCAGCCGGCCAGCGTCTTCGGCGCCCCTTCGGCCGTGTACTCCACCATGATCTGGTCGGGGCCAAGCCATTCGGCAAAGGCCCGCGCCTTCGGCGTACGGAACCCGTCGAGGACGAAGCGCCCCTGCTCCAGGTCGAACTCGCGCAGTTCCACTTCGTCGCCACCGCCGGGGGAAAGCCGCAGCAGGCAGCGGCTGAACGCGGGCGCCAGGCAGCTGCTGGTGAAGTCGTAGGCCTGCAGTTCCATCGGCGCGCCTTCTTCCTGGCGCAGCTTTTCTACGTCCAGTACGGTCCGCCACGCGCCCGGCACGCCTTGGCCATCGCGCATGGCCACCTGCAGCAGGCCGTGCGGATGCGCTGCATTGCGCAGGAAGCGCAACGCGCGTGGACCCATCAGGGTGATGTCCGGCTCGGCCGCGCCGGTCGCCAGCGCGCTGGCCAGCTCCGCCTTCACCGCTGCGTATACCGGCAACCCGCGGATGGCCTGCCGGGAGGCGGCGGTCTTCGCGCGCGCCCACTCCAGCGCCTTCGCGCCATGCGGCTGCTCAAGCCATTGGTCATCGATCTCCTGGGCTACCGCGGGGGCGCACGTCAGTACAACAGCGGCCAACATCCAGGCCCGCAGCGAGCGGGGGGTGAATCGCTTCATCAAGTTTCTCCTTGGCGGCGGCCGGCGCCTGCGACAACAGGCACCCGGCCGCGATGGATTTCAGAATCCGTAACGGAAGACGACCCCATAGGTGCGCGGACGGAGACGGTTGGCCACGCCGAGCGTGGTCCGAGCGTTGAGCGCACCGTCTTCGTTGGTCAGGTTCTCGCCGTACAGGAACGCTGACCAGCCGTTGTCCGATTCCAGGCCGATACGCGCATCGAGCATCGTGATGGCATCGCCGGGGGTTCCGGCGGTCAGCGCGGTTTCGCGGGCAGAGTCATGCACCAGGCCGGATCGCACGACGCCGCGCAGGTCGGTGGCGATATCCCAGCTGTAGGCGGCCGACGCGGACAGGCTGTTGCGTGGCACGTTGTAGACATCGGTGCCCTTGTTGAGCGGCGTGCCCGGAACGTCCGCGACGTAGGTCGCATCGATGATGGCACCACCGACCTGCAGCATCAGCGACGCCGTGGGGGTGTACACCACGTTCAACTCCACGCCTTTGTTCTCGGTCCCCTTGGAATTGGTCAGGCCATTGATGGTGGAGGTGATCGGCACACGCACCGCGACATCCTTCCAGTCGCTGTAGAACAGCGCGCCTTCCACCAGCAGGCTGCCGTCCAGGAACAGCGACTTGGCGCCCACCTCGTAGGTGGTGATCGAATCGGGGCGGATGGTGGAAGGCAGGTCCACGCCATTGGCTTCGGCCAGCAGGATGGACGAGATCGGCTGCAGCTGGCCGGAACGGAAGCCGCGGGCGGCGCTGGCATACAGCGTGGTGTCACGTTCCGGCTTGTAGGACAGCGAAACGCGCGGGTTCCAGCTGTCGAAGGTGGCGTTGAGCGTGGAGGTGCGCGTGGTCGATACCGAGATCGCGTCGACGTCATCGCTGAAGTAGCGCAGGCCGGCGGTCACCGCCCAGCGCGGATCGGGCAGTTTCACCGTCGCCTCGCCGAACAGCGCATACGCATCGTTGGTCTGGGTGGAGCTGCTCGGTGGCGCGCCGCCCACCTGCGAGGAATCGTTGCGCTCGGCTTCGCGCAGGTAATAGCCCATCGTCCAGTCCACCAGCCGATCACCGGTCGACGACCAGCGCAGCTCCTGCGTACGCACCTGCAGGTTGATGTTGCTCAGATAGGTGGTGGTCGGGTTCAACATGCCGTCGTTGGCATAGTCGAGCTCTGCATCGGCGAACGAGTAGAACAGCTGGGAGCCTTCGAATTCGTAGGTGCTCACGAAACTCGCCGTATGCCACTCATCGTCATTGCTGTAGAACGAATTGGTAGTGAGGTCATCGAGCGCACCGTTGCCGCCGCCCGGCGCTTCGGACTTGTACTTCCAGTACGCGAGGTCCATCGTCCACTGGTCGACCGGGGCAAAGCGCAGCTTCACCCGCCCGGTCTTGACCCGCTGCTCGTTGATGTCTTCGTCGCCGGTGGCGTTGTCATCGGTCCAACCGGAGAGCTTCTCATCGGTGACCGCAACACGCGCTGCCAGCCGGTCTTCGATCAGCGGGATGTTGACCGTTGCCTTGCCGCCCCAGCCGTCACTGCCGTCCTTGGTGGAAGACGCAGACACTTCAACGGCGCCGTTGAATTCATTGAAATCGGGCTTCCGGGTCAGGATGCGAACGGTACCGCCCATCGACCCCTCGCCGAACAGCGTGCCTTGTGGCCCTTTCAGGATCTCCACCCGATCGATATCCCAGGAACGCGCTTCGGGATACCACGGCACGCTGACCCCGGTAAACGGGATGTCGTCGAGGTAGTAACCGTTGTCGTTGCCGCCGAGTGAGCTGGAGACGCCGCGGATCTGTACCTGGGTGAAGCCGCCCCCGTTGTCGACGGAACCAGCGCCTGGCGTCATCGCGATGATTTCAGCGACATTGCTGATGCCGAAGGCATCGATCTGTTCACCGGTGATCGCGCTCATTGCAATCGGGACATCGATCTGGCGCTCTTCGCGCTTCCGCGCACTGACGGTCACGCTGCCCAGCTCGGTAGCTGTCTCCGTCCTGGGCACTGCATCGGCAGCGACTTCGTTGGCTGCGGCTTCCCGGGCCTGCACCCCAGGCGCGATCAGCAGCGCTGCCGCGACACCAAGGGAGAGCGTCTTGTGTCGCATCAGCGACGGCGCGGACAGCGACATGTTCGTGGAACGGGCAATGCGGTTCACGGGAATCTCCTGACGGCTCGGGGGGCGCGCGGTTGCGCGTTCGAGGGCCAGGCGTGGTGCAGGCCCTCTTACAAGCCGTGACGTACCGATGAACCAGAAGTGAAATAAAAACGAAATTATTTTTTATTTCATCGGTAACGAAACGCGAACTCGACACCGAACGTGCGCGGGCGCAGTCGCGTCGCAATGCCGCGGGTGTTGCGCGCATCGTCGGCACCGTCTTCGTTGCTGAGGTTTTCGCCATACACCGATGCGCACCAGCCATGCGCCGACTCCAACGTGATGCGCGCGTCCGCTGAAACGATGGCGTCGCCTGGCGTGCCCTGGGTCAGCGCGACCTGGCGTGCACTGTGGTGGCGCACGCCGGCACGGACCACGCCGGAAAGATCCTGCGCGACCGGGTACTGGTACTCCAGCGACGCGCCCCACGTCGTGCGCGGGGTGTTGTAGACCTGGGTTCCGCGGCGGATGCTGGTGCCTGCGACATCCGTGGTGTAGGCCGCATCGATCAGCGTCGATTCCAGTTGCAGGGCCAGGCGGTCCCACGGCTGGTAGGTCAGCCCGAACTCGATGCCGCGGATCCGCGCCCCATCGGAGTTCACCAGTCCATTGAATACATCGGTGACCGGTACGCGCACCGGCACGTCCTGCCAACGGCTGTGGAACAGGGCCGCTTCCACCAGCAGGCGCCCCCCATCCATCAGCGTCTTGGCCCCCAGTTCCGTGGTGACGATCTGATCGGGCCGTATCCGGGTAGGCAATGCGATACCTGCCGCCTGTGCCAGCACGTAGGAAGTAACGGGCTGCAGCTGGCCAGAACGGAAGCCCTTCGCAGTGCTCGCATACAGCGTGGTATCCGGGACCGGCTGCCACGCTATCCCGACCCGCGGATTCCAGCTCTGGAAGCGCTCGTCCAGCACGCTCTCCGCGCCGATGCCGAGCGAGGCGCCTTCGACATGATCAGTGAAGTAACGCAGTCCGGCGTTGGCCGTCCATCCCGCCCACGGCAGCTGCAGGGTCAGCTCGCCGAACAGCGCCCCGCCGCCGTTGTCCTGCCGCGAGCTGCTGGGCCCCACGTCGCCTATCACGCTCACGTCCGACCGACGCGCCTCGCGGCGATAGGCGCCTGCCGTCCAGGACAGCCTGCGCGGGGTGGTGGAGCTCCAGCGAAGTTCATGGGTACGTACCGCGATGGCAGTGTCACTGTCGTAACGCGTGCCCGGCAGGATGTCGCCGCGTTGGCGCTGCTCCAGTTCGGCAACCGCGTAGGTATAGGTGACCGATGATTCCCCGCCCTGGTAGGTGCTGACCAGGTTGGAGGTGCGCCAGTCGGCATCGCGCGCGTAATAGCTGCCCACCTCCATCGCGTCGTCCGCGGCATACCCGCCGCCAGGCGCTGCGGAGTGATACGACCAGTGCGCCGCATCGAACCGCCAGTTTTCAGAGGGTTCGAAGCGAAGCCGTGCGCGTCGGGTCGTTACCCGGTGCCGATTGATGTCGCGGCGCTCCGCCGCCACGTCGTCGACCCAGCCGGGCAGCGACTCGTCGGTCGCCACCACGCGCAGCGCAAGCTGGTCTTCGAGCAATGGGAGGTTCGCCATGGCCTTGGCATTCCAGCCGGTCCCGCCGCCCTCGGCGGTAGACCAGCCCGCCTGTGCAAGCGCAGCGAAACGGTCCAGCTCCGGCTTGTTGGTCAGGATGCGTACGGTGCCGCCCATCGAGCCTTCGCCGAACAGCGTGCCCTGTGGGCCACGCAGCACTTCGATGCGATCCAGGTCGAAGGCGCGGGCATCCGGGTGCCAGGGCACGGTCACCCCGGTGAAGGGGATTTCATCGAGGTAATAGCCGTTGTCGTTGCCGCCCAGCGAGCTGGAAACACCGCGAATCTGTACCTGGGTAAAGCCACCGCCGACGTCGACAGTAGAAGCCCCCGGCGCCGAATCGATGGCCTGGGCGGCATTCTGGAACCCGCCTGCGTCCAGCTGCGTGCCGCCCAGCGCGGTGATTGCCAGCGGCGCATCGATGCGCCGCTCGCTGCGGCGCCTGGCGGTGACTTCCACGCCCGCCAGTTCGGTTGGCGCAAGCGCGACCACCGCAGCGGATGGCTGCGCCGGCAGCGTGGCGGTCGCAGGTCCAACGGTCACCACGCCGTTGCGCTGCACGCTGAAATCAAACCCGCTGCGAGCAAGCAGGCGTGCCAATGCCTCCTCGTTGGACAGCCGCCCACGCACCTCCGTGGTGATCGGCGCATGGCTGAGGTCGCCGATCGCAACGAACTGCATCCCGGACTGTTCTGAAAAGCTGATCAGGGCCTCCTGGAGCGACTGCGGCCGTATCAGGAAAAGCGACAGGGCCTTTGATCGGTCCTCGGCGAGCGCCGCCGACGACCATCCCCCCAGACCCATCAGCAACACGACGCGCGGCCAATACCCCGCGGCGGAAGGCGCGCGCGCCGCCGCAGGTAGGGCGAGTTTCCGGCGGAAGCGTGCGCTCAAGGTCTGATGAAAACTCCCGGAACAAGGATGGCGGTGGGGGGCGTCGCAGGCGGCTACTGTTTCGTACCCTGCGCGTCCCCTTCCAGAGGGGCGAGCAGGATTTCATCCGGGCCACGCACGATGGAAAGGGACAGCGCCTGGGCGACACTTTCCAGCCAGATATCCAGATCGGCGGTACTCCAGCGTCCGGTTACCGGCAACCGCGCCATCTGCGCATCGTGCAGCACGATGCGCACGCGCGAGTGCCGGTTGAGGTCCGCCACGACATTGCCCAGCGATTCACTGCGGTACACCACGTTGCCCTGCAGCCACGACAGCGACGACGGCGCGTCCACCGGCAACGGGCCCTGCAGGGGACCTCCTTCGGCCAGCGTCGCACCCTGGTCGGCCAGCAGCTGGACCACGTGGTTCTGGATGCCTTTGCCATTGCTGCGCAGGTCACTTACCTGCACATGGCCTTCGCTGACCATCACGCGCACGCTGTCGCTGCGACGGGCAACGCTGAAATGGGTGCCCAGGGCCTGCGCCAGCGCGCCGTCGGCACGCACCTCGAACGGACGGTCCGGATCCTTGGCCACGGCGAAATAGGCCTGGCCGGAGACCAGCTCGACCTGCCGACGGTGCCTGCTGAACTGGGCCACCAGCTCGCTGCCTGCATCGAGGTCGACGCTGCTGCCGTCCGGCAGCGCAAGGTGTCGCGGCGCCCCGATGCCCGCACTCATGCGCAGTTCCAGCGGCTCTCCGGCAGGCGGCTGGCGGAACAGGCCCACGCCTATCGCAAGGGCGGCGACCCCGGCGGCGAGCGCTCCCCAGCGCAGGCCCCGCGACCGCCGCGCAGGTCGGCGCGCGGCGGCGCGCGCAGTCCCTGTCGTTTCCCCATTCAACCCAGCACTCCCCGGCGCGGTCGCCGCTTCCCCACTTGCGCCCCGCGCGGCAAGCACGCGATCAACGCCCACCTCAGCCGCCGCGTCCCACAGCAGCTGGATGTCATCGAAGGCCTGCGCGTTCACTGCAGAGCCTTCCATCCAGGCGTTCCATGCCTCGATGTCACCCTCCTGCGGATCCGCATCGGTCAGCCGGACCAGCCAATCGGCGGCCTCCTGCAGGGCGATCTCGCGGGGGGTGGTGTTCTGGTCAATCATGTTCAGCGGTCCTGCCGTCGTCCGTGAGTTCATCGAACCGCGACTGGCACAAGGCCAACGCACGCGCGACATGTATCCGCACCATCCTGTCGGTCAGCCCCAGCCGTTCCCCGGCTTCCTTGAAGCTGCACTGCTCCATCCGCACCAGCCGGAAGGCCTCCGCGCAACGCGGCGGCAACTCGGCCAGCACGGCAGGCAGGCGCTCGATGACCCGCCGCGCGCGTGCCGACCGCTCTGGATCGACCTCCGGGTCCGGCCACAGCTCCAGCCCTTCCGGCTCGGGCAGTTCGGTGTAGGCGCGCCTGCGCAGCACGTCGGTTGCCAGGTTCTGCGCGATCTTGAACAGCAGCGCACGCTGGAAGCTGACGACCTGGTCATTGCCGAGGTTCAACAGGCGCGCATAAGCCTCCTGGGCCACGTCGCGCGCGTCTTCGTAAGAGCCCAGTCGAAGCTGCAGCAAGCGGATCAGCGTGGTGTTGAGGTTGCGCATCAGCTCCGCCGCCTGGGCGCCGGTCACCGGCCCCGCAGGCATCGCCGGCCCGTCCTGCACGCCGGCCGGCCCACCGCCTGGGTCATCGCACGGCGGCGGGAAATCCGTTGAACGTTCGGGGATGGCGGGCTCCATAGGTACCAGGACGAACCAGAAGGGAGAAAGTGAAACGTTTTCCCCGTTCTGGTGCGCGGCGTGCGAACAGCGGGGCTTCGCCCGCAGTCTAGCTGGTTTTGCTGCGCTGCAGCATACCGAGGTCAGCGGCCCTGCACGCGCTCCGCGGGCACACCTTCCAGGGTCATCTTCACCGGGAGGATCAGGCCGTTTTCATCGAACTGCATGCGGTCGATCGCGGTGGCACGGTGATGGCGACTGGTCTCCCCCAGCGGACGACGGTGGTAAACGATGTACCAGTTGTCCGAGCCGGGCGCGTGGATGATCGAGTGGTGGCCGGCACTGGTGGCGATGCTGGGATCCTGCTGCAGGATCTTGCCGATGCGCTTGAACGGGCCGGTGGGCGTGTCGGCGATGGCATAGGCCACCGAATACTCCGGTTCGCCCCAGCCCCCTTCGGACCACATGTAGTAATAGCGGCCGCCGCGCTTGAACATCAGCGAGCCTTCCACATATTCCGGGGCCGGGGTGATTTCCTTGTACAGCGTGCCGTCCTCATGCGGCTGCACGCCGGTGAAATCATCCTTCAGCCGCACGATGTTGGCGTGCTTCCAGCCCCCGTAGATCATGTACCAGGCACCGTCGTCGTCCTCGAACACGAACTGGTCGATCGGCTGGGCACCATTATGGAAGGTGCCGATCAGCGGCTTGCCCAACAGGTCGCGATAGGGACCTTCAGGCCGGTCGGCCACGGCCACGCCGATGCCGCCGGTTTCCTCGTCCGTCTTGATGTCGTTGGCGGAAAAGAAGAAGTAATAGCGACCGCCCTTTTCCACCACCGCAGGCGCCCACAGCGCCTCCTTGGCCCACGGAATGCTGGCCTTGGTCAGTACCTCCGGATGCCGTGTCCAATGCACCAGGTCAGGTGAAGAAAAGGCATCGAAATGTGTCTGTTCCGCATACGGCGCGGAGGTGGTCGGATAGATCCAGTACGTGCTGCCGAACACCGCCGCTTCCGGGTCCGCATACCATCCGGGCAGGATGGGATTACCGGACATCGGCACCGCAGGCTCCTGTGGACCTGCCGGTGCGGCGGCTGCGCCAAGCGATACCGCGGCTGCCATCATGGCGGCCACTACTGCCTTCATCTTTGCCATACCCTGCCCTCCCGTAGCGGATGGACCGAGTTTAGATCGATTCAGGCCAAGGGGCGAGCACCCGCTCAAGGACCTGCTGTTGGTGGACCCGACCCCTTCACGCCGGCGCCGCTGGTGCAGCATGGCGGCCTGCGAAAGCGCATGAACGTGGCCGGCTTCCGCACGCGGAAGCAGGCACCCTGAGGGCACCCTCAGTTGTAGAGCTCGTTGACCTCGGTCACCTTGCCGTCCCGGAAGATGATGTGGATGGTCTTCTGCGCCTTGTAGTACTCCCAGCGCTCCCCGATGTTGCCGCTGAAGTCGGTTTCCAGCTGGATCACCCGATCCGGCCTGCCCGCCACCTGGGTCACCTTGCCCGCAGCGTCGCCGGTACTCACCAGCTTGTTGCCGAACCGTGCACTGCCGCCTGCCATCACCGAACCTGCGACCAGGCAGAGCACCAACATCACCACTTTCCTGTTCATTCCCTGTCTCCCGGACACCTTGGACGTGCAATGCCTGCAACTGTGCCACAACACCCGGCGGCGCTGGCGTCGGCATGCCACCCGCGTGCAGCAGGCAACATTCCCAGCACTGCCCGGCAACGATAATCTAGGCGTCCTGAATGCGTCATTCCCATGCCTTTGCCGTGAGAACTCCTTGAACCTTCCCCTTCCCCCTGCCCCCCACGCCGAGCGCGACGCCGAGCGGGTCAAGCTGGCCCTCGCTGCCGGGGCGATCGTCGGCACCTGGTTCTGGGATGTGACACACGACAGATTGACCGTCGATGATGCCCTGGCGCATGCCTTCGGCCTGGAGCCGGCCGTCGTACAGGGCGAGCTGCGCCTGGAACAGGTGGTGTCCACCGTCCACCCCGATGACCGCGCGGGGCTGGAGCAGGCGATCGCCGCTGCCCTGCGACGTGGCGGGCGCTACTCCCATCAGTACCGCACGCGCGGCAATGATGGCCAGTACCGCTGGATAGAGGCGGTCGGCCGGGTCGATCTGGATGCCGACGGCCGCGCCGTCGGTTTTCCCGGCGTGCTGATCGACATCGACGAACGCCGGCGGCTGGAGTCCGAGCGCGACCAGGCGCAGGTCCTGTTGCGCTCCTTTGTCGAAGCAGCGCCCGGCGTGGTCTACGCGAAGGACCGCCAGGGCCGCCTGCTGATCGGCAACCGCGGCACGACCGAGCTGATCGGGCAGCCGCCGGAGCGCTACATCGGACGCACCGATGCGGAGCTGCTCAGCGACCCGGTGCAGGCTGCGGCGGTGATGGCCGCCGACGAACGGGTGATGGCCAATGGCCGCAGCGAACAACTGGAAGAAGAAGTGAGCTTCCCTGACGGGCGGCGCGCCGTCTGGCTGTCGACCAAGGCTCCGCTGCGCGATGCCGACGGCAGCGTCGTCGGCCTGGTCGGAACCTCGTTGGACATCACCGACCGCAAGGCGGCGGCCGCCGAACACCAGGAGATCGAAGAGCGCTACCGGCTGGCCGCACGGGCCACCAACGATGCGATCTGGGACTGGCGGATGTCCGATGGCCACGTCGTCTGGAACGAAGCGCTGTGCGCCCTGTTCGGCCACGCACTGACCGAGACCACCGCGCAGTGGTGGCTGGACCACATCCATCCGGACGATCGCCAGCGTGTGGACGACCATATCCATGCGGTGATCGCCAGTGAGACCTCGTCGTGGACCGGCGAGTACCGCTTCCGCCGTGCCGATGGCAGCTATGCGGTGGTGCTGGACCGCGGCACCGTGCTGCGCGGCGCCTCGGGCGAACCGCATCGCATGATCGGCGCGATGCTGGACCTGACCTCGCGCAAGGCCGCCGAGGCCGCGTTGGCTGAAAGCGAGGAGCGCCTGCGTTTCGCCACCGAGGCCGGTGACATGGGCTTCTGGGACGTGGACCTGGTGCACGACGTGCTGATCTGGCCGCCGCGCACCAAGGCGATGTTCGGCATTTCGGCCCACGTGGACGTATCCCTGAAGGACTTCTACGGCGGCCTGCATCCGGATGACCGCGCCGAAACCAGCGCTGCGTTCGCGGCCGCTGCCGACCCTGCCCTGCGCGCGCTCTACGACGTGGAGTACCGCACCGTGGGCAAGGAGGATGGCGTGGTGCGCTGGGTGGCGGCCAAGGGCCGGGGCCTGTTCGAAGGCGACCGCTGCGTGCGCGTGCTGGGCGTGGCCATCGAGGTCACCGCGCGCCGGCTGGCCGACGCGCGCCTGAAGGAACTGAACGAGCACCTCGAGGCCCGCGTGCTGGAGGAGGTCCTGGAACGTACGCGGGCAGAAGAGGCGCTGCGCCAGAGCCAGAAGATGGAGGCCGTGGGCCAGCTGACCGGTGGCATCGCGCATGACTTCAACAACATGCTGGCCACGGTGATCGGTCCGCTGGACCTGCTGGCAGCCCGCCTCGGCGACCAGGATCCACGCGCCAAGCGCTACATCGACATGGCAATGGACGGCGCCCGCCGCGCCGCGCAGCTCACCCAGCGTCTGCTGTCGTTCTCGCGCCAGCAGCCCCTGCAGCCGGTACCGGTGGATGCCAACCGCCTGGTGGCCGGCATGTCGGACCTGCTGGTGCATTCGCTGGGCAGCAGCGTACGCCTGGAAACCGTGCTGGCCGCTGACCTGTGGTCCACCTTCGCCGATGCGAACCAGCTGGAAAACGTGATCCTCAACCTTGCGGTCAACGCACGCGACGCGATGCCCGGCGGCGGCCGGCTCACGGTGGAGACGGCCAACTGTGCGCAGGAGGATGCCAGCGCCGGCAGCGTTCCGGCAGGCGACTACGTGCTGATCGCGGTGGCCGACAATGGCAGCGGCATGTCGCCGGAGGTGAGGGCCAAGGCCTTCGAACCGTTCTTCACCACCAAGAAAGTCGGCCAGGGAACCGGACTGGGGCTTTCGCAGGTGTACGGCTTCGTCAAGCAGTCCGCCGGACATGTGCGCATCGAGTCCGGGATCGGCCGGGGTACGACGGTCAAGCTCTATCTTCCGCGCCTGATGGCGGTTGTCGATCCGCTGCCCGAAACGACGTCGGACGATGCGTTGGAGGTGGTGGGTGGACAGGAGCTGGTGCTGGTGGTGGAAGACGAGCCCGGCGTGCGCCAGTTTTCCATCGATGCCCTGACCGAGCTCGGCTATCCGGTGCTTGCCGCCGATGGCGCGGCGGCGGCGCTGAAGCTGCTTGATGCCCACCCCGCCGTGGCGCTGTTGTTCACTGACGTGGTGATGCCGGAAGTCAACGGACGCGAACTGGCCGACGAAGCGCTGCGACGCCGGCCGGAGCTGAAGGTGCTGTTCGCCACCGGCTACAGCCGCAACGCGCTGGTGCAGGACGGCATGCTGGACCCCAGTGTGCAGATGATCGGCAAGCCGTTCACCGTGGACGAGCTGGCCATGCGCGTGCGCGCAGCGCTGGGCTGACCCCCAGCAGGCGCCGAGCGTGGCTCGGCGCTGCCGGGAGATCGGTCAGGGTGTCGTCGGTGCGGGCGGTTGCACCGGCGTTTCGGCCGGCGCGGGTGCCGTGGCCGTGTCCGGGGTGACGCGCCAGATCGTGTTGGCCAGGTCATCGGCCACGATCAACGCACCGCGCGGATCGACGGTGACACCAACCGGGCGACCACGGGTCAGCCCATCTTCGCCGCGGAAGCCGGACACGAAGTCGATCGGCTCACCGGCCGGGCGGCCGTCACGGAACGGCACGAAGACCACCTTGTAGCCCACCGGCGGGTTGCGGTTCCAGCTGCCGTGCTCGCCGACGAACACGCCATCGGCGAACTTCGCGCCCATGGTCGGCCCGGAGAACGAAACGCCCAGCGCGGCCACGTGCGAGCCCAGTGCGTAATCCGGGGCGATGGCACTGGCCACCTTCGCCGGATCCTGCGGCATCACGCGATCGTCCACGTTCTTGCCCCAGTAGCTGTAAGGCCAGCCGTAGAACGCACCTTCCTTCACCGACGTCAGGTAATCCGGTACCAGGTTGGGACCGATCTCATCGCGTTCGTTGACCACCGCCCAGACCGTGCCGGTACCCGGCTGGATCGCCAGCGCGGTGGGGTTGCGCAGGCCCGTCGCATAGGTCTTGTGGGCACCGGTCTGCGCGTCGATCTGCCAGACCACCGCGCGATCCACCTCGGCGGCCATGCCACGTTCGGTGATGTTGCTGTTGGAACCGATGCCCACGTACAGGTAACGGCCGTCGGCGCTTGCGGCCAGCGACTTGGTCCAATGATGGTTGATCGCCGAAGGCAGTTCGGTGACCGTGGTCGGTGCTGCGCTGGCCTGGGTCTGCCCATCGACATAGTCGAAACGCACCAGCGCGTCCTGGTTGGCGACATAGATCACGTTGCCGATCATCGCCAGCCCATACGGTGCGTTGAGCTTGTCGGCGAATACGGTCTTCATCTCATACACACCATCGCCGTCGGCATCGCGCAGCAGGGTCAGGCGGTTGCCACTTTTCACGGCGGTGTTGCCCTTGGCCTTGATCTTGCCGGCGATGACATCCTTCGGCTTGAGCTTGGGCGCATTGCCGCCGCGGCCTTCGGCCACCAGGATGTCACCGTTGGGCAGCACCAGGGTCTGGCGCGGAATGCCCAGCTCGGTCGCAATGGCGGAAATACGGTAGCCGGCCGGAACCGTGGGCACGGTATCGCCCCACGCCGTGGGTTTGGCGATGGTCATGTCCGGCATGAGGTCGCGCTTGGGCGCGGGCATGTCCGGGGTGGCGCCGTACTGGTCCATCTGCGGCGCCTTGCCACCGCAGGCGGCGAGCGCGGTGGCCAGCACCGAAACCGAGAGAACCTTGATCATCTGGCGGCTCATCGGACACCTCCCACGCGCAGGGTGGAAAGGCCGATCCAGGTGGCGACCAGTGCCAGCAGCGTGCCGATCACCGTCATCACCAGCCCACCGGGCATGACCGCCCATGCATCACGCGCATGGTGCAGCGAATTGAAGAAACCGAGCACCCAGGTGACCGCCAGGACCAGCACATAGGCGAGGCCGTGACGATGACGGGCCAAGCCGATGACGCCGGCCAGCAGGGCCAGCGTGGTCATCACCATCGCGCCGACCAGCAGCCAGGCGGCGAAGTTGCTCCACTGGATCTCATGGCTGCTCCAGTAGGCGTAGTCCGCCAGCAGCGTCGCCAGGAACAGTGGCAGTACGCCGCCGAGCACGGCAGCATGAACGGGGTGGATCACCCACGTTCGATGAAGGGAGGGGCTGGATGCCATTGAGAGGTGCTCCTGGGTACGGTGGAAGGTGACCCGGATGCTGCCATCAGCCCCTGCTAGGGATTGTGATGCCCGCTGCGCCGGCTGATTTTCCGCTGGCCGAGCGTTTCGGTCAGGTAGCTTTTCAGCTCCTCGATCTCATACGGCTTGCTCAGGAAAGGCACGTCGCGGTGGGCCACCGGGACCACGCCCTTGTACACGGCCGACAGGAAGAAGAACGGGATGCCGCGCGCCTTCAGCGCATCGGCGACGGAAAACACGACGCCGTCGCGCAGCTCGACATCGAGCACTGCCGCATCGAAGACTTCATCGTCGATGGAATGCAGCGCATCGGACAGCGAATACGCCTGTTCGACGCCATAGCCTTCGCCGTTGAGAATGGTCTGTAGCAGCGTGGAAAGTTCGATTTCGTCTTCGACGACCAGGATTCGTGGTGCCGCCGAGTGGGTAGAATTTGTGATGGTCATGACATCCGTGACACGTTTTCGTGGCTTCAGTGTCGCTCCCGTATTGGATCGAAAGTGTGACGGCCGAGCCCGGCCGTCTTCACGACACGTGTCGGTGATGCTCGAGGATCCGCCTACTCCACCTCGGTCGGATCGTGCGCCGCCTCGTCGTGCTCGGTGCGCATCTTCTCGATGTCCCGCCGCACCTTGGCGACCTGCGTTGCCGTCACGGCAGGCGCCTTGTTGCCGAAACTGCCGCGCAGGAACGTGCCCAGTTCGGCCACGTCGGCATCGCTCAAGCGCTCGGCGAAGCCGGGCATGCCCAGGTTGGAAGGCGCATGCACGGTGCTTGGCATCTCGCTTCCTTCCAGCACCAACCGCACCAGCGTGGTCGGATCCTTGGCCAGGATCGTCGAGTTTCCGGCCAGGCTGGGGAACACCCGCGGATAGCCCTCGGCATCACTGCGATGGCAGGCCGCGCAGTTGTCCACGTAGAGTTCGGCGCCACGGCTGTTGTTGACCCCCGCACGCAGTTCGCTGGCGGTCTGCGGATTGGCCACAAAGGAAGATGGGTCCTGCTGGGTGGCAGGCAGGCTCTTGAGGTACGCCGCGATCGCGCCGAGGTCGGCATCGGTCAGGTGCTGGGTACTGTGCTGGACCACGTCGGCCATCGGCCTGCCGACGACCGCATGGCGCTCGCTGCGCCCGGTCTTCAGCACGTCGATGATGTCCTGCCGGCTCCAGTTGCCGAGTCCATCGGCCTTGTTGCCACGCAGGTTGACCGCCAGCCAGCCATCGATCACCTGGCCGCCGGCGAGGTACTCGGCGCCGGACTCGTCCATCGCCTTCTCCTGCAGGGTGAGCGCGCGTGGGGTGTGGCAACTGCCGCAGTGGCCAGGGCCCTGCACCAGATACGCGCCGCGGGCGATTTCCTCGTCGGGGTAACTGCCCTGCATTTTTCCTGCCTGCGCAGGATCCGGGCCGAACTGCTTGCGCCAGATCGCCAGCGGCCACCGCATCGACAACGGCCAGCGGATGCCGGCTGGGCGATTTTCCGCCTGCGCAGGTGCCACGCCGTGCATGAAATAGGTGTACATCGCCTCGATGTCCGCATCGGTCAGGCGTACGTAGGAGGGATACGGCATCGCCGGATACAGGGTGTCGCCGTGCGGGGTGATGCCATGGCGTACTGCGCGGTCGAAGTCATCCAGGCTGTACTCGCCGATGCCGGTTTTCCAGTCGGGCGTGATGTTGGTGCTGTAGATGGTGCCGATCGGCGAGGCGATCGGCAGGCCACCGGCGAACGCGGCACCGCCTGGGGAAGAATGGCAGGCCACGCAGTCGCTGGCGGTGGCCACGTAGCGCCCGCGTTCAATCATCGCGGCACGCTCCATGCCCCCCGACGCGGTGACCGGACGGGTCTCGGTGGGCAGGCTGGCGTAGACGAACAACGCCAACAGCACCAGCAAGGCACACGCCAGCAGGATCAGCAGGATCTTCTTCATGCCCGCGCCCTCATGCCTGGACCAGCGGGCCGGGATCGGCCAGGTACTTGTCGCGGATCGCCTTGGCCGCCCAGTAGGCCAGCGCGCCGACCATGCCGGTCGGGTTGTAGCCGTTGTTCTGCGGGAACGCGTTGGCACCGATGGCGAACACGTTCGGCACGTCCCAGGACTGCAGGTAACGGTTCAACGCGGAGTCTGCCGGTGTATGGCCCATGATCGCGCCGCCGCAGGTGTGGGTGCTCTGGTATTTGGTGATGTCGTAGTGGCTTCCGTCCTTCTTCGCATCACCGGAAACCGCGATCGGATTGAGGATCCGGCTCATCTCCAGCGCTTTGTCGACCAGGAACTGCGAGGCCTTGATCTCGTTGTCGTGCCAATCGAAGGTCATGCGCAGCAGCGGACGCCCGAACGCATCGCGGTAGGTGGGATCCAGGCTGAGGTAATGCTGGCGGTAGGACATGCAGGCGCCCTGCACTTCGTAATAGAACGAATGGCGGAACGAATCCACCGCGGCCTGCTTCCACTTGCTGCCCCACGAGGGCGTGCCGGGCGGTACGTTGATGCCGCGCACGGGGCCCGCGCCGGGTTGCCGCGCCCAGACCAGGCCGCCGCCAACGAAGCTGGCCTTGCCGTTGTCCAGCTGGTTGCCGTTGAGGTCGTCCATGGTGGCGCCGGCACCGCCGATGCCGATGAAGCCATTGGCCTGCACGCTCTTGTCGAAGAACAGCACCACCCGGTTGAGGTTCTGGTAGGAGTAATTCTTGCCAACGGTGCCCAGCCCGGTCTGCGGGTCATATGGCGTGCCGATGCCGGACACCAGCATCAGGTGGACGTTGATATAGGAGAACGCACACAGCAGCACCAGGTCGGCTGGCTGTTCGATCTCGCGGCCGGTTGCATCCAGGTAGGTCACCCCGGTGGCCTTCTTGCCGGTGCTGTCCAGGTTGACCTTCAGCACCTGCGCATGGGTGCGCAGTTCGAAGGTGTCGCGCTGCCGCAGCACCGGCAGGATGCAGGCGTTGGGACTGGCCTTGGAGTAGTTCAGGCAGCCGTAGTCACTGCAGAACCCGCAGGCGTTGCAGGGACCCATCTGGCAGCCATACGGGTTGGTGTAGGCGCGCGAGGTATTGGATGCGGGAATGGGATACGGATGCCAGCCCATGCCCTCGGCCGCCTTGTAGAACATTTCCGCGCCCAGGTAATCCGGGTTGGGCGGCAATGCGAACTCGCGGCTGCGCGAGCCTTCGAACGGATTGCCGCCCGGCTGCAGCACGCCATTGATGATGCCCGCCTTGCCGGACGTGCCGCAGACATATTCGAAGTGGTCGAAGTGCGGCTCCAGGTCCTCGTAGCTGACCGGGAAATCCTGGATGGTCATGTCATCGGGAATGAAGCCGCGGCCGTAGCGCTGTTCCATGTTGCTGCGCAGGCGGAAGTCTTCCGGCAGCGCGCGGAAATGGCAGCCGGACCAATGGCTGCCGGCCCCGCCGACGCCGGTACCGGGCTTGAACGAGCCCATCTGCCGGTAGGGCACGGCGGTATCGGCGGCCTTGTGGCGGATGGTCAACGTATCCTGGGCCAGGCTCTGCAGGTATCGCCGGTGCACCGAGCCTTCCAGCTCGTCCACCACGTTGGGATAAGCAAAATCAGGCTGCGTATCGCGGTCGCCGCCGCGTTCCAGCGCCACCACGTGCAGCCCGGCATCGGTGAGCTCCTTGGCCATGATCGCCCCGGTCCAGCCCATGCCCACGATCAGGACATCCACTTTCGGTTTGCTGATCGCCATGCTCAGCCCCTCCGTCCGGACAGATCGACCGGACCCAGCGGATAGGGCTTGTCACGCACGCTGATCCAGTCGATGTAGTCGGCGCGCATGCCCGGGTAGCCGATCATCTTCCACGCGCCCATGTCCTTGTTGCCGCCATATTTGGGATCGGCGAAGTAGCCGTTCTTGACCTCGTTGAGCAGGTTGCTGAAGAACACCTTGTCGCTGATCTCCTCCAGCCCGAGCTTGCCGTCCTGGGCCTGGGTGAGCAGCTGTTCCTGCTGCTCCACCGTCAGCGCGGCGAAGCCCTTGCCGTCGAACGCCCTGCGGCAATGCGCGTCCATCGCCGCGATGCCGACCTTGAGGATGTCCCTCAGCGCCAGCCGGCCCTGGTAGCCGAATTCGGACGGCGCCTCCAGGAACGGCCCCTGCATGTACCAGATCGCACCGCTGGCGTACGGGGTCTGCATGTGGCGGTCGAGGAATTCCGGCACCCCCGATTCCACTGCCCCGGGGCCGATGTCGTCGGCCGGGATCAGGCGATCACACGCGGCCACCACGAACGCCCACTCCGCTGCGCTGAAGAAAGCCGGTTGGTAGGGCGCGCTGTCCTGCGCTGGCGATGCGCCGGCCGACGCTCCCTTCGGCGCTTCCTTGCAGGCGGGCAGCGCGGCGACTACCGGAACCAGGGTCAAGGCCTGGAAAAAGCGTCGCCGTGACGGCGAAGCGCTCGCTTCGTTGTTTTCGTTGGACATCGCTGGCTCCGGTGCGATCTGGCTGGCGTGTAGTGCAGTGCGTGCTGCAGTGTGTCATGCGTATTGCGACCACTATGTGCAGCTGGCTCCGTGCAATTAACCGGGATATGGTGAAAACTGTTTTCGCCGTAGCCGAATATCTGCCTGCCATGAATGATTTCGCCGAGATGAGGGCCTTCGTCGCCGTAGCGCGCGCGGGCAGCCTCACCGCCGCCGCGCGCACCCTGGGCATGGCCACGTCGATGGTCAGCGAACGCCTGCGCCAGCTGGAGGCGCGGCTCGGGGTCAAGCTGCTGGTGCGGAGCACCCGGCGCCAGTCGCTCACCCCCGCCGGCGAAGCCTATCTGCGGCGCAGCGAGGAAATCCTGCAATTGCTGGAACAGGCCGCGCTGGAGGCCCACGCGGATCGGGACGATCAGGCCGGCACGCTGCGCGTGGCCTGCCCGGTGCCACTCGGCAGGCACATCGTGGGGCCGTTGTCGGCCCGTTTCATGGCCCGGCACCCGGAGGTTCGCATCGACCTGCAGATGTCACGGGCGGCGGTGGACCTGATCGGGGACTCGATCGACGTGGCGATCCGCGGTGGCATCGCACCGCATCCCAGCTTCATCTCGCGGCCACTGTTCAGCAGCCAGCGGATACTGGTGGCCAGCCCTGTCTACCTGCAGCGCCATGGCACGCCGATGCGCGTGGACGCGCTGGCCACGCACCATTGCATCGACAACGGCAGCAGGAACAACGAAGCGCCGCTATGGACGATCGGATCGGGGGCGCAACGGCAGCGCGTGGCCCTCAACGCTGTCGCACGGTCCAACGACCCGGACACCCTGCTGGATTGGGCGGTGGCCGGTCTGGGCGTGATGCAGCGCTCGCGCTGGGAAGTGGCCGCCCTGTTGCGTACGGGGCGCCTGGTGGAAGTGCTGCCGGAAACCGCAGGCGAACCGCGGATGTTCTCGGAGACCCACCTGGTCAAGTCGATGTATTCGCGGCGGATCGCCTTGTTCGTGGACTTCCTGCATGCCGAGCTGCCCGCCAGCGTGCAGGCCTACGAGCAAGGCGATGCGGCCAGGCTCATGCCGCAGCCGCTACCTGCCCGGGAGCCTGCGGCGTGACCGGCGCGGTGGCAGTGGCGGTGGCGGCGGTGAAGAAGCCGGCCAGTTCACTGTTTGACACCGCTTGGCTGGCGGAACAGCCCGGACAGGTCAGCACGCGGGCGCCGGTGACCGTGGCCATGCCGTGGCCGTCGCGCGCGGAGAACACGTGGTTGCATCCCAGGCAGCAGGCATCGATGCGGTACAGGTGCACGATGCGCAGCGACGTCGGTTCCTGCAGGCAGGACACATCACGAATGTCGAACGACCCGGTGTTGGGCCGCACGAAGCTGCCCCAGCTCTTGCGCCAATAGGAAGTGGGGATCATGCGTGAGGTCTACCGGGACGGGGGTGCACTGATCATAGGCAGCCGCGCGTGGAGCCCAGGTGGACGCTGCGGTTGACGAGGCGTGAAGCACGGGATCACGGTGCTCGCACGCCGCACGCGCCACCCTGTCGCCATCCACGAAAGAAACCAGGGGCAAGGCAGTGCGAGCGTTCAACATCGCGACGTTGATCATGGTGCTGTTTGGTGCCATCTGCCTGGGACTGCAGGGGCAGTTCCAGGTCGATCTGATCGCGCTGGCCTGCGGTGCGGACAGCATGTGGCCGCGCGCGATCTACGCCCTGATCGGCCTGTCCGGCCTGTGGCAGGCGATCTGGCTGGCCACCCACAAACCCACCGCGCAGATCGTCTGACACGCGGTTGCGGAAAGGGCGGCCAGTGCCGCCCTCCCCTCCTTCATTTCCACACCTTCAGGTGCGCCGTTCGAACACGGTCACGCTGCGCGGTGGCGCGAGGAAATCACTTGCCCCCTTAGGCACCGATTCGCGGTCCAGCGCTTCATCGGTGGACAGCATCAGCTTCCAGTGCAGCGGCATGTCCTCGTCATCGGGCAGGTTGAAGCTCACCCCTTCGTGCCATGCGTTGATGAGGATCAGCAGGGTGGCATCGGTGGCGTGCTCGCGCACACCCGACTGCTGTGCCTTGCCTTCCAGTACCAGGCCCACCGCACGTGCGCCGCCGTCATGCCAGTCGGCGTCTGCCATTTCCGCGCCGCTGGGATTGAGCCAGGACAGGTCCTTGACCCCGGCCTCCTCGCTGTACTGGCCATTGAGGAAGCGGCCACGGGTCAGGATGGGATAGCGGCGGCGCAATGCGGTGAGCTCGCGCACGAAGTCGGCCAGCCGGCCTTCGCTGGGGTCGCGCTGCCAGTCGATCCAGGCCGTTTCGTTGTCCTGGCAGTAGGTGTTGTTGTTGCCACCCTGGGTCTGTGCGCGCTCATCGCCGGCCAGCAGCATCGGCGTGCCCTGGGCCAGCAGCAGCGTGGCCAGCAGGTTCTTCATCTGCCGCTCGCGCAGCGCCTTGATGTCCGCATCGTCGGTCTCGCCTTCGGCGCCGTAGTTGCACGACCCATCATGGTTGGACCCGTCCTGGTTGTCCTCGCCGTTGGCACTGTTGTGCTTTTCGTTGTAGCTGACCAGGTCATGCAGGGTGAAGCCATCATGGGCGGTGATGAAGTTCACCGACGACCACGGGCGGCGGCCGCGGCGATCGAACAGGTCTGCCGAGCCGGTGAAGCGGGTGGCGAACTCGGCCAGCGTGCCTTCGTCGCCCTTCCAGAAGCTGCGTGCGTTGTCACGGAACTTGTCATTCCATTCGGCCCAGCCGGGTGGGAAGCGGCCCACCTGGTAGCCACCCGGGCCGCAATCCCAGGGCTCGGCGATCAACTTCACCTGTGACAGCAGCGGATCCTGCCCGCAGGCATCCAGGAAACTGCCGCGCTGGTCGAAACCGCTCGGTTCGCGCCCCAGGATCGTCGCCAGGTCGAAGCGGAAGCCATCGACATGCATCTCCTGCGCCCAGTAACGCAGCGAATCGGTGACGAAGCGCATCGCCTGCATGTTGCTGAGGTTGAAGGTGTTGCCGGTGCCGGTATCGTTGATGTAGTAGCGCTTGTCGTCGGCGAGCCGGTAGTAGGTGGCATTGTCGATGCCCTTGAAGGACAGCGTCGGGCCCAGCTGGTTGCCCTCGGCGGTGTGGTTGTAGACCACGTCCAGCACCACTTCCAGCCCCTTGCGATGCATGGCCTTGACCATGTCACGGAACTCGTCGCGGTGGCCGCTGGCCAGGTAGCGGCTCTTCAGCGCGAAGAACGCCAGCGTGTTGTAGCCCCAGTAGTTGCGCAGTCCTTTTTCCAGCAGGTGGCTGTCATCCAGGTAGGCCTGCACCGGCAGCAGTTCAACCGCGGTGACGCCCAGCCCTTTGATGTAGTCCAGCACGGCATCATGGGCGAGCCCGGCGCAGGTGCCGCGCATGGCTTCGGCCACTTCCGGATGGCGCATGGTGTAGCCGCGCACGTGCGTTTCGTACACCAGCGTCCTGTTCCAGGCAGTCAACAGATGCTGGTCGTCTTCCCAGTCGTAGTCGTCGTGCACCACCACGGCCTTGGGCATGAACGGGGCGCTGTCGCGCTCGTCGAAGCTGAGGTCCGCGTCGGGATGGCCGATGGTGTAGCCGTACAGCTCGTCGCTCCAGGTGAGATCGCCCTCGATTTCGCGCGCATACGGGTCCAGCAGCAGCTTGTGGTGGTTGAAGCGATGGCCCTCGGCGGGTGCGTACGGGCCGTGCACCCGGTAGCCGTAGCGCTGTCCCGGCTTCACATCCGGCAGGTAGCCGTGCCAGACCTCGTTGGTGTATTCGGGCAGTTCGATCCGCTGCTCGTTGCCTGCTTCATCGAACAGGCAGAGATCGACGCGGGTGGCGTGGGCGCTGAACAGCGCGAAATTGGTGCCCTTGCCATCAAAGGTGGCGCCCTGGGGGAACGGACGGCCCTCACGAACGCGCGAGGGGGTGGCATAACGGGCGTGTACGGTATCGCGCATGGGCTGCTCGCTGGGCAGGCGGCGGGAGTGCGGCCTGGGACAGGCAAGACTCTGCTGCCGGGCGTGCAGGCTGCGTCATCGCCTTTCTACGGCGCTCCTCACGTCTCATTGTTGCCAAGGCACCGGGTCGACATACGGCCGCGACCCCAGCCATTGCTGCAGGAACGCGGTGACTTCGCGGATCTTGCGCGAACGCAGCCGGCTCTGCGGTGACAGCAGCTGGATCTGCGCCTGTTCGGCCATCGCCGAGGCGGACCACTGCGGCAACAGTGCAACCAGTTCACGGCGTTGCAGGCTGCCGGGGTCCAGCAGCCAGGTGGGAAACAGCACGATGCCCCTGCCCTTCAGCGCCGCTGCCAGCAGCACTTCGGCGTTGTTGCTGCGCAGCGGGCCACTGACGTTGATCGTCTCCACGCGCCCCTCACCGGCGCGTTGGAAGTACCAGCGCTGTGCGCCCATCTGGCCTTTGTAGACCAGGCAGCGGTGCTGCAGCAGGTCGGCCGGGGCGGACGGCACCCCATGCTGCTGCAGGTAGCCGGGGCTGGCCAGCAGGCGCTGCGTGTTGCCGGGGACCGCATGGCCGATCAAGCCCGAATCCACCGGCACGCCGATCCGGATGATGATGTCGGCGGCCTCCTGCACCGGGTCGATGAACGCATCGGTGAGGGTCAACTCCACGCTCAACCCGGGGTGGAGGTCCTGCAGCGCGTGCACCGCGTCGGCCACGTGCAGGCGCCCGAACGCCTCCGGTGCATTGATGCGTACCAGCCCGCGGATCTCGCCGCTGCTGCCGCCGATCTCCTCCGCCGCCTGGTCCAGCAGTTCGATCGCCTCGCGCGCCTGGGCCAGGAAACGTTCGCCTTCTTCGGTCAGGCTGACCGCGCGCGTACTGCGATACAGGAGCTGGCGCCCCAGATCCTTTTCCAGCGCCGCCACATGACGCGACACCGATGACGCCGGCACCTGGTAGTGACGCGCCGTGGCCAGGAAGCTGCCGGTGCTGGCCACCATCAGGAAGTAACGCAGGGCGTTGAGTTGCACGCATGCCTCGATTGCGATTATCGCAATAATGAATTGCCGTTATGGCGGATTGTAGCTCCCTCGGCACCTGTCTACGATGACCGCCATTCTCCCCCTTGCCCATCTACTCCCCATGTCCAGCTCCCTGTTCCAGCCGTTCCCCCTTTCCGGCCTGACCCTGCAGAAGCGCGTGGTCATGGCCCCGCTGACCCGTGCACGCGCGCCGCATGACATTGCCGATGAGCGCACCGCGCTGTACTACACGCAGCGCGCGACGGCCGGACTGATCGTCAGCGAAGGCACCCCGATTTCGCGCGAAGGCCAGGGTTACCTGTTCAACCCGGGCATCTTCAGCGCCGAGCAGATTGCCGGGTGGCGGCTGGTGACCGACTCGGTGCACGCCGTGGGCGGGCGCATGTTCGCGCAGTTGTGGCATGTAGGCCGCGTATCCCACCCGACCATCCAGCAGGACGGGCAGCTGCCGGTCAGTGCCAGTTCGCGCCAGCCGGTCGGCGCGCAGGCGTTTGGGCGCGACGTGGCGGGCAATCCGGCGCTGGTCGAACCGCCGGCGCCGCGCCAGCTCGCGACCGATGAGATTCCGCGGATCGTCGACACCTTCGCGCAGGCGGCCGCCAATGCCATCGAAGCCGGTTTCGACGGCGTCGAGATCCACGCCGCCAACGGCTACCTGTTCGAGCAGTTCATGAACCCGCTGGTCAACGACCGCAGCGACCAGTACGCCGCCACCACGCTGGACGACCGCCTGCGCTTTACCCTGGAGGTCATCGATGCGGTGGTGGCCCGCGTCGGCGCCGCGCGCACCGGCATCCGCATCTCGCCGTACGGCCAGCTGTTCGACATGCCACTGCATGACCGCATCGACGAGACCTACACCGCGCTGGCCGAACAGATCGGACGCCGCCGGCTGGCCTATGTGCACGTGATGAACCAGTCCGGTTTCAAGGTCGGTGGCACCACGGTGGACGCCGGTGGTGAATCCGGCTTCGACGCGCTGCTGCGGCAGATCAAGCAGGCGCTGCCCGCCACGGCGCTGATCCTGGCCGGCGGACTGGACCGCGACAGTGCCGAGGCGCTGATCGCCGAGGGGGTGATCGATCTGGCCGCCTTCGGTGCCAGCTTCATCAGCAACCCGGACCTGGTGGCCCGACTGCGCAACCGTTGGGAATTGACGCCGCCGGATCGCAGCACCTTCTACGGCGGCGGTGCCAAGGGCTACGTGGACTATCCGCCGTACCAGGCGGCCTGAGTCGTCGCGTCCGCGACGCAGGCTTCAGGCAATCGGTGCGCTGATGCGGTAGGTTTGGGGGCTATCTGCCTCACGACCTCCAAAGGACCTGCATGCACTACGTCATCACCGGCCAGTCGTTCCTCGCCTTCGCCGCCTTCATGGGCATCGGCCTGCTGATCCTGCTGCTGGCCATCACCCTGGTGGCGCTGATTACCCCGCACAAGGAAATCACCTTGATCCGGCAGGGCAACAAGGCCGCGGGCATCGGCATGGCCGGTGCCCTGATCGGCCTGGCGCTGCCGATCAATTCGGTAATCAGCAACTCGGTCTCGCTGGTGGATGCCGCGATCTGGGCGGCCATCGCTGCGGTGATGCAGGTGCTGGCCTTTGGCATCTCCCGCGCCATCATCACCCGACGCGGCCCTGACCAGATCGACGCCGGCAACGAAAGCGCCGGTTGGTTCTCGGCCGGCGTGGCGATTGCCGTGGGCCTGGTGAACTCGGCCGCGATGGTGCCCTGAGCCGGTTGCGTTTCAGGGCATGGCTTCAAGATCCGGCAGCGCGCAGTGGCGTGCACGCAGCGGATTGCAGGTCGCTGCCGCCCCGCGCGGCAGCGGCACCTGGTATTCGGTGCCGAAGCGCGCATCGGGCCAGAGATAGTCCGTCGATACATACTGGGCCCCGCTGGCCAGCGCCGCCTCGCGTCGCCGGGTATCCCCGGTGCGCGCCTCGCGGGTTTCCGCATCGGCGCGCGTGCGCACGATGAAACCCTGCTGCACCGCGTGGCGGATCTGCTCCGACTGGCCGATCGGGTCGTTGAGGGTCATGTAGGCGGCGGCTGGTGAGTCGGCATCGGTGTTGACGAACAGCACCCTGCCCTGCAGTGAAGGGCGATCGCCCCGATACAGCGCCACCTTCGCCGGACCTTCGTCCAGGGCGAACAGGAAGCGACCGCGTGCGTGTTCCAGCGCCGGCCAGTTTCCCGCCAGCACGGCCTCGCGCAGGGTCGGGTAGCCGCCCTGCACGTCATCGGGCACGATCAGTTTTCCGGGCCCGAACACCGCGCGGATTTCCGCATCCAGCGCGTCGAACGCCGCGGCATTGAAGCGCAGTGCATCGATGCCACCCAGCCGTGCGTTCTGGTCATCCTTGGCGTTGACCAGCAACAGGATCGGCACGTGCCGGGGATGTGTGTCGGACCAGGCGCGCAGCTGCTGCAGGCACTGCTGCAGGCGTATGCAGCTGCTCGCGTTGTCCAGCCCCGGCATGTGCAGCACCTTGAAGCCTGGCCGTTGCAGGTCCGGGTCGGCCGATCCGGCCGCGTAATGCCCGCCCTGCGGATCGAAGTTGACGTCCAGCTCCAGTTGCCGCGCCCCATGCCGCAGCTGCTCGGCCAAGGGACGGTGGGCATAGTCCAGCGCCTGCGCCAGGTCCGGATCGCGTCCGGCAAGCGCCTGCAGGCGGGCGTCTGGCATGGGCAGCTTGTAACTGTTGTGGGTACCGACAGCGAGCACATCGTTGAGCCGCCCCCCCGCAGGTGCTGCGGCGGCGCCTGCGGTCGGGCCCAAGACCAGGGCCAGCAACAACAGCAGGGCGGATCGGGGGCTGCGGGAGAATGCCACGTGGAATGACCTGTCAGCTGGGGGCCGGTCAGCTTGCCGGCACACGCATACACACAGATGACAGCCAGCACCTGTTAGTATTCCTGCTAATAGAGCCGAAACCGTCATGGCAGGTCGGCTGAAGTCTTCAGATTGCCGTTGCTGTCCGTCTCACAGCCTGAGACGCGCCCTCCCTAGCGTGGTCCCATGGAAACCCTGCGCAAACTCGAAATCCTCGCCGACGCGGCAAAGTACGATGCCTCGTGCGCCTCCAGCGGGGCCGGCAAGCGCGATTCGAAAAAGTCCGGCGGCATCGGCAGCACCGAGGGTGCAGGCATCTGCCACAGCTACACGCCCGATGGGCGCTGCGTGTCCCTGCTGAAGATCCTGCTGACCAACTTCTGCATCTACGACTGCGCCTACTGCGTGAACCGGGTATCGAGCAACGTGCCGCGCGCGCGCTTCCGCGTGGCCGAAGTGGTTGCCCTGACGCTGGACTTCTACAAGCGCAACTACATCGAAGGCCTGTTCCTTTCCAGCGGCATCATCCGCAGCGCCGACTACACCATGGAACACATGGTGGAAGTGGCACGCCAGCTGCGCGAAGAACACCGCTACGCCGGCTACATCCACCTCAAGACCATTCCCGAAGCCTCGCCGGAGCTGCTGGCCGCGGCGGGCAGGTACGCCGACCGCCTGTCGATCAACGTCGAGCTGCCGACCGAAGCCGGGCTGGCCGCGTTCGCGCCGGAGAAAACCATGCCCACCATCCGCGGCGCGATGGGTGAGCTGCGTTGGCGCATCGAGGAATCCAGGGAGGAGCGCGCACGGCCGGCACGGGTGGCCGCGCCCGACCGCAGCGCGCAGAAGCGTGCGCCGCGCTTCGCGCCGGCCGGCCAGAGCACGCAGATGATCGTCGGTGCCGACGGGGCCAGCGACCGCGACATCCTGACCACCTCCGACCAGCTGTACGGCAATTACCACATGCGCCGGGTCTACTATTCCGCCTTCAGCCCGATCCCCGATGCCAGCAAGGCGCTGCCGCTGCAACCGCCGCCGCTGCAGCGCGAGCATCGCCTGTACCAGGCCGACTGGCTGCTGCGTTTCTATGGTTACGGCATCGAAGAGATCACCGACACCACCCAGGACGGCATGCTGGACCTGGACATCGACCCCAAGATGGCCTGGGCGCTGCGCCATCCCGAGCAGTTCCCGGTCGACCTAAACCTGGCACCGAAGGAGCTGCTGCTGCGGGTGCCGGGGCTGGGCGTGCGCAACGTCAAGCGCGTGCTCATGGCGCGCCGCCACGGCCGCCTGCGGGTAGCCGATGTCGCGCGGCTGCGGGCGCCGATGCGCAAGCTGCTGCCCTTCGTGCAGCTGCTGGACCACCATCCGCATCGCCGCCTGGACGATCCAGCCAGCCTGCGCGCCAGCCTGGCGCCGCCGCCGCGACAGGGCTCGTTGTTCGGCGAAAGCCTTGCCAGCTGAGATGCTGCGCTGGTCGGCACGGATCGACCCGCCGTGGTCACTGGATGCCTGGCGAGCGGCCGCGCGCCTCGGGCTGGCTGCCGGCGTGGCACCCGAGCAGATCGACTGGCTGGAGGGCACCGATGCCTCGCTGCTGGATGCACCGGCGCTTGCCGGCGCGCCGATGCCGGGCGATGCCGGTGGCGCTGCCGGCCCGCGCGTGTCCAAGGCCTTCCTGGAGCTGGCGGCCAGCGTGCTGTGCCATCGCGATCCGCAGCGCCTGCCCCTGCTGTACCGGCTGCTGTGGCGGATCGCCCATGGCCAGCGCGAGGTATTGTCCAACCCCGCCGATGCCGATGTGCAGCGCGCCCATGCGCTGGCCCAGGCGGTACGCCGCGATTCGCACAAGATGAAGGCCTTCGTGCGGTTCCGCGAGGTGCCCGGCGAGGACGATGCCTTCATCGCCTGGTTCGAACCGGACCACCACATCGTGGACCGCGTCGCGCCGTTCTTCGCGCGCCGCTTCGCCGGCATGCGCTGGGCGATCCTGACGCCCTCGCGCAGCGCGTACTGGGATGGCAGCAGCCTGAGCGCCGGCCCCGGTGCGCAGCGCAGCGACGCCCCCGCCGATGACTCCCGCGAGGAACTGTGGCGCACCTACTACGCCAGCATCTTCAATCCGGCGCGCCTGAATGAACGGATGATGCGCCAGGAGATGCCGGTCAAATACTGGAAACACCTGCCGGAGGCCGCGCTGCTGCCCCGGCTGGTCCGCGATGCCGGTACGCGCGTGGAGGAAATGCATGCACGCGAGGCCGTGGCGCCGCAGCGCCGGATCCCGGAGGCGCCGCTGCTGCCTTCGGCTGCCGCTGCGCGCGCCGCCGACACCCTGCCCGACTCGCTGGCATTGCAACGGCATCGTGCCGCTGCCTGCCGGCGCTGCGCGCTGTGGGAGCCTGCCACCCAGACGGTGTTCGGCGAGGGCCCAGCCGACGCGCGGGTGATGCTCATCGGTGAGCAGCCGGGGGATCGCGAAGACCTCAGCGGCCGACCGTTCGTGGGCCCGGCCGGGAAACTGCTGGACCGCGCGCTGGGCGAGGCGGGCATCGACCGCAGCACGTTGTACCTGACCAACGCGGTCAAGCATTTCCGCTTCCAGCGCCGCGGCAAGGTGCGCGTGCACCAGCGCCCTGACCGCGAGCACGTGCAGGCGTGCCGGTCCTGGCTGGCGGGGGAGATCGAGCAGGTGCGTCCGGATACCGTGGTCTGCCTCGGGGCTACCGCCGCGTCGGCCCTGCTGGGCGCCTCGTTCCGTTTCAGCGAGGGGCGCGGCCAGTGGCACACGCTGCACGACGGTACCCGCGCGCTGGTGACCGTGCATCCCTCCTGGGTGCTGCGCCAGGGCGATGGCCCGGCCGCGGACGCGGCCTACCAGGTACTGCTGGCCGATCTGCTCCAGCTCGCCGGTGATGCGCGACCGTAGAATGGCGCATGCTTTCTCTTCTTGGCTTGTTCCTGGCTGCCCTTGTCGCGGCCACGCTGATTCCTGCGCAGTCCGAAGCGGTGCTGTTGGCGCTGCTGCTGGAGGGTGGGCCACCGGTTCTGCTGGTGGCCGTGGCCACTGCCGGAAACGTGCTGGGATCACTGGTCAACTGGTGGCTTGGCATGCAGGTGCAACGCTTCCAGGGGCGGCGCTGGTTTCCGGTATCCGGGGCCAGGCTGGAGCAGGCGCAGGCGTGGTACCGGCGCTACGGCCGCTGGTCCCTGCTGCTGTCGTGGGCACCGGTGATCGGTGATCCGATCACCCTGGCGGCCGGCGTGATGCGCGAACCACTTCGGGTGTTCCTGCCGCTGGTGGTGATCGCCAAGGCCGGACGCTACGCCGTGTTGGCGCTGCTGACGCTGGGCCTGATGTAGTCCGGTAGCGCCGACCCATGGTCGGCGAGCGCAGCGGGCCGTTGGCGGACAGATTGGGGCATTCCGCATGAAATTACGTTGACACGACGCGATCGGCCCATCTGATAACCTGCAGCGTCTCCCCTATCGTGCGTCCTGCCCGTCGTCGTCGATGCCAGTACTTGACCCGGCCCTGCCGCCTACCCGTGCCGAGCGCCTGAAACGCGCCACCCATGAAACGCACGAGCGGCTGGACCAGCGCATCATGGCCCAACGGATCTTCGACAGCCGCGAGCGCTTCGCCGCGTTCCTGCGCGTGCAGCATCGCCTGCACCAGCAGATCGACACGCTTTACGCCCACGCCGCGCTGCAGCCGTTGTTGCCCGGACTGGAAACGCGGCGCCGGTTGCCCGGCATCACCCGCGACCTGACCGACCTGCGCGCGCCCTTGCCGACCCCCGTCCCGACCCTGCCCGCTGCGCTGCCGGTGCCTGCCGCACTCGGTTGGCTGTACGTGGCCGAGGGCTCGGCGCTGGGTGGGGCGGTGATCTACAAACTAGCCGCGCCACTGGGGCTTGACCAGGCCTTTGGCGCCAGCCACCTCGCTCCTCCTGCCGGGGGCATCGCCGCCCACTGGCGCAGCTTCACCACCGCCTTGAACGCCATCGTCCTGCCTGAAACGGACGAGCGGCAGGTCGAGGACGGCGCCCGCGCTGCCTTCGCCGCCGTAGGCGGGTTTGTTACCCAGGAGTTCCCATGAACGATGCCACCGACGCGGGTCTGGACCTGTCGAGCTGCGCGCGCGAGCCGATCCACACGCCCGGGGCCATCCAGCCCTACGGCGTGCTGCTGGTCGTGGACCCGCTGACGATGCAGGTGCAGGAACGCGCGATCACCCAGGCCCAGGTGCTGGAGTACTTCGGTGACCCGCTGGACCAGCACCTGGATGGCGTGCTGGGCGGCGCCCTGGCGCCCTACCGGCGCCACCTGGACCTGCTGGCACCGGGCTCCAGCGTCTTCCTGGGCTCGGTGCAGCTGGGCCGCTTCGGCCGCCACCATGTGCTGGCCCACCGCAGCGACACCCATTTCCTGGTCGAGCTGGAAGAACCGGTGGAAGGCGAGCCCGGCTCGCTGGAAGACCTGTATCCGCAGATCCGCCGCTTCATGGGCGAGATCGAAACCGTGTCCGACATTTCCACGCTGTGCGAGATCGGCGCCCGCCACGTACGTGCGCTGGCCAATTTCGATCGCACGATGATCTACCAGTTCGACAAGGACTGGAACGGCGCGGTCGTGGCCGAAGACCGCAACGACCGGTTGCCGTCCTACATGGACCTGCGCTTCCCCGAATCGGACATCCCCGCCCAGGCGCGCGAGCTGTACCGCCGCAACCGCGTGCGGCTGATCGCCGACAGTGACTACCAGGCCGTGCCGCTGCTGCGCAGCGCCGCCCATGCCGACGCAGCGCCCACCGATCTCAGCCTGGCGGTGCTGCGCAGCGTGTCCCCGGTGCACCTGCAGTACATGCGCAACATGGGCACGGGCGCCTCGATGTCGGTGTCGCTGGTCAGCGAAGGCCGGCTGTGGGGCTTGGTGTCCTGCCACAACCAGCAGCCGCGGCACGTGCCCTACCACGTGCGCACCGCCTGCGAGTTCATCGGCCAGATCCTGTCGCTGCAGATCGCGCTGAAGGAACGCGCGATGGTCGTGGAAGAGCGCATCTCGCGCCGCGCCATCCAGGTCCGCCTGCTCGGCCGGATGGCCGGCGACGAAGACTTCATGGCCGCGCTTGGCCGCGATGAGAAGAGCCTGTTGGACCTCACCGGCGCGGCGGGTGCGGCGATCATCCACCGTGGCCAGTGCGTGCTGCTGGGCGAGACGCCGGGACAGACCCAGGTCAATGCGCTGGTGGACTGGCTTACCCGGGAACACGCCGGCGAAGACGTCTTCCAGACCGACGCGCTGCCCGCGTCGTGGGCCGAGGCCGGTGCGTTCGCCGACGTCGCCAGCGGCCTGATGGCCATCTCCATTTCGCAGCTGCACGACAGCTTCGTGCTGTGGTTCCGTCCGGAAGTGATGCGTACCGTGCGCTGGGGGGGCGAACCGCGCAAGGCGGTGGTCGGTGGCACGCTGTCGCCGCGGCTGTCCTTCGAAGCCTGGAAGGAAACCGTACGCCAGCAGTCCACGCCATGGCAGGACGTGGACCGCGACGCCGCGCTGGAGCTGCGCACGGCCATCGTCGACATCGTGCTGCGCAAGGCCGAGGAAATGGCCGAACTCAACGAGCAGCTGCTGCGCAGCAACAAGGAACTGGAGGCGTTTTCCTATTCGGTCAGCCATGACCTGCGCGCACCGTTCCGGCATATCGTCGGCTATTCCGAGCTGCTTGGCAGTTCGGCGGCGGACAAGCTGACCGATACCGAAAAACGCTTCCTGGCCACGATCGTCGAATCGGCCAAGTCGGCCGGCACGCTGGTCGATGACCTGCTCAGCTTCTCGCAGATGGGCCGCTCCAGCATGGGCCTGGTGAACGTGGACGTGGGCGCGCTGGTGGAGGACGTGCGCCAGAACCTGGTGATGGAAGCCGAAGGACGGACCATCCACTGGAACATCGCCCCCCTGCCCCGCGTGGAAGCCGACTCCAGCATGCTGCGACTGGTGTGGCAGAACCTGCTGGGCAATGCGATCAAGTTCACCCGTGACAGTGCCGAACCGACCATCGAGGTCGGCGCCGAGCGCGGCGACAACGAGCACATCTTCTTCGTCAAGGACAACGGCTGCGGCTTCGACATGCGCTATGTCGACAAGCTGTTCGGCGTGTTCCAGCGCCTGCACCATGCCGACGAGTTCGAGGGCACCGGCATCGGCCTGGCCAACGTGCACCGCATCGTCAGCCGCCACGGCGGCCGTACCTGGGCCGAGGGCGAACTCGGCAAGGGCGCCACGCTCTATTTCACCATTCCGTATTCCCAGAGAGGCACTGCATGAGGGACCTGCGACCCATCCTGCTCGTAGAAGACAACCCGAAGGACGCCGAGTTGACCCTCGATGCGCTGGCACGCTGCCAGCTGCTCAACCAGGTCACCCACGTGCGCGACGGTGTCGAAGCGCTGCAGTACCTGCGCAGCGAAGGCGCCTACAAGGACCTCAACCACGGCGGCCCGGTGGTGGTGCTGCTGGACCTGAAACTGCCCAAGTTGAACGGACTGGAAGTGCTGGCCGAAGTGCGCGGCGACCGCCATCTCAGCCGCACCCCGATCGTGATGCTGACCTCCTCGCGCGAGGAGCAGGACCTGGTGCGCAGCTATGAGCTGGGCGTCAACGCCTTCGTGGTCAAGCCGGTGGACTTCAAGGAATTCTTCGACGCCATCCAGGGGCTGGGCATGTTCTGGGGCATCACCAACAATCCCCCCCCGCACCCGATCCGACCCTCAGGCCAAGGCCGCACGAATGACTGAAACTGCCAGGGATGCGCCGATCCGCATCCTCATGCTTGAGGATAGTGCGCTCGACGCGGAACTGATCGAGGCGCAGCTGACGCGCGCCCGCATGCACTTCCAGGTCCATCGCGTATGGACCCGCGACGCCTTCATCGCAGAGCTCGACGCCGAACGCCATGACGTGATCCTCGCCGACCACGTGCTGCCCGGGTTCGACGGCGACACCGCGCTGACCCTGGCCAGCGAACAGGTGCCGCAGCTGCCCTTCATCTTCGTCTCCGGCACGCTGACCGAAGAGCTGGCGGTGCAGGCGCTGACCCGCGGCGCGCGCGATTACGTGGTCAAGCAGCGCCTGCAGCGCCTGCCCGACGCCATCCTTCGGGCGATCCGCGAAGCGGAAGCGCGCGCCAAGCTGCGCACCGCCGAAGTGGAACTGAAGCAGAGCCGCGACCGCCTGCAGCTGATCACCGACTCCATGCCCGCGCTGATCGCGCACCTGGGCCCGGACCACCGCTACCGCTTCGCCAACAATGCCTACGAGGCCTGGCATGGTCGTCCACCGGCGGAACTGATCGGCCTGCAGGTCAGCGACGTGGTCGGCGCCGGCCTGTTCGATGCCGCCCTGCCCCACCTGCAGCAGGTACTGCAGGGCCAACGCGTGAGTTTCGAACTGGAGCTGCAGCGCGCCGACGGCAGCCCGCGCCACGTGCTGCTGGACGGCGTGCCGGAGATCACCGCAGAAGGCGAAGTGGCCGGCTATTACACGCTGGCGCGCGACATCAGCGACCTCAAGCAGGCCGAGCTGCTGCTGCGCGATGCCAACGATTTCCTCGAGCAGCAGGTCGAGCAGCGGACCGCCGACCTGCGCCAGAGCGAGAGCCGGCTGCAGGCCGTGTTCGAATCCAGTTTCCAGCTGCAGGTGCTGATCAGTCCCGACGGCCGCGTGCTGGACGCCAACCGCGCTTCGCTGGCGGCGATCCTGAGCGAGAAAGCCGATGTCAGCGACGCGCTGTTCTGTGAGTCAGCCTGGTTTTCGGCCAGTCCGGATGCGGCGCAGACGGTGCGCAGCGCGGTGCAGTCCGCCGCCGAAGGCAGCGAGTCGCGCCACGAACTGGAACTGCAGCTGCCTACCGGCACGCGTTCGTTCGATTTTTCATTCCGGCCGCTGCTCGACCACCAGCACACCGTCACCGCGGTGGTCTGCGAAGCGGTGGAAACCACCGCGCGCCGGCTCGCCGAAGAGGCGCTTCGACAGAGCCAGAAGATCGAGGCCGTCGGCCAGCTGACCGGCGGCATCGCACACGATTTCAACAACATCCTGACCGTCATCGCCGGCAACGTGGAACATGCCAAGCTGTTGACCGACCGCCTTGGCGACGGTGCCCAGGCCATTGCGCGTCCGCTCGACAACGCCCTGAAGGGCGTCATGCGCGCGGCCAGCCTGACCCAGCGCCTGCTTGCCTTCGCCCGCCGCCAGCCGCTGTTGAACCAGGCCGTCAACCTCAACGAGCAGGTGCTGGGCATGCAGGAACTGCTGCAGCGCGCGCTCGGCGAACTGGTGCATCTGGAGATCGCCGTCGCCCCGGATGTCTGGTGCGTGGAGGTGGATCCCGGCCAGCTGGAAGCGTCCATCCTCAACCTGGCGGTGAACGCACGCGATGCGATGCCCGATGGCGGCACGCTGCTGCTGGAGACCGGCACCGGCGTGCTGGACGAAGGCTTTGCCGAACAGAACCCGGACGTGCCGCCGGGCCAGTACGCGGTGCTGCGGGTGCGTGACAATGGCCAGGGCATGAGCGCGGAAACGATGGCGCGGGTGTTCGAGCCGTTCTTCACCACCAAGGAAGTCGGCCGCGGCACCGGCCTCGGCCTTTCGATGGTGTATGGCTTCGTCAAGCAGTCCGGTGGCCACGTGCAGGTGGAGTCCACGCCGGGTACCGGCACGGTGATCACCATGCTGTTCCCGCGCTCGGACCTGCCGCTGCCGGGTCCGCGGCTGGCCGAGCAGAACGGGTATGCCGAATACGAGGCGCAGGATGAAACCATCCTGGTCGCCGAGGACAACGACGACGTACGCGCCTACACCGTGGAAGCGCTGCGCCAGCTGGGCTATCGCGTACTGGAAGCGCATGACGGACCGTCGGCGATCCGCCTGCTTGACCGGCCGGACGTCGACGTGGACCTGCTGTTCTCGGACATCGTGATGCCCGGCATGACCGGCTGGGAGCTGGCCCGCCAGTCCCGCCAGCGCAAGCCGGCGCTGCGCATCCTGTTCACCTCCGGCTATCCGCGCGACCACCAGGCCAACAACCACCTGGGGCGGCATATCGCGATCCTGCCCAAGCCCTTCACCCGCATCGACCTGGCGCGCGCGGTGCGCGGCAACCTGGACGAAGAGCGCAGCAGCTGACCGTTGCTGCGCGCAGGGTGCCCACCCTCGGCAGGCACCCTGCCCCGATCAGTAGTCGTAACTCACGCTGACGCGCAGCGAACGCGGTGCCTGGCGCACGGTGGCCGCGCCGTACAGCGGGTCCGGCTGGCCCGGATCCAGTTCCGAGTACGGCGAGCGCCACAGCGCCGCCTGGCTGTCGAACACGTTGAACACATCCAGGTTGAACCCCAACCGCCCGTCGGCCAACGCCGGCCGGTAGGACACGCCCAGGTCCAGCTGGCGACGCCACGGCAACCGGCCCTGGCTGCCCGGGGGCGCCGGCTGGCCATTGTAGAAGTGGTAGGCGGTGCCATAGCCGGAGGGATCGCTGAAGTCCGGGCCATAGGAGCCCAACGCACTGAACGGCGTCCCGGAGATCACGCTCAGGTTGGCCGATACCAGCCACTGCGGGGTGATCTGGTAGTAGCCATGCAGCTTGAACTGGTGCGTGGCATCGTTGCTCTGCGGCCCGTTGGTGTGCTCCATAAGCTGGGCATAGTCCCAGGCCTGGGTGGTGGAGACCGCGGTCTGGCCGATGCCGGACAGCAGCTGCCCTTCGGTGGTGCCGTAACTGCGCGACCAGTTGTAGTCGGCACGTGCGTACCAGCGGCCGTCGAACGGATGCTCCAGTGACAGGTTCACCGCGTAGTAATTGCGCTTGAAGCGCGGGAAGCCCATCTCTGCATTGCTCAGCGGCACGCTCACGTAATTGCCGGCGGTGTCGACCAGGTTGAAAGTGTTGGCGCGGCCGGGGTTGATCAACCAGCAGCTGACCGGATTGCTGTCGCGGGTCACGTCGTACCCCAGTTCACCGGCCTTGGACAGCACCGCGTCGATGTCGCAGTAATCATCCACGCCACTGCGCAGCACCCGGTAGGTCGCCTTCGCGCCGTACACCCAGTCCTGCCCCCACGCTTTGTTGAAGCCAATGATGAACTCATCCTGGTAGGACGGTTCGATGCCGGAGGTCGCCACCGTCTTCGGGTCCGGCAGCAGGCCGTAGTTGTTGTTGGACGATACCGCCGCGGAGAACGGCGTCAGCCCGGTGGGGTAGCCATTGGCATCGATGCCACCATAGGTGTAATAGGTCGACGTGGCCAGGGTGGCCCCGGCTGCGTTGAATGCCGGGTTCAACGGCAACGCCAGGTAGTAACGCCCCACGTTGCCGTACACCTTGAAGCGGCCATCACCGCCCACGTCCCAGCTGAAGCCCAGTCGTGGCGCCCACTGGCCGCTGGTCTGCTTGATGTACGCATCGCCATCGCGGTTGAAGTTGGTGAACTGGTCCAGGCGCAGGCCGAGGTTGAGCAGCAGGTTGTCGGTGACCTGCCAGTTGTCTTCGATGTACTGCGCCCGCTGCGCCGAGCGCACCGAGGCCAGTGCGCTGTAGTCATAACGGCGCACGTAATAGCCGTCCTGGCCATTGACGAAGCCGCCGGTGGCCGGCACGCCCAGGCCGGTATTGATCGGCAGGTCCGGGTTGGACTGGCCGTAGATCCAGTAATACCCGTCGGCCGAGCCGACCGAGCCGCGGTTCAGCGCCCGTGCGTTCTGGTTGTCGATGCCCACGGTGATGCTGTGGTCGCCCCAGACGTAGTTCGCGTCCAGGCGCAGGTTGTCGCTGCGGTTGCCGCGGTCCGGATCCACCAGCAAAGACGTGGTCTGCGCGTTGGTGATCGGGCTGCCGCCGTTGAGCGCAGGATTCTGCAGGTTCGGCGTGGACAGGTACACCAGGCTGCCATCGTAGGCCGGGTTGCCGACGTAGTCGTCCGAACGCAGCTTGCCGTACTGCGCGCTGACGGTGAGGTTGTCGGTCAGGTAGCCGGTGTACTTGGCCGTCCACAGGCTGCCGCCGGTCTTGGTGGTGTCTTCGGCGCCACGCCGTGCGCCGCGGCTCAGCGTGTCGTAGTCGTAGGCGAAGCTGTCGCCGCGGAACACATTGCGGGTGGAGGCGCCGGTCAACTCCAGCAGGTGGTTGTCAGTGATGTTCCAGTCCAGCTTGGCGTACCAGCGCGGGCGGTCATATTCGTAGCGCGAGTAGGAATTGGTCGACTCCACGTTCTTGACGTCGGTTCCTTCGCGCTGCTCCAGCTCATACGAGCCGAAGAAGAACAGCCGGTCTTCCAGCAGCGGACCGCCGGCATACAGGCTCCTGGTGGTGACCCACTGGCGGTCCTGGCTTTCCGGAGCGTACAGCGCGCCGTTGGCAGGGTAGTAGACATCGTCCTTGTCTGCGCGCGTGGCGGCCGGTTCCCAGGTCAGCTGGCCACCAAAACGCCATTGGTTGGTACCGCGCTTGCCGACGGCGTTGATCACCCCGCCATCGCTGCGGCCATACTTGGCGCTGTAACCGCCGGTATAGATTTCCTGCTGGTCGATGCTGCCGTAGGGCAAGGTCAGGCCGCCCAGCCCGCGCAGCGGATCGGTGGTGTTGAAGCCATTGATGTAATACGCGTTCTCTGCCGCGGAAGAGCCGCCGAAGCTGACCAGCTGGGCGCCGGTCGGTCCGGCATAGGTCCCGTTGCCACTGTTGGCCACCACCCCAGGCGCCAGCTGCGCGATGGCTTCGGCCGAGCGTCCCAGCGGCAGCCGCTGCAGTTGTTCGGCGGTGACCACGGTGCGCGAATCCACGCTGCTGACATCGATCGAGGCGGCGGCGCGATCTGCGCTCACCTGCACGCCGGACAGGCTGGTCACCGCGGCGAAGGAGACGTCGGTGCTCGCGCCCACGGTCAGCGCGATGTCCTGGCGGGTCTGCAGCACGTTGCCATCGGCATCGCGCGCCTCCACCGTGTAGCGGCCCAGCGGAAGCTGCGACGCGCTGTAGCGGCCGCGCGCATCGACGGCCACTTCGCGGGCCAGGCCGGTATCGCTGCGCACGATGATGCGCGCGCTGGACGCGGGCGCTTGGCCGCTGATCGCGCCGGTAGTGGACTGTGCGTGCAACAGAGGGGAAGTGGTGGCGAGAACGATCGCCAGCGCCAGGCCATGCCGGCGCAATGAAGTACGAGCAGGAGTCATTGAAGGGAACACACGTCGGGGGAGGAAAAGGTGGTGCCCATTCATTAACCCTGCCCGACGCCGAACCGGGAAATACGCAGTGGTTATCTGCAACTGGCCGCTGGCGATGAAGGCGATCGGTGCTTTCGTGACAATCGTCACCGTGCGATGCACGCCCAGCCGCTACGTACGCCCGCCGCACGGGCCTGCCGTACACCGCATATCGCTGCCGGATGTGTGCACATGAGCAGCGGGCATCAGCGACGCCGCGCATGCCGCCAGCGTGATTCCTAGAATGCGCAATGCCGTCGCGTGCCCCTCCTCCCCCACTGCGGATTCCTTCGATGCGCCTGATCCCTGCTGTCCACGTCGCCTGCATCGTCGGCCTGCTGGCTGCCTGCACGCCCTCTCCGCCTACCACCGAGGCGCCTGCTGCCCAGGGAGCAGCCCAGGCCGAACCTGCGCAGATCGCGTGGCGCCATGGCGATGTCGACGATGCCTTTGCCGAAGCCAAGGAAAGTGGCAAGCCGGTGCTGCTGTACTGGGGCGCGGTCTGGTGTCCGCCGTGCAACCAGCTCAAGGCGGGCCTGTTCAAGGATCCTGCCTTCATCGCGCTCACCGAGCGCTATGTGCCGGTCTACCTGGACGGTGACGAGGAAGGCGCCCAGGCCTGGGGCGAACGCTTCGGCGTGCGCGGCTACCCGACCCTGATCGTGCTCGATCCCCAGCAGAACGAACTGACCCGCGTGGCCGGCGGCAATGACAGCGCCGAACTGACCCGCGTGCTCACCGTTGCGGCCGGTCGACGCAGCGCGGTGGCCGACACCTTGAAGCTGGCGCTGGCCGAACCCGGAAAGCTGAGCGCTGACGACTGGCAGGTCCTGGGTGACTACGGTTGGGAGGTCGACGCCAGCCGCCTGAGCGGCAGGCAGGACAGCGCCAGCCTGCTCGGCGAACTGGCTGCTGCTGCGCCGCAGCCAGCGCTGCAGCGGCGTTTTGCCCTGCTGGCACTGGCCAGCACCGACGACGCCCAGGCACCGGCTACCCGGGTGCGTGAACTGCTGCAGGTGGTGCTGGCGCAGCCGGACGAAGTGCGCCGCAACCGCGATCTGCTTGGCTACCGGGGCGCAGCGCTGGTCAAGCAGGCCAGCACCGGGCCGGCGTCCACCGATGCGCTGGGCCGGCAACTGCTGGCGGCCCTGCAGCGCGCCGATGCCGCACGCGGCAATCGGCCGGACGATGCCCTGTCGCGCGCCATCACCGAAATCGCCCTTGCCCGCCTGCAGCAACCGCAAGGCGAACTGCCCGCCGGCTTGACCGCCCGCGTGCGCGAACGGGTGCAGGCGGCCGATGCCGCAGCAACCAGCGCGCACGAGCGCCAGGCCACCCTGGGTACCGCCGCCCATGCGCTGCGCCAGGCCGGCGACGACGCCGCTGCAGAAGCGCTGTTGCTGGCCGAGCTCAAGCGCAGCCAGACGCCCTACTACTACATGCCCGAACTGGCCGAGCTGGCCGAAGCGCGCGGTGACCGGACCGCCGCCGTGGACTGGCTGCGCAAAGCGTACGAGGGCGCGCAGGGTCCTGCCACGCGGGTGCAGTGGGGCGTGCTGTACGTAGAGGGCCTGCTGCGGCTGGCGCCGGATGACACGGCCGCCATCGAGGCGGCGGCAACCCGGGTCATCGCCGAACTGGACCAGCAGCCGGCCGGCTACCACCAGCGTACCCGGCAGCGCTTCGAACGCCTCGGCAGCCAGTTGCAGGCGTGGAGCAGCGAACATGCCGGCGCGCCAACCCTGGCCCGGCTGCGCGAGCGCATGCAGCAGCACTGTCCAACCGTGGCCGGTGCCGCGCCGTCGCGCGCGGCGTCCACCGGCTGCACGCAGTGGCTGCAGGGCTGAGTTACCTGCCGACGGCGACGCGCCGTTGATACCGGCGCTGCCATGCTGGGGCCCCCTGCCCAGACCGGCTGCGCCCTTTGCCTGATCCCGCTGCTGCACCTGCAAGGCCCTCGCGGGCCCGACAACTCCGCCGCTGGCTGCTGCGCGTGCTGTGGATCGCCGTGCTGATCGTCGCCGGCGGTGCGTTCTGGAACAGCCGCTGGGCCGCCGTACCCCGCGCAATGTGGGAAATATCGCGACTGCCCGCACCCACCGCGCTGCCGGTCCCGGTCGACGGCGTCCGCGCACGCCAGGTCGCCGACACCTTCGGTGCCCCGCGCGGCGCCGACCGCACGCACGCCGGCGTGGACATCTTCGCCGCACGCGGCACCGCCGTGCGCAGCGCCACCCGCGGCATCGTGACGGACGTCCGCGAGAGTGGACTGGGTGGGCGCCAGGTGTGGATCCAGGGGCCGGCAATGGAGCGCTATTACTACGCCCACCTGGACGACTGGCGCGAGGGACTGGAGCGCGGCGAGGTGGTCGATGCAGGCACGCTGCTGGGCTACGTCGGCGATACCGGCAATGCCAAGGGCACCCCGCCGCACCTGCACTGGGGCATCTACGGTGCGGACGGTGCCTACGATCCCCTGCCGCTGCTGCGCGCCTGGGCAGCGCGCCCCGCGCTGTCACCGACGCCCTGACCGGGCCGCAGCGGCGCGCATGTGAAGCCGGGGTGGGCGTACCGGCACGCGACCTGCACCACGCGTGGAGCACACTGGAGGCTGGAACGCCATCCATCGACAGCCCTTCCACAGCAGATGCAGGACGCCCCATGACCGCTACGCTTCCCCCTCTCCGCTTCGATCCCGCCTACGAACAACCCGAGGCCGACGAAGCCGCCCACATCGCAGCGTTGACCGATGTGTTCACCCGCATGTCGCAGACCGTCGCCGAAGCCGAAGGCCATGCGCACCGCGCCGTACATGCCAAGGGCCAGGGCCTTCTGAAGGCCGAACTGCAGATCTTCGAAGGCCTGCCGTCCGAGCTGGCCCACGGGCTGTTCGCCAGGCCGGGACGCCACGACGCACTGGTGCGGCTGTCATCACCGCCGGCCGAGCAGCTTCCGGACAGCGTATCCACCCCGCGCGCGATCGCGCTGAAGGTGCTCGATGTCGAAGGCCAGCGCCTGCCCGGCGACGAGGAGCAGCACACCCAGGATTTCCTGATGGTCAATGGACCGGCCTTCAGCACACCCGGCGTGGCCGGCTTCCTGCGCTCGTCCAAGCTGCTCGCGGCGACCACCGAACGCATGCCGCGCACCAAGAAGGTGATCTCCGCGACCCTGCGCACCGCAGAGGCCGCGCTGGAAAGCGTCGGTGGCGAAAGCAGTACGCTGAAGGGAATGGGCGGCGAGCCGCAGCGGCACCCACTGGGTGAAACCTACTTCAGCCAGGTCCCGTACCTCTACGGTCCTTTCATGGCGAAGTTCTCGCTGGCCCCCGTCTCCCCCGCACTGCAGGCGCTGCATGGGCAAGCCCTGGCGTCCACCGATGACACCCAGCGCGAGGCGGTCGTCGCCTTCTTCGCTGCCCTGCAGGAACCTGCGGTATGGGCCCTGCGCGTGCAGCTGTGCCGCGACCTCGAGCAGATGCCGCTGGAAGACGCGTCGGTAGCCTGGCCCGAGGAACTGAGTCCGTGGCAGACGGTGGCGCACCTCATCGTTGGCCAGCAGGCGGCATGGGATCCTTCGGCGTCACCGCAGGCTGAAGACAAGCTCGCCTTCGCGCCCTGGCACACACTCGCCGCGCATCGGCCGCTGGGCAGCATCAATCGCGCCCGCCGCGTGGTGATGCAGGCCTCGCGCACCTTCCGCAGCGGCTTCAACGGCTGCCCGATCCACGAGCCCGACGGTCACGCCGATGACCGGTTCACTTCATGATTACCGGCTGCAGGCCATGCTGCACACGCCGGCGCGGTGTCCCCCACGCAGCGCCGCAGTCCCCTCAGCCACGCCTGCATCAGCCACAGAGGAACTGCCTTGCATGAATACCCCTCCCGAATTCGCGCTCAGCCGGCGCACCCTGCTGAAGCTCGGCGCGGGCTCGGCATCGGTGCTGGTCGCACCTGCCGCCATGGCTGACGTGCCCGGTATCGGATCCCCCGCGCGCGCCCCGGTCACCGCCGACGTCGCCTTCAAGGTCAACGGCAAGGCGCGCGCGCTGAAGCTGGATACCCGGGTGACCCTGCTCGACGCCCTGCGCGAGCATCTGCACCTGACCGGCACCAAGAAGGGCTGTGACCACGGCCAGTGCGGCGCCTGCACGGTGATCGTCGACGGCCGCCGCATCAATGCCTGCCTGAGCCTGGCGGTGATGCACGAGGGCGCCGAGATCACCACCATCGAAGGCCTGGGATCCCCCGATGACCTGCACCCGATGCAGGCCGCCTTCGTCAAACATGATGGTTACCAGTGCGGCTACTGCACGCCGGGGCAGATCTGCTCGGCCGTTGCGGTACTGAAGGAAATCAAGGACGGCATTCCCAGCCACGTCACCGCCGACCTCGGCGCACGCAGCGAGGCAAGCGCCGAGGAAATACGCGAGCGCATGAGCGGCAACCTGTGCCGTTGCGGTGCCTACTCCAACATCATCGAAGCCATCGAAGACGTGGGGGGCCAGCGCGCATGAGAGCCTTCACCTACGAACGCGCACGCACCCCGGCCGAGGCAGCCGCGGCTGCTGCACGCACCCAGGGTGCCCGCTTCATCGCCGGTGGCACCAACCTGCTGGACCTGATGAAGCTGGAGATCGAGATCCCCAGCCACCTGATCGACGTCAACGGGCTCAAGCTGGATACCATCGGGGCCACCGACGACGGTGGCGTGCGCATCGGCGCGCTGGTGCGCAACACCGACCTGGCCGCCGACAGCCGTATCCGCCGCGACTACGCCCTGCTGACCCGTGCGCTGGTGGCCGGCGCGTCCGGACAGCTGCGCAACAAGGCCACCACCGCCGGCAATCTGCTGCAGCGCACCCGCTGCCCGTATTTCTATGACACCGCCCAGCCCTGCAACAAGCGGCTGCCCGGCAGTGGCTGCGCGGCCATCGGCGGCGTCAGTCGGCAACTGGCGGTGATCGGCACCAGCCCAGCGTGCATCGCCACGCATCCCAGCGACATGGCCGTGGCGATGATGCTGCTGGATGCAACGGTGGAGACCGTGCGCGCCGATGGCAGCACGCGCCGCATCGCGCTGGACGATTTCTACCGCGCGCCCGGCAAGACGCCACACATCGACAGCGTGCTGGACAAGGGCGAGCTGATCGCCGCCGTCACCCTGCCTGCGCCGCTGGGCGGCACGCATATCTACCGCAAGGTCCGCGACCGTGCGTCCTACGCGTTCGCGCTGGTGTCGGTCGCGGCCGTGCTGCAGGCCGATGGCAGCGGCCGCGTGGCGCTGGGCGGGGTAGCCTACAAGCCGTGGCGCAGCGATGCGGCCGACGCACTGCTGCCGCAGGGCGCGCGCGCGGTGGTGGGAAACCTGCTGCAGGGCGCCACGCCCAGTCCAGAAAACCAGTTCAAGGTACAGCTTGCCGAACGCACGCTGGCCTCGGTCCTGATGCAGGCGAGGAGCTGATCCATGAAATTCGATACCCCCGCAGGCACCAATCCCATCGACCAGATGAAGGTGGTCGGCAAACCATTGGACCGCATCGACGGCCCGCAGAAGACCACCGGACACGCCCGTTACGCGTATGAGTGGCACGACGTGGCTGCATCGCCAGCCTATGGCTACGTGGTCGGCGCCGGCATCGCCAAGGGCCGGGTCACCGCAATGGAGCTCGACGCCGCACGTGCCTCGCCCGGCGTGCTGGCCATCGTCACCGCCGACAACGCCGGCACCCTGCACAAGGGCGACCGCAATACCGCCCCGTTGCTGGGAGGCCCGAAGGTGGACCACTACCACCAGGCCCTGGCACTGGTGGTGGCCGAAACCTTCGAACAGGCACGCGCCGCCGCAGACTTGGTGCGGATCCGCTATGCCCCGACCAAAGGGGTGTTTGACCTGGACGCTGCGAAGAAGGCCGGCAACCCGTTGCAGGACACCGACCCGGATGCGCGCGTGGGCAACTTTGAAAAGGCCTACGGGGATGCACCGGTCACGCTGGACGCCACATACCACACCCCGGACCAGTCGCACGCGATGATGGAACCGCACGCCTCGCTGGCCGCCTGGGACGGCGACCAGCTGACCGTGTGGACCTCCAACCAGATGATCGCGTGGGGAAAGAAGGACCTGGCGACCACGCTCGGCCTGCCGGAGGACAAGGTGCGCCTGGTGTCGCCGTACATCGGCGGCGGCTTCGGCGGCAAGTTGTTCATCCGTTCCGACGTGGTGCTGGCGGCGCTTGGCGCGCGTGCGGCCAAGCGACCGGTCAAGCTGGCGCTGCAACGCCCGTTGATCGCCAACAACACCACCCATCGGCCTGCCACCGTGCAGCGCATCCGGCTGGGTGCCACGGCCGAAGGCACGCTCACCGCGATCGGCCACGAATCGTGGTCGGGCAACCTGAGCGGTGGTTCGCCGGAAGAAGCCGTGCAGCAGACCAAGCTGCTGTATGCCGGCGCCAACCGTCTGGCCGGCCTGCGCCTGCACACCGTGGACCTGCCGGAAGGCAACGCCATGCGCGCACCGGGCGAGGCACCGGGCCTGATGGCGCTGGAAATCGCCATGGACGAGATGGCCGAGAAGCTCAAGCTGGACCCGGTCGAGTTCCGCATCCGCAACGACACCCAGGTGGATCCCTCCAACCCCGAACGGCCGTTCTCGCAACGGCAGCTGGTGCAGTGCCTGCAGGACGGTGCGCAGCGCTTCGGCTGGGACAAGCGCTCGGCCCTGCCGGCGCAGCGTCGTGATGGCCGCTGGCTGGTCGGCATGGGCGTGGCAGCCGGCTTCCGCAACAACCTGGTGATGAAGTCCGGTGCGCGCGTGCGGCTGGATGGCAAGGGCCATGTCACCGTTGAGACCGACATGACCGACATCGGCACCGGCAGCTACACCATCCTGGGCCAGACCGCCGCGGAAATGCTCGGCGTGACGCTGGACCAGGTCACGGTGAAGCTGGGGGATTCCAGCTTCCCGGCCTCGGCCGGCTCGGGCGGCCAGTGGGGCGCCAACAGCGCCACCGCCGGCGTGTTCGCGGCCTGCACCAAGCTGCGCGCAGCCATTGCCGGCAAGCTCGGCTACGACGCCGGCACCGCCACCTTCGCCGATGGCAAGGTCCGCGATGGCAACCGCTCGGCGGCGCTGGGCAAGGCCGCCGCCGATGGCGAACTGGTGGCCGAAGACAGCATCGAGTTCTCCACACTGGAAGAGAAGTACCAGCAGTCCACCTTCGCTGCACACTTCGTGGAAGTCGGCGTGGACGTGGCCACCGGCGAAAGCCGCATCCGCCGCATGCTCGCCGTCTGTGCCGCAGGCCGCATCCTCAATCCCAAGACCGCGCGCAGCCAGGTGATCGGCGCGATGACGATGGGCATCGGCGCGGCACTGTCCGAAGAGCTGGCCGTCGATACCCGCCTGGGCTTCTTCGTCAACCATGACCTGGCCGGATACGAAGTTCCCGTGCATGCCGATGTGCCGCACCAGGAGGTCGTGTTCCTGGATGAAGCCGATGCGATCTCTTCGCCGATGAAGGCCAAGGGCGTGGGTGAGCTGGGCCTGTGCGGTGTCAGTGCCGCGGTGGCCAACGCGATCTACAACGCGACCGGCGTGCGCGTGCGCAGCTATCCGATCACGCTGGACAAGCTGCTCGGTGGGCTGCCGGACATCGCATGACCCGGTTGCCTGCGATCCCCGTGGTGGACGTGCACGATGCCGGGATGACCCGGGTCGTGGAGGCGGCGGCCGCCGCGTGCGGCGCTGGCCAGCCGGTCACGCTGGCGGTGGTGCTGGAGACGGAAGGGTCGACCTATGCGCGGGCCGGCACCATGGTGCTGTTCGGCGAACACACCCAGGTCGGTTGGCTCAGTGGCGGCTGCCTTGAGCCGGAGATCGAACGCGTGGCGCGGGACTGCGCCGATGCTGGCCGCATCGGTTGGATGGAGATCGATACCCGCGATGATTCCGCGCTGTTTTCCGGCAACGCGGTCGGCTGCCGCGGCTGCCAGCGCCTGCTGCTGTTGCCGCTGTCCGCGCTGACCGGGTGCGCGGAGGTGCTCCAGGCCTGGCTGCGCGGCCACGGCCCGCTGCAGCTGGACGTGGATGTCGGCGGCGGCGTGCGCATGGCCTGCGCCGGTCAGGTGGTGGATCAGCTGCTGTCCCCCGATCCCTGTGCATTTGCTGCGCCGCAGGGTCTTTGGTCGCTGCGCTGGATGCCGCCACCGCGCGTCCTGCTGCTGGGTGCGGGACCGGAAGTAACCGCGCTGTGGCCCATGCTGCGCGGCCTCGGCTGGCAGGTGCGTGGGGTTGACCCGCGCGCTGCGTGGCGCGAGCGCAGCCACGTGGACGTAGAGGCACTGGCGGCCCCGGCCGCGCTGGCCGACACCTCCGTCGCGCCCGATGTCGTGCTGGTGATGCATCACAATTTCGAACTCGACCTGCAGGCGCTGGAGGCGCTGGCCCCCTGCCCCGTGGCGTTCATCGGGCTGCTGGGCCCGACCCGGCGCCGTGATGACCTGTTCTCGTTGCTGCCCGACACGGCCCGGCTCGCGTTGCAGCCACGCCTGCATTCGCCGGTCGGGCTGGCTCTCGGTGGACGCGGCCCTGACGCGATCGCGTTGAGCATTGCCGCGCAGCTGCAGTCGTGGCGTCACGGTGTGATGGCGTCTGCATGAGCGGGCGCGGCGGACATGCCGTGGTGCTGCTCGCCGCCGGCAGCAGCACGCGGCTGGGCCAGCCCAAGCAACTGCTGCGCCGCGACGGCGAAACCCTGCTGCACCGTGCGGCGCGCATCGCGCTGGAGACCCGCCCCGCGGTGCTGGTCGTGGTACTGGGCAGCGACCCGACCGCGTACCAGGCAGAGTTGCAGGACCTGTCGCACGTGACCGTCATCAACGAGAACGCGGCCGATGGCCTCGCCAGCAGCTTGCAGGTTGCTGCAGGGCAGGTAGCCGACCATGCGCAGGTGCTGGTGCTGATGTCGGACCAGCCGGCGCTGTCAGCTGCGCATCTGCAGCGGCTGCTGGATGGCGCACGCCGGTCACGCTCCGGTTGCGCGGCCACCCGCCTGCAGGGGCTCGCCGGCGTGCCCGCGGTGGTACCCGGTCACTGGTTCACGCAGCTGCCGCAATCCGCGTCGAATGCCGGCTTCCGCGCGCGGCTGCGCGCGCTCGCCGACGATGCGCTGCTGCTGTTGCCGGCCGACGGGCTGGAACTGGACATCGACACCCCACACGACCTGGCGCATGCGCGTTCCCTGGGACTGCTGGATCCCTGATTCCTGGACCGCTGGACGTCCTGGACGCTGTGCGGGGCCGCCCGGGCGGTGGGGCTGCACGGGGGACGGCAGGAGCCGCATCCTGCGGGCCTCGTTTCGTGCCATCCATGGCGCTCAACGCCCCCGTGCACCCCCACCGCCCGAACGGCTGACCGTCTGACACGTTCCGGTGGTCGCCAGCTGCGCGGCGTTGATAAAAAACAGAGGCAGGGCTCAGCGGATGCGTTGCAACTGCCCCGGGCGCCAAGCGAACCGCCACACATGCGGCCCAGGCGTCGGGCAGTCCTCCAGCTTCGCACGCGCCCGGTCTTCTTCGAAGCAGAACGTGGAGCCCGCCGCAGCGGTGAAGCGCACGATGATCGTTCCACCAACCACCTGCAGCGCGTCCAGCCGACCCGGCACGTGTTCCTCGGCATCGGTGGCATAGCCGGCTGCGCGTATCGCTGCCATGTCGCTGTCATCGATGGCGTTCGCACCCGGATGCGCCACCTGACCGCGGCGATCATCTTCGGAGAGCGCGGTCATCACCACCAGCTCGTTGGATTGTTCAAACGTTCCGCCGGTATAGGTGGAACTGTAAACGTGGATGATCTCGGCGATACCGTCGCCATCGAGGTCCGCTACGTGGACCTGCAAGGGACGGAAATCGTGTTCGATGTCACCGCCGGGAATGCGCCGCAGCTCGGCGCGTATCGCGGTCCGCGCCTCGGCATCGGATGGGACCTTCGACGCTGCGGCGACGGCCGCGCCCGGTGCGTGCGTGAGCGTGACGCCCAGCATCATCAGCGATAAGACCATCGGCATCGTGCCACCTGCGGGTTCCGGGTCCACTGATCATGGCGGCAAGCAGGGCTCGCCGCCATGGGCAGGTGCGCCGGTGTCGGCGCCGGTTACTGCTGCTGCGCGCCGGACATCGAGTACGGCCTCTCGGCGTCTTCCCCGGGCCATGCGGTGTTCGGCTTGGCCTGCATCACGAATCGCAGCTCGCCACCGGCGACGATCTCGTCATGGCGCAGGAAGGCACGCTGCAGCGGCTTGCCGTTGAGCGTGGCCGACGCGATGTAGCCGTGGCCAGCGCTCAAGCCCTCGGTGAGGATGGTGAAGACCTTGCCATTGGGCAGGTTCAACGTGGCCTTGGGCAGGAACGGCCGCCCGATGATGTACTCGCCACTGCCCGGTGCCACCGGATAGAAGCCCAGCGCGGTGAACAGATACCAGGCTGACATCTGGCCGAGGTCATCATTGCCGGCCAGGCCATCGGGACGATCGGCGTACTGTGTGTCCATGATCTGCTTCAGCCGCGCCTGGGTGCGCCACGGCTGGCCGGCATGGGCGTACAGGTAGGCCACGTGGTGGCTGGGTTCGTTGCCGTGCGCGTACCAGCCGATCAGCCCGGTGATGTCTTCCATGTGTTCGAACACGGCCGGGTCGACCTTGGCCTCGAACACCTGGTCCAGCCGCTGCAGCAGGGCATCGCTGCCACCGTGCGCATCGGCCAGGCCCTGCACGTCCTGCGGCACGTACCACGAATACTGCCAGGCGTTGCCTTCGGTGTAGTCGGTGCCATACCCGCTGGCCGATGGATCGAACGGGGTGCGGAAACTGCCGTCACGCTTGCGCGCGCGCATGAAGCCGGTTTCCTTGTCGAATGCATTCCGCCAGTTGCCCGCGCGCTTGCCGAACTCGGCGGCGACCTCCGTGCGCCCCATCGCCTGCGCCATGCGCGCGATGGTCCAGTCGTCGAAGGCATATTCCAGCGTCTTGCTGGCGGCCTCGCCTTCCTCGTCGATCGGCACCCAGCCCAGCTCGCGGTACTGCGCGATGCCATCGTAGGGGCCGTAATTGGCGGTGGCGACCATCGCCTCCAGCGCCTTGTCGGCATCGAAGCCGCGGATGCCCTTCAGGTAGGCATCGGCGATCACCGGCACGGCGTGGTACCCGATCATGCACCAGGTTTCCTGGCCGTGGAACGACCACACCGGCAGCATGCCGTAGGGGCTGTGCGCCTGGTGGGCGATCAGCGAATTGATGAAATCACTGTTGCGCTGCTGCGGCTGCACCAGGGTCAGCAGCGGATGCAGGGCGCGGTAGGTATCCCACAGCGAGAACGTGGAATGGTGGCGGAATCCTTCGGCACGGTGCACCGCGTTGTCCGGACCACGGTACTGCCCATCCACGTCCATCGACAGGGTCGGACCGAGCAGCGAGTGGTACAGCGCGGTGTAGGCGCTGCGACGGTCAGCCAACGGCGCCTGGATGTCCACCACCGCAAGCGCGTCCATCCACTTCTTCTTCGCATCGGCACGCACGCGGTCGAAGTCGAAGGCCGGCACCTCGGCCTCCAGGTTGGCGATGGCACCTGCCTCGCTGACCGAAGAAATGGCTACCTTGGCCACCAGCGGGCCGTCTAGCTTGCCGAAATCGAAGGTCGCCACCAGCTGGCGGCCCTCCACCTGCGCGCGCTGCAGCGGCGAGCCGTGCCCCGGTGGCGGGAAGCCCTTGTAGGCGATGTCGGTTTCGGTGTTGTGCAGCGCATGGCCGGTGACCGGGCGCGAGAAACGCATCGCGAAATACAACTGGCGCCCCGGCGCCCAGCCACGCGTCTCGCGGAAACCGGTCACCGTGCCATCGGCATGCACGCGCAGGCGCGACCACAGGATCTTGCCCGGATAGTCGTACAGGCTGGTGCGCAGGTCGAGCAGCACCTTGGCCTGCTCCCCGGCCGGGAAACGATAGCGGTGCACGCCGACCCGCTCGCTCGCGGTCAGCTCGGCCCGCACGCGGTAGTCGTCCAGGCTCACGGCGTAATAGCCCGGTTCGGCGCGCTCGTCCTTGTGACTGAAGCGCGAGGCATATCCACTACGCGGTTTGTCCGGATCGCCGCGTTCGAGCCCGGGCTCGCCGGTATAGGGCATCAACAGCACGTCGCCGAGGTCGGAATGGCCAGAGCCGGAAAAATGGGTATGCGAGAAACCCACGATGCTGGTGTCGTCGTGGCGGTAACCCGCGGCCCAGTCATAGGCCTTTTCACGCGGTTGGATGCGCGTATCCGGGCTCAGCTGCACCATCCCGAACGGGACCGTCGCGCCCGGATAGGTATGCCCCTCGCCTGCCGTGCCAATGAACGGATCAACGGCGGCGAATGCGCGCTCACCCACGCTGGCGGCACCGGCCGCTGCCGCCGTCGGGCCCAGCAGCATGGCGGCAGCCAGGAGTATCCATCGACGCTTCGCTCGGTTTGGCATGGGCGGCATTTAGATCGATTCAGGGAAGCCGATCCTAGCATCGGCGCGCGCGCCGTTCATGCTGCATTGCGTTGTTGCTAGACGGTCATCGCATTCTGCAGCGGCGCAAGGTCCTGCTCCCGCAACGGTCGCACCACCCGCGCCAGCTCCTGCCCGTCACGCAGCAGGATCAACGTCGGCCACAATTTCACCGCAAACGAGCGCCCCAACGGGCGCCCCTTGCCGTCCTCCACCCACAGGTGGTCCAGCGCATGGCCCTGCACGAACGCCTGCACCGTCGGCTTGGCGGCCTGGCAGTGACCGCACCACGTCGCACCGAATTCAAGCAGCAGCCAGCCTTCGCTGGCATCGACAGCCGATCGCAGCGGCTCCGGTTGCGGCGTTCCTGCAGGCGTTGCCATGGCTCAGGCCAGCGCGCGCTGGATGTCTTCCAGCGGTGCATTGGTGAAATCCTTGGCCAGGTCACGCACCAGGCGCGACTGGACTTCCTTGTGCAGCTGCGGGCGGATCCGGCCGAGCGTCTGCGGATCGGCCACCAGCACCAGATGGGCGTAGCGGTTGTTCAGCGCATCATCGTTCAACTGCTCGGCCAACTGCTTGGCGAAGGTCGCTTCGTTGAGCTGGGAAATGCTCATGTCCTTGGGCACCGCACCGGAAGGCCCCTGCCCGGACACGCCGGCTTCGCTGACATCGCGCAGGACCAGTTCATCCTGCTGCTTGAGCTTCAGCTCGGTCTTGCTGCCGACGTTGGTGAAGACGCGGGCCGAGCCGCCGTCGGCGACGACGATCAGGGTGCCTTCGGGAATGGGAGTGTGCTCGGTCATGGTGGTTCCTCTGCGGGTTGCCTACGGCGTGAGTCACCACCGTAGAGGCAGCGATGTAAGCATCCTGCAACACCGGCGTGTGCATGCCGTGCACCTTTTCCAACAATTGATCGCGCACGCGCCGCAAATCGCAGCCTAGGCAAGGCCGAGCACTGCGGGCAACGCATCCAGCCTGCTGATTTCGCAGGTCGGGATCGCCTCACCGTGCCGGGGTGAACCAGCTGGATTGAACCAGCAGCTGTCTATTCCGTAACGGTTGGCACCCAGGATGTCCGCTTCCAGCCGGTCGCCGATGATGATCGTGCGGTGCGGTTCGAAGGCGCTGGCCATGGCGGTGGCGTAAGCGAAGAAACGCACATCGGGCTTGGCATGGCCGCAGGCCTCGGACGTGGCGACGAAGCGGATCAGGTCGCCAAGCCCGGATACCGCGATGCGCCGGGACTGGACCTGTTCGATGCCGTTGGTGATGATGCCGATCTCGCCGTGCGCGGCCAGCACCTCGCAGGCGGCCCGTGCTCCGTCCACCAGTACCACCGTCTGCGGCAACCATTCCAGGTACACCTGCCCGGCGCGTACTGGATCGGCGTCGATGGGGTGCGCGGCGAACAGCCGGCGGAAGCGCTCGACCTTGAGGAAATCCTTGTCCACCCTTCCCTGCTCCAGCGCCTCCCACAGCGCGCGGTTGCACTGCTGGTAGGTGGCATACAGCGGCTCCACGGGCTGTTCGATACCGAGGCTGGACAGCGTACGCGCGAACGAGAGACGTTCGGAGGCGCGGAAATCCAGCAGGGTGTCATCCAGATCGAACAGGAAAAGCCGGTAATCCATGGGCGCAGCTGCGTTGCAGGGCAGTGCAGGCTAGCATCAGCGCGCGCCCCGGCCCAGCACGGCACGCTGCACCGCCCCACTCCGCAAAGCGTGGCCCGCTGACGGGCCGTATGCTTGAAGACCCCCTCGTTGATTGCAGCCCCCGGGCCTGCCGTTCCACGCGGTGCGCGTTGCCGTGCACCTGCGGGTGCTGCGCTGTGTTGATTCCAGCCAGTCCGTCCGTTCACCCCATGTCTGCTGCGGCCCCTGGCCGCCGGCCCGCCGTTGCTGTTGCTGTTGCTTTTCCACAGGAGAAAAACGATGCAGGATCCCTCCTCTGCACATCCCCATTTCGGCTGGTTCAAACGCCGCCGCCAGATGGACGTCGAAGAAATCACCGTCGTCGACAAACCCATGCTGCGCCGCGCGGTGGGCGCCGCTGCGCTGGGCAATGCCATGGAATGGTTCGACTTCGGCGTCTATGGCTACCTTGCGGTGACCCTGGGCCAGGTGTTCTTCCCCGCCAGCAATCCCACCGCGCAGCTGATCGCCACCTTCGCCACCTTCACCGTCGCCTTCCTGGTGCGCCCGCTCGGGGGACTGGTGTTCGGTCCATTGGGTGATCGTTACGGCCGGCAGAAAGTACTGGCGTTCACCATGATCCTGATGGCGCTGGGCACCTTCTCCATCGGCCTGATTCCCTCCTATGAGCGCATCGGCATCTGGGCGCCGGTGCTGTTGCTGCTGGCGCGGCTGGTGCAGGGATTTTCCACCGGCGGTGAGTACGGCGGCGCGGCGACGTTCATCGCCGAGTACGCCACCGATCGCAACCGCGGCCTGATGGGCAGCTGGCTGGAGTTCGGCACGCTCGGTGGTTACATCGCCGGTGCGGCCACGGTCACCACGCTGCACCTGCTGCTGAGTGGCGCGCAGATGCTCGACTGGGGCTGGCGGATTCCATTCCTGGTCGCAGGTCCGCTGGGCCTGCTCGGCCTGTACATGCGCATGCGGCTGGAGGAAACGCCGGCGTTCCGCGCGTATGCCGAAGAAGCGGCCAAGCGCGACCATGAGCGGCCGGGGCTGGGCGAACTGCTGCGCGTGCACGGGCGCCAGCTGCTCATCTGCATGGGCCTGGTGCTGGTGTTCAACGTCACCGACTACATGCTGCTGACCTACATGCCCAGCTATCTCACCGTCACCCTGGGCTATGCCGAAAGCAAGGGCCTGCTGTTGATCATCATCGTGATGCTGGTGATGATGCCGCTCAACATCGTCGGCGGGCTGTTCAGTGATCGACTCGGCCGCCGCCCGATGATCATCGGCGCCTGCATCGCGCTGCTGCTGTTGGCCATCCCCTGCCTGCTGCTGGTGCGCAGCGGCGAGGACGGGCTGATCTTCCTGGGACTGATGCTGCTGGGCATCGCGCTGGTCTGTTTCACCAGTTCCATGCCTTCCACGCTGCCTGCGCTGTTCTACACGCCGGTACGCTACAGCGCTCTGTCGATCGCCTTCAACGTATCGGTCTCGCTGTTCGGCGGCACCACCCCGCTGGTGACCGCGTGGCTGGTGGAACGCAGCGGCGACCCGATGGTGCCGGCGTATTACCTGATGGGCGCGGCGGTGATCGGGCTGGTCACGATGCTGTTCGTACGCGAGACCGCCGGCCTGCCGCTGCGGGGGTCGCCGCCGGCAGTGGCCAGTGACCAGGAAGCCCGCGCCCTGCTGCGCGGCACGACCCCGGTGACGGTCGATGCCAGCGTGCCTTCGTTGCAGCCTGCCGACAGTGTGGAGACTGCGCGCCCGGCCTGAGCCAAGCGCTCCAACGAAAACACCCCGCCGTTGCCGGCGGGGTGCCGCGCGTTCGATGACCACGTGCGCTTGCGTGGATCAGGCCGCTTTGAGGGCCTGATGATAATCGACATGATTGGCGATTATGGTTTTTGCGCCGATAACGTCGGTCGCCTCCCGGGCTGTCCACGCCGATTGCTCGCCACGTCGAAACCAGTACAGCCCCTTCACCTGGCCATTGGCCCCCCAATACCCAGGTGGTGGAGCTGGCGGGACTCGAACCCGCGTCCGCAACGCCTCCTCCTTGCTTCGTACAGCCATAACCCGTTGCCAACGACTGGATCCGGGCGCGCCCCGTATCGGCGGCGCAGGGCAATTGAAACAAAGCACAGGTCGAATGGCTTTCAGGTTTCGCGCATACACAATCCCGGCGGCAGTCAGCCCGTGCCGGCCTGCACCAGCTGGGCGAGCGCGCGCGCAATACCGGCCGGCGTGGCCGGCTTCTGCAGCCGCACGAAGCGGCCACCATCGACCGGCACCGCGCCTTCGTCGTAGCCGGTGACCACCACGAACGGCAGCCCGGCACGTTGCAGCGCGACGATGATCCCGGACCGCGCCCCGTTGCCGAGGTTGATGTCGATGATCGCCGCATCCACCGCACCGCCGTCCAGCTGTTGCAGCGCAGCCTGCACGGTCGAACACGGCCCCTGCACCAGCGCACCGGCGCTGCGCAGTGCGGTCGCGGTGTCATGGGCCAGGTAGAAGTCATCTTCCACCACCAGCACCCGATGGCCGGCGAGCAGCCCGGCATCCCCCAGGTCGACAGAGCCGCCACCGATCGCCGTGCCCTGCGGGGCATCGGTCTGCAGGATGCTGTCACGGTGCCGCAGCGGGAAGGAAATGCAGGCCTCGGTGCCATCGGCGGCGACCTGCAGGTGGCCCTCGCCTTCAAGTTCGTAGGGAATGCGGTCTTCGACCAGCGACGTCCCAAACCCGCGGCGCGCGGGCGGTTGCCAGCCAGGCCGGGTGGCGTGGGTTTCGACCCAGCGCAGGTCTACCCAGCGCTGCATCTGTGCGTCCTCTCGCACCTCCCAGCTCACGTCCAGCCTGCCGTCCGGGTCGCGCAGGGCGCCATGCCGCAGCGCGTTGGTGGCCAGCTCATGGATCGCCAGCGACATCACCTCGGCCGCCTTCGGGGGCACCGTGACCGCGGGACCGTGCAGCAGGAACCGGCCTTCGCCGTAAGCCGTGGAGGACAGTTCGTCGTTCAGCAGGCCGCGCAGGTCGATGCCGACATTGCCGGCGCGGGTCAGCAGCGCCTGCGTGCGCGCCAGTGACATCACCCGGCCGGACAAGCGTTGTGCATAGTCCTCCACGCTGGTCGCCGATTCGCGCGTGCGCAGCGTGATCGAGCCGATGGTGGCCATGATGTTGCGCACCCGGTGCTGCAGCTCGGCCACCAGCACGGACTGGTGCTCGGCCCAGCGCCGTTCGTCGGTGACATCGCGCGCGATGCCAGCGATGCGGCTTACCCGTCCCTCCTGGTCGAACAACGGGAACACGGTGTCGCGCACCCAGCGGAACTGACTGTCGTCCTCGCGCTGCACGCGGAATTCGTGCACCCGCGGGGTGCCGTCGCGCACGCTTGCCACGCTGTCGATCGCAGCCTGGCGATCATCGGGAACCACCCGGGCGGCCCAGCAGCGAAGCGCGCCGGACGCCTGCCCCGGCGACAGCCCGTACACCCCGTCGAACGCGCTGCTCAGCAGCTCGGTTTCCAGGGTGTCGGCGTTGCGGATCCACAACGCATCGGAAGAGGCGGCAGCGAACTGGCGGAAACGTTCCTCGTTGGCCTGCAGCGAGGCGTTGGTGCGTCGCAACTCCCGCTCCGTACGCTCGCGCGCCACCCGCGCGACGTGCTCGGCACTGGTGTCGAACATGGTGACCAGTACGCCTTCGATCGCACCATCGCAGTCACGCACCGGACTGTAGGTGATGGTGAACCAGACGTCCTGCAGGCGACCGTGCCGCTGCAGGGGATAGCATTTGTCCGAGAAGGTAAGTGTCTGGCCCTGCCATACCTTGGCGTAGAGCGGTTCGTTGATGTGCCAGACTTCGGGCCAGCACTCGGCCGTTGGCTGGCCCAGCCCGGCCGGATGTTTGTCGGCCATCACTTCGGCATAGCCGTCGTTGTAGATCTGCAGCAGCTCCGGACCCCACAGCAGGATCATCGGGAAGCCATGGGCGGCCATCAGGTCCACGCTGGCACGCAGGTGCGGGGGCCAGCTGCCCATGCCCCCCAGCGAGGAGGCCGACCAGTCGTGACCGCGGATGCGTTCGGCCATGCCGGCCCGCGCGCAGGCCGCCAGTGCACCGGCAGCGCCGGCCAGGCGGCCCTGCGATGCGCTGCGCGGGTCCAGTCGACTGGCCATGGTCACCTCAGCCGCTGCCAGGCACGCTGCGCGCCTGTAATGCCTGCTCCAGCGCCTGGGTCAGCGCCTCCAGCCGGTACGGCTTGCCACAGCGCGGTGCATCGGCGAAACGCTCGGGCACGTTGTCGTCGTAGCCGGAGGTCAATACGAAGGGAATGTTACGTTCAAGCAGGCGGTCCGCTAGCGGATACACCAGCTCACCGCCCAGGTTGATGTCCAGCAGCGCACCGTCGATGGCATGCGCGTCCACCAATGCATCGAGCGCCTTCAGGTTGCCGGCAGGACCGACCACGTCGACGTCCTTCATCTGCAGATATTCCACCAGGAACATGGCGATGTTGTATTCGTCTTCGGCGACCAGCACCCGCTTGCCCGCCAGCCCGCCATTGTCCACGTTCGTTACCGTCACACATCGCCTCCAGAGGTAGCCCCGCCTCGTCGCGGCGGCCATGAATACAGCCAGATGATGAGCGTAGTGCACCGCAACGCAACGTGACGGGAAGGTTTGTAGGCCTTTGACATGGCAATTGCGCTACGTCACAGCGGCAGCCGCGGCAACGTAGGAAGCTGGAGGCCCCACCACCAGGCCCGCTACATGACCCCGGCCGACGTTCCCCCGATCATTTCCGGCGCCCGCGAAGGTTTTCCCCTTCGCGTGGTCAGCCTGGCCGGCCTGTGCTGGGAAGGACGGGTGCGCGAAGCCAGCCTGCCCGGCGCGGACGGCCGGTTCGGCATCATGGCGGGCCACTTGCCGCTGCTGGCACCGCTGGTGGAAGGCTTCATCCACCTGTTCCCGGAACCGGGCGGCGCGCCGCTGTACCTGCATGTGTCCGGCGGCTACGTCGAAGTGCAGCCCGGCGAGGTGATCGTGCTCGCCGACCTGGCCGCGCGCAGCGATGCGCTGGATGCCGCACGCGCCGACGAAGCGCGGCAGCTGGCCGGTTCGCCGATGGCCGCCGCCTTCAGCGATGACCAGTATCCGCAGTTGCATGCCGAGCTGGTTGCCCGCCTGGCGCGCATCCGCCGGCCCGGGCAGGGCTGAGGACCCGTCAGCTGCTGCTTGCCGCCAGCAGGCACAGGCTGTGGGCGGGCAGCTGCCACTGACCGTCGGGGTCCTGCTGCAACGGCGCTTCCGGGGTCTGCAGCAGGACCTTGCGGAACTCCATGCCGTCCAGTTCCACGCGGTAGGCCTGCGGCGTGGTGCCGGTGTTGATCAACAGCGCCAGGCTGACATGCCGGCCCGGCTCCTGCAGGCCACTGTCCGGACTACGGCCATCGAGCACGATGGTCAGCGCCCGTCGCTCACCGTCATGCCAGTGCACCTCCTGCATCCGGTGTCCTTCCGGCGTGAACCAGTGGATGTCGCCGCTGCGTTGTCCTGCATCGCGCAGGAAGCGGTTGCGGCGCAGCAGTCCATAGCGGCGCCGCAGCAGCAGCAGGCGGCGGACGAAGGCCAGCTGGGCCTGCGCCAACGGTTGTTCGGCGCGCTCCCAGTCGATCCACGCAAGCTCGTTGTCCTGGCAGTAGACGTTGTTGTTGCCCTGCTGGGTATGGCCGAACTCATCGCCGGCCAGCAGCATCGGGGTGCCCTGTGACAGCAGCAGCGTCGCCAGCAGGTTGCGCATCTGCTGCGCCCGCAACGCCAGGATCGCCGGCTGTTCGGTCGGTCCTTCCACGCCGTGGTTGCTGGACAGGTTGTTGCCGTGTCCGTCGCGCCCCTCTTCCCCGTTGGCAAGGTTGTGCCGGTGCTCGTAACTGACCAGATCGTGCAGGCTGAACCCATCGTGGGCGGTAACGAAGTTGATGCTGGCCGATGGACGTCGGCCGTGGTGGTCGAACAGGTCCGCTGAACCGGTGAAGCGCGCGGCGAAGCCCGGCAGCTGCCCGCCATCACCGCGCCACAGCGCACGGCTGGTGTCACGGAATCGATCGTTCCATTCCGCCCAGCCCGGCGCGAAGGCCCCCAACTGGTAGCCGCCCGGACCGATGTCCCACGGCTCGGCGATCAGCTTGACCTGGCTCAGCACCGGATCCTGGCGCACGGCGTCCAGGAAACTGCAGGACGGATCAAAGCCATGCCTTTCCCTGCCCAGGATGGTGGCCAGGTCGAAGCGGAAACCATCCACGCGCATTTCCGTCACCCAGTACCGCAGTGAATCCATCACCATGCGCAGCGCACCGGCGTTGGTCAGGTCGAAGGTGTTGCCGGTCCCGGTATCGTTGATGTAATAACGACGGTCATCGCCCAGCCGGTAATAACTGGTGTTGTCGATGCCCTTGAACGACAGCGTCGGTCCCAGCTCATTGCCTTCGGCGGTGTGGTTGTAGGCAACATCCAGCAGCACTTCCAGCCCGGCATGGTGCATGCGCGCGACCATCTGCTTGAACTCGGCCACGGTGCCCAGCGACAGATAGCGCGGGTGCGGGGCGAAGAAGCCGATCGAATTGTAGCCCCAGTAGTTGCGCAGGCCCTGCTGCAGCAGGTGCTGCTCATCGATGAAGGCATGCACGGGCAGCAGCTCGATCGCGGTCACGCCCAGGTGCTTGAGATGGTCCACCAGCGCATCGTGGCGCAGCGCGGAGAACGTGCCGCGCTCGTCCTTGGATACGGACGGATGGCGCATGGTGAGCCCACGCACGTGCGCTTCGTAGATCACGGTGCGGTCCCACGGGGTGGCCGGCGCCCGTTCACTGCCCCAGCTGAAGGCCGGGTCGATCACCGCGCAGCGCGGCATGTAGGCGGCGCTGTCACGCTTGTCGAAACTCAGGTCGCGGTCGCGATGGCCGATGGTGTAGCCGAACAGGTGGGGCGCCCACTTGAGTTCGCCCACGATCTGCTTGGCATAGGGGTCAAGCAGCAGCTTATTGGGGTTGAAGCGATGCCCCGCGTCCGGCGCGTAGGGTCCATGCACGCGGTACCCGTAACGCTGGCCCGGACGCGCATCAGGCAGGTAGCCATGCCATATTTCGTCGGTGTATTCGGGCAGCGCGATGCGTTCTTTTTCGCGCCCGCGTTCGTCGAACAGGCACAGCTCGACGCGGGTGGCATGGCGGGAGTACAGCGCGAAATTGACCCCCAGCCCGTCCCAGCTGGCACCCAGCGGATACGGAAGCCCTTCGCGGACACGCGACGTCTGCGTCCATTTACGAAGGGCCACTGCCTGCCTCCGGGTCCCTTTCATGGGCGGCTGCTATGTCGGCCAGCACCAGCCGTTCGGCCATCTGCCAGTGCCGCTGCTGCTGCCCATCGGGACGACCTTCGGCTTCCCATATCTGGTGGGCCAGCGCAGCAGTGCGCGCCCGGCGTTGTTCAGCATCCATCCTCATCTCCGTTATCCAGAACCCAGATCGCCACGGGGGCCCCATCGAGCAGCGAGGCCGCATCGACGTCCTGCCCACCTTCACACCGCCGTGCATCCAGCAGGCTGCGCCAGTGTCCCACTGGCAGCGTGACGCGGCCGGCGTGGCCGGCGCCCTGCCGTAACAGGCCGGGGCCGGCCAGCTCCACGTCCACCGACGCGGCAGCATCGACCACCAGTACCATGCCGTGCGAGCCGGCCAGCCGCCCCAGCGCCCATACCGCACCGTGCGCGGCCAGCGACGTCAACGGGGCGGCACCGAACAAGTCCGGCATGGCGGCGCGGCAGCGCAGCAGGGTAGCCAGCAGCAGCGCCTTGGGCGCGCCATCGGACCAGGCCCGCAGCGTCTGCTGCCAGTCCGGTGCAGCGGCCAGCCACGCACGCCGTTGCGCGTAGTCCACCGCGCCGCGGTTGTCCGGATCGACCATGCTGGTATCCCAGCCCTCGTTGCCCTGGTAGATATCCGGCACCCCCGGGCAACACAGCTGCAGGGCCAGCTGGACCAGCCCCAGGCGCGCCGCATGTGGCGCAATGCCATGCACGAACGCCTCCACGGCCGAACGCAGCACCGCCGCCTCCGGGCTGCCGCCAAACCACGACAACCAGTCGGCTGCCGCCTGCTCCAGGACCGGGTCGGGGTCACTCCAGCTGCTCACCCGCTTGCCTTCACGCAGGGCCTTCTGCAACCAGCCACCGACGCGCGCGATGAAGGCGGCATCCACCGCTTCCGCCTGCAGTGGCCAGCTGCCGACCAGGGTCTGCCACAGCATGCTGGTTTCGCCACCCGGCAGCGGGCACGGATGCCCGGCCGCGACCGCCAGCGCATTCCAGTGGCGCTGCTGGTCTGCCCAGTACGCCACGTTCCAGCTCAGCACCGCCAGCCGACAGCGAGCATCCGGGCCGCGCTTGTGGTCGTGGGTGGCCACGGCAAGCAGCGCCTGCGGCCAGTGCTGCGCGCGTTGCCCGGCGCAGAACAGGAACTGCTCCAGAGGCAGGTGGATCCGGGCCGGGTCACTGCCCACTTCGTTGCGCGACAGCAGCCGCGCGTACCGATAGAAGGTGGTGTCCTCGACCGCCTTGGCGTTGAGCGGCGCGGTCAGCTGTTCGAACCGGGTGCGCAGGGCCGGGTGCTCGCATAGCCACGTACAGACATGCCGCAGCGCCGCGCGATCACCTTCACCCAGCTGCGCAGCGGCTGCCGTGGCGGCGTGGTCCAGCCACTGCTGGTCGGCTGCCGAGCGCAACCCGTGGGTGCGGTACACCGGGAAATGCTGCAGCAGGGCGATCGCTGCACGTTCGAACATGCCGCCGGTCAGGTCCGCTGCCCCGGGATCGTTCGCGCAGGGTTCGGCCAGGCCGCGAAGGAACCGATCAAGGTCGCAGCGCAGCGAGCCCTGCAGCATCTGCAGCCGGGCCTGCTGCTGCCAGGCATCGAAACCGCGTCCGTCCCCGCTCTGCGCCTGCCAGAGCGCCTGCAGGGCAGGTTCGGCGGCGCCGTCGTGCAGCAATGCGCCCACCTGGTCCATGAAGTCGTAACCGGTGGTCCCATCGCAGGTCCAGTCGGCCGGCAGCGCTTCACCGTCGGCGAGGATCTTCTCCACGTGCAGGGTGATCGAACCGGGCGGGACGCTGCGCTGCGCGGCCACGCCGTCCAGGCACGTCCGCAGCCGCTGCAGGTACCCGGCCGGATCGGCCAGCCCGTCGACATGATCGATGCGCAGGCCATCGACGTGGCCTTCGGCGACCAGCCGCAGCGGCAGCGCGTGCACCGCCTCGAAGACCTGCGGCTCTTCCACCTTCAACGCGACCAGCCCATCGATGTCGAAGAAGCGACGGTAGTTGGTGCGGTCAGCGCCGCTGCGCCACCACGCCAGCCGGTAGGCCTGGCGCTGCAGCAGGTCATGCAGCCGCTGCGGCGAGCGCTGGCAGCGCTCGACCCAGGCCGGCCAGCTGTCGGCCGCTGCAGGGAAGCTCAGCGGTGACAGCGGCAAAGTGAGGTCGTGGTGGCGCAGGCAGGGACCGGTCGCACCGATGTCAAGGCTCAGCACGCCGTCGGCAAGCGCAGCGGCCAGCGGTCTGTCCAGCACGGCCAGCCACAGCTTGCCCTCGCACCCGGGCGCCTCCCAGTCGATATCGAACCAGCCTGCATGCACGCTGCGCCGGCCGTGCCGCAGCACGTCGCTCCACCACCGGTTGCCCGGATGCGCCGCCATGTGGTTGGGCACGATGTCCAGCAGGATGCCCATGGCATGGGCCCGCACCGCGTCGGCCAGCCGCGCGAAACCGGCTTCGCCGCCCAGTTCGGGGCTGATCCGGGTGGGGTCGATGTTGTCATAACCGTGCGTTGACCCCGGGACGGCCGCCGCGATCGGTGAAAGGTACAGGTGGCTGATGCCCAGCCGTGCGAAATAATCGACCTGGGCTGCGGCGGCATCGAAATCAAAGCCGGCATGCAGCTGCAGGCGCACGCTGGCACGCAGCGCGGTCATGCGCCCACCGCCGGCATCCGCTGCGCGGCAAACGCAGACAGGCGCTGGTCGAGCGCAGTGTCGTCGTCCTGCAGCCGCAACCGCTGCCGCCAGTTCGGGTGTTCGTCCACGGTACCGGGCAGGTTCGGCTGCTCGATGATCCCCGCCGCGTCCTCCAGCGGCAGCAGCGCCAGCACCGACGGCGTACGCGCGGTGAAGGCCAACGCATCGCGCTGCAGGTCGCCACTGTCCAGACCTTCGGCCTGCACCTGCGCGGCCAGCTGCCGCACCTCGGCCTGGCGCTGTTCGAGCTGCAGCTGCTGCGCCGCTTCGCCGGTCCAGCCCAGTCGACGCCGCCACTGCAGGTCGCGCCCCTGCAGCCAGCCTGCAACAGGTGGCAGGTCATGGGTGGAGCTCATCGCCACGGCCGATGCACGCCACTGCCTGGCCGGCAGGAATCCCTGTCCATCGCGGCTGAAGGCCAGTACGTCCATGCCCAGTACGCCGCGCGACGCCAAGGCATCACGGATGCCGGGGGGCACCACCCCCAGGTCCTCGCCGATCACCACGCAGCGGTGGCGGCATGATTCAAGCACCAGCAGGTTGAGCAGGTCATCGAACGGGCAGCGCAGGTAGACGCCCTGCCCCGCGCCGGCACCCCGCGGCAGCACCCACAGCCGCAGCAGGCCCAGGATGTGGTCGATGCGCACGCCGCCGCGACGCGCCATCACCGCCCGCAGCAGGCTGATGAAGGGCGCATAGCCCTGCGCGCGCAGCGCACGTGGCGCGTACCCGGTGATGCCCCACGCCTGCCCATGCGGATTGAACGCGTCCGGGGGTGCGCCCAGCTCCAGGCCCTGCAGCACGGCACCGGCGTTGTCATGCGCCTCCACCCCGGCCGGATCGAAGCCGATCGCCAGGTCGGCGATCAGCCCGATCGCCATGCCGCGTTCGCGTGCATCACGCTGCACCTGGTGCCAGCTCGACTGCACCAGCCATTGCCCGAACGCCTGCACTGAAGCCGGCGTCCGGGACAAGGCGGCGGTGTGGCTGGCCCACGACGCCAGCGGCGCACCGTAGGCGGCAATTTCCGATTCGATAAGCTGCCAATGGCCAGGGCGGTGCGTCTGCAGCCACGCGGGCAACCGGCCTATCCACTGCCATTTCGCCGCCGCCGCCGCGGGCCAGTCGATCTGACCGGCCGCTTCGTGCAGGGCAAGGTCCGCATCAAGCCGGGGATCGGCGGCACGCACCGCCAGGGCCGCTTCGGCGAGGTGCTGCAGGGGCGCGCCATGCAACGGCTCCAGCCAGCGCCGGTCGCTCGGCGAATACGGACTGAAGCTGCTGCGGATCGGCATGTTGGCGTGGATCGGTGAAAGCCCGATCGCGTCCCCACCATGGCGCTGCAGGCGCGGCAGCCACGCTGCAATCCCGCCGCTGTCACCGATCCCGCCATCGCCTGCAGCGGACACGCCGTACACCTGCGTGGAAATGCCCCAGTAGCGGGGGCCATCGGCCCTGTCGGGGAACCATGCGTGCAGCGGCGCCACGGCCACGGCCTGCAGGCGTTCGCCCTGGCGCCAGTGCCAGTAGCCCGGAGTTGCCGGGGCAATCCACTGATCGGGACCGACCTGCTGCGCCGGCAGCTCCGCCCCCTGTTCCCCTACCCAATCGGCAGGCCCGGATCCCGCATCAGGCACCCGCAGCCCCTGGCCGGCGATGCAGGTCAGCAGCGGCGGGGAAACACCTTCCTCGTCGGTGTTCCCCTGCAGCGACAGCAACACCGCTTCGACCACGTCCCACGCCACGTCGCGCTCCACGCCGGCCACGTCGGTCCAGCGTACCTGCAGGCCGGCCTGGTCAGCGCGCTGCTGCAACGGATGGCGGCCGTTCATCCTGCCACCCAGTGCACCCGCACGCTGCCGGCGGCGATCCTGCCGGCCGCGGCGGGCTGCTGTTCCCACACCAGCGCGCCATCGGGAAGCGCGTGCTCCACCTCGGAATCGCCCACGTTGATCGCGATCCACCACTGCCCCTCCGGCAGCTGCCAGCCCGCCTGCACCGCCTGCCGTCCCAGTACCCGCGCGCCCAGCGAGCGCGCCTGCGCCAGTCCCGGTTGCAGGTAGCGACGACGCAGCGCAAGCAGTTCGGTGAACACGGCAAGATGCGCATCGGCATCTGCATCACCGGCCGCGGGCAGCATGACCCGGCACGCATCGAAGGTGGCGCGCGCATTGGGATCGGGAATCCGCTGGCGCTGGTCGGCATCGGCGAACGCGGCGAAACCGGCGAACTCGCGCCGTCGCCCCTCGCGTACGAGATCATCCAGCGGCGCCACGTAATCGGTGAAGAAAAGGAACGGTTGCCGCGCCTGCCACGGCTCGCCCATGAACAGCAACGGCACCATCGGCAGCAGCAGCACCAGCGCCAGCGCGGCGCGCGCATGCGCAGCGGGGACCAGTGTCACCAGCCGCTCGCCGAATGCCCGGTTGCCGATCTGGTCGTGGTTCTGCGCGAAGACCACGAAGCGCTGCGGCGGCACGTCCGCGCTCGGCTCACCGCGCAGTTCGCCCTTGTGGTTGCGCTCGCCCTGCCACGCAAATCCCTCCGAAAGCGCGCGCGCCAGCAACTGGGGTGCGCGCCCGGCGTAGTCGGCGTAATACCCTTCCACTTCGCCGGTCAGCATAACGTGCAGCGCATTGTGGACGTCATCGTTCCACTGCGCCTGGTAGTCCCCCCGCAGCCAGCGCGACTGGTTGCGTTCGTTTTCCAGCACCAGGTGAACATGCGGCCGCCCCGGGCAGCCCTCGCGTATCGCCTGCACAAGTTCACCCAGGAACGCATTCGGGGTGATCGCCTGCACCGCGTCCAGCCGCAAGCCGTCGAAACGATACTCCTGCAGCCACATCAAGGCGTTGTCGACGAAGAAGCGCTTGACCTGCGCCTGGGTGAAATCAATGGCCTCGCCCCACGGCGTGGGTGCATCGTGCTTGAAGAATGCCGAGGCATAGGTGTCCAGCAGGTTGCCCTGCGGCCCGAAATGGTTGTAGACCACGTCCAGCAGCACCGCCATGCCGTGTCCGTGGGCGGCGTCGACCAGCGCCTTGAGCGCGTCCGGATGCCCGTAGGCCTCGGCGGGCGCGTACGGGAAGACGCCGTCGTAGCCCCAGTTGCGCCGCCCCGGGAACTGCGCCACCGGCATCAGCTCCAGCGCGGTGATACCCATCGCGGCCAGCGCAGGCAACTGCGCCATCAGCCCGGCAATGCCCCCGCTGCAGCCCAGGTGCACCTCGTAGATCACCAGTTCCTGCCAGGGCCGCCCTTCCCATCGTGCCTGCCATGCGTGGCCATCATCGGGAAGCAGTGCGCTGGCACCCTCCACGCCGTGCGGCTGCCAGCGCGACGCAGGATCGGGCACCTGCGCCTGGCCATCGACCAGGAACCGGTACGGCGTTCCGCTGCTGCCCGAGGCCTCCAGGAAGAAGCAGCCCTCGTGTTCGGGCTGCATCGGATGCACCTCGCCATCGAGTACCAGTGCAACCTGCCCGGCATCGGGCGCCCACAGCCTGAACGCATAGCGTCCGTCGCCGAGCGGCCATGCGCCCAGCCGCCCCCTCCCCGCTGGCGTCATGCGTCGACCTGCAGGTAGAGCGTGGCCAGCGGCGGCAGGGTCAGCTGCAGCGAGTGCGGCTGCCCGTGCATGCTGTGCGGCTGGGTATGCAGTGCACCGCCGTTGCCCGCATTGCTGCCGGCGTAGAAAGCGCTGTCCGTGTTGAGCACCTCACGCCACTGCCCGGCACGCGGCACGCCTACGCGGTAATCGTGGCGTGGCACCGGGGTCAGGTTGCTGACCACCAGCAACGGCGGAGCGTGTCCGTGCGGATCGTGGCGGATGAAGGCGAACACGCTGTTGGCATGGTCATCGCCGATGCTCCATTCAAACGTGCGTTCGTCCTGCTCGTCGCGGTGCAGCGCGGGTTGAGCGCGCAGCAGCCGGTTGAGGTCACCGACCAGCCGGGCCACGCCGTGGTTGAACGGGCGCCCGGCCTGCTCCCAGTCCAGTGCAGCGTCATGGTTCCATTCGTGGGCCTGGCCGAACTCCCCGCCCATGAACAGCAGTTTGCTGCCGGGGTGCGCCCACATCAGTGCGTAATAGGCGCGCAGGTTGGCAAAGCGCTGCCACTCATCGCCGGGCATGCGCGCCAGCAGCGCGCCCTTGCCGTGCACCACTTCGTCATGCGACAGCGGCAGCACATACCGTTCGGAAAACGCGTAGACCAGGCCGAAGGTCATCTCGCTGTGGTGATGTTGGCGATGCACCGGGTCATGCTGCATGTAGCGCAGTGAGTCGTGCATCCAGCCCATGTTCCATTTGTGCGAGAAGCCGAGCCCGCCCTGCTCCACCGGCGCGGTGACCCCGGGCCATGCGGTGGACTCCTCGGCGATGACCATCACCTCGGGGAAGCGTGCCTGCAGCGTGGTGTTCATCCGCTTCAGGAAGGCGACCGCCTGCAGGTTCTCGCGCCCGCCATGTTCGTTGGCCACCCACTCGCCTTCGTTGCGGCTGTAGTCGCGGTACAGCATCGAAGCAACCGCATCCACGCGCAGGCCATCGACATGGAAACGTTCGATCCATTCCAATGCGCTGCCGATCAGGTAGCCAGCCACTTCATTACGGCCGTAGTTGTAGATCAGGGTGTGCCAGTCCTGGTGGAAGCCTTCGCGCGGGTCGGCGTGTTCGTACAGGGCGGTGCCATCGAAACGCTCCAGCCCGTGTGCATCGTTGGGGAAATGGGCGCTGACCCAGTCGACGATCACGCCGATGCCGGCCTGGTGGCAGCGGTCGACGAAGCGCGCGAAATCCTCTGGCGTACCGTGGCGCGCGGTCGGTGCGTAGATACCCAGCGGCTGGTAGCCCCACGAGCCACCGAAGGGATGCTCGCTGACCGGCAGCAGTTCGATGTGGGTGAAGCCCAGCCCCTGCACATGCGGGATGAGGCGGTCGCCCAGCGCGTTCCAGTCATAGGCATTGCCCTCGGCATCGCGCTGCCAGGATCCGGCATGGACTTCGTAGATCGACAGCGGGGCGTGGCGTGCGGCGGTGCGCTGTTGCATCCACTGCGCATCCTGCCACTGCCGTGCCTCGACCGGCGCCACGCGCGAGGCGGTGGCCGGCGGCAGTTCGGCCCAGCGCGCCATCGGGTCGGCCTTGTCGGCCAGGATCGTGCCGTCGGCCCCGGTGATGCGGTACTTGTAGCGCGCACCGGCCGCCACGCCGGGCAGGAACAGCTCCCACACCCCGCCATCATGGCGCAGCCGCATCGGGTGGCGGCGCCCGTCCCAGCCGTTGAATTCACCGACCACCGCGACGCGCTGCGCATTGGGCGCCCACACCGCAAAACGAACGCCGTCCACGCCGTCGACCTGCATCGGCAGGGCGCCGAGCGCGCGCATCGCCTCGCCGTCACCGTCGCGGATTCCTGCAAGCACGTCGTCCGGCAGCAGCGGCCAGAACCCATACGGATCCTCCATCCGCTGTTCACCCTCGGCCCAGCTGATCCGCAGCATCGCCCGGCCCGGGCCCGGCACCGCCAGCTGGAACAACCCATCGGCCGCCGTGGCAGCCAGCGCCTGTTCGGCCGCCTGGCTTGGCAGCCGCGCCCACACCGCCCGGGCTTCCGGCAGCAGCACACGCAGCACGTGCCCGCCCTTGCCATCGGCATGCACGCCCAGCCAGGCAAACGGGTCCACCGGTTCGCCGCGCGACAGCGCCAGCAACGACGCGGGAAGGGGATCAATCATTGCCGATACATCCGTTTCGCGCACCACGGCAGGCGATGGACCATGCTCACCGTCCATCATGCCGCCACCTGCCTTGCCTGCTGGTACAGGTCGAGGTAATGCCGCCCGGCGATGTCCCAGCCACTGGGGCGCAGCATCGCCGCACGCTGCATCGACCGCAGCAGCGACGGCATGCGGAAGGTGCGCAGCGCGCGTTCCACGCAGCGACGCATCACGTTGGCGGTGGCCTCATGGAACAGGAAGCCGGTCACGCCGTCATCCACGGTATCCACCAGTCCGCCGGTGGCATGCGCGATGGGCAGGCAGCCGAACCGCTGGGCATACATCTGGCTCAACCCGCACGGTTCGAAGCGCGAGGGCATCAGCAGGAAATCGGCGCCGGCGAACATCTGCCGGGCCAGTTGTTCATCGAATCCGATCCACGCCCCGACCTGCCCGGGGAAGCGCCGCGCCAGCGCGCGGACCTGTTGTTCGACCTGCGGCTCACCGCCGCCGATCACCACCAGCTGGCCACCGGCCGCGATGATCTGCGGGGCAACGTCACAGGTGATGTCCAGGCCCTTCTGGTGCACCAGCCGGCTGACCACCGCGAACAACGGGCCGCCACTGTCGCGCAGGCCGAAGGCCTGGCGGACGCTGGCGGCATTGTCGGCCCGGCCAGCGCACTGCTGCACGCTGAAATGGGCGCTCAGGTGCTGGTCCGAGCGCGGATCCCAGCTGGCGTCGATACCGTTGACGATACCGCTCAGGTGACCGCGCGCGGCGCGGCGTGCCAGCAGCGCATCCAGTCCGCAGCCATCCGCCGGTGCGGTGATCTGCTCGGCATAGTTCAGGCTTACGGTATTCAGTCGCGTGGCATTGACGATCCCCGCCTGCAGGAAGGACATGTGGCCGAAGAACTGCATTTCCTCCAGGTGCCCGGCCGGGATCCCCAGCGCCTCGGAAAGCGCGTACGGGAACAAGCCCTGGTAGGCCAGATTGTGGATGGTCAGCAGGGTGGCCACCTGCGTGCCGTCCCAGCGCACGTACGCGGCCGCCAGCGCGGTCGGCCAGTCATTGAGGTGCAACAGGCCCGGCTTCCATTCCATGCCGGTGCGGCCCGCAGCGATTTCCGCCGCGGCGTGCGACAGGGTCGCGAAGCGGATCGCGTTGTCCTTCCATTCCTTGCCTGCATGGTCGACGTACGGCGTGCCTTCGCGGTCGAACAAGGGGCCGTTGAGCAGTACGTAGATCGGCAGCCCGTCGCTCTGCATCGCCCGTCCGATGCGGCAGGCTGGCAGGTGGCCGCGAGGTGCCACGCTGCCGACCACTTCGATCGAGCGCAGCCGCGACAGCACCTCCGGATAGCCCGGAATCAGCACCCGCACATCACACGCGCCGCGCAGGGCGCGCGGCAATGAAGCGGCGACATCACCGAGGCCACCGGCCTTGATGAAGTCGGCCATTTCAGAAACGACGAACAGGACCGGCTCGCCACGATCCACCGATGCAACGGCGGGGACGAACCGGCCGCGCACATCACGCCGGCGCGAGCGCTGGCTCGTCTTGCGCGCGACAGGGGACGGCTTTGGACGACTGAAGGGAGGCATCGTGTTCATCAGGGGGCTCGAAAGGCGTGCAGAGTGGCGTACCCAGCCGCCCGTTCAGGCAGCGAGGTAGTAATCGGGGATCGGCGCGGGCGTGGGGGACGCTGGCGTTGCTCTTGCAGTGAATCTATACCTGCAGCGAATCAACCCTTCGTGAAATCAGAGCGCACTCTGTGTGACATTGCGTAATGAGCGCCGTACAGCGACGCATGAGGGCGCTGATGAACTGCTTCAGAAACGAATGCGACAGCGCCACTGCGCGTGAACTGCGCAGCATTGCGACATCGCGCGCGCTGCAAACGGCGGCGTACGTTTCAGTCCGGCCGTGGCGTGATGGTGATGCGCCCGGACGTTTCCAGCATCGCCAGTTCAATGTCGGCATGCTGCCGACAGCCCTCGCTGCGCATCGCGACATCGAGATCGGCGGGGGAGAGATTGCAGTGGCGCAACTGGTTCCAGAACACCGTGCCATTGCGCACCAGCACCACCGGTGCCCCTTCCACGAGGCGGTCCAGCCGACGGTTGCGCGCGGTCACGAAACCTACCAGCCAGTTCAACGACAACAGCGTGGCCGCCAGCAGCAGCCCACCGAGCAGCGAGCTGTCCTGGCCGATCAGTGAGTTCTGCACGGCATTGCCCAGCAGCACGATGACCAGCACGTCGAAGGCAGTGGACTGTCCGAGCGAGCGCTTGCCGCTGAGCCGCGTCATCAGCAGCACGATCACATACACGGCCACGGCGCGCAGGATGAACTCCCACCACGGCATGCTCAATGTCCACAGATCACTCATGACGCGCCCTTCCCTCGCCGATGACACGACCTGTTCTAGTGCAGCTGCTGTCAGCGGGCAGTGAGCGGTCCGGGCTGCAGCGTACGGCCATCGGCCAGCCGCAGTACCTGTTGGCCGAACATCGTCACGTCCTGCGGATCATGGCTGATCAGCAGCAGCGGAATGCCGGCCTGCTCCAGCACCGCCTGCAGCTCGCTGCGCAGGTGTGCACGCAGATCATGGTCCAGCGCGGCGAAGGGTTCATCCAGCAGCAACGCACGCGGCCGGGTCACCAGTGCCCTGGCCAGCGCCGTGCGTTGACGCTGGCCGCCGGACACCTGCGATGGCATCAGGTCCCCCAGGCGCTCGATGCGCAGCGCCTGCAGCCAGTGCTCCACTTCGGCATGGCGGCCGCCGCGGCGTGGATTCCACCATCCGGTCTGCAGGCCGAAGGCAACGTTCTGGCGCACCGTAAGGTGCGGGAACAACGCGTAATCCTGGAACACATACCCAAGCCGGCGCGCGCGTGCCGGCAGGCAGATGCCGGCGGCGGCATCGAACAGCACCTGGCCATCCAGCACGATGCGGCCGGCGTCGGGCGTGAGCAGCCCGGCGATGGCCTTCAGCGTCAGGCTCTTGCCGGCACCGGACGGGCCGAACAGCACCACGTGGCGCTGGCTGCAGTGCAGCTGCACCTGCAGGCGGAAGTGCTGGCCGGCGGCCTGCAGGTGACGGCTGATATCGGCTTCAAGCCACATCACGCACCTCCTGCCGGCGACCACCCACCAGTCGCGCAGCCACCAGCAGCACCACGATGCAGACCGCCGAGGTGAGCAGCACCAGCGTATTGGCGCGGCCATCCTGGCCCGCCTGCACTGCCTCGTAGATGGCGATGGACAAGGTCTGGGTGCGCCCGGGAATGCTGCCGGCCACCATCAGCGTGGCACCGAATTCCCCCATCGCGCGGGCGAACGCCAACAACAGCCCCGCCAGGATGCCGCGCCAGGCCAGCGGCAGCGTGATGCGGAAGAACACCGCCGCCTCAGTGGCACCCAGCGTGCGCGCTGCCTGCTCCAGCTGGCCGTCCACGCCTTCGAAGGCCGCGCGGGCCGGCTTGAACACCAGCGGCAGGGCCGCCACCGCGGCGGCGATCACGGCCGCCTGCCAGGTGAATACCAGGTTGATGCCGAAGCTGGACTGCAGCCACCCGCCCAGCGGACCGTTGCGACCGATCAGCACCAGCAGGTAGTAACCGAGCACGGTCGGCGGCAGCACCATCGGCAGGGTCAGCAGCGTGTCCAGCAGTTCGCGCCCGGGGAAGCGGCGGCGGGCCAGCAGCCAGCCCAGCGCGACACCCAGCACAAGGTTTATCGCAGTGGCCCAGCCGGCCACCTTCAGCGACAACCCGAGTGCGCTCCAGTCCAGGTCCATCGGTCAGGGCGAGCTGAAGCCATGCCGGCGCAGGATCGCCTGGCCCGCTGCCGATTGCACGAAGCTGACGAAGCGCTTCGCCTCGGCCGCCCTGCTGCTGTGCGAAGCCACCGCCAGCGGATAGGTGATGCCGGCGCTGACCGGCACCTGGAAGGCGCGCTTGACACGGCCTGGCATCGCCTGCGCGTCGGTGGCATAGACGAAACCGGCGTCCACTTCGCCGCGGGCCACGTAGTCCAGCGACTGGCGCACGTTCTGGGTGGTGATCGCCTTGGGCTGCACGGCGGTCCACAGTGCGGCGGACTGCAGCGCGGCGCGTGCATAACGACCCACCGGCACGCTGTCCGGGTTGCCGATGGCCACCCGCGTGACCGCCGGTTGCGCGAGCGACTGCAGCGAGGTCAGGGGCAGTGCGCTGTCCGGCGGCACGATCACCCACAGCGCGTTGCGCGCGAACACCTGGCGGGTGGCCAGGTCGACGTGGCCGCCCTGCACCGCCTGGTCCATGGTGGCCTCATCGGCCGACGCGAGGATGTCCACCGGCGCCCCGCGCGCGATCTGCTGCAGCAGGACGCCGGAGGCGGCGAAGTTCAGGTCGACCCGGGTGCCGGGATGCGCCTTCTGGTAGGCGCTGGCGATCTCGCGGAAGCTTTCGGTCAGGCTCGAGGCCGCCGATACGGTCAACTCTGCGGCACCCGCCAGCGGCGCCGCGGCGAGCAGCAGGAACGTGGCAATCAGGGTTTTCATCGGATGGGTCTCTTTCAGGATATCGGCGGCGGCGGTGCGGGGCGGGCCCCATCGTCGGCGTGGCACAGCGAACAACCTTCGCTCCAGACGCTGTCGCCGTCCAGGTAGTGCTCCTGTTTCCAGATCGGGCTGCGATGCTTGACCGCTTCGATCAGCGCGCGGCAGGCCTTGAAGGCCTCGTCGCGGTGCGGCGTTCCGGCGGCCACCACCACCGCCGTATCGCCGACCGCCAGGCGCCCCTTGGCATGCGCCACGTAGAGTTTCACCCGCGGCCCGAACTGCCCGCGCACCTCAGCGACCAGTCGTTCGAACTCGGCCATCACCAACGGGTCGAACAGGTCGTAGGTGATGCCCTGTACCGGGCGCCCGTGATTGAGGTCGCGCACTTTGCCGATGAATACATCGATACCGCCGAAGCCGGGATCGGACACGAACGCGATCGCCTCGGCCGCATCGATGGCCGCGCTGGCGCGTTCGACGATCATCCACTGGTCCTGCTCTGGCATGCTCATCCTCCACTCACCGGCGGCAGGATCGCCACGCGCCCGTCATCGGGCAGCGCGTCATCATCGCGCAGCACCTGCTGCTGGTCGGAGAACGCCGAATAGTCCAGCAATCCAGCGCGGAACGCGGGCCAGCGCAGCGGCAGCAGCGCTTTCAACGCCGCACGCAGATGCGCTACCTGGCCGCCGGCCACCTCCACCGCGATTTCGCGCGTGGGATCCAGTTCGGAAAACGCGCCGAACAACTGCACCGTCACCTGCCTCATGCCTGCTCCTGTCGATTCACCTGCAGGGGCGTTGCATGGCCCCAGCCCATCACCTGCACCGGGGTTCCCGCCGGGGCATGGCTACCCGCTTCATCCAGTACCGCCCACGCATTGGCCTGCAATGAAGACTTCAGGCGGAATGACTCCTGCCCGGCCAACAGGCGCACGCCCAGCTGCCCGCTGGCATCCACCTCCACCCGTGCACGCGCGTGGAAGCGCAGGCCTTCCGGCTTGTCCGCGGCCGCCAGCAGGGGCAGGCGCAGCGCGACCTCCGCAGGCAGGCCGAGCATGCCGCGCAACAGCGGCTCCACGAAGAAGCGCTGGCCGACCGCGGTCGATACCGGGTTGCCCGGCAGGCCGAAGTACAGCGCGCCGCAGGGTAGCCGCGCGAACAACACCGGCTTGCCCGGACGGATCGCCACCTTGTGGAACAGGATCTGCGCCCCGCGCGCCTGCAGCGCGGCGGGAATGAAATCGTAGCGGCCGGCGGACACCGCGCCGGTACTCACCAGTACGTGCGCGCCGCCGGCAAGCGCCTGGTCCATCGCCTGATCGAAGGCGGCTGCGTCGTCACCCACCAGCGCATCGGCAACCACCTGCGCACCCGCCAGTTGCAGCCGGGCGATCAGCGCGGGTCGGCTGCTGTCACGGATCTGTCCGGACTGCAGGGCCTGCCCTGCCTGGCTGACCAGCTCCTTGCCGGTGGCGATGACGGCCGCGCGCGGACGCACCCGGACCCTCACCTGCCCTGCGCCGATGGCGTGCAGCAGGCTCAGCGCATTGAGGTCCAGGCACTCACCTTCGGCCAGCACCTGCTCGCCGGACTGCACGTCCTGCCCGCGCAGGCGCACGAACTGCTGCGGTGCCACGTCGGCGCGCAGCCGGATGCGAAGCGGGCGCCGCCCTTCGCTGCGCAGGATCTCCACCTGCTCCACCGGCACCACGCTGTCCAGGCCATCGGGAAGGCGTGCCCCGGTCATGATTTCCCAGGCGCCGTTGCCCGCCACGCTCGCCGCATCCCCCGCGGCCTGCCACCCTGCTACGTTGAATTCGCTGCCGGCCGTGGCCGTGGATCCATCAAGGCGCAGCGCGAAGCCATCCATCGCTGAATTGTCGAACGGAGGAACGCACTGCGGGCTGTAGACCGGCGCGGACAGCGTTCGACCGCACGCCTGGTCCAGCGCGACCGGCTCGTCGGGCAGCAATGCTGCCGCCTCCATCACGATGCGAAGTGCCTCGGCATAGGCGATCACGCGTGCCCCCTGCCGGTCACCATCGCCAGTGCATGGCCCAGCAATGGCGCCAGCATCTCCAGGCATTGCGCGGCGGCGCGCGGGCTGCCCGGCAGGGCGAACACCAGCATGCCGTCCAGCTGCACCACTTCGGCGCGGCTGAGCCAGGCCATCGGCGTGTGCTGGGCGCTGAGCGCGCGCAGCATCTGCGCCAGCCCATCGACCCGCCGGCCACCCAGCGACTGGAGCGCTTCCGGGGTCAGGTCACGCGGCCCCAGTCCGGTGCCGCCGGTGCACAGGCACAGCTGCACGCCCTCCGCCGCCAGCGCGCGCAGGCGCGAGGCCAGCGGTTCGATGCCATCGGCCAGCAGCTCCGCGTGCAGCACCTGCGCACCCAGCGCCTGCAGGCCCTCCACCAGTACGGGTCCGGAACGATCCTCGTAGCGGCCATCGCTGGCCCGATCACTCAGGGTCAGGACCGCGCTCCGCGCGCCGTCCAACTGCAACGGCGCACGCGGGGCGAAGCGTTCGGCTTCCTGCGCATCCATGCCCTGCGGATGGATCCATACCCCGCGCTTGCCACCTTCTTTGAACAGCAGCCGCACGCCACCGATCTCCAGCGCCGGTTCGACCGGTTTGGTCAGGTCATAGAGGGTCAGCAGCGCGGCGTTGACCCCGGCCAGGGCCTCCATCTCCACCCCGGTGCGGGCCTCGCTGGCACACTCGCACCACACGCGGATGGCGTGCCGTGCGGGCACCGGCGCACAGTGCACGCGAACCAGTTCCAGCGGCAGCGGGTGGCACAGCGGCATCAGCGCGGAGGCCATCTTGGCGCCCTGCAGCCCGGCGATCTCCGCCATCACCAGCGCATCGCCCTTGGGCAGGCGGCGCTCGACGATCATCGGGTACGCCAACGGACCTGCCAGCAGTTCGCCGACCGCCACCGCGCGACGTCGGGTGATCCGTTTGTCACGCACATCGGCCATGTGGAAGGCCGCGCTCATCTCACCGCTCATGCTGTGTTTCATCCTCCAATGGAGGCCAGGTGCGGGATCAGCCCGGTCTGGCCCTGGTGCAAGCCGTGGCCGGCCGCCTTCAACCCGAGCTGGGTCGTGATGCGGGCCAGCAGGGCATCGAAATCGTCATCGGACTGCAGCAGCGGGCGCAGTGGCACGCCGAACTCACCGAACAGGCACAGCCGCAGGTCACCGCGCGCGGTCACCCGCAGGCGGTTGCAGCTGCTGCAGAAGTCACGGGCATACGGGGCGATGATGCCAACCGTGCCACGGTGGCCCGGATGGCCGAACTCGCGCGCCGGCCCCGCATCGGGATACCGCGGGCGTTCGCTCCAGCCGGCCTCCAGCAACTGGGTGATGACCTCGTCCGCGCGCCGGTGGTGCTGCAGGAAGTAGGCCTCGTTGTCGCCGGTGCGCATCAGTTCAATGAAGCGCACGCTGACCGGCCGCTCGCGCAGGAACTCCATCCACTGCGGCAGTTCGTCGTCATTCACGCCACGCAGCAGTACCGCGTTGAGTTTCACCGACGCGATGCCCAGCGCCTGGGCCATCTGCAGGCCCTGCAGGATCTCCGGCTGCCGGTCATGGCCGGTCAAAGCATGGAAGCGATCGCGCTGCAGGCTGTCCATGCTGACGTTCAACGCGGTCAGGCCGGCACGATGCCAGCCGGGCAACCGGCGTGGCAGCAACGTGCCATTGGTGGTGATGGCCACCTTGCGGATGCCCGGCACGGCGGCGACCGCTTCGATGATCTGTTCCAGGTCCTTGCGCAGGCTGGGCTCGCCACCGGTCAGGCGGATCTTGTGCATCCCCAGGGCCGCAAAGCCACGCACCAGCCGCTGGATCTCCGCGACGCCGAGGAAGCGCGGACCGGCCTCCCCCTGGTAGCCATCGGGCAGGCAGTAGCTGCAACTGAAATTGCAGGCTTCGGTGAGCGACAGGCGCAGATACGGGAAGCGACGGCCAAAGCTGTCGCCGAGCGCGGGGGCGTCCCCATCAATCATTGCACTTACCCGTCCTACCGGCATGCGTTGTCCATCCGTCCACTTCCCATCGCCATCATGGGCTCCAGCGTACCGTCCGCGCCGTCGTGATGGGATGACTTTCGCGCGCGTTGCGATGCCAGGCTGCAGCGCTGCGCAGCAAGCAGCATTCCATTTCGGTTGCCTGCCGATTGATGAGGCACCCGTGCGGCCGCGAGCGCGGGCGATCGCGCGCCGGCCGAGGCAGCGTCTGTGCAGCAGGGCACTGCATACGTATGCACGATGCTGCACGGGCGTGCACGCACCTGCACGGATGCGCTAGCATGGCGCCCTGCCCCGACCCTGTGCCCGCCCATGCCCGCATCGCCGCCCCGCGCCCTGCTGCCTTCCGCGCCGCCGTCCTCGCTGATCTTCGACCTCGGCGGCGTGCTGATCGACTGGAACCCGCGCTATCTGTACCGCACTCTGTTCGACGATGCCGCGCGGATGGAGCACTTCCTCGAACACGTCTGCAGCCCGCAGTGGAATGCCGAGCAGGATGCGGGGCGCAGCTGGGAACAGGCGGTCGACGAACTGGCGGCCGAGCATCCGCACCAACGCGAGCTGATCGCCGCCTACTGGCTGCGCTGGCAGGAAACGCTGGGCGATGCGCTGCACGGTACGGTCGCCCTGCTGGCCGAGCTGAAGGCCGCGGGCGTTGCGCTGTATGCGCTGACCAACTGGTCGGCGCAGACCTTCCCGATCGCGCGCGAACGCTTCGGCTTCCTGTCCGCCTTCGACGATATCCTGGTGTCCGGCGAGGAAGGCCTGGCCAAGCCGGACCCCCGCATCTTCGAACGCGCGCTCCAGCGTTTCGGCGTCGAGCCATCGGCCACGCTGTTCATCGATGACGCCGCGGCCAACGTGCAGGCAGCAATGGGCCGGGGCATTCCTTCGCTGCTGTTCCGCAACGCCGACAGCCTGCGCGCGTCGCTGCATGCGCTGGGCCTGCCGGTTGCCGCGCAGGCACCGCGATGAACACTGCGGACACCCTGCCCGGCGAGCGCCAGCAGGCCATCCTGCAGTTGCTGCGCGAACACGGCCGGGTGCTTGCTTCACCGTTGGCGCTGCAGTTCGGCGTGTCCGAGGATTCCATCCGCCGCGATCTGCGCGACCTGGCCCAGCGCGGCCTGTGCCGGCGCGTGCACGGCGGCGCATTGCCCCTCACCCCGACCTTCCCGCCGCTGGCCGAGCGCCAGCAGCAGGACCTGCCGCGCAAGCACGCACTCGCCCTGCAGGCGGCCGGCCTGGTCCGCCACGGTGAGGTCATCGCACTGGATGCCGGATCGACCAACAGCGCCATTGCCACAGTGCTGCCGCGTGACCTGCAGTTGCAGGTGGTCACCAATGCACCGGACATCGCGCTGCTGTTGATGGCGCGCGAGGGCATCGAGGTCAGCCTGATCGGCGGCCGCGTGGACCGGCGCTCCGGCGCGGTGCTCGGCAGCCAGGCCATGGAAAGCCTCGACGGCCTGCACGTGGATGTCTGCTTCGCCGGCACCTGCGCGATCGATCGCGAGGGCACCGCCTGGGCGGTGGACGGCGAGGAAGCGGCCTTCAAGCGTGCGCTGGTGCGCTGCGCCGATCGCGTGGTGGTGGTGGCCAGCAATGAAAAACTCGGTGCGATCGCCAGCCATCGGATCGCCTCGCGCGCGCAGCTGGACCTGCTGCTGGTCGAAGCCGATGCGCCCGCCGCGCTGGTCGATGCGTTGCGCCTGCAGGGGCTGGACGTGATCGTCAGCGCCGCCCCCTCCTCCTGATTCCCCGACCGGGCCTACCTATGTCTGCAGCCTCCTTCCCCGTTGCCGCGCGGCAGCAGCACGCCACGCGCGCTGTGTTCTTCCTGCCCGGCTTCGCCATCGCGGCCTGGGCCCCGCTGGTTCCCTTCGCCAAGGCACGCACCGGCCTGGACGAAGGTGGCCTCGGCCTGACCCTGCTGTGCCTGGGCGCCGGCTCGCTGCTGGCGATGCCGGTGGCCGGCGCGCTGGCGGCCCGCTTCGGCTGCCGCGTGGTGATGCTGGTGACCCTGCTGATGGCGGGCCTGACCCTGCCGCTGCTTGCCATCGCACCGTCGGCGATCAGCCTGGCGCTGGCCCTGTTCGCGTTCGGGGCAGGCATCGGCGCCTGCGACTGCGTCATGAACCTGCAGGCGGTGATGGTCGAGCGCGATGCCCGGCGCCCGATGATGTCCGGATTCCATGCCTTCTACAGCATCGGCGGGGCGGTCGGTGCGGCGGCGATGACCGGCCTGCTCGCGCTGGGCGTGGCGCCGTGGGTGGGCGCCTGCCTGCTGCTGGCGGCGATGGCCATGGTGGTGCTGGTGGCCGCGCCACACTGGCGCGATGAGCGCGCCGCCGGCGATGCGCCGATGTTCGCCATCCCACGCGGGATCGTGCTGTTGATCGGCCTGCTGTGCTTTGTCGCGTTCCTCGGCGAGGGCGTGATGCTGGACTGGAGCGCGGTGTTCCTCAACCAGGTGCAGGGCGTGCCGGCGGGCCGCGCCGGGCTCGGCTTCCTGGTGTTTTCCGTGGCGATGACGCTGACCCGGCTGTTCGGGGACCGGATGGTCGCGTGGCTGGGCCAGCAGCGTGCGGTGCTGATCGGCGGCGCGGTGGCGGCCGCTGGCCTGCTGCTGGCCACCTTTGCCAGCGCGCTGCCGCTGGCGCTGATCGGCTACGCGCTGGTGGGCCTGGGCTGCGCCAATATCGTCCCGGTACTGTTCACCCTGGCCGGCAACCAGAAGGCGATGCCGGAAAGCCTGGCCATTCCTGCGGTCACCACGCTGGGTTATGCCGGCGTACTGGCCGGTCCGGCACTGGTCGGCCTGGTGGCCCACCAGAGCAGCCTGGTGGTCGCCTTCGTGCTGGTGGCCATGGCCCTGCTGCTGGTGGGTATCGCGGCGCGCGCGGTGCACTGAGCGGCGGCGCGTCAGCGCTGCACCGACAACAATCCGCGCCGGCGGAACCACCATTCCAGCGGCAGGGTGACCAGCGGCGGCACGGCCGCCAACAGCGCCAGCAGGGTCGCCCACCACGGCCAGCGCAGGCGCAGTGCCGCGACGACGGTCACCGCCACGTAGGCCATGAACACCACCCCGTGCAGGCGACCGAACAGCCAGACCACCGACTCGGTGGTCTGTGGGCCGTATTTGAGCCACATGCCCAGCAGCAGGCCAGCCCAGGTAAGGGCTTCGAAGAAAGCGGTCCACGCAAACACGCGGCCCATCGGGCTGATCGGGCGAAGAGAGGTCAAGCGGGACTCCGGCGGCGGGCCAAAGATACGGATGATACGCATCCGCACTGGATTGCGGGCGCCGCCGTTTCTAAAGATACGGATGATCTGCTGCACTCGCGCTTGCAGCGCTCCGGATCCGGTGATAGCGTCGTAATTACTCCGTAATTACAAAGGTCAGTGGCATGACCCGTGTCTGGAACACCCTTGAGCAACAGCGCCAGCAACGCCTGCAGCGGGCCGCCGAAGCCGGACTGCAGCGCGAGGTGCCGCATGCCCGCGTGATCGACCTGTTCGAGGCCGTCATCGAACCAGGCGACCGGGTCTGCCTGGAAGGCAACAACCAGAAGCAGGCCGATTTCCTCGCCGAATCGCTGGCCCAGGTGAATCCGGAGCGGGTGCGCGACCTGCACATGGTGCAGTCGGTGCTGTCGCTGCCATCGCACCTGGATGTGTTCGAGCGCGGCATCGCCAAGCGCCTGGACTTTTCCTTCTCCGGTCCGCAGGGCGGACGGCTGGCCGGGCTGGTGGCCGAAGGCCGCATCGACATCGGTGCCATCCACACCTACCTGGAACTGTTCGGCCGCTACTTCGTCGACCTCACCCCGAAGATCGCGCTGGTGGCCGCGCAGGCCGCCGACCGCCACGGCAACCTCTACACCGGCCCCAATACCGAAGACACCCCGGTGATCGTGGAGGCCACCGCGTTCCGCGGTGGCATCGTCATCGCCCAGGTCAACGAGATCGTCGACACCCTCCCCCGCGTCGACATCCCGGCCGACTGGGTCGATTTCGTGACCCTGGCGCCACGCCCCAATTACATCGAACCGCTGTTCACCCGCGATCCGGCACAGATATCCGAGATCCAGGTGCTGATGGCGATGATGGCGATCAAGGGCATCTACGCCGAATACGATGTGCAGCGCCTCAACCACGGCATCGGCTTCGATACCGCTGCGATCGAACTGCTGCTGCCCACCTATGCCGAATCGCTGGGGCTGAAAGGCAAGATCGGCAGCCACTGGGCGCTCAACCCGCATCCCGCGTTGATCCCGGCGATCGAGTCCGGCTTCGTCAAATCCGTGCATTCGTTCGGTTCCGAACTGGGCATGGAGAAGTACATCCAGGCCCGTCCGGATGTGTTCTTCACCGGCGCCGACGGCAGCATGCGCTCCAACCGCGCGTTTTCGCAGACCGCCGGTCTGTACGCCTGCGACATGTTCATCGGCTCCACCCTGCAGATCGACCTGCAGGGCAACAGCTCCACCGCCACCCGCGACCGGATCGCCGGCTTCGGCGGCGCGCCCAACATGGGCTCCGACGCCCGCGGCCGCCGGCATGCCAGCCCGGCCTGGCTGAAGGCCGGTGAGCAGGCCGCCCTGCCCGGCCAGATGCCGCGCGGCCGCAAGCTGGTGGTGCAGATGGTGGAAACCTTCCGCGAACACATGGCGCCCGCCTTCGTCGACCGGCTGGATGCCTGGGAACTGGCCGAGCGGGCGAACATGCCGCTGCCGCCGGTGATGATCTATGGCGACGATGTCACCCATATCCTCACCGAAGAAGGCATCGCCAACCTGCTCCTGTGCCGTACGCCGGAAGAGCGCGAACAGGCGATCCGCGGGGTCGCCGGCTACACCGCCGTCGGCATGGCGCGCGACAAGGCGATGGTGGAAAACCTGCGCGACCGCGGGGTGATCCGCCGCGCCGAAGACCTTGGCGTGCGCAGCCGCGATGCCAGCCGCGACCTGTTGGCCGCGCGCTCGGTGAAGGACCTGGTGCACTGGTCCGGCGGCCTGTACGACCCGCCCAAACGTTTCCGCAACTGGTAAGGGACACTCTCCATGGAAACCCTTCGTTATCGTTTTCCCGGTACCCAGGCGCTTGGCAGCGCCGAGCTGCATGCGCTGGTCGGCGTGGTCGCCTCCGGCAACCTGGAAGTACTGGTCGAGCCGGCCGCGCTGGACGGCGCGATGGAGATCGAGGTGATCACCTCCGCGCGCGGTTTCGGCGAGGTCTGGCAGGCGGTGCTGGCCGATTTCGCCGCCCGCCATCCGCTGCGCGATGTCCGCCTGTCGTTGAACGATGCCGGCGCCACGCCGGCCGTGGTCAGCCTACGCCTGCAGCAGGCGCTGGAAACCCTCGCCGAACGCGGGAGCGACGCATGAACCAGCGCAGTTATTACGAAGCCGATGCGCGCGAGCGCATCGAAGGGCTGCTGGATGCCGGCAGCTTCAGCGAGTTCTTCGGTCCGCGCCGCCGTACCATCAGCCCGCACCTGGCGCAGCTGGACGTGCCCGGCGCGTTCGACGATGGCATCGTGGTCGGTGCCGGACGGCTGCAGGGGCGCGAGGTGCTGGTCGCTGCACAGCAGGGGGCCTTCATGGGCGGCGGTGTCGGCGAGGTGCATGGCGCCAAGCTGACCGGCCTGCTGGAACGTGCCCGTGAGCTGCGCCCGGAGGCCGTGCTGTTGCTGCTGGACAGCGGCGGGGTGCGCCTGCACGAGGCCAATGCCGGGCTGATCGCGATCTCCGAAATCATGCGCGCGGTCCTCGCTGCGCGTGCCGAGGGCGTGCCGGTCATCGCGCTGGTGGGCAGCGGCAATGGGGCGTTCGGCGGCATGGGCATCGTCGCCCGCTGCTGCTCGGCCGTGCTGATGTCCGAAGAAGGCCGCTTGTCGCTGTCTGGCCCGGAAGTCATCGAAACCGTGCGCGGCGTGGAAGAGTTCGACTCGCGCGATCGCGCGCTGGTGTGGCGGGTGACCGGTGGCAAGCACCGCTTCCTGATCGGCGAAGCGGCCACCCTGGTCGCCGACCGCATGCAGGCCTTTGCTGATGCCGCGGTCGCCGCGATCGCGGCCTGCGATCCAGACCAGGATCCACTGGCGGCGCTGGAGCAGGCGCAGCAGCAGCTGGAAGCGCGCATCGCGGCCTACGGCGACTGCCGTGACGGGCTGGAGATCTGGGCCCGCCAGGGCATCGCCGATCCCGCCGGGCTGCCGCTGCTGGATACCGCCGCCTTCCTCGACGCGGTCGCCGCGCGGAGCGTTCCATGAAGCTTGATCAACTGTTGCCGGCGCTGTTTCCCGCCGGTCATCGCATCGAATGCAACGACGACGTGCTCACCGGTACGGCCACCACCGCCAGCGGCGAGGTGACGGTGATCGGCACGGCCAACAAGCTGGAGGTCGGCGTGGACCATGCGCTGGCGCTGTCGGCCTGCGTGCTGGCCAGTACCCGCGCCCATCCGACGCGCCCGATCGTGATGCTGGTCGATACCGCCGGCCAGCGGCTGGCCCGGCGCGATGAACTGCTGGGCATCAACGGCTGCTTCGCCCACCTGGCACGCAGCCTGGAGCTGGCGCGCCGGCGCGGCGCCGCGCTGGTCAGCCTGGTCTACGGTGAATCGGTCAGCGGCGGTTTCCTGTCCTTCGGCCTGATGGCCGACCGCATCTTCGCCCTGCCCGAGGCGCAGGTGCGTGTGATGGACCTGCGCGCGATGGCGCGTGTCACCAAGCAACCGCTGGAAAAGCTGCAGGCACTGAGCGAGAGCTCGCCGGTATTCGCACCGGGCGTGGACAACTACGTGCGCATGGGCGCGGTGGAGGGGGTCTGGGAGGGCGATCTTGCCGCCGCGCTGGCCGCCGCGCTGGCCGAACCACAACGGCTCGACCTGCGCCGCGAGCGCGGGCTGGAACGTGGCGGCCGCCTGCTGGCGCACGCCGTCGCCCGCGCCGTGGCCGCAGGCGAGGCCTGAGCGATGCATCGCCACGACCTGGTGTGGATCGACGCGCAGGCGGCGTGGACCACGCTCAGCCCGCACGCCGAACCGCGCCTGCGTGCGTGGGTGCAGGCGCGCCTGCCGCTGGTGGTGGCACGGCGTGACCCGGCCGTGGACGGCGCGCAGCTGCGGCTAGGCGTGCCGTTGCCACTGGATGAGGGCCGGCAACGGCTGTCACTGCGGATTGATCGCGAAGCGGTCATCCGTCACGCGCCACCGCCGCGGTTGACCGAGGTGATCGATGCGCTGTCCGCGCCGTGGCGCCCTGCCCTGCAGGCGCTGCAACAGCGCTGCACGGCGCAGGACCTGTCCGCGCGCGTGTTCGGCAGCCATGCCTGGCAGGCGATCACCGGCCTGGACTACCTGCATGCCGGTTCGGACCTGGACCTGCTCTGGCAGGTCGATGGAGCCGGCCAGGCAACGCAGGTCTGCCGCCTGCTGCAGGACTGGGAAGCGCTGCACGGGCTGCGTGCCGACGGCGAACTGGTGTTCGATGCGGCGCACGCCGTGAACTGGCGCGAGTACGCTGGCGACGCCACGCAGGTAGTGGTCAAGGGCGATGCTGCCTGCTGGCTGGCAGCGCGTTCATGCCTTGCCGGCGAGGAGCTGCCGGCATGAGCGCGCTGGCCCGCCCGCGTACGGCCGCGCCGGTCCTGCCGCGTGCGCGTCCGCTCGGCCGCCTTGCAATCGCCGCGCTGCATGCCGAACTGGCCTGCAGTCCGAAGCCCGGACTGGTGACTCCGTTCAGCCGTGGCAGCCACCACGACATGGATGCCGGCACCTTCCTGCGCAGCCTGTTCGCGTTGCGCGGTTACTTCACCGCGATCGCCGCGCAGGCGGCCACCTGCGCCGACTTCGCGCCGCTGCGCCAGCTCGGCATCCAGGCCGAGCGCGGCATGCTGGCCGCCACTGGCAACGTCAACACGCATCGCGGCGCGATCTTCAGCCTCGGCCTGCTGGTTGCTTCGGCCGCGCGGCTGCGCGCCGACGCTTGCCCTGCCCGCTCCGCCGATGCGGTGTGCGACGGCGTGCGACAGTGGCGCCACGCCCTGCTGCAGGCGCCACTGGATGCCACCAGCCCCGGGCAGCGTGCCCGTGCCCGCCACGCGGTACCGGGGGTGCGCGAACAGGCTGCCGTCGGCTTCCCGCTGCTGCGCGAGGTCGCCGTACCGGCGCTGCGCGCCGCGCTGGCCGATGGGCTGCCGCGCGATGCCGCCCTGCTGCAGACACTGATGCAGCTGGTCGCGGTCACCGATGATCTCAACCTGCTGCATCGTGGCGGCGCCGAAGGCCTGGCCTTCGCACAGGCGCAGGCGCGCGGCTTTCTCGCCGCCGGCGGCGTGCGCGCAGCCGACGCACCCGCGCACATGGCACGCATCTGCAACGCCTTCGAACAGCGCCGCCTGAGCCCGGGCGGCAGCGCTGACCTGCTGGCCTGCGCGCTGTTCCTGCTGCAGCAGGAGGCCGCATGAGCCTGGCCATCCTGTGCCCCGGCCAGGGCGGCCAGCACCCGGACATGTTCCGCCGCGTGCAGGCAGACCCGGATGCCTGCGCCTTGCTGGCTGCTGCGGCGGCGGTGCTCGGCGATGCGCCCACCGACGCTGCCAGCCGCCCCAGCCGCTTCGACAACGCCATCGCCCAACCGCTGGTCTGCGCCGGCGCACTCACCCACTGGCTGGCGCTGAAAGCACGCCTGCCGGTACCCGCCGTCGTTGCCGGCTACAGTGCTGGCGAACTGGCCGCGCATGCCGTGGCCGGCAGCTACGACGCAGCCACCTGCCTGCAGCTGGCGGTGCACCGCGCCGCCTGCATGGATGCGGCCAGTCCCGCCGACGCCGGCCTGGTGGCGGTGCTGGGTCTGGAACGCGGCGGCATCGAAGCGCTGTGTGCCGAGCACGGCGTGTCCATCGCCATCGTCAACGGGGACGACCACGTGGTGCTCGGCGGCCTGCGCGCCGATCTGCTGGCCGTACAGGCGAGCGCCGAACAACGCGGCGCGCGCTGCGTGGTGTTGCCGGTGCACGTGCCAGCCCATACCCCGCTGCTGGCCGCGGCCGCCACCGGATTCGGGGGACGGCTGGCCGCCGCCCCGTTGCAGGCACCGCGCCTGCCGCTGCTGGCCGGCGTCGACGGCCGCCGCGTGGCCACGCCGGACCAGGTCCGCGACACGCTGGCGCGCCAGATCGCCCAGACGGTGCAGTGGCAGGCGGTGATGCAGCAGGCCGTGGAACGCGGTGCGCGGGTGTTCCTGGAACTGGGCCCCGGCAGTGCATTGAGCCGTCTCGCGCGCGAGCTGCATCCCCAGCTGCAGGCGCGGTCGGTGGAGGATTTCCACACGCTGGAGGGCGTGGCGGAATGGGTGGAAACGGCCTGCGCGCGCGTATGAGCGGGCGCATCGGCCACGCAGTTGAAGCACTACCCCTGGATGGCGGGTCGCCATCGGAAGCAACGAACCAGGTGTCTCGGGAGGGCGCATGAGTCCGGAAATTGCAACGATCATCGGTCTGGTGATCATGTTCATCGTGGCCACGGCCCTGCCCATCAACATGGGTGCCGTCGGCTTTGCATTGGCGTTCATCGTCGGCGGCATCTGGGTCGGCATGGACGGCAAGGAAGTCCTTGCCGGATTCCCCGGTGATCTGTTCCTGACCCTGGTCGGCATCACCTACCTGTTCGCCATCGCGCAGAAGAACGGCACCATCGACCTGTTGGTGCACTGGGCGGTGAAAGCCGTAAGAGGCCATATCGTGGCCATCCCGTGGGTGATGTTCATCGTGACCGCAGTGCTCACCGCGTTCGGCGCGCTGGGTCCGGCAGCGGTGGCGATCATCGGCCCGGTCGCGCTGCGTTTCGCCAAGCAGTACAAGATCAACCCGTTGATGATGGGCCTGCTGGTCATCCACGGCGCGCAGGCTGGTGGATTTTCGCCAATCAGCGTGTACGGCGGCATCACCAACCAGGTGGTGCAGAAGGCTGGACTGGAAGTCACGGAAATGGCGGTGTTCCTGACCAGCCTCGGCTTCAACCTGCTGATGGCGTTCATCTGCTTCTTCGCCTTCGGTGGCATCGCGCTGCTGCGGCGTGGGCGTGCGGTCGCCGAGGAACCGCTGGTCGCCGGGGTGCAGGCCTCTTCGCGCCAGTTCGCCATCGAAGGCCATGGCGCCGTGGTCAGCGCCGGTGGCGGCACCCTGTCCAACGATCCGCAGGCACTGGACGAGGTACGCATCAACCGCGACCGCCTGATCACCCTGGTCGGCCTGCTGGGCCTGGGCGTGGCCGCCCTGGTGTATGACCTCAACGTGGGCCTGGTGGCGATCACCGTTGCGGTGGCCATCGCGCTGGCCTCGCCGTCCGCGCAGAAGGGCGCGGTGGATGGCATCAGCTGGTCCACCGTGCTGCTGATCAGCGGCGTGGTGACCTATGTCGCGGTGCTGCAGAAGGCCGGTGCGGTCGATTTCGTCGGCCACGGCGTCGGTGCCATCGGCATTCCGCTGCTGGGTGCGCTGCTGGTCTGCTACGTGGGTGGCATCGTTTCGGCGTTCGCTTCGTCGGCGGCCGTGCTCGGCGCCACGATTCCGCTGGCGGTCCCGTTCCTGATGCAGGGGCACCTCAGCGCCGCCGGCGTGATCTGCGCCCTGGCGGTGTCATCCACCGTGGTGGACGTCAGCCCGTTCTCCACCAATGGCGCGCTGGTGGTGGCGTCGGCGGCGAAGGAAGAGCGCGAGGCGCTGTTCCGTCGCTTCCTGGTCTACAGCGGACTGGTGGTGGCCTTCGGCCCGCTGCTGGCGTGGCTGCTGTTCGTGGTACCGGGCTGGATGTAAGCCGTGCCGGGGGTGGCGACCGCTGGTCGTCACCCCCGGGTGCACCCGCTAGACTGATGCATCCACCTGGACTGCGCTTCGACCATGCCCCTGGCCCCCGGCCCCCGTAAAAGCACCCGCCGCGTGCCACTCTATGAAGAGGTGGCCGAACAGCTGCGGCAGAAGATCTACGATTACCTGCTGCCACCGGGCGAATGGATCGACGAGCCGGCGCTGGCCGAAGAACTGGGCATCAGCCGAACGCCGCTGCGCGAAAGCCTGAAGCTGCTCGCCGCCGAAGGCCTGGTGCAGATCGATGCCGGCCGTGGCAGCCGGGTCACCCGGCTCACCCTGGAAGACCTCAACCAGCTGTTCCCGGTGATGGCGATGCTGGAAGGTCGCTGCGCGCACGATGCGGTGCGCCGCATCGATGATGCCGGCATCGCCCAGCTGCAGGCCCTGCACGATGCGATGGAAGCCGCCGCCGCGTGCGGTGACCTGGCCGAGTATTACCGCAACAACTACTTCATCCATGAGTCCCTGCAGACCCACGCCGGCAATCCGTGGCTGATCCGGGTGACCCATGACCTGCACCGGATCCTGAAGATGCACCGTGGCCGCCAGCTGCTGACGCCGGGCCGGATGGCGCAGTCGCTGGCCGAACACCGCGAACTGATGGACTGCATCCGCCGTCGGGATGCCGTGGCCGCCGAAGCGACCATGAACCGTCACCTGCTCAGCCAGGGCGAGGCGCTGGCCGCCTACGTGGCGGCCGGCGGCCAGCTGAATGTTCCCGCGCCGCTGCCGCGCGAAGGCGGCATCTAAGGGCACCGGCGCCCCGCTCAACGCAGGGCGAAACTCACCGCACGCAGCAGTTCGGACAGGTTGAACGGCTTGGGCAGCAGGCCCATGCCCGGCCCGAGGAACTCGTTGCGCACCGCTGCCCGTTCGGTATAGCCGGTGATGAACAGCACCGGCAGGCGCGGACGCAGCTCACGTGCCGCGTCGGCGAGCTCACGGCCGTTCATGCCGGGCAGGCCGACGTCGGACAGCAGCAGCGCGATGCCTTCATCGTCGCGCAGCTCGCGCAGCGCCTGGCGGGCATCGGCCACCGCGATGACCTCGTAGCCTGCCTCGCGCAGCATGTCCTGCACCATCTGGCGCACCGAATCGGTGTCGTCCACCACCAGGATCCGCTCGAAACGGCCTACCGGCGTTTCACCGCGCTCACCGGCCACCTCGATCTTCGCCGCATCGCCCAGCGGCAACAGCAGCTCCACTTCGGTACCTGCGCCGGGTTCGCTGCTGATGCGTGCCACGCCGCCACTCTGGCGGGCAAAGCCATAGGTCATCGACAGACCCAGTCCGGTGCCCTCGCCCTGCGGCTTGGTGGTGAAGAACGGTTCGAAGACCTTCTTCAGCAGGTGCGCTTCGATGCCGCTGCCGTTGTCCATCACCTTGACGCTGATGTAGTCGCCGGCGGCCAGGCTGTAGTCGCCTTCCACCGTGGTGCGTTCACCGCGGATGCGGATCAGGCCGTTGCCGCCCAGCGCATCGCGCGCATTGATCACCAGGTTCAGCACGACGCTTTCGAACTGGTTGGGGTCGGCCAGCGCCACCAGCGGTTCGTCGCCGAGTTCGAACTCCAGTTCGATGTTCTCGCCGATGGTCCGCCGCAGCAGGTCTTCCAGCGAATGCACGCGCTGGGCCACGTCGAACGGCTGCGGATCCAGCGGCTGCTTGCGCGCGAAGGCGAGCATGCGCTGGGTCAGCGCCGCGGCACGGGTAGCCGAACTGGACGCCGCGTCGATGTAGCGCCCGAGGCGGTCCAGCTTGCCGCTGTCCGCTGCCAGTTCGATCATGTCCAGGCCGGAGATGATGGTGGTCAGCAGGTTGTTGAAATCGTGGGCGATGCCGCCGGTCAACTGGCCCAGCGCGTCCATCTTCTGTGCCTGCAGCAGCTCGGCTTCGGTGCGCTCGCGCTCGGAAATCTGGTACGCCAGTTCGCGTCGCTGTTCGCGGTCGCGTTCGTGGTGGGCGGTGATGTCTTCCACCACCACCAGGCCCAGGTCCGGCTGCTGGTACGGCGTCAACCGCCATTGGGTCATGCGCGCCGTACCGCCCGGGGTAGGCAGCGCCACCGTGCCCTGCCAGCGCTCACGCAGGCGCAGCGCGTCGCGCAGTCCGTCGATGAACTCGCCGGCATTGCCCAGCCGGTCGAGCGGTGACCCGTCGCTGAGCCCGGTACCGAGCAGGCGGGCGAACGCGGCGTTGGCATCGCGAACGGTCAGGTCCGCGTTCAATACCGCGATCGGTGCATTGATCTGGCGGAAGATTTCACCGAAACGCGCCTCGGCCTCGCGCAGTGCATCCTCGGCGCGACGCGCCCGCAGCAGGCTGCGCAACGTGGCCAGCAGTACTTCCGGGTCCACCGGGTGGGTCAGGTAGCCATCCGCGCCGGCGTCCAGGCCGGTGATCATGTCGCCGGTGCTGATCGATGCCGCCGACACGTGCACCACCGGCAGCAACGCGGTGCGCGGCTGCGAGCGCAGCTCGCGCACCACGTCGAAGCCGCTCATGTCGGGCAGGTTGACATCCAGCACCAGCGCAGCGAACTCATTGCCCGCCACCGCGTCCAGGCCATCCTGGCCAAGCCCGGCTTCGTCCACGCGGTAGCCATGGTGCTCCAGCACGCGGCGCACCGCGTAGCGCGTTGCAACGTTGTCATCCACGATCAGGATGCGGTCACGGTGCGGCATCAAGGGCCTCTGCTGCGGATTGAAGGTTGAGCGGCACCACCACGAAGAATTCCGAGCCTTCGCCCGGCACGCTGTTGACGCCGACGTGGCCGCCGAGCAGAACCGCGAAGCGCTTGCACAACGACAATCCCAGTCCGGTCCCGCGCAGGCGCTTCTGCAGCGGCGAATCCACCTGCACGAAATCCTCGAACAGCGCAGCGTGCATCTCCACCGGTATCCCGATGCCCGTGTCGCGCACGCTGAAACGCACGGCGGCCTCGCCTTCCAGTTCGGCCGATACCACGACCCGGCCGCGCGGGGTGAACTTGAGTGCGTTGGACACGTAATTGCGCAGGATCTGCGCGAGCTTCTTGTCGTCGGTGTACAGCATCGGCAGCTGCGGCGGCGCGATGAACTCCAGTTCGATGTCGTTGCCGTCCACCAACGGGCGGAACATGCCGCGCAGGGCCGAGAACAGGTCCATCAGGTCGAACCAGCCCGGTGAAATGGTGATCCGGCCGGCCTCGATCTTGGCCAGGTCGAGCAGGTCGTCGACCATCTCGCGCAGCTCGCTGGCGGCACTGCTGATGAACAGTACCTGCTGGCGCTGCCCGCTGCTGAGCTCGCCATCCATGCCGTCGTCGAGCAGCCGCGTCATGCTCAGGATCGACCCGAGCGGGGTGCGGAACTCATGGCTCATGTAGGACAGGAAGCGGCTCTTCAATTCGGACACCTGGCGCAGCTGTTCGGCCTGCTGGTCCAGTTCGCCATACAGCGCCAGCACCCCCTGGTTGGTCTCGTCCAGCTCAGCGCGCAGGCCCTCGTTCTCCACGCGGAGACGCTCCATTTCCTGCTGCAGGGACAGATCGGTGACGCTCATCGGAAGGCTCCCACGCGCAGCGCGACGACGCAGACATCGTCGCGACCACGATCAAAATCACGTTGCAGCACGGCAACCACCAACGCCGGATGGCGGTGCTGCAATCCTGGGTAATCGCGCAGGCTCCAACGCGCCTGCAGTCCATCACTGTGCATCACCAGCAGCGTGCCAGCGGGGGCGTGAAGGCTGAATGCCTGCGCCTTGCGGTACTGCACGCCGACGATGCCGGGCATCGACGCCATGCCACGCGAGGTATCCCCGATCAGCAGCGTGCCGGCGATGTTGCCCACGCCGGCGTACTCGATGTCGCCGCTGCCCAGCGAAACGAAAGCAACCGCCGCCGCGCCGCCGCGCGAGCCCGACAGGGCGGCATGCAGGTCGTTGATGGCATCCACCGCCTGGCCGGCCGGCGGCCGCGCGGCGAGCGCGCGCACCCCGCCTTCGGATGCTTCGGCTGCCAGCACCCCGTGCCCTAGGCCGTCGATCACGGTCAGCGCAAGCTGCTGGTCCTGCACCCGCAGATGCCAGGCATCGCCGCACGCCACTTCATGCTTCATCGGCAGGCACAGGGCGCCGTAGGCGAGATCGGCGTCGCGCGGCGCGCGCTCGGGATGGATCCTGACCAGCAGCACCGCACCGCGTGCGTCGCACCAGGCGTCCATGACCCGTGCCTGGCGCGCGATCGCCGCCATGCCGAGCCCCTGGCTGCCACCGGTGGAGTAGCCGTCCTGCAGGCACTGGGCCAGCACGAAACCCGGCCCCCGGTCGATGGTGCACAGTTCCACGGCATGGCCGTGCGCTGCGGCGATGACCGACAGCAGCATGCGACCGCCACCACCGTGGCGCCACAGGTTGGTCGCCATTTCCGTGGCGGCCAGCGCGACCCGCCCGGCGTCGATCTCGTTGAAGCCGGCTTCGGCGGCCACGCGCAACGCTTCGCGTCGTGCCTGCCCGACCTGGGTGGTTTCCTCGACGACCACGACACGGGTAAGCGGACCGGAAAAATTCAGATCCATTTGGTGATGGTTACCCGCGTGCCCTGCCCTGCGGCGGAGTCCAGATCGAAATCATCGACCAGACGACGCGAGCCGGACAGGCCCAGGCCCATCCCCGACCCCGACGACCAGCCGTCGGTGAGCGCCTTCACCTGGTCCGGGATACCCGGCCCCTGGTCGGCGAACTCTAGCTGGATGCCGCGGCGGACACCGCGTTCGACGATCCGCCAGTGCATGTCGCCACCACCGCCGTAGATCACCGCGTTGCGCGCCAGCTCGCTGGCGGCGGTGACCAGCTTGGTCTGGTCCACCAGCCGCAACCCGAAGGCCACCGCCAGCTGCCGCACGGTCTGCCGCGCCAGCACCACGTCCTGTTCGATCCGCACGGGGATCGACCCCGCATCGGCGATCATGGATCGCCTGCAGGCAGCTGCAGCAGCTTCATGCCACGCTCGACATTCAACGCAGTGCGCACGCCACGCAGGTCCAGGCCCAGCTCCACCAGGGTGATCGCCACTGCCGGCTGCATGCCTACCACCACGGTGGTGGCATCCATGATCCGCGCCAGCGCGGAAATGGTGGAAATCATCCGGCCGATGAACGAGTCCACGATATCCAGCGCGGAGATGTCGATCAGCACGCCGCGTGCGGACGTACGCTGGATCTTCTCGGTCAGGTCATCCTGCAGGGTCAAAGCCAACTGGTCGTGCATGTCCACCTGGATGGTCACCAGCAGCAGATCGCCCATCTGCAGGATCGGGATGCGATCCATCTCAGCCAGCCACCTTGGTCACGGCCTGGCCGGTCCGCTTCAGCGCCAACGCCAGCGCGTCGGCCAGGTTGGCCTTGGTGACGATGCCCTGCAGGTCCAGGCCCAGGTGCACGATGGTCTGCGCGATCTGCGGCCGCACACCGCTGATGATCGCATCGGCGCCCATCAGGCGGATGGCGGTGACGGTCTTCAGCAGGTGCTGGGCGACCAGCGTGTCCACCGTCGGTACGCCGGTGATGTCGATGATGGCGATCTCCGATCCGGTGTCGACGATCCGCTGCAGCAGCGACTCCATCACCACCTGGGTACGCTGCGAATCGAGCGTGCCGATCATCGGCAGCGCCAGCACGCCTTCCCACAGCTTCACCACCGGGGTGGACAGCTCCAGCATTTCTTCCTGCTGGCGCTGGATGACTTCTTCGCGGCTCTTCTGGAATGCCTTGACGGTCTGCAGGCCGAGCAGGTCCAGCAGTTCGGAAATGGCCCACAGCTGGTCACCCAGCTGCTGCGGATCGGCCGCCAGTGCGGCCTGGACCTGCGCGAACAACGGGCGCTTCAGCGAGAAAATGAAGCTCGCCGTCTCCGACGAATTGAAGCCCCTGCGCGCACGGTCGGTGGACAGGTCTTCCAGGAAGCGGCGGATGCCCTGCCATTCCTGGCCCTGCAGGCTGCCGACATCGGCGGCCGAGATGGCCTGCAGGAACAGGCGCCAGAACTCACGGAGCTGCGCATCCACCTCTTGGCTGGAAATACGGTTGTCCTGTCCCTGGCCTGCGGCGGCAAGGTTCTGCTGCCACTGCGTGAGGACCTGTTCCTGGTTGCTGCGGATGAGTTCAAGGGTGCGCTGCTGCAATGCCGCCATGGGAGTTTCCTGCTGGATAGGGCCAGCAGTGCATGCCATTGCATGCCCACCTGGCCGGAGGGATTCCAGCCGGGTCTGGCGGACCGCAATGCGGTACGTGCCCCTCCCCCGACCGGACAACCTTCACATTACGCAATCAGCAATGTGTTCAACGCGTGAAGGCCAGCATACCGTCTACGACACGATCCGCCGCCTCTCGCCCGTATAAGGCTACGGACGCAGCTGACTCATTCAGAATTGCGCTGCAGCGCCACCCGTCCGACCCGGCGCCTGGCCATCGACAGCACGCGCAGGCGGAAGCCCGCATGCTCGATCACATCGCCGGCCTGCGGCATCCGGTCCAGCGCATGCAGCACCAGCCCGGACAGCGTCTGGTAGTCGCCGCTGCGCTCGAAGCGGATGCCGGCCATGCGCTGCAGGTCGTCCAGGGTCAGCGCGCCGTCGGCCTCCCAGTGCTGCGCTGCGACCTCGGTGATGCCATAGCGCTCGTCCTGGGTATCGGCGAGGTCGCCAGCGATGGCGGCCAGCAGATCGTTGGCGGTCACCAGCCCTTCCACGCTGCCGTACTCATCCACGGCCACCGCCAGCGGCACCGGATGCTGTCGGATCAGTTCCAGCACCTGCAGCGCGCTGGCGTTGGAGGACACGAACTGGGCCTCGCGCAGGCTGGCCTCCAGCTGCAGCGGCCTGCCCTGCAGCAGGTTGGCCAGCAGGTCACGGCTCTGCACCACCCCGCGCAACCGGTCCAGGTCGCCGTCGGCCACCAGCAGGCGCGTATGCGGGCTGGCGATCAACCGTGCGATCACATCGTCGGTGCCGCGGCTGATGTCGATCCACTGCACATCCGTGCGGACCGTCATCACGCTGGACACCGGCCGCTCGGCCAGGGTCAGCACGCTGCGGATCATGTCCTGTTCGACCGGCTGCAGCCGCTCGCCGGCGTGGCCGGCATCCTGCCCACCCTCGTCTTCCGCCGTGCCTGCATCGCGCACCCCGAACATCCGCATCACCGCATCGGCGGTGCGCTGGCGGAACGGCAGCTGCGCCTGGTCGCGCGCGCGGTTGAAGCCCACCCACTGGTTGAAGCCCTCCACCAGGATCGAAAACGCGATGGCCGCATACAGATAGCCCTTCGGAATCTTGAAGCCCAGGCCCTCGGCGACCAGGCTGAAGCCGATCATCAGCAGGAAGCCCAGGCACAGCACCACCACGGTGGGATGCCGGTTGACGAAGCGCGTCAACGGCTTGCTGGCCAGCAGCATCAGTGCCATCGCGATGGTCACGGCGGCATACATCACGCCCAGGTTGTCCACCATGCCGACCGCCGTGATCACCGAGTCCAGCGAAAACACCGCATCGAGCACCACGATCTGCGCCACCACGGTGCCGAAGCTCGCATACACCTGCGTGCCGCCGCCCTCGTGCGAGCGCCCTTCCAGCCGCTCGTGCAGCTCCATGGTGCCCTTGAACAGCAGGAACAGGCCGCCCACCAGCAGGATCAGGTCGCGTCCGGAGAACGCATGCCCAAGCACCGCGAACAGCGGCTCGGTGAGTTTCATGATCCAGGACAGCGCGGCCAGCAGCACCAGCCGCATCAGCAGCGCCAGGCCCAGGCCGATCACCCGCGCGCGGTCGCGCTGGTGCGGGGGCAGCTTGTCGGCCAGGATCGCGATGAACACCAGGTTGTCGATGCCCAGCACGATCTCAAGCACTACCAGGGTTGCAAGCCCCATCCATATCGAGGGGTCAGCCAGCCATTCCATGCGTCGTTTCTTTTCTGTGGTTGAAGGGGAAGTCGTGCAGGTGCTGCCGGATCAGGCGCCGTCGTCCTGCGTCGCGGCCGGATCGTGCCCGAGCAGGTCACCGGGCGTGCAGCGCAGTTCGCGGCAGATCGCATCGAGGGTGGAAAAGCGGATAGCACGCGCCTTGCCGGTCTTCAGGATGGACAGGTTGGCCAGGGTGATGTCGATGCGCCCGGCCAGCTCGGACAGCGTCATGCCGCGTTGCTGCAGCATGCGGTCCAGGGTGATGACGATCGCCATCAGACCACCCCGTCCAGGTCCTCGCGCATCGCGGTGCCTACGGCGAAGACATGGGCGATGACGAACAGCATCAGCACCGCCACCAAGCCGGTGATCGACATGCCGCCGCCGACCTCCATCCACGCGAACTGCGGTCCCATCCAGCTGGAGTAGACGCCGATCAGGATCGACAGCACCTCCATCGCGAGCATCAGCCAGGCCATCCGGCGCAGCCGGCCGACATTGCCCTGGGTGAACGGTTGCTGCTCGCGCACCGATCGCACCAGCCGCTGCAGGTGGCGCAGGAACACCAGGCCCAGCGCCAGCAGCACCACGATGGCCAGCAGGCCGGCACTGAAGTGCAGCAGCAGGTGTGGCGCATCGCCATGGTCGGCGACCACCGACGCGTCCACCGCGTCGAGCAGCCGCGCTGGCTGATGGAACACCAGCGGGACGGCGCAGAGGGCGGCCAGGATGCCCAGCCAGCACATCGCCATGACGGCGTGGATCGCGGCATGGGTCAGGTTGAAGATGCCACGCGGATCAGGCGCACGGCGGGTACGGCTTGGCACGGGGACTCCAGCAGACAGGCGCCGGAAGGGCGCCGTGTGTTTATTGATAAACGATAAACACCGTCGTGTCCAGCCGGTGATGCGGTCGTCAGCGCGTGTCCGTCAGGGCGTCCAGCGCCGCCCGCAGTGCGGCGACCTGGGTGGCGTCGCTCTGCTGGTGGTCCAGCGACAGACCGGTCAGGGCGCGGTTGTGATGCTGCATCGCACTGCGTCGCAGCCCCTTCGCCGAGGCATGCAGTTCGGTGCAGCCACTGCGCTGGGCGACATCGGCGATGGTGGACGCGGCAAGTCCGGCCCCGGCGATGATCCCGATGCGCCCGGCAGAACGCTGGACCATGCCGGCCAGCGCGTCGGCGCCGTCCACTGCCGAGCCGTGGCCGCCGGAGCTGAGCACCCGCGCGCAGCCCAGCCCGATCACCGCCTCCAGCGCGGCAGGCAGGTCGCGCGCCGCGTCGAAGGCGCGATGGAAGGTGACCGGCAGGTCACCTGCCGCCGCCACCAGCTCGCGGCACAGCGCGGCATCGACCTCGCCTTCGGCGGTCAGCGCGCCGAGCACCACCCCGTCCATGCCCAGTGCGCGGCAGTGCTGGATGTCGCGCAGCATGACTTCCGCCTCCCAGTCGCCGTACAGGAAATCGCCAGCGCGTGGACGGATCAACACGAACACCGGCAGCCGCACCCGGTCGCGGGTGACGGCCAGGGTCGCGTGCGAGGGCGTGAGTCCGCCGCTGGCGAGGTCGGCGAACAGTTCCACGCGGTCGGCGCCGCCGGCCTGCGCGGCGAGTGCCGAACCGACCCCATCACAGGCGATCTCCAGCAGCCGGCGCATGCTCAGGTCTGCTCCGTGCGGTACACCGCGTCGGCATCGTGCAGCACATCCTGGCGCTGCGCATCGCACACCGCGTAGACGAAGCCACGGTGCAGGGCATACGCCCCCACGTCACCGTCACGATTCATCGCCAGGAAACAGACCTGCAGGGTGCGGCTGGCCTCCGGCCGCTTGCGCACCACCCGCGCGATTGCCTCGCGGCAGGCCTCGGCCGGGCTGCGGCCCTGCCGCATCAGCTCCACCACCAGGAACGAGGCGGCGTTGCGGATCATCTCTTCGCCGACACCGGATGCGGTGGCCGCGCCGACCTCGTTGTCCACGTACAACCCGGCGCCGATGATCGGGCTGTCGCCGACCCGGCCCTGCATCTTCCACGCCATGCCGCTGGTGGTGCAGGCACCGGCCAGGCGCCCACGTGCGTCGCGGGCCAGGATGCCCAGGGTGTCATGGTTGCTGCTGTCGCCGGGGATCGCGCGGCGTTCGGCGTTGATCTGCGGTGCGTACTCGGCGGTCTTCAGCCACGCTTTCCAGGCCTTCTCGGCGGCGGGGGTGAGCAGCTTGCCGCGCGGGAAACCCTGTTCCACCGCGAAGGCCTGCGCGCCCTGCCCGACCAGCATCACGTGCGGGGTCTTTTCCATCACCCGGCGTGCCACCGATACCGGATGCAGGATGTCGACCAGCGCGGCAACCGAACCACAGCGGCCGTCGCCGTCCATGATGCTGGCGTCCAGGCTCAGGTTGCCGTCCCGGTCCGGGTTGCCGCAGCGGCCCACGGTCGGGTTGCAGAGTTCGCTCTCCGCCCAGCGTGCGCCCTGTTCCACCGCATCCAGCGCGCTGCCGCCGTCGGCCAGGGTCTTCCAGGCCACCTGGTTGGCGCCCACGCCGAAATCCCAGGTCGACACCACCCGGGGAGCGGGATCGACCGCACGTGCGCTGCGTGGCAGTCCCAGCGCGCCGACGGCCAACGCACCGGCCTGCAGGAAGCTTCTACGATCGGTCATGCGAACCCCTCTGTTGTCCAAGCCCCGCGCCTGGCCGCCGCCGGACGCGCGCGGTCACGCCGCTGATGCGTTCGATGCGTTCCAGGCCGCCGCGCCCAGCACGCCCAGTTCGCCATGTTCCACCCGCCACACCGGCACCTGCTGCAGCACACTGCCGAGCACACCCTTGTTGAGGAAGCGCGCGACGAACGGACTGTCCGGCAGGAACGGGGCGATGTGTGCCGACACCCCGCCGGCCAGGTAGACCGCGCGGGCGCCGAAGGTGATCGCCAGGTCACCGACGAAGCTGCCGAGCCAGCCGCAGAACACGTCCACGGTCTCGCACGCCAGCGGATCATCGCCGCGGTGGGCGGCAGCCAGCAGCGCTTCGGTGTCGTCGCAGTGCGCGCTCGCGCCACGCAGTTGGCACAGGCACTGGTAGAGATTGAGCAGGCCGGTGCCGGACAGCACGCGTTCGTTGTCGACGTGGTCCCAGCGCTGCAGCAGCAGGCGCAGCACGTCCAGCTCCAGCGCGGTACCGGCCGACAACGCCGAATGGCCGACTTCACTGGCCAGCACCGGCCGTGCGCCGTCGGCGAAACGCAGTGCTGCGCCCAGGCCGGTGCCGGGCCCCAGCACCAGTGCCGGCCAGGCCATGGCCGGGTCCGCGCTGCCATGCAGGGCCACCAGCGCATCGCTGCGCACGTGCGGGATGGCCAGTGCCACCGCTTCGAAATCATTGATCAACTGCAGCGACCGCAACCCGGCCTGCTGGCGCGTGGCGTCCACCGATACCGGCCACGGCAGGTTGGCGTTGACCAGCGTATCGCCCTGCAGCAGTCCGGCGATGGCGACCACCGCCGCAGCAGGCCGTGGCGGGGCAGTCGCAGCGAAATCGGCCAGGATCGCGGCCAGGCTGGGGTATTGCGCGCAGCGGTAGCGCCGGAAGCCGTCGATGCGCGGCGCGTGGGCACCGCCATGCGACCAGGCCAGGCGCGCGAAGGTGCCGCCGACATCGGCGACGATCTGCGCATCAGGGGATTCGGGCAACGGCCGCGGCGAGGGGGATGGGCTCTGGATGGAGGCCTGGGACGATGCCGCAACGTTCACTCGCACGCCTTTACGGAAAGCAACTCAATGCGCGCAATTCTCAGCGATTGCCCGCGCTTTGCATAGCGCGGGCCCTGGCCGTTCAGGCAGCACCGGCCACCGGCTGGCGTACCCGCATGCGCGCCGGCCGGCTCGGGAAGGCATGCCGCAGGATCCGCCAGACCACCTGCCCGAACTGGCTCGGCAGTGACCCGGTGTTGTAGTGCTGGCCGTAGCGGCGGCAGATGTCCTTCACTTCCACGGCGATGCGTGAATAGCGGTTGGCCGGCAGGTCCGGGTAGAAGTGGTGCTCGATCTGGTGGCTCAGGTTGCCCGACAGCACGTTGATCACCCAGCCGCCCTTGAGGTTGGACGAGCCGCGCAGCTGGCGCAGGTACCAGTGGCCGCGCGATTCATTGCGCAGGCAGTCCTTGGAGAAGGTTTCGGCATCGGCGGTGAAATGACCGCAGAAGATGATCACGTAGGTCCAGATGTTGCGCATGCCGTTGGCCACCAGGTTGCCCAGCATCACCGGCAGGAAGAACGGGCCGGCCAGCGCGGGGAACAGCAGGTAGTCCTTGCCCAGCTGGCGCGCCATCTTGGCGCCGACCGGACGGGTTTCCTTCCACAGCTGGCGGGCGGTCATGCGGCCCTTCAGCCAGCGCCCGATGCGCAGGTCCTGGATCGCCACGCCCCACTGGAACAGCAGCGCGAAGATCGGCGCGATGATCGGCTGCAGCAGGTAGAACGGGCGCCAGCGCTGTTCGGGGAAGATGCGCAGCAGGCCGTAGCCGATGTCATCGTCCATGCCGCGCACGTTGGTATAGGTGTGGTGCTTGAAGTTGTGCGTCTTGCGCCAGTTGTCACTGGTGGCCACGATGTCCCACTCGTAGCTGTTGCCATCCAGCTTCGGGTCGCCGGTCCAGTCGTACTGGCCGTGCATCACGTTGTGCCCGAGCTCCATGTTTTCCAGGATCTTGGACAGCGCCAGCAGCAGCGTACCGGCGATGCACGCCGGCCACAGCAGCGGCGACCAGAACAGCGGGGAGAACGCGCCGACGAACAGCAGCAGGCGGCCGAGCACGCCGGACCAGCGCACCGCAGCGGCGACGCGGCGGATGTAACGGGTGTCCTTGGCGCCCAGTTCGCCGATCACGCGGTCGCGGATCGCGTCCAGTTCGGCGCCGAAGGCGTCCAGCTCAACAGGGGTCAGGGCACGATCAGGGCGGCTCATCAGCAAGGCTTCCTTAGATATCCAGGACCAGGTCGGTGGTCGGGGCACTGACGCAGATACGCACCGGCATTGCCGGTTCATCCTGGTCCTGGCCGGTACGCAGGTGCCGCGTGGCGCCACTGGCGCGTACGCAGGTGCAGGTATTGCAGATGCCCATGCGGCACCCATGCTTGGGTTTCAGTCCATGCGCTTCCAGGCTGTCCAGCAACGGCCTGCCGCGCGGCACGGTCAACGTGCGGCCACTGCGGGCCAAGGTCAGCTGGACCTCGCCCTGGTCACCGGCAGGCGCCGGTGGCGGGGTGAAGGCTTCGGCCTGGAAGCCTGCCACGTGATGCAGCAGGCGGTTGCGTGCGGCAGCCACGAAGCCGTCCGGACCACAGGCCAGCACGTGGCGCTGGGCCAGCGGCACATCGCCGAGGCTGTCGAAGACCACGTTGTCGATGCGTGCCGCCGGCGCCTGCGCATCGCGCGTGGCCAGCAGGCGCACCTGCAGTTGCGGATCGGCGGCCGCCATGGCCAGCAGCTCCTCGCGGAAGCTGAAGCCGGCGTGGCTGCGTTCCCAGTAATAAAGATCCACCGGTGCACCGAGCGGACGACTGGCCAGGGCGCGCAGCAGGCTGCGCATCGGGGTGATGCCACTGCCCGCGGCCAGCAGCAGCAGCGGGGCCGCGGTCGGCACGGAAAAATCACCGAAGGCTTCACCGATGTGGAAGACGCTGCCCTGCGGGGCCTGCGAAACCAGGTAGCGGCTCACGCGGCCGCCGTCGACGGCCTTGACCGTGATGGACAGCAGGTTGCGGCCGAGCACGGTCGGGCTGTAACTGCGCTGCAGCAGCCGGCCGTCGATCTCCACACCGAGCGAAACATGCTGGCCCGGCTGCATGCCACGCCAGTGGCGGTTGGTGCGCAGCACCAGGGTGCAGGCGCCCTCGCCTGCCGGCTCGCGGCGGACCAGGCGGGCCAGCGGCTGGCGCAGGGTCCACAGGCGGTTGACCTGCCCCGCCCAGTAGTCGAACAGCACCGGCGACAGCCAGCGATGGGGGGAGAGCGGCGACTTGCGATCGATCTGGGCGCGGGCGGCAGCGTTCATGGGTGAACTATACGTGCGCGCACACAGCTGTGTATACAGGTGTATATCAAAGCGGATCAGGTATGATTCACGCTTGGTCCACCCGGTTACCCCATGCCCCCCATCGTCACGCCTCCGCCCGAAGACGCCACCCCGGTCCGCCGTACGGTGACCCGAGAGGATCTGATCATCGCGGCACTGGCACTGATCGGGCCGCACCGCAGCCTGTCCACCCTCAGCCTGCGTGAAGTGGCCCGCGAGGCCGGGATCGCGCCGAACAGCTTCTACCGCCAGTTCCGCGACATGGATGAACTGTCCATCGCGCTGATCGACCTGGCCGGGCGTTCGCTGCGCACGATCATCGGCCAGGCCCGCCGGCGTGCCACGGTATCGGCCACCAGCGTGGTCTGGGTGTCGGTGGAAACCTTCATGGAACAGCTGCGCGCCGACGACAAGCTGCTGCACGTGCTGCTGCGCGAAGGCGCGGTCGGCTCGGATGACTTCAAGCACGCGGTGGAACGCGAACTGCAGTACTTCGAAGACGAACTGCAGGTCGACCTGGTGCGGCTGGCCGCGATGGACGGGGTGCGCCTGCATGCCCCCCAGCTGGCAGCCAAGGCGATCACCCGGCTGGTGTTCGCGATGGGCGCCAGCGCCATGGACCTGCCGCCGGAAAAGGATGCCGAGCTGATCGAAGAGATCTCCACGATGGTGCGCATGATCATCGTCGGCGCCCGCACCCCGGCCGCCTTCCGCCGCAAGCGCTGACCGGGTAGTGACGGCCGCTGGCCGTCATGACGCTCCACCTCCTTCTCTGACGGCCGCTGGCCGTCATGGGGCTACCCCTCTGACGGCCAGCGGCCGTCACTACCCCCCATCGCTGTTGCCGTTGACCTGCCGTTACCGCGCGCGGTGGCACCCTGTGGCGCTCCCTCGAACACCAAGGAACCTGCATGCGCGCCGCCCTCCACGCCAGCTTCGGCGACCCCGCTTCCGTCCTTTCCGAAGGCCAGGCCGAGCTGCCCGAACCCGGTCCCGGCGAGGTGCGCATCCGCACCGTGCTGGCGCCGATCCACAACCACGACCTGTGGACCGTGCGCGGCCAGTACGGCTACAAGCCGACCCTGCCGGCGGTCGGCGGCAGCGAAGGGCTGGGCACCATCGATGCCCTGGGTGACGGTGTGGAAGGCTTCACGCTGGGACAGCGCGTGGCTGCCGCTTCGGTCCACGGCACCTGGGCCGAAGCGTTCATCGCGCCGGTGCGGATGGTGATCCCGATGCCGGATGCGATTGCCGATGAAACCGCGGCACAGCTGATCGCGATGCCGCTCAGCGCGTTGATGCTGCTCGAATTCCTGAAGGTCGAGCGCGGTCAGTGGATCGTGCAGAACACCGCCAATGGTGCGGTCGGCAAGACCCTGGCAATGCTGGCCAGCGCCCGCGGAGTGAACGTGGCCAACCTGGTCCGTCGCGATGACGGCGTGGCCGAACTGGAAGCACTGGGCATCGGCAACGTGTTTTCCACCGCATCGGAAGGCTGGCAGGACGCGGTGCGCGCACGGCTCGGCGATGCGCTGGCAACGGCGGCGGTGGACTCGATCGGTGGCGCCGCCAGCGGAGCACTGATGGGGCTGCTCGGCGAAGGCGGCACGCTGGTGTCGTTCGGTTCGATGACCGGCGAACCGATGCAGATTCCCTCTGGCGATGTGATCTTCAAGCAAGCCACGGTGAAGGGCTTCTGGGGCAGCAAGGTCAGCCAGGCGATGGCGGTGGAGGACAAGCGCCGGCTGGTCGGCGAGCTGCTGCAGCGTGCTTCGGCAGGCGAACTGCAGTTGCCGGTGCAGGCGGTCTACCCGCTCGGGCAGATCGCCGAAGCCGCCGCAGCCAGCCTCGCGGGCGGACGCACCGGCAAGGTACTGCTGCGCCCCTGAGCGCGGCACCCGTCGACCGCTCCCCGCTGCGGTAGGGACGGCCGCTGGCCGTCCGCTTCACCGCTCTGGTAGGGACGGCCGCTGGCCGTCCGCTCCCTGCTCTCGTCGCCCGCTCAGGCCGTTACGGCGACCGCGGCACGCTGCGTGCGGCTTGATGCCTCGCGCAGGCGGAAGATCGCCACCGCCTGCTGCAGTTCGTGTGACTGCTCTTCCAGCGAACGCGCCGCGGCATTGGCCTCTTCCACCAGCGCGGCATTCTGCTGGGTCGCCTCGTCCATCTGCACCACGGTCTGGCTGACCTGCTCGATGCCCGCGCTCTGCTCCTGCGACGCAGCGGAAATCTCGGCCATGATGTCGGTCACCCGGTGCACCGAGCTGACGATGTCCTGCATGGTGCTGCCGGCCTGGCGCACCAGCTGCGCGCCCTGCTCCACCTGGCTGACCGAATCATCGATCAGCCCCTTGATCTCGCGCGCGGCGGTGGCCGAACGCTGGGCCAGGGCGCGCACCTCGGTGGCCACCACGGCGAAGCCGCGGCCCTGCTCGCCGGCACGCGCGGCCTCCACCGCGGCATTCAGCGCCAGGATGTTGGTCTGGAACGCGATGCCATCGATCACCGTGATGATCTCGGCGATGCGCCGCGACGATCCCTCGATGCCGGTCATGGTCTGCACCACCTGCGCCACCACGTCCCCACCCTGCGATGCCACCGCGGCGGTGCCCTGCACCAGCTGGTTGGCCTGGCGCGCATGGTCGGCATTCTGTCGCACGGTGGAGGTCAGCTCTTCCATCGACGCGGCGGTTTCTTCCAGGCTGGCCGCCTGCTGCTCGGTACGCCGCGACAGGTCCTCGTTGCCCGCGGCGATCTCGCCTGCCGCGCTGTTGATCATCGCACTGGCCTGCTGGATGCCGCCGACGATGCGGGTCAACTGCTCCACCGTGGTATCGGCATCGCGCCGCATCTGCGCGAACACGCCGTGGAAATCACCCTGCATGCGCGCGGTGAGGTCGCCACGGGCGATCGCCCGCAGCAGCCGCGACAGCTCGGCCAGGTTGCCATCGGTGGTGTGCATCAGGGTGTTCAGGCCCTCCACCATGCTGCGGAAATCGTGGGTGAAGCGCGCCGCATCACCGCGCTGGGTGAAATCGCCGGCCGCGGCAGCGTGTGCCAGCTGCAGGATCTGCGCGTTGATCGCCTGCAGGTTGGCCTTGGTGTCACGCATCGCCGCGCTGATCATCGCCTTCTCGCCGGGCAGCTCCTCCATGTCCGCGCTCATGTCACCCACCGCGTAGCAGGCCATCACCTCCACCAGCCGGCGCTGCACGTCCACGTGCCCGGCCACCAGCATGTTGGTGCCGGCCACCATGCGCCCGTATTCGCCCGGGAACGCCTGCGCATCCAGCCGATGGCTGATCTGCCCTTGGTCATGCCGGCGGGCCATGTCGGCCTGCGCGTCGATCACCGCGCGCAGCTGGTCCTGCATCGCCCCCATCGAGGTCAACAAGCGTCCCACTTCGTCATTGCGCGCCACTGCGACGCGGCTGTCCAGGCGCCCCTCGGCCACCGCTGCGGACACCCGTTCGGCCTCGGCCAGCGGTTTGAGCACCAGCGCCCGCAGCAGCACGAACAACGCCGCGCTCAGCAGCACGGCCGAGAACAGGCCCACCGCCACGATCACCCACAGCAGCGTGCGCGCCTGCGCCATCACGTGGGCCTTGGGCACCGCGATACCCAACGCGAACACCTGCGGCGCCGAGCCAACCCGCAGCGGCACGAACACCTGCAGCTGCTGCTCGCCGTTGAAGCGGTCTTCGCTGCTGACCGTCTCGCCCTTGGCCACGGCGGCCAGCATCGCCTGGGTGCCCGCATCGTCACGCAGCTTGCCGACCTCGGCCGCATCCCGGCTGGCCATCACCGAACCGGCCGGCGACAGCAGCGTCGCGTGGCCGACCTCCATCGGACGCATCGCCGCGATGCGCGCCTGCAGGGTGGCCAGGGTGAAGTCCACGGTGATCACGCCCTGGTAGCGCCCGTCTTCGAGGATCGGGGTGGCCACGGTGGTCATCAGGGTGTCCTTGCCGGCCACCGGGTAGTAATACGGTTCCACCACCGCCTGGGCGAGGGTCTGGCGGGGCTTGAGGTTCCAGTCGCCATCCCCGGGCTGTTCGTAATCGCGCAGTGGTTCGCGTACCAGCGTGCCGTCCTGCCAGGCCCACCAGGTCATGAAACGGCCGCTGCCGTCATGGCCCTCGCTGTCCACGAACGCAGCGTCCTTGCCATCGAACGCATCGGGCTCCCACAAGGTGCCCATGCCGAGCCACTGCGGATGTGCCTGCAGCTGGGCGCGGATGATCTCGTTGGCGGCCGTGCGGTCCAGGCTTCCCAGCGATCGCTGCACGCTGAAGCTGTTGGCCAACGCCGTGCCGGTATCGGCGGCCACCGCGATCTCCGCCGCGATGCGCTGGGCTTCCTGCCCGGCCAGGTCCTGCAGCCGCGCCTGCGCGCTGTCCAGCAGCGCGTCGCTGCTGCGCCAGTAGCTGATCACAGCGGTGAAACCGAAGCAGGCCAGGGCCAGCAGGCCGGTGCCGAGCATCAGGCGCCGGGCCACGCTGGGCGGGCGCTTGGAGCGGGAAGAGAGGGGAACGGCGCGCATCACGGAACTCGGAAGGGGGGCGGACAGCCTCTCTATCGACCTGTGTGACGGTTTCTTGACCGTCGCCCCGGCGCCAGCGACGGCCCCCTCCCCGCTTGGCAGGGACGGCCGCTGGCCGTCCGCTTCTGCACTCGCCGGGCATCGCCCGGCGCCAGCGGTAAATCAGCGGCTCAGGTGCAGGAACTGCACGTGGCGCTCGTACTGGCTGATGATGTCGTTGATGATCTGCTCGCGGCTGTAATCCACCAGATCATAGTCCTGACTGCCCTCGTACAGATGCACCTCGGCCCGGTAGTAACGACTGTTGCGCGCCTGGTGCGAGGCGAACGACGGTACCCGGTAGCCGGTCAGGATCACCCGGTACAGGAAATCCTGCTGGTCGCCATGGTTGACCGACAGCTCCATGTCACCGGCCTCGAGCCGCGTGGACACCTCCCAGCCATCCCCGCGCAGCTGCTCGGCCACCGCTTCCATGGCCGGCTTCACGTCGGCATCCATGAAACGGTACACCTGGTCGCGGACCGGGAAATTGACTGCCTGGCCCAGGCGCTGGCGCCAACCCTGGTGGTGCCGGCTGGCCCCAACCAACGGCGAGGCACGGTACTGCAGCGCCCGCTTGCGGTGCGATTCGTCGGCGAAGGACCGCATCAGTCCCCACGCCATCAGCAGCAACACCGCGGAAAACGGCAGCGATGCCAGCACGACGGCGGACTTCAACGCATCCATGTTGCCGGCCAGCAGCAGGCCGGCGGTGACCACGGCAGTGACCGTGCCCCAGAACACCCGCAGCCAGCGCGGACCATCGTCTTCGGGCGCCCCGCCGTGCGAAGAAAGCGTGGACAGCACCACCGCACCGGAATCGGCCGAGGTCACGAAGAACACGAAACTCACCAGCACCGTCACCGCGATCACCGCCCGGCTCCACGGATAGCTTTCCAGCAAGGCGTACAGCACGGTGGGTGGGTCGTCGATGGCCAGCTGCGCCAGCTGCGACTGCCCATGGTGCAGCACCTGGTCCAGCGCACTGTTGCCGAAGATCGACAACCACGCCAGGGTAAAGCCGAGCGGAATCAGCAGCACGCCGAACACGAACTGACGAATGGTGCGGCCGCGCGAGATGCGCGCGATGAACAGCCCCACGAACGGCGACCAGCCGATCCACCAGGCCCAGTAGAACACCGTCCAGCTGCCCATCCAGCCCGGCTTGCCGCCGTAGGCATACACATCGAAACTCTTGCCCACCACGCTGCCCAGGTAGTCACCGGCGTTCTGCATCAGCGTGCCCAGCAGGTACTGGGTGGGGCCGGCGAACAGCATGAACAGCACCAGCGCGATGGCCAGCAGCATGTTGATGTTGGACATCCAGCGCACGCCCTTTTCCACGCCGGTGACCGCCACCGCGACCGCCGCGCCCATCATCAGCACGATCAGGGTGATCTGCACGCCGTGGGTGTGCGGCACATCGAACAGATGGGCCAGGCCGGCGTTGAGGTGCAGCACGCCGAAGCCCATGTCCGCGCCGAGCCCGAACACGGTGGCGACGATGCCCAGCGCATCCACGGTGTAGCCGATCGGTCCGTTGATGCGGTTGCCGATCAGCGGATACAGGGCCGAACGCAGGGCCAGCGGCAGGTTGTGCCGGTAGGCGAAGTAGGCCATCGCCATCGCCGCCAGCGCGAACACGCCCCAGCCGTGCAGGCCCCAATGCAGGAACAGCAGTTGCATGGCTTGGCGCGCCCCGGCTTCGCCTGCCGCCGGGTCACCCTGCGGCGGCTGCATGAAGTGGGTCAGCGGCTCGGACACGCAGAAGAAGAACAGGGTGATGCTGATGCCGGCCGCGAACAGCATGCCGGCCCAGGACAGATAGCTGAACTCCGGCTCGTCATGGTCGGCGCCCAGCTTGATGCTGCCATACGGCGACAGCGCGGCCACCACCACGAACACCAGGTACAGCGTCATCGCCAGCAGGTAGTACCAGCCCACGTTGGACGAGGCCCAGTCCTGCGCCTGCATCAGCATCCGCCCGGCCCCGAGCGGGAACAGGCTGACGAAAACCGCGAACGCCACGACGATCACCGAGGCAACGGCGAAGACAGGTCGCAGGGTACGCACCGGGGGGATGCCAGGCTCCAGTGCTTCCATGGACGGCCTACTCCAGATCAGTGATACATCCGCGCAAGTGTGGACGACATCACATGGAGAACGAATGAAGAACCAGCAAACCGTTCGCGAAGCCCGCTGGAGCCGACCTCAGTCGGCTGCCGGGCCCGGCCCTGCAGGTGCTGGAAACGTCAGATCACGCGCGATCGGCATGCGCCAGCGCATGATCCAGCGCCGCCCGGATCGCCACCACCTGGGCCTGGTTGCACTGCGCCGGCGTAGCCCGCGGGCTGTCCGGATAGACTTCGGTGGTGGTCGTGTAACGGGCACCGGTGATGCCGGCACACAGGCCCAGCGCCACCAGCGGGTACTCGATCACCCCGTGCGATACCACCTTGGAGCCGATGATCTCCCCGGCTTCGTCGGCCGGCGCGATGTGGGTCACCTGCTCCACCGCCGCCACCACCGCCTGCTGGAACGCCGGCTGCGGGTTTTCGGTGTCATCCACCAGATAGAAGCCATCCGGGATCAGGCCCGGCTCGAACGGCTTGCCGTCGCGCGCAGCCACCGCCGGGCGGAACTCGCTTTCGTCGCTGTCGGTGGTCTCGTGCAGGTCGATGTGCAGCACGAACTGCGACTTCAGCGGAGCCACCAGCTCGATAACCGCCGTCGATTCGCGCGCCGGACCGCCCGCGCGGAAGTTCCGGTTCGGGTCGATGGCATCGAAATTCCAGCGGTTGATACGCTCGTAGCCCCATGGATTCACGCAGGGCACCACCAGCAGGTTGATGCGCCCGGCGTAGGCGGCGGCATGCTGTTCGAGAAACTCCAGCGCGCCCAGCACGCCGCTGGTTTCATAGCCGTGCACGCCACCGGTCACCAGCGCCGCCGGCAGTGACCGGTCCCAGTCGGGGCTGCGCAGGGCCAGCAGCGGATAGGTCTCGCCGGCGTAGTCCAGCGCACCGTACTGCACGCGTTCGAAGGTGCGCGACAACACATCGATGCGCGGCAGCACGTCCTGGTCGAAGCGGCGCAGGCGCTGCTGCCGGGCACGCCACTGCGTGCGCTCGGCCTCGCCCCAGGGCTGGCCGGGGGTTCCCACGGGATAGAAGGCAACAGGGGTCATGGTGCGCTCGCGGCAGCGGAAATCAGCGCGCATTTTAGCACCGCACCCGCCACCGCCCGGTGTCAGCCCATCGCCTCGCCGGCATCGGCCAGGCGCTCTTCGATCTGCGCATACCAGTCCTGCAGTACTTCGATCAGCAGGTCCATCTCGGCGTCGGCCCGGGGCAGCCGCCCGGCACGCAGCGACACCTGTGCCTCCTGCAGCTGCGCGATGAATCCGGCCACGGTGTCGGACTGCACGATCAGGCCGGGATGGCGGCGCCCGGGAAGGCGCACCACGGCATGGTTGCCGAGCTGTCCGTACAGGCTGATCGTGGTGTAGGTCTTCATGGCCAGTTGGGCGTTCATGCAATCCTGCCTGGAAAGAACTGGTTCACCGGCACGCGCGGGCTGGACGGGGGAGACGCTGCCGCGCGTGCCGGGGAACCAGGGGGACACGGGATGTGGGCCGGCCCGCAGGCCGCCCACGAAAAGGAAAGGTCAGTCGATCCGGGCACGCCCGGATATCTGCACCCGGCGGTTCGGCGCAAGGCAGGCGATCAATGCCGGCTGGCTGCGCTGTTCGCACTGCACCAGCGGCTCGGCATCGCCGCGACCCTCGGCACGGATCGCCTCGGCAGCCACCCCGCCATCCACCAGCGCACGGCGCACGGCCTCGGCGCGACGCTGTGACAGCGCCTGGTTGTAGGACGCGCTGCCGATGCGATCGGTGTAACCGACCACCTCGATCCGCTGTACCTCGCTGGCACGTTGCACCTGGCCAAGTACCGCGTCCACCGCGCGGTGACCGGCGGCACTCAGTTCATCACTGTCGAAGGCGAACAACGCATCGGCGGCCAGCCGCAGGGGCTCGCGCGGCAGCGTGGCCGGTAGTTCCGCGCGCGGCGGCGGCGGCGGTTCGACCAGCGCCGCGCACGACTGCGGCTTCCAGTAGCCCCCCTGGGCAATCCCCTTGCCATCGAACCGCACCTGGAACTGGCAGGTGAAGTACTCACCGCGCTGCGGCGTGCGGAAGTTGAACAGGTAATTCCACTCGCGCACGCCCCACATGCCCTCGTTGAAGTGCGGCGTGCCCAGCAAGGCGTACAGCTGGCGCTTGCTCATGCCCGGCGCGAAGCGCCGCAGGTCGGCCGGGTCGGCGAACACGCCTTCCTTCAGCGAGGCCTTGCCGGGTTCCGGGAAGCTCACGGCTTCGCCGGCGCTGCTGCTGGCAACCGGTGCCTCGCCCGCCGCGCCATGGCTGCGGCAGCCGGCGAGCGTGAGGCAGGCCAGCAGCGCAGGCAGCAGCACCGCGCGCAGCGCCCTGTCATGTGTAATCGTCGTGTCCATCAAATTCCCCCTGTCATTGCTGGAGCCTGGACGGGCCGGCATCGCGCCAGCCCGTCCGGCGTGCTTACCACTGGATGCCGGCACCTACGGCCACCCCGCCATCACCGCGGGTGTTGGTTGAACCGCTGAACTTGTAGATCCAGCGCCCGCCATCGGAGACGCCGGAAAGACCGACCGCCATGCCCGATTCGCCGTTGAAACTGCCCGCCGCGAACGAGGCCATGCTGCGGCCGGCCTCGCTGGGCTGCGGCAGCGACGCCACCGCCATCGCCGAGGCGATACCGGCCGATGCACGGTCGTCGGTGCGCTTCAGGTTGCGGTCGAAGCTGTCCATGCGCTCGTCGGTATAGGCCTTGGACCAGTCCAGCGTCTGCGCCATGCCGCTGCGCAGCTGGTCGACGTTGACCGCATCGGTACCGGCGGTGCCGGCAGCGATGTTGCGCACCTGGGTCGGACCGCTGCCGGCCTGCCCCAGGGTGACGCTGCTGAAGTTGGTGGTGCCATTGGTGTTGTTGTCATAACGCAGCGTGCCCTGCTGCGAGGCCTGCAGCTGGCGGACGTTGACCGCATCGGTGGCTTGGCTGCCATCGGCCACGTTGGCGATCTGCCGCTCCGCGCCCGCGCTGCCCACCGACACCGTGTTGGCACGGTCGGCGACCGAGCCTGCACCCAGTGCCACGGCATTGTCGGCCCGGGCCTGCGCACCGTTGCCCAGCGCGGTGGCATTGGCACCGGCGGCGCTTGCACCGGCACCGCCGGCCGCCGCGTTGGCGCCGCTGGCCGACGGATTGGCCAGCCCCTGCGAGTTGTTCACCTGGAACATGCCCGAGGTGCCGTTGTTGATGTTGTTGATCTGCTGATCGGTGTAGCTCTTGGATTCATCGATCGCGTAGTTGACCCCGTTCTGCAGTTGGCCGACGTTGACTGCGTCATAGCGTTCGGAGCCGTCGGCAACATGGGTGACCTTGCGCTCGCCCCCGCTGCTGCCCACCGAGACTTCGCCCGCCGAATTGCTGGCCCCGGCCTGGCCGTAGGCGCCGGTGTAAGCCGCCTGCGCGCCGGTGTCGGCGACCGAGCCTGCGCCCAGCGCCACGCTGTTGCCGGCCGATGCATCGGCGCCATCGCCGATCGCCACGCTGGCCGCCCCGGCTGCGCTGGCTTCGGGCCCGACCGCCACCGCGTCGACGCCACTGGCGGTGGCGCCGGCCTTGGCCGAATTCACTGCCAGGAACGGGTTGCCGCCTGCGATGGTGTCGATGCGCTGGTTGATGTTGAGCAGCGAGGAATCCACCGCCGAGAAGGCGACCGTCACGTTGCCGTAGTCATTGCCGGTCACCGTGCCATCGGTGGCGATGGACGATATCCGGAAGGTCGGCGCGGTCCAGATGTTGCTTCCGCCGTCATACATCGTGGTACCTCCGAAATAGTTCGCCACGGTCTGGTTGGTCGCCGACAGCTGGTTGCCGGTGACCGCCTGGCGGCTGCCCGCGGTCACGCTGCCATCGGCCAGGTTGTCCAGCACCACCGCACTGCCGCTGCCATCGCCGGCCAGGGTGATGCGGTTGCTCGCATTGCCCGCCCCATCGGCGTCGTACTTCACCGCCAGGCGGTCGACCGTATCGGTCTTGTCGGCAACGTTGGCCAGCGAACTGCTGACCGCATCGAAGGCGCTGCCTACATCGTTGTAGTCGCCACTGCTGACGCTGCCATCGGCGGCGACGTTGTTGAGCGTGTAGGTCGGTGCGGTGACCGCCCCGCTGGCATCCAGCCCGGCACCGCCACCCAGCCGGGTGGCCACGGACTGGCTGCTGGCGAACAGCTGGGCGCCGTTGATCGCTTCGCTGCTGCTGGCCGATACCTCGCCTGCACCCAGGTTGCTCAGCGTGGTCGCGGTGGCGCCGTTGCCCAGCGTGGCGCTGCTGTAATCCACGCTGCCATCGGCGGCGATGTCATAGCGCAACGCACCCTGTTCCGAGGCCTGCAACTGGCCCAGGTTCACTGCATCGGTGGCCGCCGTCGCATCGGCGACGTTGACCAGCTGGCGTTCGGCGCCGGCAGCACCGATGGACACCGTGCCATCGCGGTCGGCGATGCTGCCCGAGCCGATCGCCACCGCGTTGGCCGCCGCAGCGCTGGCGCCGCCACCGATGGCGACCGATTCCAGGCCGCCGGCCACAGCATCCACGCCCGCCGAATTGACCTTGAAGAAGCGCGATGCCTCGCCGTTGCGGATGTCATTGATCTGCGTGTTGAGGTTGACCAGCGAACCGTCCACCGCCGCGAAGGCATCGCTGGCGTTGTCGTACACCGCCGGGGCGAGCACGCCGTCGGCTGCCACCGAGGTGATTGCGAAGGCCGGGGCGGTGAACAGCGCGGTGGCCGGATCGAACGCGGTGGTACCGCCGAAATAGGCCACCAGCGCTTCATTGGTGGACAGCAGCTGGGCGCCGGTGATCGCTTCGGTGCTGCCTGCCGCGACCAGGCCGTTGCTCAGGTTGCCGAGCCGGGTGGTGCCGCTGCCGTTTCCCAGCGTCGCGTTGCGGTAATCGACGCTGCCGTCGGCGGCCACGTCGTAGCGGACCGCGCCCTGCTCCACCGCCTGCAGCTGGCTGACGTTGACGGCATCGTTGGCATCCACGCCATCGGCCAGGTTGGCCAGCGTGGTGGTGCCGGTACCGCCGCCGAGCGTGGCGCGGCGGAAGTTCGGCGCGCCGGTGCCATCGTCGTCGTAGGTGATCGCCATGACGCCGGCGGCATTGATCAGGTCGACCGCACCCTGCAGCTGCGCGACGTTGACCGCATCGGTCGCCAGACTGCCGGCCGCCACGTTGCTGATCTGCCGCTCGCCACCGGCAAAGCCCACCGATACCTCGCCACTGGACACCTGCGCGGTGTCCAGGCCGTAGGCGTTATAGCTGGCCTGTGCGCCCCGCAACGCGCTGGAACGGTAGCCCAGCGCCACACTGTTGGCCTGGTTGGAGGTCGCTTCGGCGCCCAGCAGCACCTGGCCGTTGGCGGTGCCGCTGGCGCTGTCGCCGACGATCACCGAATGGCCCATGCGCGCGGCGTAGTCCGCGGTGGGTACGCCGGTCGGATCGCTCGGATCGTTCACCCCGTTGCCCGGGAACGCAACATTGGCATCCTGCAGCGGCAGTCGATGGCTGGCGTTGGCGCCGATCACCACTTCGCGCGAGCCGTTGGCGTAGGCGCCGTCGCCCATCAACACCTGGTAATCCTGCGCGGGATTGACCGCCCAGCAGTCGATCGACACGACGCCCAGCACATTCAGGCACGACGCGGCCCAGTCCGGCGCCTGGCCCGGCAGCAGCAGGCCGAGCAGGCCATTGGGATCGCCATTGTTGATGTTGTAGATGTAGCTGTCCGAGGTCACCCCGCCGATCAGGGTCAGGTGCGAGCTGCCGCCGGTGGTGGCACCGCCCAGTCCATTGAGCAGCGTGCCGACCGGGGTCAGGTTGACCACCGGCACGCCCAGCACGTTGGTCACCGAATAGGTCTGCTGCACGTTGGCACTGCTGACCGCCAGGTTGCCGTTGCGGACATAGCCATCGCCACCGAGCAGGCCCTGCGCGGTCGGGCCGACCAGCGTGGACAGGGTGCCGACCAGGCCACCGCTGCCGATGATCAGGCCGGAGTTCGGATCCGCCGGACGCGGCGCCTTGGGGCTGGTCGGCGGAATGGCTGACGGCGACGACAGGCCAAGGCCATCGGTCACCCCGCCGACCAGTCCGCCTACGCCACCCACCACGCCGCCTACCACGCCGTTGAGATCACCTTGCACCAACCCGCCGACGGCGTTGCCCACGCCATCCAGCAGCGATCCGACACCGCCGACCACGCTGCCCAGGTTGAGCCCGCTGGCCTGCGCGGCCGCCGTTGCCTGGGTGGCGAGCTTCGGGTTGCGATCGGCCACCGCCAGCAGATGCGCATCACCGTTCACGCCTACGCCACCGGCCACCCCGGTATCCAGCGCGGCACTGACTGCAGCATCCGTGGCGACCAGCTCCTCTTCCTTCGCATCGAGACGGACCGATGCGTGCGCGGCAACCTTCGCATCCACTGCGTCGGTGCCTGCAGCATCCGCCTGCACTGCGCCCGCCAGCGTCGCCTGCACCAGGGCGGCCGACGTCGGCGAGACGGTGACGCCTGCATCCACCGCGGCAGCGATCGCGGCAAGCGGGGTCGAAGGCGCAGCGGCTGCGCCGACCAACGCGTTGATCCCAAGCTGCGTGGCAACTGCCGGTGCCGGTGCTGCGACGCTCGGCGCATGCACTACGGCCGCGACGTCCACCTTCGCCGGCAGGACATTCCTCACCACCGGCAGGCTGCTGGCAATGCCCAGCGAAACGCTGGCATCGACATTGGCCAACGCATTACCCGAAGGATGGCCGGCAAGGGCAGCCAGGGCCACCTCGGCATCCACCTTTACCGGCGCCTGCTGGGTGTACTTGGCGGTCAGCGCCTGCAGGTCGCGCAGGGTCTGGTTGTTCTCGGTGGCGGTTGCCGTACCGGCGCACAACGCCAGCGCCAGGGCAACGGCCAGCATCGCCGGCGCCGGCAGCGCGGCACGTTGATCGATGAGCGAGGAGGCGCCGTGGGCGCCGGTGGCCAGTTCAGAGGCCACGACCATGGCGCGCAGCTGCCTGCTCCACACCAAGCGGAAAATACGATTCATGAGTTCAGTCCCCCGTGGACGACGCTTCGTGAGTCAGAGATCTGCCTGCTGGCAGGTGACTCATATTTGAGCGCGTGCAACGAAGGCGGGGCACTTCATTCCGGCAGGGCAAGCGCGCAATCCGGCAAGACCTCGACCAGATTCGGCAGCGCGATGCACCAATTCGGCAACCGGGTCCTGCGCGCGTTGCGCGCCGGCATCAGGCAGGCTGCCCGACCATCCCTGGCGCACCCGGTGCGCGCATCAACGTGTCGCGCGGCAGTTCACCGAACACCTTGCGATAGTTGTCGGCGAAGCGCGAAAGATCCCACAGGCCGCAGCTCAGCGCGATCGCCTTGACCGACCGCCGGCCACCGTCGGCCATCGACAAGCCGCGGCACGCCGCGCACAGCCGCAGCATCGACAGGTAGCGGTTGGGCGAGATCCCGAACAGGTCTTCGAACGCATAGCGCAGGCCACGCTCACTGACGCCCGCCGCGTCACAGATCTCGTTCATGTAGATGTTGCGCCGCAGGTTGAGGCGCATGAAGTTCTCGGCCCGCTGCACGATCAGGTAGTGGGTGCGCCGCGCACGGGTGTTCATCGCCTGCTCGCCCGGTCCAGCCGCCAGCAGTGCCTGCACGTGCTCGTGCAGCAGCCGCTCGCTGCCCTCGCCTGCCATCGTCGCCCCATCGGCGCCCACCAGCGCGTCCTGCAGCTGACGGTAGTGGTTGGCCAGCAGGGAATTCTCGCCGATGGAGAAGAGATTCAGCGCCTGGCCCGATGGTGGCATGCTGCGCAGGCTGAGTTCGGACAGTTTGCGTTGCAGCCGCGCCGCCGACACCATCACCAGGGTCAAGTGCGTGCCTGCGCCAAGGGCGAATTCGCTGATGCCATCCGGGAGCACGGTCAACACCGTGCCCGCGGTCAGTGGCACGCCGTGGCACCAGCTCAATGCCGGGTCCGATGCATGCACGTAGCCCAGCAGGGCCCAGTCGGTGGGCAGCATGAACCGGCCACGTGCCTGGAAGCCGGTGACCGCATGGCAGAACAACGCTTCGTCCTGTACCCGTGCATCCACTGCAGCGCGTGGTCCGTTGCCATCCAGCAGCACCAGCTCCACCTCGCAGACGCGCAGCACGTTGCCCAGCGTGGCCAGGTCCATCGGCCTAAGCCCATCCGTGCTCTCGCTTCCCACACCATCTGCCATGACAGTGACGCCCCCCTTTGCAATTTCCGTACGACGGCCGGTGCCGGCCACATTCGCGTGACCGCCAACCCCGCCTTGTCATTCATGGGGTGGAGTATGCCCTATTATCTATGGCCGTAAACATTCCTAAACTGCGTGGGCGCGTCCGCATAAACAGTTAAGAGGCGGCGTCAATTTTCCGTCGTCCCGCACCGGCCTGGCGCCGTTTATTACGATCCAAACGTAAATGATTACGGGCACGGCCATTGCAGGACGGCGGATTTCGCATTTGTGCCGAATTTGCGTATCGAAAGATGTCGTCGGCAGGTGAAACTACGGCACAGTAGGACCACGGTGGTTGGCCGGGGGACATCTGGCTACCCAGGGGAAACGTGGCGATGTGATGTACATCCCACTATCTAAGGAAGCGACGGCGCCGCTGGCGGCGGCGCGGTTTTTTATTCCTTGAACCTGCCACCTGTATTCACGGCCGCATTAACTCGGCCGCGCCCCCGCATGGCCTTTGATTATCAACCCGGACGCGTCCGGTTAATCGAAAGGAGCCACCATGCAACCGTTGACAGGTACAAGGAGAAAACCGTCATGAATGCATCGATCCGCACGTTCCTGAAAGAAGAAGACGGCGTCACCGCGCTGGAATACGGCCTGTTGGCCGCGATGGTCGCCGGTGTCCTGGTCGCCGTCGCCGGACCGCAGATCCGCACCTTCTTCACTACCCTTTTCACCACGCTGACCGGTTTCCTGACCACCGCGTCCAACGGCAGTCCGCCGCCCTCCACCTGAGGCCGGTCACAGGACAGTCCCGATCGCTGCAGGCTCCGGCCTGCAGCGCGGGCGGCGGCTTGCCGCACGTTGCATCGTTTCCAGGGAAAGGGAGGCCACATGTTGCTGTTCGCTATGCTGGCAACCACGTTGAGCATGCGCGTCATCGCCAGCGATCTGTACGCACGACGCGTGCCCAACCGCTGGCTGCTGGGCGCACTGCTGCTGGGTACGCTGCTGCTCGCCTGGCAGGCCGTGCAGCAGGGCATCGCCAGCACCGTGCCACACGGCGCCGGACTGCTGTTGGGCCTGTGCAGCCTGCTTCCCTTCTACGCGACGCGCTGGATGGGCGCCGGTGATGTCAAATTCTTCGCCGTGCTCGGCTTTTTGCTCGGCTGGCAGGCCCTGCTGCCGGTCTGGATCGGCGCCAGCCTGATGGCTGGCGTGCATGCGGTCGCGGTGTACAGCTGGCGCAGCCTGCGCCTGCATCTGCCGCCACGGCTGATGCTGCTGCAGCACGACGCCGCCCAGCATCGCGCACTGGCCCCTGTGCTGCATCAGGTGCAACAGGCGCGCGATGGCCGCGAAGGCATCCCGTATGCCGCCTATCTCGGCCTGACCAGCATCTGCTGGGCTGGCTGGACCCTGTGGGGGGCCGCGCCATGAGACGCATTGGACGAACGACGCGCAACGGGCAACGCGGCGTGGTCACCATCGAATACGCCTTCATGCTGATGTTCGGGCTGATACCACTGCTGCTGCTCACCTATACCGGGGTGATGCTGATGGCGGTGCAGCAGACCCTGGCGACCGCCTCTTCCGAAGGCGCGCGCGCCTCGCTGCGCTTTGCCCCGCTCGACCAGCGTCGGGTGGCGGCCTGTGAAGCCGCGCGGCGCTCCATGCAATGGCTGCTGACCTATGCCGCACAGACGCCGGACTGCAGCAGCGCCAGCAGCGGCCCGATCGTGGTGTCGCCGGCCGCGCCGTGTTCCGGCCTCGCCGATGCGCAATGCATGCAGGTGTCGGTGAGCTTCGACTACCGCGCCAAACCCTTCCTTCCTGGCACCGGCCGCCTGTACGGCTGGGTGCTGGACCGACCCATCAGCAGTACCGCCGTCGCCCAGCTCGACCTGGGCAGCAACTGAAAGGCGACAGGAGAAGCTCCATGCTCAAGTTCACCCGCATCGCCGCCATCGCCCTGATCGCCCTCGCCGTGCTGCTGGCCCTGGTCGCCTTCGTGGTGGGCCGTCGTGCCAGCACCGTGCAGGCACCCAGCGCCACGCCCGCGCTTGCCGCCAGCGAAACCCCGCAGGGGGTGAGCGTGGTGGAGGCCGGCGGACGGCTTGCCGCCGGCGTGCCGATCGAGCCTGGCCAGGTGCGCATGGCCAGCCGCAGCCAGGCGCCAGCCGGTGCCTATCTGGACGTGGTCAGCGTGGTCGGGCTGGTGCCCACCCAGGACGTACCTGAGGGCACGGTGCTGCAGCAGGGCCTGCTGGCCCAAGGGTTCTCGCTGCAGCTGCGCCCAGGCGAGCGCGCGCTCGCCGTACCGGTGGATGAGCTGGCCGCGGCCGGCAACCGCATCCTGCCCGGCGACTTCGTCGATGTGTTCCTCAACCTGAAGGGCAGCCAAGGCTACGGCGAACAGGAAACCGCGCAGGCCCGGCTGCTGTTGTCGCGGCTGCGGGTGCTGAGCTACGGCGCGCACGACCTGCGTCCACTGCAGCCAGCGCCGCAGGGTGAAGCCACGGCCAGTGTCGAGGGTGACCCGCGGGCCGCCGATATCCGTGGTTCGAACGCTTCCGGCAGCCCGTCGTCCAGCGCTGCGCCGGAGCCGCCTGCGCGCAGCGCCGTGCTGGCCGTGCCGGTCGCCGATGCCAACCGCCTGCTGCTCGGCGCACAGCAGGGCAAGCTGTTCCTGGCCCTGCGCAATCCGTCTGATACCGGCATCGCCGATCCCTCGCTGTTCCCCCTGCCCCGACCCGTACTGGCCGCGGCACGCGGCCTGGAAGGCGATCGCGCCGCCGCGCTGGCACAGCCGGAAAACGATGCATACGCCGGCCTGGACGGCGATGCGCTGGCCGGCCGCAACAGCATGCGCGCGGCACCGGCGGTGGCGACCACAGCCCCCGCTGTGCGCCGCAGCAGTGCACCGCGGGCGCCGGCCGGCATTGAAATCATCCGCGGTAGCGGCACCCCCTGAACGAGACGAGACCGACCCATGACGTATCGCTGCACCCCTCGCCTGTTCCGACGCCCGCTGCTGCTGGCCCTGCTGGCCCTTGCGCTGGCCTGCCCGCCCGGCCTGCAGGCGCAGGCCCAGCCGGACTTCGTCCTGCAGACCCGCGAACAACGTCCGTGGACGCTGCCGGCCAACCTGGAACGGGTGGCGATCGCCGACCCCGGGGTCGCCGACGTGGTGATGCTGCGCGGCAACCGCCAGGCGCTGCTGGTCGGCAAGGCGCCGGGCACCACCACCCTGCTGCTGTGGCAGCGTGGCCAGTCCGAACCGCAACGCCTGCAGGTGGACGTGCGCAGCGCGGTACAGGGCGGTCTGGCCAGCGACGCCGGCACCGCGCTGACGGTACAGGGCAATGACGCGCTGCTCAGCGGCAGCAGCCCATCGCTGCTGGACCACGCGCAGGCGCGCAAGGCCGCCGAGGCCGCGACCGGCGCCGATGGGCGGGTGGCCGACGTGTCCACGGTCGGCATCGGCGGCGTGGTCCAGGTGGAAGTGAAGGTGGTGGAGTTCAACCGCAGCGTGCTGCGCCAGATCGGCATCAATTTCCAGAACCAGAACGGCGGCTTCTCGTATGGCATCGCGCGCCCGGGTGGCGTGGCCAGCGGCGACGGGGACAGCGGCAGCACCCCGCTGCAGTCAGCGTTCAAGCTGGTGTTCGGCTCCAGCAAGGACCTGTGGAGCGCGGACATCGACCTGCTGCAGAGCAATGGCATGGCGCGCGTGCTGGCAGAACCCACGCTTGTCGCGCTGTCCGGCCAGAGCGCCAGCTTCCTGGCCGGCGGTGAACTGCCCCTGCTGGAACCACAGGGGCTGGGCACCACCACCATCACCTACAAGCCGTTCGGCATCGGCCTGACCGTGTCGCCCACGGTGCTGTCCGCCGACCGCATCGCCTTGAAGGTGGCCCCGGAAGCGAGCGACCTGGACTACAGCAACGCACTGACCCTCAACGGCGTGCAGGTGCCTTCGATCAGCACCCGGCGTGCGGATACCACGGTGGAACTCGGCGATGGCGAAAGCTTCGTGATCGGCGGGCTGGTCAGCAGCACCGTGGCCTCCACCGTCAACAAGCTGCCGCTGCTGGGCGACCTGCCCATCATCGGTTCGTTCTTCCGCAACCTGGACTACAAGCGCCAGGACAAGGAGCTGGTGATCATCGTCACCCCTCGGCTGGTCAAGCCGCTGGCACGCAACACCGAACTGCCGCTGCCGGGCGAGCGTGAAGCACGCGCCAACCTGCCGGTGTGGGGCTCCTGGCTGATCGGCCCGGCCGGACCCGACGCCGTCCCCGGCTTCTCGCGCTGATCCATGGCCGGAGCACCCAGCACATGCCCTTCGCCACTGCACGCCACCTGCCTTCGTCGGGATTGCCGATGAACCTGGTCGTGTTCGCCAGTGACCGCGAGCTGCTGTCCCGGCTGGCGGCCAAGTTGCCGCCGCATTGGCCGTTGACCTACCACGACGCCGGATTCCCCGGCGCGGTGCAGCAGCTGCGCGCAGGGGTGCAGACGCTGGTGTTGCTGGACTTCCACGCCGCGCGCGCCGCCGCCTCGGCGGAGCTGGTGCGGCAGATCCGCCAGTTCCGCCCGGAGCTGGCCATGGTCGCGGTCGGCGCCACCGGCAGCGCACAGCTGGAAGGCGTCGTCACTGCGCTGCGCGTCGGTCTGCGCGACATCGTCGACCTGGACGCGGACACCGAAGAAGTGCAGGCGGTGCTGCTGCGCGCCTCCGCGCCGGCCGCCGCATCCGCGCCGGAGCGCGCGCGCAAGGCCCCGCTGACGCTGCTGCTGGGTGTGCGGCCCGGCATGGGCACCAGCACGCTGGCCGCCCACCTGTGCGCGCTGGCCCAGCAGCAGCGCGCGCCCGAAAACACCCAGGACGTGCTGCTGCTGGACATGGGGCAGCCGGCAGGCGACGTCGCGCTGTACCTGAACATCGAAAGCCGGTTCCACTACGACGAAGCGCTGCGCAGCGCCGGCCGCATCGATGCCACGCTGGTGCGCACCGCCATGGCCCGCCGTCCCGGCGGACTGGTCCTGCTGGATCGCGCCGTGGGCAGTGAATCGCTGCCGCCAAGTGATCCCGGCCTGCTGCTCAAGCGCCTGTGCGGCCTGTTCTGCAGCGTGCTGTGCGAACTGGGCGGTACGCCCTTGCGGCAGGTTCCCGGCGTGCTGCTGGAAAGCGCGGATGCGATATGGCTGGTCACCGATGGTGCCATTGCCAGCCTGGTCTCGCTGGACCAGCTGCTGAAGCAACTGCCCGCCGGCGTACGCGAGGGCGGGCGCCTTGGCCTGATCGTCAACCGCAGCGATGAAGAGGCCGGCATGGGCGCGGCACAGATCGCCGAACGCTTCGAGCTGCCGCTGCTGGCAACCCTGCCCGAACGCCCGCGACTGCGCGCCAGCGCCAGCCAGGGACGCCTGCTGCTGGACGATGCACCACGCGATCCCTACCTGCGTGCGCTTGTCCCGCTGCTTGCCCGCTTCGACCCGTCCACCCGGCCACCGCAAGCGCAGGGACTGCGCGACCGGCTTGCCAACGCCTTGAGTAGCCTGCGATGGAAGACAAAGTGATGCCCTTCCCGAATGCACCGTTCCGCGAGGTGCCGGTCGAACCGGCCGCCGCGCCGTTCGCCCAGACCGACCAGTACCAGAAGGTGCTGTCGGCCGCGCACGAGCACCTGCTGAACCGGATCGAGGACGAGCGGATCGACATCGACGCGTGGGCGCCGGACACGGTCAGCCGCTGGGCCCAGGGCGAAACGGCTGCCTTCGTGCAGGAATGGCGCATCCCGATCAACGAACAGGAAATGCAGGACGTCGCTGCCGGACTGGTCAAGGAACTGACCGGCTTCGGGCCGCTGGACGACCTGCTGCGCGACCCGTCCATCGAAGACATCCTGATCAACGGCTACAAGGACGTGCACGTCTCGCAGGGCGGCCGGATGCAGCGCGCCACCCAGCGCTTCACCGACGACACCCACCTGCTGCGCATCCTGCGTCGCATCATCGCCCCGCTCGGCCGCCGGCTGGACGACTCCAACCCGATGGTGGATGCGCGCCTGCCCAACGGCGGCCGCCTCAACGCGATCATCTCGCCGCTGGCCGTGGACGGCCCGATGGTGTCGATCCGCAAGTTCCGCAAGGATCCCTATACACCGGACGAGCTGCTGGACATGGGCACCTTCGACAAGCCGATGCAGGCGCTGCTGCAGGCCATGGTGCTGGGCCGCTGCAACATCCTGGTGTCCGGCGGCACCAGTTCGGGCAAGACCTCGCTGTTGAACGCGCTGGCCCACTACATTCCGGAAAACGAGCGCGTGCTGACCGTGGAGGACACCGCCGAACTGTCGCTCAACCATCCGCACGTGGTGCGCCTGGAAAGCCGGCTTGGCGGCGCCGATGGACAAGGCGCGGTGAGCATCCGCGACCTGGTGCGCAACAGCCTGCGCATGCGCCCTGACCGCATCGTGGTCGGCGAAGTGCGTGGCGCCGAAGTGCTGGAAATGCTGCAGGCGATGAACACCGGGCATGACGGCTCGATGGCGACCATCCACGCCAATTCACCGCGCGACTGCCTGTACCGGATCGAGATGCTCGCCGGCTTCGCCGGCTTCCAGGGCAGCGAAGACAGCCTGCGCCGGCAGATCGCCAGTGCGATCGATTTCATCGTGCAGATCTCGCGCCTGGGCAGCGGCCGCCGCGTGCTGATCTCCATCACGGAAATCACCGGCGTCAGCGACAACATGATCTCCACCCAGGAGATGTTCCGCCACGAGGTGCAGATCGACGACGCCGGCCGTGAAACCGACCGCTGGATCGGCCTGGGCTTCCATCCGCATTCGCACAAGCTCGAACCGTTCCGGCAGGCACTGCGTGACTCCTTCGGTCCGGGGGCCTGGTGACGATGGGCATCGTCCTGCTGCTGCTGAGCCTTGCCGCCCTGCTCGGCGCCGGTGCCGTGCTGCTGCTGGGCAGCGCGCAGCGACGCGCGCGCGCGCAGGCCACGCTGGGCCATGCAGAACAGCGCCTGCAGCGCAGCGCCGTGTCGATGGCAGCGACCACCGCGGCACCTGCAGCGGTGGCCGCCACACCCGCCGGTGCTGCCAGCGCCGATGGCAAGGCAACGGCAGGCGGCCGCCCCGCCCTGCCCTGGGATGCCGCGCTGCTGCGCGCCGGAATGACGCCCGGCTGGCGTGCGCCGCTACTGGCCCTGGTGCCCGGACTGGCGCTGGCCGGCTTCGCGGCGATGCGGCTGGGAACCGGCTGGGCCTTCCCGCTGACCCTGCTGCTGTATGCACTGGTGGCCTGGCTGCTGCTGCAGCGACGCATCGGCCGGCTGCAGCAGAAACTGATCCGCCAGCTGCCGGATTTCCTCGACAACCTGGTGCGCCTCACCGCACTGGGCAACAGCCTGCAGATGTCCTTCCAGACCGCCTCCACCCAGACCGTCGCGCCGCTGCGCGACCTGCTTGATACCACCCTGCGCAATGCACGCGGCGGCATGGACCTGGACCGTGCACTGGCCCAGGCGGCCGCGCCGTGGCGGGTGGAAGCGCTGGAGGTGCTGGCGGTGGTGCTGGGCGTGTGCGTCCGCATCGGTGGCCGCTCCGACCAGGTGCTGCAGCGGCTCAGCGATTTCATGCGCGACCTGGACCAGGCCCAGCAGGAACTGAAGGCGACCACCTCCGAAACGCGGATGTCGGCGTGGGTGCTGGCGCTGCTGCCGCCGATCAGCGCGCTGCTGATGGCACTGGTCAGCCCCGGCTTCTTCGAACCGATGCTGCGCGAGCCGCAGGGCCACAAGATCCTGCTGGCGGCGCTGGGACTGGAGCTGGTCGGCGGCTTCCTGCTGTACCGGCTGGCCAAATCCCTATGACCCGCCTCCCGACCGCTGCAGGAGCAGACCGATGAACCCGTCCACCTGGTGGATACTGGCGCTGGTGCTGCTTGCTGCCGGTATCGCACTGCTCGGCGTGGCGTACTGGGTGCAGGGCTCGCGCCAGCAGCGCAGCGAAGCGACCCTGCAATCCGCCCTGCAGCCGCGTGAGCCGGCTACGCCGGCCGCGCCGCCGGCCGCGCGCAGCCGATGGGCGTGGCTGGAAGCGATCGGCACGCAGTTCAGCGGCAGCCGCATCGAAGGCGCGCTGCTGGCCAGCGAGGACCGCATGCTGCTGGACCTGGGAGGCTGGAACACCCGCAGCGGCACGGCCATCTACCTGGCGCTGCGCCTGCTGCTGGCGGTGTCGGTGCTGCTGCTGGCGCTGGCACTGGCCCCCACCGAAGGCGTCGCCGGCCTGCTGACCAGCATCGGCGCGCTGGCTGCCGGCCTGCTGCTGCCGAAGGTGGGACTGGGCGTCTGGGCCGCGCGCCGGCGCAAGCGCGTCAGCAACGAACTGCCGATGTTGATCGACCTGCTGCGCCTGCTGCAGGGCGTGGGCTTCAGCATGGACCAGAGCCTGCAGACGCTGGGCGACAAACTGCGCCCGGCGCTGCCGGTGCTCGGCCAGGAGATCCACGATGCCAACATCAACTACAGCCTCGGCCGCAGCCGCCCGCAGTCGCTGCGCCGGTTGTCCGAAGCCTATGACGACGAAGACCTGCGCAGCCTGATGCAGCTGATCGTGCAGGTGCATGCGCATGGCGGCGCGGTGCAGGAGCCGTTGAAGCAGTTCAGCGTGCGGCTGCGCGAACAGCGCCGGCACACGCTGAAGGAAAAGGTCGGCAAGCTCTCGGTGAAGATGACCGTGGTGATGATGGTGACCCTGCTGCCGGCGTTGATGCTGGTGCTTTCCGGCCCGGCGCTGATGGCGCTGGCCTCTACCCTTACCCGGATGTGATGCCATGCTGCGGCCCTTGATCCTTGTCTCCTGTTTCGCCCTCGCCGCCTGCGCGCAGAGCGTCGGCGGTTATCGCCAGGCAGCGCCCAGCCTGGCCGAACCCGGCGCCGATGCGGTGGACACCCGTGGCACCTACCTGGACCTGATCAGGCGGATGCAGAAACAGGGCGCCTACTACGCTTCGCTGGCGCACATCGAGGCCTTCCGCCAGCGCCATGGCGACAGCCCGGCATTGCGCCTGCTGCAGGCCGATGCGTTGCGCCACACCGGCCAGCTGGATGCCGCCGGCACGCTCTACGACGGCTTGACCCGCGGCGAGCAGGCCGCTGCGGCGTGGCATGGCCTGGGCCTGATCGCCGCCCAGCGCGACCAGGATGCCGTGGCCGAGGCCGCGCTCGCACGTGCTGCCCAGCTGACCCCGCTGGACACTGCCGTGCTGGGCGACCTCGGCTATGCGCGGTTGCGTGCCGGTCAGTTGGAACAGGCCCGCGCCCCGCTCGCACAGGCACTGGAGCTGGCCCCGGACGATGCGCGCGCGGTCGCCAACCTGGCGGTGTGGGCGCTGCTGCGCAATGACACCGCAACAGCCGAGCGCCTGATGCAGCAGGGCAAGGTCAGCGACACCACCCGCGCCGAGGTCCAGCGCCAGGCCATCGCCCTGCGCCAGCGCCGACCGGCCATCGCGACCACGGCCGCTCCGGCCGCGCAGACCACAACCGCCATCGCAGCGGCCGCCGCACGTGCCGACAGCCTGCCGCGTCGCGTGCCCGCTGATCCACGCGCGGTCTCGGCCGTTGCGCTGGGCAGTGCCGAGCGCGGCGATGCAACCCTGCCGGCGACCATGCTGGAACGCTTCGGCCATCCCACCCCTGCCACGGAGAGCATCCGATGACCCGTTCCCTGATCCTCGCGCACGGGCTGGCCGTGTCCCTGCTGCTGGCTACCGGCGTCGCCGCTGCACAGCAGGTGCCGGTGACCGGTCACATGCTCGGCCGCACCGTGCCAGCGCCGGCCGACGCCCCCCCGGCAGCGCCCGTACCTGCGCCGGCCGAGGCCCTGCCGCAACACGGACCGCAGCATGCCGCACCGCCACCGCCACCGCGCTACGCCGACGTGCCCGTCGCGCCGGTGGTGCAGCGCGCCGCGCGGCCCGAACCCGGCGATGCCACCCGCAACCTGCTGCGCCTGCAGGCGTCCGGCGCGCAGGGCGGGCGCAGCCTGCCGGTGCTGGGCGACCAGGCCCACGCCAGCTATGCCCGCTACCTGAAGAGCTTCGAACACGAGATCCCCGAATACTTCGAAAACACGGTCAGCCAGAGCACCCCGGGCGGGAGCAACTGAGCATGCAGCGTGCGCGTACGCCCGGCTCCCCGCACCCGCAACGCGGCGCCATGTCGGTGACGATGCTGCTGGTGATGATCGGCTTGGTAGCGATGCTGGGCCTGGTGGAAATCGGCTACCTGTACTGGGCAAAGCGCGACGCGCAGAAGGTCGCTGACCTGTCGGCGATCGCCGGTGCGCAACGACTGGACCTGTGCAACGCCAGCTTCAGCGACAACAGCGCGGCACGCAACAACGCCGAACGCCAGAACCGCTTCGTCGGCGTCCTGGCCATCCAGTGCGGCAGCTGGAACGCCACCCATCCGGCCGCCGACCATTTCGTGGCCGGCGCCTCGGCCAGCCATCCGCTCAACGCGGTCAAGGTCACCGCCAGCCGCAGCGTGCTGCCGCTGTTCGGCCAGAACGCATCGCTGCCGCAGATCAGCGCACAGGCCGTGGCCAAGCGCAGCGCCCCCACCGCGGTGTTCAGCGTTGGCTCGCAACTGCTGCGGGTCAATGGCAACACCCCGCTGGGCAGCACGCTGAAACTGGTCGGCGTGGACCTGGACCAGACCACCCTGCTCGGCTATGACGGCCTGGCCCAGGCACGCGTCACCCCCGGCGGCCTGCTGCAGGCGCTGGGCATCCCGGTGGACGCCAACATCAGCATCGGCGATTTCAACGCGTTGCTGGCCGCGCACAAGGTGTCACTTGGACGGCTGGTCGATGCCACCGCCAGCGTCCTTGCACGCAGCGGCGTCGCCGCGGCCGACCTCACCCTGCTGCGCAATGCGCTCGGCACACGACTCGACCTGGACGCACTGGCCGTGCAGCTGGGCAGCGATGCCAACGGCAGCGGCCTGTTCGCAAAGGTCGTGGCGCCCGATGGCAGCGCCTCCAGTGCGCTGCAGGCCAATGTAAGCGCGCTGGACCTGCTGACCACCGGCATCACCATCGCCAGCGACGGGCGTGGTGTTTCGATCAACCAGTTGAACCTGCTCGGCGAGGCGGTCAGCGTGCGCACCGGCGTGGTGGAACCGCCGTCGATCGGCATCGGCGGAGTGGGCGCGACGGCGTACAACGCCCAGGTACGCGTGGTGGCCGACGTGGACACCAACGGCATCCGGATCCTCGGCCTGGGGCTGGGCCAGCTGCTGGGAAACCTCGGCATCCGGGTCAAGCTGCCGGTGCATGCCGATGTGACCAACGCGATGGGCACGCTGGTGTCGTTGCAGTGCACCGCCGAACGGCCCACCGCGACCATCCGCGTGGATGCGTCGGTACTGCGCAGCTGCGTCGGCAAGGTTGCCGAGGCCGATCGCTTTTCAACCCGCAACGTGTGCGGTACCCCCCTGCAGAACGAGCAGATGATCACCCTGCTGGGCGCGGCGGTGGTCAATGACAAGCTGAGCCTGGATGCACTGCAGGCGAGCGAGCAGGTCACCCTGGCGGCCGGCGAGACCGCCTCCACGCGGATCAACCCGCTGCTGATCGGCGATACCGTCAGCCACATCGTCGAAGAGCTGCTGCGCGTGCTGTCCAACCTGCTCAGTCCTGCCAGCAACGGCATGAGCACCAGCCAGGCCGCCGACAACCTGGCCGACCAGTTGCTGAAGGCGGCCAATCCCGGCGGCGGCCGCTACAACGTCAACGACACCGTGACCTTCCTGCGCCGCACCCAGCCACACAACGGCATCGAACCGTTCGCCGAGTGGCAGCTGACCAACGGCGTCCCTTTTGCCTGCAGCCTGCTCGGCCTCAACACCTGCTTCAGGACCGGCCCGGTCTGGGACGGCTTCAAGGCCACCGTGACCGGCGAGGGCCTGGGCGTGCTCAACGGCCTGCTGGGATCGGTCGCCGGTGGCCTGCTGATCAACCGCTGCGACAGCCTGATCAGCAACCTGGTGGGCTACAACAGCTGCGTGCAGAAGAACCTGTCGTCCTACCTGCAGACCGCTCCGGAAGGCGTGCTCGATGCGTACCTCGGCAGCGGTGTCACCGCACCGGGCAACCAGGTCAGCTGCCGCGGCCTGCTGTGCATCCTGCTCAAGCCGGTGCTGGATGTGCTCAAGCCGGTGCTCAACGGCATCGGCACCCTGCTCACCACCACCCTGGCCAACGTGCTCGGGCTTGAGCTGGGCCGCACCGACGTGCACGTGCAGTCGATCCAGTGCAACAGCGCGCAGCTGGTCTACTGAATGCGACACAGGTGCCATTGGCGGCGGATTTTCGCGTGCTAGACTGCCGATGGGGAACCATCAACATCAACACTAATCCACTCGTGGGTGGCCAATACATGCGACATGACTCAGGGACGGCAGCGCCCATCCGACGTACGCGCGTCGTGGCGGCTGCACTGGCGATGATCCTTTCGGTGCCGGCCGCGCATGCGGCGCGCGCGGAGCGCACGCCGGTGCCGGATGCCGAACGTACCGCGCCGGTAGCGCGCAATTCGGTGGACGAACTGCGCCAGCTCATGGACGCCAAGCAGCTGACCGAGCTGCGAACCACCTACAACGGCAACTATGGTGCCAGCCTGCTGTTCAATCCCAGCACGCTGAACTACTACGTGGCGCTGTTCCAGGAAAAGAATTTCTGGCGCGTGATCAAGACCGATTCGGTCGAAAATGCCGAGCACGTGTACCGCACGTTCGTGCAGCAGACCGAGCAGCTGGCGCAGGTCAACATCGACACCATCCGCCTGGATGCCGGCAAGCGCTACACCGAACGCCTGGTCAGCTTCAACGAAGAGCGCCTGCGCACCCTGCAGGCGCAGGTGGAACAGGAGCGTGCGCAGTCGCTGCAGGTCAGCACCGCCCTGCAGCAGGCACAGCAGCAGGCGGTCAGCCTGAGCACCGAACTGCAGAGCAGCAACAGCCAGCTCGGTACGCTGCAGCAGCGCATCCAGCAGCTGCAACTGCAGCAGGGCAATCCGGAAACCACGCTGCCCACGCCGAGCCAGGCGCCGTCGCCCACCCCGCCGGCCGACTGATCCTGCCCAGGTATCCCTCCGATGGCGCCGCAAGGCGCCATCGGCGTTCAGGGCCGGCCTGCCGGCTCCTCGCACGGAAGGGCGCCATGCCCTCGCCCCGGGTCGCCTTCCACGGCTTGGCACCAAGCATCGCGCAGGTGCGTGCGTTGCTGTGGCGAGGCATACAGATAGGCGTTGAGCGTATCCAGGAAGGAAGCCTGACCTTTTGCGTCAAGCTCGGCGAACCGGGCCAGCATCAGCGCGATACGGGCAGGTGGGAGGGGCAACACATCGGCACCGGTGGATCCGCGACATTGCATGCCACCATAGAGGCATGGCCATGCGCCGCGAATCGGACCCGGCCCAAACCCTAGCCCGCATCGACCGCCTTGGCGCGTGCCTGCTGCGAGGCATTCACCAGGCCATGGGCGATGGCGTACTGGAACACATCGGCATCCGTGGCCAGCCCGAGCTTGCGCATCGCCGCCACCTTCTGCGTGCTGATGGTCTTGCGCGAGCGTCCGATGCGGGTGGCGATCTCGATCACCGAAAGCCCTTCGGCATACATGCGCAGCACTTCTTTCTCGCGCTTGGACAAGCGCTGCTGATCGTCGTCGGTGCCGACATCGGGTGCCAGCCTCGCCCGCACCTGCGGCGACAGATAGGCACCCTGCGCCCACGCCATCCGCAGCGCAGGCAGCACTTCATCGATCGGGTCGCTCTTGCTGACGATGCATTCCACGCCCGCCGCCAGAATGTTGTTCAGCACCAGCGGGCTCTCCATGCCGGTCAGCACCACCAGGCGGGTCTGCGGGAACCGGCGTTGCAGGAACCGCAACATGGCGATGCCGTCGCCGTACTGCCCATGCGGCATTGAAAAATCAGTGACCACCACATCCACTTCCTGTCCGCTGACCAGCGCGACCAGGGCGGTGGAGTCCTTGACCATGCCCACCACGTCAAGGTCGGCCTCGGACCGGAGCAGATGAGCGATTCCGGCCAACAGGACGGGGTGATCATCGGCGATCGCTATGCGAAGTGACACGTTGTCAGCCCATGCGGAGAGGGTATGCCGGGAACTATATGCCACCTTCAATCGAAGCTGTCATATAGTTGCGCCGCGCCCCCATTTTGCAGGGGCTGACAACGAAAGCGGGAGTCCAGAATGGCCGATAATTCCATCTACGTCGTGGTGGCAGACGATCATCCGCTGATCCGGGTGGCCGTGGAGTCCGCGCTCGATACGGTACCGGCCCTTGTCCATGTGGGATCCGCCGCCGATTCAACCGAGCTGATCACGCTGCTCGACGCCCACCCCTGCGACGTCCTGGTCACCGATTTCGCCATGCCTGGTGGCGCGCATGGCGACGGCCTGCCGCTGCTGCAGATGCTGCGCGAGCGCTATCCGGAACTGCAGATCGTGGTGTTCACCGGTCTGGACCAGGCCGCGATCGTGCAGGCGCTGTTTGAAGCAGGAATCAGCCATATCCTGAGCAAGGCCGATGATGTAAGCCACATTGCCGCGGCGGTCATGGCCGCGCATGTCGGGCGCCGCTATCTCTCCCCGAGCATCGCCCCGCTGCTGCCGTCGCGCGGTACCCAGCGCCCCACCCTTGCCCTGTCCCCGCGCGAACGTGAAGTACTGACCTTGTTCGTCGCCGGCTGGAGCGTCAACGCGATTGCCGAAAAACTCGACCGTCGCAAGCAGACCGTCAGCACGCAGAAGGTCAACGGGATGGCCAAGCTGGGCATCGAACGCGATGCGGACCTGTTCAAATACGCCGTGGAACTGGGCCTGTCGGCGACGGCCCCCTGACCGCGCACCGCAGCAGGACCGTTCAACCAACGTCCAGCTGCGCCGCCTGCTGGTCCACCAGCGCCTGCAGCGCTTCGATCGCCGCATCCAGCATCGCCGCGTCGGCCGTTCCGCCGTCGCGCAACTGTGCTTCCAGTGCGCTGAATCGCTCGCCGAGTGCCTGCTGCCCCAGCATCATCAGCACGCCCTTCAGCGCATGCACCCGGTCCAGCAGCGCCGGCCCGTCCTGGTCGGCGCGCGCGCGCGTGATGCGCTGGAGGTCGTCAGCGGAACTGGTGACGAACGTGCGGCGCAGGTGCTCGGGAAGCGCCATCGCTGCGCCTGGCGCAGGGTCGTCGACGGACGCCGCAGGCACCGCAGCGACGCTGACAGCGTCCGGCAGCGCACCGAGATGCTGCTGCAGCACGCGCGCCAGTGTTTCCAGGTTCAGCGGCTTGAGCAGCAGGTCGGTTATCCCGGCCTGGCGACAGCGTTCGCGTTCGCTGGCCAGTGCCGTGGCCGTGATTGCCAGGATCGGCACGGACGCGCCGCGTTCGCGCAGGGCACGTGCCAGCGCGTACCCATCCATCACCGGCATGTTGATGTCGGTCAGCACCGCCAGGTGGTCGTGCTGCCGCCACGCCAGCAGGCCTTCCCGGCCGTCCTCGGCGGTGTCCACGGAGAACGCCAGCGTTTCCAGCTGCTGCTGGATCAATTCACGGTTGATGGGATTGTCTTCGACCAGAAGCACCCGGCCACGAGGGACGGCAGGTGACGCCGACGGCGTGGGTCCGGTGGCCCGAAGATCGCCATGCAATGCGCCGAGCGCGCGCAGCAGCGCCTGGCCTGCATAGCAGCTGACATGCACTCCATCGGGCATCTCCTGCGGCGAAAGCGGTCCATTGGCGTAGGCACGCACCACGTGCCGGTGCTGCGCGACCAGCGCCGCTTCGTCCTCGGCGCTCCACGCGCGTCGCTCGCCGAACAGCAGCAGGGTGGCGTTCTGGCCGTCGACAGGCTCCAGCGGCGGCTGCTCCAGCACCGTCACTTCCGCTCCCGCACGCTGCAGCAGCCCGCCGATTTCCAGCCGCCACTCCGCCGCGGCCGACAGCAGCGTGATGTGCTGCCCGGCCAATGCAGCGACGGCGGCAGCGGGCGCACGGCCACGTTGCACCGGTACGTCCAGGGTGAACACGCTGCCCACGCCCAGCGTGCTTTCCGCGCCGATGCTGCCACCCAGCAACCGAGCCAGTTGCTGGCACAGCGCCAAGCCGAGCCCACTGCCGCCGTAGCGTCGCGAAATGCTGGCGTCGGCCTGCTGGAAGGGCTGGAACAACTGCGCCAGCTGGTCTTCGGCCAGGCCGATGCCGGAGTCCACCACCTGCAGCCGCAGCAGCGGATCCGCTGCGGTCGGGCGCTCCAGCAGCGCGGCCCTGACCACGATCCTGCCCGATTCGGTGAACTTCACCGCATTGCCCAGCAGGTTGTTGAGCACCTGGCGGATGCGCTGCACATCGGCGACGAACACGCGGTCCAGGGCCGGATCCAGTGCGTAGTACAGCTTCACGCCCTTGCGCTGGGCCTGCGCCGAGAACAGCAGCGCCGACTGTTCGATCAACGACCGCGGCTCGAACGCCACCGGGTCGATGTCCAGCTGCCCGGCTTCGATCTTGGAAAAATCCAGCACGTCACTGATGATGCCGAGCAGCGCATCGGCCGATAGCCGGATGCGCTCCACGCGCTCCTGCTGCGCCGGTTGCATCGGTGAGCGCGCGAGCAGTTCCAGATGGCCCAGCACGCCGTTGAGCGGAGTGCGTATTTCGTGGCTCATCGTGGCAACGAACGCGGATTTGGCCTGCGATGCCGACTCGGCGGCAGCGCGCGCGCGTTCGGCATCGCTGCGCGCATCGCGCAGGGTGCGTTCCAGCTCGGCCTGCGCGGTGACGTCACGCAGGGCACAAACCCAGACCGGCCGGTCGCGGAACGACGCCGGGGCCATCGACACCTGCAGTTCAAGCGCATGCCGGGCAGCACCCGCGGCATTCCACTGGAACTCAAGCGCAGCACCCGCACCCGCACCCGCACCGGCACCGGCTGCGGTACGCGCATGCGTGGCCAACAGTGTGTAGAGCGCATCGCCGTCGGCGGCCACCAGTGCGGCCATCTGCCGGGCTGGTTCGTTTTCCACCAGCGGCTCACCGCTGGACGGATCGATCAGCACCAGTCCCACCGGCGAAGTATCGATGATCACCCTGCTCAGCGCCTCGCTTTCATACACCCGTGCAGCGTCCGCCAGGGCGGGAGTGAACACGCGCCGGTGCAGCCGCAGCAGCAGCAGCCACAACGCCAGCAGGATGACCGCCGACGCCAGCGCCTGGGCCAGCATCCGCCCACCTTTTTCATGCCACAGATCACCCCAGCCATAGAAGTGCAGGACGGTCCAGTCCACCCCGCGTACCGGCCCATGCACGATGAACTCGCCACCCCTGTGCAAGCGCCCGTCGCCGCCGCCGCTGCCGGCGATCCGCCCCGCCAGCGCGGGACTGACATCGCGTGGCATCCCGGCACTGCGCAGCACCGTACGTCCGTCACGGGTGACCACGGCGTAAGCACCGGATACGCGCTCGTCCAGCCGCGCCTTGATGGTCTGGACCGGCTCGAAAACGATGCGCCGGAAGGCGGGTTCACGCCCCTGCAGCAAGGTCTGCACGCCGACCAGCGACGGCTGCCCGGTGATTGGATTGGTATCAAAGCGCGAGATCAACCGGCCACTGGCCGCCGCACTTTCCACCGGCCCCGCCAACGGTCGCATCGCGCGGGCCCTTTCTTCATTGACCAGCAACCGGGTGAAGGCTTCTTCGCGGCTGCCGACCCGCAACGCGCGCAGCAGTTGGGCCTCGTCAGCCACCCCGGCCACCGCCAGCAGGCGTCCCTGCGGTTCGTAGAGGTACATCGTGACCGGTCCCGATGCACGCAATGCGGTCACCGTGGATGCGGTATAGGCCGAGTACTCGACCATGATGCCCAGATAGGCGTCCAGCTGTGGTCGAGGCAGTGGATTGTCCTTCGCGCCCAGTACCAGCCACGGTACCGCGGTGCGTCCCTCCGCCCGTACCACCAGTTGGCTGCCAGCGGCAAGGAAGCGGTCCGCCAGCGGCCGTCCCTGCGCCTGCAACGGGGCCTGTTGCCCGTTCCACAGGGCCTCGCTGCCGTTGATGTTGGCCGCGTAGGCGCGGTCGCGCTGGAACAGGAAATAGTCCACCGATGCACGCGCTTCGGCAAACTTCCGCTGCTGCGCAGCATGGAATGCATCGATGTCGGACAGCACCGCCACCAGCAGGGTTGCCAGGATCAACAGGCTGACGAGCCCTCCGCCGCCCAGCAACAGCCTGCGCTGGTGGCGGCGCAGCGACGACAACAGGGAGCGTCCCTGCACGGCCGATGCAACACTGGTGGGCAACGTATCCAAGCCGGTTTCCTTTGCGCGACTGCGCGGCTCGAATCTAGCCGATCACTGCGGGGGTTGCCATCGGTTCACCCCTCTGGCGCCCCATCGCCGCGGCCGCCTGCGTCCAGCAGCACCTGCAGCAGCGAGGCGGCCGAATAGGCCGACACCTGCCATGTGCCCTCCCGCAGCGCCGCACGCAGGGGACCATCGCTGCGTACCCGCACGATGCGCTCCACCCCCGCAGGCCTTGCTGGACCGGCGACGCGCTGGTTGCGCTCGAACACCACCAGCGGCAACGGCTCGTTGTCGCCCTGCAGGTCCAGCTGCCCCACGCTGTCCAGCAGCAGCACCTCGGCGCCCCAGCCACGCAGGCGGCGCGCCAACTCCTCACGCCATCCGATGACCGGGGAATGCAGCAGAACCTGACGGCCTGACAGCGGCCCGCAGCCAGCGTCACCGGGCCGTTCTGCGGCCATCAGCGGGATGTCGAATCCGAACACGCTGCCCACCCCCGGGGTGCTTTGCACGTCGATGTCCCCCCCCATCACCCGGCACAGCTGCCGGCACAGGGACAGGCCCAGGCCGGATCCGCCGAAGCGGCCGGCGATGGAGGCGTCTGCCTGGAAGAACGGCTCGAACAGGTTCTGCTGCTGTGCGGTGTCCAGGCCTATCCCCGAGTCGGCGACCTCCCAGCGCAGGGCGCCGGGCCGGCGTGATCGCAGCAGCCGGATCTCGATCCTGCCGGAAGGCGTGAACTTGACCGCGTTGCCCACCAGGTTGCGCAGCACCTGTTCGATGCGCGCCATCGGACCGGAATAATGGCGCGCCAGCAGCGGATCGATCAGCATGTCCAGGTCCACGCCCTTGCCCTGCGCCAGGGGCGCATACAACAGCGCCACGCCCTCGATCAGCACGGCCGGCTCGAAGCTGACCACCTCCAGGCCCAGCTGGTCGGCCTCGACCCGCTCCAGGTCCAGCACGTCACTGATGATCAGCAGCAGCGAATCGGCGGACTGGGTGATGCGGCGAAGGCGCGCCTGCTGTTCGCTGTCCAGGCGCGAGCGCGCCAACAGCTCCAGGTGGCCGAGGATGCCATGCAGCGGCGTGCGGATCTCGTGGCTCATGGCCGCCAGCAGGTGTGATCTGGCGCGGTGTGCGGCTTCGGCCTGGTCATGCAGCAGGTCCTTCTGTTGCTGCAGTTCAACCCGCGCGGTAAGGTCCTGCAACACGCACAACAGCACCCGACGCTGGGCGTGCACCACCCGGGTCGCACTGACCAGCAGGTGCCGCGCCGGTATCGGGCCCGCCGCAGGATGGGACACTTCGAACTCGACGATATCCGGATCACCGCCCTGCCCGCCTGCGCACCGCGCGCGCACATGCGTCTCCACCAGTGCGGCATACAGGTCCATGCCGCAGCGTTCGGCCGCGCCGGCATAGCGGCGCATCAGCTCGTTCTGGACCACCGGCTGCGCCCGTGCGGTGTCTACCAGGCACAGTCCGCAAGGCGTCATCTGGATCAGCGAACGGAACAACAGCTCATCGCTGCCGGCCTGGCGCGCCCACCGCGTTGCCGTGCACGGCATACCTCGCTCCAGCCGGGCCAGCAACGGCCAGGCCACAGCGGTCAGCACCACACACGCCGCGACGGCGATCGCCAGCGCACCCGGCCCTCCGGCATCGACGAGAGCGCCGAATGCCACCGGGATGGCCAACGCCATGCCCAACAGGATCCCCGATGCGGTCGCGGCCGCCCTCAGCAGACGGCGCATGAGCCGACGTACCGGGCCAGGCGCACGGCGGTGCGCAGTACGGCCCCGTCCACGCGGGCGACACAGGTCGATGAGGGGCCGCAGACAGGCGATCATGCTCGAGCGTGCAGGCAGGAAAGGCCCGCGCCGTGCGCGGCGTTCCTGGTTGCGACAGGGTTCCGGGGAAATGACCTGCACGATAGGCGGACGTGTCCTCATTCCCCATAGGACGCGCCTGAATCGCTGTGCCGGGTACAGGATCAGCGGCAGGCATCCCTGAGGCGATCATCCCACTGCCGCTGCTCGACATAGGATTCGCGTCGGCTGCGGCGCTGCAGCGCGTTCTTCCGTGCGCGCTGCGCGCGGCTGCAGGCCTGCGGATCGGCCTGCAGGGGAATCAGCACGCTGCGGCCCGGCACCGGCCGGGGCGCCCTGTGCCGCACCGGCGGCGGCCGTACGGCGGGTGGCCTGGCGGCAGGTGCGTGGGTGTCGGGGGCCGTCCACTGCGCCGCCGGTTCGCCTGCGGCACACGGTGTGTCCTGATAGCGCACGGTGGCACCGCTGCCACAGCGTTGGACCGGACCGGCCAACGCAGTGCAGCACGCCCAGATACCCAGTGCCAGCCATCCGATCGATGCATGCATGGAGCGCCTCCCTGCAGGCAACGCTGCTGCAGGGATGAATGCCAGCCCAGAGTCGAAAGCAGCATAGGCCCCTTTTCGTGTTTGTTGTATTCCGCACCCCGCCTCGAGCCACCAAGCTGCCCGCCCTCGATCCTTTCCTGTCGCCTCTCCCCTGCCATGAATTCCCTGCTCGCGCACCTCCGCACTGCCGCACGATGCCTCGCCGACCGCGGTCACGTGGCACGCCGCCTGGAAGCGGCGGTGATGGTGGTGATCGTGGTCAACGTGCTGGTGCTGATGCTCGACAGCGTGGCCGACGTCCACCGCCAGCACGGCCGCCTGCTGAACACGCTGGAATGGATGTTCACCGCGCTGTTCACTGCCGAATACCTTCTGCGCCTGTGGCTGCTGCGCAGGCCCTGGCAGTACGCACGCAGCTTTTTCGGCGTGGTCGACCTGCTGTCGATCCTGCCGGTGTTCCTGGCCCTGCTGCTGCCCGGGCTGCATGTGCTGGCCGATGTGCGCCTGCTGCGCCTGCTGCGCCTGTTCCGCATCCTGCAGTTGCCGGTCTACCTGGAAGAAACCCGGCACCTGCGCCATGCCCTGGCCCGTGCACGCCGGAAGATCCTGGTGTTCATCGGGGTGATGGTGCTGCTGGTCATGCTGCTGGGCACGGTGATCTTCCTGGTGGAAGGTCCTGGCAATGGCTTCAGCAGCATTCCCGTCGGCGTCTACTGGGCCGCGGTGACCATGAGCACCACCGGCTACGGCGACATCACCCCGCAGACCGGGCTGGGTCGACTGATCACCGGCTGCGCGATCCTGCTCGGCTACGGCATCATCGCCTTTCCCACCGGCATCATGGGCGCGGAACTGTTCGCCGGTGCGATGCAGGGGCGCCCGCCCGCGCACGGCAATTGCTGCTGCGCCTGCCACGCCCCCCTTCCGCCTTCCCCGGCGACCCGCGCGCCGCAGGCCGGCGAACACTGAGTGCGGCGCCGATCAATCAGAGGGCGCATCGTCCTGCGCCGCGTCCCAGGCCTTTACCTGGCTGCGCACCTGCTCCAGCATCGCGTCCAGCGCGGGCCGGTCGTGCACCTGTCCACGCAGCACCACGGTGTTGATCGACCCGGTCGCGCTGATGTCCTGCAGCGGGTTGGCATCGAGCAGCACCAGGTCGGCGGCCTTGCCCGCTTCCACCGAACCGTAACGGCCCAGCTGGCCGAACCAGGCCGGACCGGCGCGGGTCGCCGCCGCCAGTGCCTGCGCCGGCGTCAGTCCCTCGCGCACGAACAGCTGCAGCTCCTGGTGCAGCCCGATGCCCGGATAGTTGAACGAATTGAGGAATCCAGCATCGGTGCCGGCAATGATCGTCACCCCGGCCTGTTGCAGCATCGGCAGCACGGCGGCCACCTGGTGGTACTGCCGGTGGCGTGCCTGCACCTGCGCCGGCGTGGCCTTGGCGGCGCGCTCCACGCGCCATGCGTAGGTCGCACGCAGGCCCGGCCCGATGTAGGCCAGGTACGGATCCTGGCTGTGGTCGTCCTGGTCGAGGAAATCCAGGATGCGTCCGCCGTTGAGCGTGGGCGTGACGAACACACCGCGACGGGCGAAGTCACGGTACGCCGCCATCGCGGTGTCCCGATCGAAGCTGGCATCCAGTCGCTGGTTGGCCTGGGCGCGGTCGATCCGCCCGGCCCCGAAGTCCGCGGCGATGGCGGCCTCTTCCCGGCTGCCGGCCTTGAACGCGTAATCCAGGTGCTCGATGGACGCCAGTCCGGCATCGACGGCCTGCTCCACCGTCAATGCCATCGGGATGTGCCCGGAGGCCTTGAGTCCCGCCTTGCGCGCCGCGCTGGCCGCATACAGGAACAATTCGGGCTTCAAGGTACTGTCGGTGATCTTGACGAAGTCCACCCGGTCGCGGCGCAGCTGCGCGATCGCGGCATCCACGTCCGCCTCGCTGCCCACTTCCAGCGTGCCCTTCCAGACCGGCTTGAGGCCTTCGATCTTGGCGCCGGAGGTCAGCAGCCGCGGCCCTTGGAGCGCACCGCTGGCAATCTGCCCGCGCCATTGCAGTACCTGCTGCGGCAGGTCGCCGGACGCATCGCGCACGGTAGTGATGCCATGGGCGATGTACAGCGGAAGCAGCGCCTTGTTTTCCTCGATCAACGCCGGGCCACCACCGAAGTGCACGTGCATGTCCCACAGCCCCGGAACCAGGTAGCGGTTGCCCGCATCCACGCGCCGCGTCGCGGTCCACCGCGCGGCCATGGACGCATCGTCACCGACGGCGACGATGTCCTCGCCGCGCAGCGCCACGCTTTGCCCGGGGACGGTACGTGCCGCTTCAACGTCAACGAGGGTGGCGTGCTGGATCAGCACGTCGGCACGCTGTGGCGAAGCCGCCGACGCAGCGGGTACGCCGGCTACCGCAAGGGTCAGCAGGCACAGGGTTCTGGCAAACATGGCAGGCATCCGGTTGCGCGGCATGCAGGCCGCGGGAACAAAAGGCAGGCGTGCGCGCTGGCATGCCCGGCCGACCCATGGTAGAAGTCGCCTTATCCATGCGGAAACAAAATAATTGAATATCAGCGATGAACCAGGCAAATAGATCACTGTTTGAACTGGACCTGCTGCGCGCGCTGGTCATGGTCGCCGACTGCGGCAGTTTCACCGCAGCCGCCAGCCGGCTGCATTCCACCCAGTCCACCATCAGCCAGAAGGTGCGGCGCCTGGAACAGCTCGCCGGCCATCGGCTGCTGGAACGCGGTCACCGCGATGTGCAGCCGACCGACGCCGGCCAGACGCTGCTGGGCTATGCGCGCCGCATGCTGGGGTTGAACGACGAACTGCTGCAGGCGCTGGCCGGCGCAACGGTGGCCACCACGCTGCGCCTCGGCGTGCCCGAGGATTTCGTCAATCCGACCACCACGCGCATGCTGGCTGCTTTCAACCGCGGCAATCCGCAGGTCCGGCTGGAAATCAGCAGCGGCCTGAGCCGCGACCTGGCGCATGGCTTCGACCATGGTGAGCTGGACCTGGTACTGGTCAAGCAGCGGCGCAACAGCCGACCCGCGGTGCATTGCTGGCCCGAGCCGATGCACTGGATCGACGCCAGGGACGCGCCCAGCGCAGGCCAGGACGTGTTGCCGCTGGTCACCTTCCCGCCGCGTGGGCTGTACCGCGATGAGATGATCCATGCGATCGAAACGCTCGGCAGGCGCTGGAGGATCACCTTCACCAGTTCCTCGCTGAGCGGCATCCAGGGTGCGGTGGCCGATGGCATCGGCATCAGCCTGCTGCCACGGCGCGCGGTAACCGCTGACCACCGCATCATCGATGGCGAGCACGGACTGCCGGTGATCGACAGTTACGAGATCGGCATCCTCTACCGTGACAACGCCGATGATGGCGTGCGCGCCCTGGCGCTGGAGCTGAAGCGCCAGGTCGACAGCCAAGCGCGCTGAGCGGGCCTGCTCAGGCGGTGCGCGGCGGCAGGATCCAGCGCCCGTGGCGCATCGAAATACGGTCCGCAGGCACCCCCGCCACCGCGGCCGGGCCGTGATCAGCGCGCACCGCCACGAAGGTCGCCGGCGCGCCTTCCTGCAGGCCATAGGCCGGCAGACCGAGCACCGCGGCGGCATGGGTGGTGACCATGTCCAGCGCCAGTTGCAGCTCGGCATCGGTGTAGAAGCCGGACCGGTAGCCGATCAACATCGCACGCTGCAGCAGGTCGCCGTTGCCATACGGCCACCAGCTGTCACGGATGTTGTCGTTGCCGGAAAACAGCCGCACGCCCTGCGCATGCAGTGCCGCCACCGGCGGGAACGGACGGTCGCCCGGTGCATTGGTCATGATCGCCACCTGCGCGCGTGCCAGCGCCTCGCCCACCTGTTGCGCACGGGCCAGCGGCACCTCGCCGAGGGCATACGCATGGCTGACCGCCACCCGGCCCTGCAGCCCGGCCGCTTCGGTCCGCGCACACACCTGCAGCAGCTGCGCCAGGCCCTGCTCGCCGGGCTCGTGCAGGTGCACGTCGATCCGCGCGCCATGCCGGTCGGCCAGGTCGAACAGCAGGTCAAGCTGTCCCTGCACGTCCCCGTCCAGGCCCAGCGGATCGATTCCGCCCACCACCTCGACCCCCTCCGCCAGCGCCTGCTGCAGCACGGCGGCCGTACCGGCGCAGGACATCACCCCGGCCTGCGGGAAGGCCACGTACTGGATGTCCAGCAGGTCGGCGCAGCGCGCATGCGCCTGCTGCACCGCGTGCAGGTTGTGCAGGCCGGTGGTCGCATCCACATCGACGTGGCAACGCACCGCCACGGTACCCAGCGCGGCGATCTGCCGCATCAACGCCTCGGCGCGCACGTCCATCGGCGCGGCAGCCGCCAGCGCCCGCTTCTCCTGGGCCAGGCGCTCGCGCAGGCTGGCGACCGGCTGGTGCGGATGCCAATGGTCGCCCACGAAACTCTTGTCCAGATGGATATGGCCGTCCACCAGCGCCGGCAGCACGGTATACCCGCGCAGGTCGATCCCCTCGCCGGCACCGGCACCGGCGTCGGCCGGCACGCTGGCACCGAAGCGGCGGAACCGCCCGTGCTCGATCGTGAACGACAGCGGCTGGCCGGCGGAATCCACCGCGCCATGGACATGCAGGACCGTCATGCGGATCTCCTTCGATGAATGCAGCCGACCTTACGGCCTCGCGCGGCCGGACGGCCAATGAAATCGGTGCATCGCAGGCATCCATCCCGCCACTGCCAGGCACCCCGGCAGCGGGCCGCCTGCGGGAGCGGGTAGACTAGGCGCCACGCGTTCATTCCAGATGTCCATGGGCCCATTCGACCGCAACGACCGACTCCGCTGGCAGGCTGCTTCGCTGCTGGCCGCCGCGCCCGTGGCCGCCTTCGCGGCAACCGAGCCGGCGCAGGAAGCGTCCATCGCAGCGGCAATGGCCAGCGGTCGCCACCATGTGGAACAGCTGCACCAGCGCGTGCTGGCCGGGCGCAGCGCCACCGCCACGTTGGAAGCCTGGTGCGCCGAACATGGCCTGGCCGGCAAGGCACGGGTCCGCGCGGTACGGGTGCAGGGCGTGCAGCGCGATGCACCCGACGACGTCCGCAGGGCGCTGCAGGTAGACGCCGGCACGCCGCTGCGCTACCGGCGCGTGCAGTTGGCCTGCGGCCAGCGCGTGCTGTCCGAAGCGGACAACTGGTACGTGCCCGCGCTGCTGACGCCGGCGATGAACGGCCTGCTCGATGGCAGTGACGAACCCTTCGGCCGGGTGGTCGCCCCGCTCGGCTTCAAGCGCCAGACCCTGCATGATCAGACGTACTGGCCCGCGCGCGGCGATGGTGCCGGCGCCACCGTGCTGGAGATCCGTGCCCTGCTGCATGACAGTGCGCAGCGGCCTTTCAGTTATGTGATCGAAAGTTACCTGCAGGGCGCGCTGCCGCACTGAGACGGGCTCCGGTCAGCGCTCGCGTTCCAGCGCCTGGGCACTGCCGGTGAGCGCCGCACAGGCGTGGTCCTGCAGTTCTTCGGCGCTGGCCTCGTTGCCGCTTTCCGGGTCGACCCGGGTGGCCAGCAGCACGAAACCCGGCCCCCGTTCGGCATCCTCGGCACCGGCCACCAGCAGGCTCCACTCGCCTATCGCCGCCAGCCCCACGCGTTGTTCCAGCAGGTGCAGCGGATTGGCGGTGAGCTGCTCGCCGGGCAGGTAAAGTGCCTGATAGGCGTGATCGCGCAACCGCGTCGGCAGCGGGCGCCACTGGCTGTCCAGGCCCGCCAGCTGCGCTGCGACCCCTTCGGCCACCTCGCCACGCAGGCAGTCGACATGGATGTGCAGCTGGTGCTGCGAGCGCCCGTGCGGCGAGTTCAACGCCAGGCTGGCAAAGCGCCGCGGCAGCGGCCGGCCCAGCGCCTGTTCGGTGAAGCGGCGGGCCTGCCAGGCAGCGGCAAAGTAGTTCGGCGAACCCGGCTGGTACAGCGCCGCACTTTCAATCCCGCTGATCTTGTCCAGAGGCATCAGCAGGTACTGGTACGCCCCATGATGGTCTTTGACCAGCACATGCCGGTGCAGCGCACTTTCATCCAGCAGCAGGCAGCCGGGTTGCCGGTCGGCGGGCCGGCAGTCGCGCTGGATCACCCGCCACAGCGCATCGGAGGCGGCCGGCGGCGGCGCTGGCGCAATGCTGCTACAGGCGGCAAGGCAGGCCGGCAGGAGGATCGGCAGCAGGCAACGGGAAACAGAACGTAAGGTCACGAAACATGAGCAAGGCAGCAGGCCACGCAGTTTACCGCGTCGTCGCCCAGCGGCCGTGGCCAAGGACCGTGCAACGACCGCCTGCCGGTACTCATCGACAGTGTCCACGTGATCACCGCCGTGCGCTGCGGACCGCCGTGCGCACCGCGCCGGTCCGTGCTCAGTCGGCACGCACCAGCAGGCCGGGGCCGATGTCGGCGATGCGACGCGCGCCGGTGAGGGTCATCGCCACCCGCATCTCCTTGGCCACCAGGTCCAACAGGTTGGCCACCCCGGCTTCTCCGTGGGTGGCCAGAGCGTAGACGAAGGCACGCCCCAGCAGCACCGCATCGGCGCCCAGCGCCAGCATGCGCACCACGTCCAGTCCACTGCGGATGCCCGAATCGGCGAGGATCTTCAGCTCGCCCTTTACCGCATCGGCAATGGCCGGCAACGCGCGCGCGGTCGACAGCACGCCATCCAGCTGGCGCCCGCCATGGTTGGACACCACGATGCCATCGGCACCGAAGCGCAGCGCATCGCGTGCGTCATCCGCATCCAGGATGCCCTTGATGATCATCGGTCCTTTCCAGAATGCGCGTATCCATTCCAGGTCCTTCCAGCTGATCGAGGGATCGAAGTTGCTGCCCAGCCAGCCGATGTAGTCGGCCAGCCCGGTCGGGTTGCCGCGGTACGCCGAAATGTTGCCCAGGTCGTGCGGGCGCCCGCGCAGCCCCACGTCCCAGGCCCAGCGCGGATGCGCCAGCACCTGGCCGGCACGCCGCAATGCGGCATTGGGACCGCTCATCCCCGAATGCATGTCGCGGTAGCGCGCGCCGGGCACCGGCATGTCCACGGTGAACACCAGCGTGGTCACCCCGGCCGCCTGTGCGCGTTCCAGCGCATCGCGCATGAAGCCACGATCGCGCAGGACGTAGAGCTGGAACCACATCGGCCGGTTGATCGCCGGGGCGACCTCCTCGATCGGGCATACCGACACCGTGGACAGCGTGAAGGGGATGCCGCGACTGGCCGCCGCGCGCGCCGCCTGCACTTCCCCGCGCCGGGCGAACATGCCGGTCAGGCCGACCGGCGCCAGCGCCACCGGCATCGCCAGGGTCTCGCCGAACAGCTCGGTCTGCAGGTCCAGTTCGGACATGTCGCGCAGCACGCGCTGGCGCAGCGCAATGCCGGCCAGGTCCTCCACGTTGCGCCGCAGCGTGTGTTCGGCGTAGGCGCCGCCATCCACGTAATGGAACAGGAACGGCGGCAGCCGGCGCTGCGCCGCTGCGCGGTAGTCGGTGGAGGCGGAAATGATCATGGCTCGACTATGGGTGCAGTCTGCGCCGCCAGGCAATCCACCTTTCGGCGCATGGCCGGGTTACAGCTTCTTTTCGACCTTGCGCATCACGGTCAGCACCACTACGCACATCAGTGTCACGCCGGCGGCGATCACATACGCGCCGATACCGACCGCGATGCCGACGGCGGCGGACATGATCAGCGAACTGGCGGTGGTGAGGCCGCTGACCTCGCCATCGCGCGCGCCACGGATGATGGTGCCGGCGGCGATGAAGCCCACGCATGCCACCACGGCCTCGATCAGGCGGATCGGATCAACCTGCAGCAGGTCCCGGTACTGGTCCTGCTGGAAGTGTTCGGCCACCGAATCACCGAGCCCGACGATCAGCGCCGCCGCACCCGCCAGCAGCATGTGCGTGCGCAGTCCCGCCGCATGCTTGCCCAGTTCGCGTTCGAAGCCGATGACCCCACCGAACAGCATGGCCGCCGCCACCCGCAGCAGCAGGGAGATATCCTGGCTGAAATCCATCGCACGTCTTCCCTTGGTCAAACCGTGAAGGTGGCCGGAACGCCGTGCGAGGACCGTGAAAGCCGTTGGCTTACTGCGCCAGGTAACCGCCATCGATGGCGTAGTAGGTGCCGGTGGCGAACGAGGCCGCATCGCTGGCCAGCCAGGCCACCAGCGCGGCGACCTCTTCGGGAGTGCCCAGCCGCTTGAGCGCGTGCCGGCCTTCCAGCGTGGCCCGCACCTTGGGGTCCATCTGTTCCAGCAACGGGGTGCTGATGAAACCAGGGCCGACCGCGTTGATGCGGATCTGGTCGGACGCATGCTCCCATGCGGCGGTCTGGGTCAGCCCCACCACGCCGTGCTTGGCTGCCGCGTAGGCCACCGATCCGGCATACCCCACCTGGCCCAGGATCGAGGCCATGTTGATGATGCTGCCGCCGTTGCCGGCCTTGCGCATGGCCTGGATCTGCGCGCGCTGGCACAGGAACACGCTGGTCAGGTTCACGTCGATGACCTTGCGCCAGCCGTCCACGGGGTAGTCGCCGCTGATCGCGGCCGGTCCGGCGATGCCGGCGTTGTTGACCGCGATATCCACGCTGCCCAGTTCAGTCACGGTGCGCGCCACGGCCGCTTCCACGGCCGCCTCGTCGGTGACGTCCAGCGCGATGCCGATCGCTTTTGCACCCTTGCCGCGCAGCGCTTCGGTGGTGGCATCGACCGCCTCCTGCTTGAGGTCCCATACCGAGATGGCGGCACCGGATGCGGCAAGCATTTCCGCCACGGCCAGGCCGATCCCGGACACACCGCCGGTCACGATCGCGGCCTTGCCCTTGAGTTGGTAATCAATCATTGCTCGACTCCAGTTGCGTTGGTCTGGATGGACGTCCATCCGTTGCCGACAACCGTACGCCGCACGGCGTGACGCGCCCGCATCATGCGTCCACGGCGTGTGCAACAGGCCTTCCCATCGCTGCAACAACCCAGGTCCTATGCTCGGCGCACGGGCCCTGCCACGGCCCCTCCTCCCCCAACGAAGGATGCTTGATGCCAACCGATGACAACCTGCTGTTCTCTGCAACCCGCCTGGGCGGGATCGACCTCGCCAACCGGGTGGTGATGGCACCGCTCACCCGCAACCGCGCACTGCCGGACCGCGTCCCGACGCCGCTGGCGGTCGAGTATTACGGGCAGCGCGCCAGCGCCGGGCTGATCATTGCCGAAGCCACCCAGATCAGTCCGCTGGGCCAGGGCTACCTGGACACACCGGGCATCTACACCGATGCACAGGTGAAGGGCTGGAAGGCAGTGACCGACGAAGTCCACGCCCGCGGCGGAAAGATCGTGCTGCAGCTGTGGCACGTCGGCCGCATCTCGCACACCAGCCTGCTGCCGGAAGGCGAAGTGCCGGTCGCGCCCAGTGCGATCCGCGCAGACGCGAAGACGTTCACCGCCAACGGTTTCGAGGATGTTTCAGCGCCGCGCGCGCTCGCCCTGGACGAGATTCCTGCGTTGATCGAGGACTACCGCCGGGCCGCGCACAACGCCATCGAGGCCGGCTTCGACGGCGTGGAAGTCCATGCGGCGAACGGTTACCTGATCGACCAGTTCCTGCGCGATGGCAGCAACAAGCGCGAGGACGCCTACGGCGGCAGCATCGAGAACCGTACCCGCCTGTTGTTCGAAGTGGTCAGCGCGGTCGCCGGCACCATCGGCGCGGCCCGCACCGGTGTGCGCCTGTCCCCCACCACGCCGGCAGGTGATGCGCACGACAGCAATCCGCAGCCGCTGTTCGAACGTGCCGTGGAACGGCTGGACGGGATCGACGGGCTGGCCTTCGTGCATGTGATCGAAGGGGCGACCGGCGGTGACCGTGACAACATTCCCTTCGACTACGCGGCGCTGCGTTCGCGCTTCGGCGGTGCATGGATCGCCAACAACGGCTATGACAAGGCACGTGCCGAGGCAGCCGTGACATCGGGCTACGCTGACGCGGTGGCTTTCGGCCGCGCGTTCATCGCCAATCCGGACCTGGTGGAGCGGCTGCGCCGCGATGCACCGCTGGCCCAGCTGGACCAGTCCACGCTGTACGGCGGCGGCGCGGAGGGTTACACCGACTACCCGTCGCTGTAACAACGCCGGCCGGTGGGTGACGACCGTCTGGTCGTCACGCTTCTGCGTCCCGCTGCGCTCGCCGAGCGTGGCTCGGCGCTACCGCGTTGCGGAACGCGGGTGGGTGACCACCGTTGGTCGTCACCTCCCTTGCCGCGATCAGCGGACCACGGTGTCCTGCAGCTGCACATCGACCACCTGCAACGGCTCGGCCGCGTTGCGGCCCAGCTGCAGCTGATACGTGCCAGCGGCAATCTTCCACTGGCGCGCAGTCGGATCGAAATCAGCCAGGGTCTTCGGCTCGGCTTCGATGCGGATCCGGCGCTGCTCACCCGGCTGCAGGTTGACCTTGTCGAAGCCGACCAGGCGGATCGGCGTGGTGTGGCCCTGCGGCAGTTTCAGGTACAACTGGGCCACGTCGGCGCCGGCACGCGCACCGGTGTTGCGCACGTCCACGCTGGCCACCACGCGCTGCCCTTCCACGCTCACCTGCAGGTTCTCGTAGGCGAAGCTGGAATAGGACAGGCCATGGCCGAAGGCGAAGGTCGGCACCAGGCCCTTGGCCGCTGCCCACTTGTAACCCACGTTGGCGCCTTCGATGTCGAAATCGAAGATGTCCACCGCCGGCTGCTTCGGGTTGAAGCCCAGCCCCGGCACGTGCGGGCGCGGCAGCTGCGATTCGTCCACCACCCACGTCACCGGCAGGCGACCGGACGGATTGACCTTGCCGGTGAGCAGTGCGGCGATGCCCTCGCCACCGCGGATGCCCGGGTACCACGCCTGCAGCAGCGCCGGCACCTGCGCCAGCCATGGCGTACGCACCGGGCCGTTGGTTTCCAGCACCACCACGGTCTTCGGATTGGCCTTGGCCACCGCACTGATCAGCGCGTCCTGCTGGTCGGGCAGCTGCATGTCCGGCAGGTCGACCGATTCGGCCGACCACTGCGTGGCGAACACCAGGGCCACGTCGGCCTGTGCAGCCGCACGCGCGGCGGCGGCCGGATTGCGTCCATCCACGTAGGTGATCTGGGCATCGGGACGCTCGGCGCGCAGCGCCTCCAGCGGCGATGACGGATGGAAGATCACCGGACCCGGCCAGGTGGTCGGCATCACGCCCGGCACCGCGTTGGTGCCCTTTGCCGTGACCCCCACCATCGACGAGCCACCGCCGCCGATCACGCCCTTGTCGGCGTGACCGCCGATGATCACGATGCGCTTCACGCTGTCGGCCAGCGGCAGCAGGTTGCCTTCGTTGCGCAGCAGCACGCTGCCCTCTTCCACCGTGCGCTGGGCCGCGGCATACCCGGCTTCCACGTCGATCGGCTGGTGCTGCGGCGGGTTGTCGAAGTTGCCATGCAGGAACATCGTGCGCAGGATGCGCGACACCATGTCATCCAGCCGCGCCTGCGGCACGGTGCCACCGGCAACGGCCAGGCGCAGGGGCTGGTCGAAGAAGGTGGTGGCATCGAACACTTCGCCGGCCGACTGCTGGTCCAGGCCGGCCAGCGCCGCCTTCGAGCCGCTGTGCACGCCACCCCAGTCGGACATCACGAAACCGGGGAACTTCCATTCCTGCTTCAGCACCTGGTTCATCAGGTACGGATGTTCGCAACCGTAGATGCCGTTGATCTTGTTGTAGGAACACATTGCCGAACCGGGCTTGCCGAGTTCGATGGCGATCTCGAACGCCAGCAGGTCCGACTCGTGCATGGCCTGGTCGCCGATCTGCACGCTGTGGAAGTTGCGTCGCGTCTCCATGTCGTTGAGCGCGTAATGCTTCATCGTGGAGATGACGTGCTGGCTCTGGATGCCGCGGATCGACTCACCCACGATCACCCCGCCCAGCAGCGGGTCTTCGCCGGCGTATTCGAAGTTGCGCCCGTTGCGCGGATCGCGCTGCAGGTTGACGCTGCCGCCGAGCAGGATGTTGAAGCGCTGCTGCCACGCTTCGCGGCCCATGGTGGCGCCGCCGACATAGGCGATCAGTGGGTTCCAGCTGGACGCCGTGGACGGACCGGACGGCATCGCGGTGGCGAAGTCGCCCTTGCGGATGCCGCCGGGGTTGGTCACGCCGACACCGGCATCGGCCGACTGCTGCGCCGGGATGCCCAGCCGCGCCACGCCCGGCACGAAGCCGGCCGACCCGACCGCGCCTTCCGGCAGCGGACCGCCGTCCTTGCCCAACCCGAAGTAGCTGCGCAGCATCTGGAATTTTTCGTCCTGGGTCATCTCACCCAGCAGCAGGCGGGTGCGCTCGTCGGCGCCCAGCGTGGTGTCCATCCACGGCTGCGACGGCGTGGCGCCCTGCGCATACGGCAGCGCCAGCAGCTGCGCCTTCAACCCCTTGCCGCTGGCATCGCGAAGCTTCAGGTCCGATGCGCGGCCTTCGCCGAAGCCGTTGCTCGCCACACCGGATACACCGCTGGCAACGAAACCGTCGGCGGCCACCGAGCCCGGCGCCAGCAGCACCGCCGGCGCACCCAGGCGCGAGGACTGCAGCAGCGCCGGCAAGGCCGTCGCATCCGCGCTGGCCTGTGCATACAGCGCCACCACGTGGCGCTCATCGGCCAGTCGCAGGTAGCCGCGACCGACCTGGTCCGGGCCGGATTCGGCCTGCACCGGGATACGGCTCAGCAGCACCTGGCCCTGCGCCGTGCCTAGCGCATCCACATCCGCCTGGACGAATCGATAGTCATAGCCGAGCTGGTCGGCCAGGGTCTGCAGCGGATCGATCGCGCCCACCGGACGCTCAACGTCCAGCACGGCCACCACGTCGGCCTGGACCTCGCCCAGCTGGGTGACCAGCGACGGCACGTCAGCAACCAACGGCGCCTTGTCCAGCGCCAGCACGTTGAAGGACGGCGCGGTGTCGGCGGCGAAGGCGGGAACGGAAAGCGCCAGCGCGATGGCGGCGGAAAGGGAGAGCTGCTTTGTAATCGTTTTCATCGACAGACGTTTCAAACCCGATGCCTGCGCAGTCGGTCCTGGAAAGGGTGCCGCCGAAGGGAGCAGCGCTAGCCCGCATGCAGGCCTCGCCGAAGCGGTGCTGCAGGGGCCGGGGCGGAGCGGGCCTGCGCACGGACCCCTCCGTCCGGCGTGACAACCTGCTCCTGGATTGCGGGGCAATCCAACAGGTGAAGAGTGGTCGAGGGGGTTTGCTGCTGTCAACCTTCGTCGCATGCGGCGAAGGTCGGATGGACTGGAGCCGCCTGCGTGCATCGGCTATTGTCATGGATCGATCCAAGGAAGGAATCCATCATGTCCCGTGCGCTGAGCAGCACCGCCCTCGCCGTCTCTTTCCTCGCCCTGGCTGCCTGCGGGTGGACCGCGTGGCGCCAGCAGCAGGCGCAATCACCCGACCAGGTACTGCAGGCCCGGGGACTGGTCATCCGCGATGCGCAGGGCCAGCCGCGATTGATCCTGGGGGCACCGGTCCCCGATCCCGCTGGCGGCGGAAAACCGCTGGGTCCGCGTGCGGCGCCCTTGTCCGGCGTGGTGCTGTTGGGCCCGGATGGCGCCGAGCGCGGCGGCTACGGCACGCTGGACGTGGGCGGCGAAGCGATCCTGACGTTGGACGATGCCACCGGCGCGACCGAAGTCTTCAAAGTGGTCGCCAACCCGGATCGCGGCGCCACGCTGATGGTCAAGCACCAGAACAACACCGGCGCAATGTTGACCTCCTGGCAGGGCGCGCCGGAACTGATGTTCGTGGACGATAGCGGGCGCTCGTTCTACGTGCGGCCGGGGATGCCTTCGGCGCCGTAGGCGCGTCGGTCGAACGGGTGGGACCCCCTCGCGGGTGGCTTTGTTGCTGGCTACGTGCTCGGGGCCGGGCGGTGGGGCTGCGCGGGGGACGGCAAAAGCCGCATCCATGCGGGCCTCGTTTCGCGCCATCCATGGCGCTCAACGCCCCCGCCCAGCCCCACCGCCCGGCCCCCGGACAGGTTCCGGTGGCCGCCACCCGCGCAATGGAAAAAAAAAGCAAAGGCAGGGGTCAGAGTCCTTTCACGTAGCGAAAGGACTCTGACCCCGTGTGTCCTGACCCCATCCCTCCGCTTCCCCTACCATCCGCCGACCATGGGTCGGCGCTACCAGGACACCGCTAGGGACCTGTCGAAGGTGGGGCGGGGTGGGTTCGTGGGAACGCTCATCCGCATGGATGCGGATGGCGAGCCTACACGGACGTACTTGCGGCGATTCCCACGAACCCACCCCGCCCCACCAACCCACAGCCCTGCAGCCGTTGCCCTTGCCCTTGCCCCGGCTCGAAAAAAGCGGGCGCCGGGGCGCAGCCCCGGCAAACCGACACCCCATCAGCGCGGGCCGAACATCAACTCCATGTCGTTGCCCTGCGGCATGCCCGAACGCCGCTGCACGTGCCCGTCAGCATCCTTGAACAGGATCCCCGGCGTGCCCTGGAAGCCCATTTCCACCATCAACGCCTGGTTCGCATCCAGCTTGCGCGACGCATCGGCACTGATCGCCACCGGCTTGATGCCACCACGATCAAAGGCGTGCTCGTTCTCCAGCAGCGCAGCGCTCGGATCGGCCGCCGACAGGATCGCCGCCGCCTTGCCCGGACTGTCTTCGCGGATCACGCCCACCATGATGTGACGCAGCTGCACCTTGCCGGCATCCACCCACGGCCGCGCCGCCTCCCAGAACCTGTGGCAGTACGGGCAGTTGGCATCGCTGAAGGTGTACACCACGCGCGGCGCACCTGCCTTGCCGTCGGCCACCCAGGCACTGGATTCAAGCTGTGACCAGATCTTCTCGGTCATCGGCCCGGCCACCTTTTCGGTCAGCAGGTCGCGCGCGACGTCATTGCCCTGCGCATCGAACAGGCTTCCCACCACCACATGCTTGCCATCGGGAGTGAGATACGCCGCCGCCGGCTGCTGCCCGCCGACCACGCCGGCAAAGCCGCGCAGGCCACCGGGCGCCTCGAATTCCGAAACGACGTCGAAGCCGAGTTTCTGCAGGCCCTTGATCGGAGCCGGGACCGCGGATGCGTCACCGCTGGCACCTGCCTCGGGAGGCGTTGCCTGCGCGGCGTTTTTCGGCGTCTGCGCCTCGCCACAGCCGGACAGCGCCAACAGGATCGGCAACACCAGCGCCGCGGGTGCGACGCGCAGATTCGTGGAAAGCATGACAACTCCTGATTGAATGCTCGCGCAGGCTACCGCAGCCGACGCAGTTTGTGCTCGAGGCCTGCAGCGGTCAGTTCGCCCAGGTGCAATTCGCGAAGCTGTCCTTCGCGGTCGAAGAACAGCGTACTGGGATACGCCTGCACGCCCATCGCCTGGCCCGTCAGGGCGGGTTCGTCCAGCAGCACGCCCTGCAGGCCGGGGGCATGCGCGCGCAGGAATCCCTGCACCGTCGCCAGATCCTCGCCCTGGTTGACGAACAGGAAGCGCACCTGCGGGTGCGCCCGCTGCGCTGCGGCCAACACCGGCATCTCGCGGATGCACGGACCGCACCAGCTGGCCCACAGGTTCACCACCACGGGGCGGCCCTGCCCCGCCGCCAGCCCGACCGGCTGGCCAGCCAGGTCCTGCAGTACCAGCTCCGGCAGCCGGACCTGCCCAGCCTGCCAGTGCTGCAGGCCCGCGCTCGCACCCCACCAGCCAGCCGCGGCGAGCAGCGTCGCGGCAAGCACGGCCGGGCGCAGCGGAGGATGCCGGCGCAGCTTCCAGGCGCCCCAGCCCGCGGCAAAGACGAAGAATCCGATGGGATCGAAACCGCCATCACCGATACGCAGGATCGACCAGGGATCGTCCAGGTACAGCGGCGCAGCGCGCAGCACGAAGACCGCGCGTGCAGCCAGCAGCCCCAGCAGGAACATGTCCACCAGCAAGGCACTGGCAGGCCGCCACGGGGTGCCGGGGGGACGTGGCCACAGGCGTGCCACCAGCAACGCCAGCAGCAGGAATGAAACAGCCAGTGCCACCGGCAGCGGCACTGGTCCCAGGCTCATCATCACGGGTGCGTCATCAACGGGTCCTGCCCTGCATCTTCAAGCCCAGCGAGGGTCGTTCACCCTCGCGACGGCGGCAAGCCACAGGACAGGTGTCCATTCAGGCTGCGTGCCGGTCGATCGGACGGACCGGGCTGCCCATCGGCGACGATCCAGCCTGCGCGGCGCGCTGCTTGCCTGCCACCATGCGCCGGTACGTTGCCGGGGTCATGCCGACGATGCGCAGGAACAGGCGGCGGAATGCGCTCTGGTCCGCATACCCGACGCCCCATGCCACTTCATCGATCGCCCCGCCCAGTTGCAGCAGCAGCTGCGCCTTGGCGATACGCAGCCGCTGGCAGTACTCGATCGGGCGCAGCCCGGTGGCCTTCAGGAAGCGACGCTGCAGCGTACGCGGCTCCAGCCCCGAGGCCTGGCAGATCGCGCCCAGCGTGGCACCGCGTGCAGCCGTGGTATGCAGCCAACGCTGCGCCTTGAGCACGTCGCGATCACCATGGGCGAAGTTGGCACTGAAACGCTCCAGGTCCTGCTGGATACCGGCAGGCACGACGATGCCCTGCTGGTGTGCCACCGCGGCCATGACGCCCTGGCCGTGCACCCGGTAAAGCAGCCGCAGGGCGAGGAAACGCCAGGCCTGGGAACCGGTGACGGTCAGCAGGTCACCATCGTCCACCAGCAGCCGCTCACTGGGAACCCAGCTGCCGCCCTGCGACGACAGCCCGGGGAAACGGGTGGCATCCACGCTGGCAACGGTGCGGCCAGCGAGCAGGCCGGCACGCGACAACACGCCGATTCCGTCATTTACCGCCGCCATCAGGCTCCCGCCATCGTAGTGGGCGCTCAACCAATCCAACAGGACCGACTCATCACGGATCTGTCCGTTCTGGCTGACCTGCCCGGGCAGGGCAATGATCGCAGGCACGGTCGCATCCAGCATCTCCGCGCCGGCCACCCGCTGTGGTCCACCGCCATCGCTGGCCATGATCCAGCGCGACACCAGGATACGTGCCGTATGCCGGCCCTGTTGCTGCGCCAGCCGGTTCCCGACATGCGCCATCTCGGCCAGCATCGATGCAGCCGACGGGTCTGCGCCCGGATATTCCACTACTGCGATTTCAGTCAGCTCGTTCTTGTTTGCGTCCATCAGCTCCTCCTCTTGCCTCCCGCGAACAGAGCCGCCGCCATTGACGGCGAGGCTCTTCGGTGGATGCAGGTTAGGAATCGCGTACAGGCCGAGGCTATGAAGAAAGCTGCAAACTGCGTCAGAAGCCTTGCTTTTCAGCGGCTATTGACTCTAGACCTCACTCAAGGGTTGATGATGGTCACATTCGGAGGGCTTTATGAATATTGGTGAACTCGCACGCCGTGCCGGTGTGCCTATCGATACCGTCCGCTATTACGAGCGACAACAGCTGTTACCGACCGCCCGACGCTCGGCGGCCGGCTATCGGATATTCGACGATGACGCGGTGCAGCGCCTTCGCTTCATCCGTCGCGCCAAGGCGCTGGGCTTTCGCCTGGAAGAAGTCGGCGACCTGCTGATGCTGTCGGCCGAACGCGGCGGTGACATGGCCAGCGTGCGCCAGACCGCCGCTGCCCGCCTGGCCGACATCGACCTGCGCATGCGCGAACTGGAGCGCATGCGGCGTGTACTGGCGCCTCTGGTCGACGCCTGCCCCGGGCACGGCGCGATGGTCGGCTGTCCGATCATGGCCGCCCTGCAGGAGGACCTGGAATGAGTGCAGGCGTCCCCCGTTCGTGCTGCAGTGGAGCGGCCGCCTCCGCGCCCCTCCCCGCAGCAACCGCGCGCGACCCGGTCTGCGGCATGTCCGTCGACCCGGCCAGCACGCCCCACCACGCGCATCACGACGCGCAGGACTGGTATTTCTGCGCCGCCCGTTGCCGGCAACGTTTCCTGGCCGACCCGCAACGTTTCCTGCAGCCGCAGGCGGCACAGGGAGCGGCCGTCGAGGGAGCGCAGTACACCTGCCCGATGGATCCTGAAATCGTGCAGGACGGCCCGGGCACCTGCCCGATCTGCGGTATGGCGCTGGAACCGATGATGCCGACGCTGGATGACGGCGAGAACCCGGAGCTGACCGACTTCCGCCGGCGCTTCTGGTGGTCGCTGCCGCTCAGCCTGGCCACCATGGCGCTGGCGATGCTGGCGATGACCCCGCTGCTGCACGGCCTGGCCCCGGCCCTGCGGGTGGGCATCGAAGCGCTGCTGGCCAGTCCGGTGGTGCTGTGGGCGGGCTGGCCGTTCCTGCAGCGCTGGGCGCAGTCGATCCGCAACCGCAGCCCGAACATGTGGACACTGATCGGTACCGGGGTGATCGCCGCATACGGCTACAGCCTGGTCGCCACCGTTGCCCCCGGCCTGTTCCCCGCTTCGTTCCACCAGCACGGCCAGGTCGGTGTGTACTTCGAAGCGGCGGCGATGATCATTTCGCTCACCCTGCTCGGCCAGCTGATGGAACTGCATGCGCGGGCACGTACCTCCGGCGCGCTCAAGGCACTGCTCGGCCTGGCGCCGAAGACCGCACGGCGCATCGATGCAGACGGCAGTGAACACGACGTCATGCTGCAGCAGATTGCCAGCGGCCACCGCCTGCGGGTGCGGCCCGGCGAAAAAGTACCGGTGGACGGGACGGTGCTGGAAGGCCGGTCGCACCTGGACGAATCGATGCTGACCGGCGAACCGCTGCCGGTGGCCAAGGCGCCCGGCGATGCGGTGATCGGTGCCACGATGAACGGCTCGGGCAGCCTGGTGATCGTGGCAGGGCGCGTGGGCGAAAACGGCGTGCTGGCGCAGATCGTGCAGCTGGTCGCGCAGGCCCAGCGCTCGCGTGCGCCGATGCAGAAGATGGCCGACCGGGCCGCGTACTGGTTCGTGCTGGCGGTGCTCGGCGTTGCCGCGCTGACCCTGCTGGGCTGGGGCCTGTTCGGCCCTGCGCCGTCGTGGACGCATGGCGTACTCAACGCGGTGGCCGTGCTGATCATCGCCTGCCCCTGCGCGCTGGGACTGGCCACGCCGATGTCGATCATGGTCGCGACCGGACGGGCCGCCCAGCACGGCGTGCTGTTCCGCGATGCGCAGGCCATCGAAACGCTGCGCGGCATCGACACCCTGGTGCTGGACAAGACCGGCACGCTGACCGAAGGCCGACCGGTGTTCGGGCAGCTGGCTGCCGCTGACGACTCGCTGGATGCCACGCAGCTGCTGCAGCTGGCCGCCAGTGTCGACCAGGGCAGCGAACACCCGCTGGCGATGGCGATCGTGGCCGAAGCCCGCGCGCGCGGCCTGGCCCTGCTGCCGGTCGAGGATTTCGATTCGATGACCGGACGCGGGGCACGCGGTCGCGTCGGCGAGCGCACCCTCCTGATCGGCAACCGTGCGCTGATGGAAGAGAACAGCGTGATGCTGCCTGCCGGACTGCTGCAGCGCGCCGATGCACTGCGTGCCGATGGTGCGAGCGTGATGTTGCTGGCACTCGATGGCACGCTTGCCGCGGCGTTGTCGGTGGTCGATCCGATCAAGCCGACCAGCGCCGAGGCCATCCGTGCACTGCGCGCCGATGGCCTTCGCATCGTCATGGCCAGCGGCGACGCAGAACGGACCGCGCGGGCGGTCGCCACGCGGCTCGGCGTGGACGAGGTCCACGCCGACATGCGCCCGGAAGCCAAGTCCACCCTGGTCAGCCGGCTGCAGCAGCAGGGTCGCCGCGTGGCAATGGCCGGCGACGGCATCAACGATGCGCCGGCACTGGCGACCGCCGATATCGGCATCGCCATGGGGCATGGCACCGACGTGGCGATGTCCAGCGCGCAGGTAACACTGGTCAAGGGTGACCTGCGCGGCATCCTGCGCGCACGCCAGTTGTCGCGTGCCACGGTACGCAACATGAAGCAGAACCTCGGCTTCGCATTCGCTTACAACGGGCTGGGCATTCCGGTCGCTGCCGGGGTGCTGATGCCGTGGGGAATCAGCCTGTCGCCGATGCTCGCGGCGGTGGCGATGAGCCTGAGTTCGGTCTCGGTGATCAGCAATGCACTTCGGCTGCGTTCGCAGCGTCTACCGGGCGTCTGAATCGGCATGCAGAAAACTGCAACAAATGCTTGCCAACCCCAGTACCCATCGCTATGATTTCGCACCTCAGCGACGTGGGGCCATAGCTCAGCTGGGAGAGCGCCTGCATGGCATGCAGGAGGTCAGCGGTTCGATCCCGCTTGGCTCCACCACTCCAGGCATTAGGCCGTCTGGATAGCAGTACAACTCAAGTTTTCGTGCGTCCCCATCGTCTAGAGGCCTAGGACATCACCCTTTCACGGTGGCGACCGGGGTTCGAATCCCCGTGGGGACGCCACTCATCTGAACAACCGGGACCCGGACCAAACCGGGTCTTTTTTGTTCATCGCCTTTGGCCTTCACGGGCGTGGCGCTTGTCGGGTCTTCACTTCGGTGGGTGTATCCTTCAATTGCCGGGAAGCTTCAAAAAAGCTTCCACAAACGTGAATAAGCCGGTATGATAGGCGGCTCGGTTACACGGGGCCATAGCTCAGCTGGGAGAGCGCCTGCATGGCATGCAGGAGGTCAGCGGTTCGATCCCGCTTGGCTCCACCACTCCAGGCATTAGGCCGTCTGGATAGCAGTACAACTCAAGTTTTCGTGCGTCCCCATCGTCTAGAGGCCTAGGACATCACCCTTTCACGGTGGCGACCGGGGTTCGAATCCCCGTGGGGACGCCAGTTTCAAAACGGAAACCTGACCCATCAGGCAACCGGGTTTCAATGGGGCCATAGCTCAGCTGGGAGAGCGCCTGCATGGCATGCAGGAGGTCAGCGGTTCGATCCCGCTTGGCTCCACCACTCCAGGCATTAGGCCGTCTGGATAGCAGTACAACTCAAGTTTTCGTGCGTCCCCATCGTCTAGAGGCCTAGGACATCACCCTTTCACGGTGGCGAGATGGACGATGGATTCCGTGGCGCACGCACCGACGCCGGCCGCGATATCGTGGCGATGATCCAGCAGTGGCATGCACAGGAACAGAGCGAACTGGAAGCCGAACTGCGTCGCCAGCATGAGCGGCGCGCCATCGCCCAGGCTGCCGTGGCCAGCAAGCCCACGCAGAAGGCGCGCAATGAGCTGCGCATCGCCGGCAACCGCATCGAACGCGCGCAGTCGCGCCTGGACGACCTGCAGCGCAGCCAGCAGCTGCCGCGCGACAACCGCATCTTCCCCGGCACCTATGCGCCGGTGATCGTGGCAGAACAGGGCCAGCGGGTGATCAAGCCGATGCGCTACCAGTGCCGGCTGCCGGACAAACCCGCGCGCAACGACGTACTGTATCCGGGCACCTACAACGCGCGCCGCGACAGCCTGGAAGGCTACTGGCGCGGCGCGTTCGGTCATCGCCACGGGGTGGTGGTGGTGCAGTCGTTCTACGAGCACGTTCCGCGCAAGGGCCTGCCGCTGCAGGCCGCCGATGACGAAAGCGACGTGGTGCTGGAATTCCAGCCGCAGCCACGCCGCGACCTGCTGATCGCCTGCCTGTGGGCCGAATGGGAAGGACCCGAAGGGCGCCTGCTGTCGTTTGCGGCGGTCACCGACGAGCCGCCGCGCGATGTCGCCGCCACCGGCCACGACCGCGGCATCGTGCCGATCCGCGAAACCCATCTGGATGCGTGGCTGAACCCGGACCCCAACGACCTGGCCGCGCAGTACCGGATCCTCGACGACCGCGAAGACATCCACTACGCGTGGAGCGAAGCGGCCTGAGGCCTACCCGTGGCGCGTGCTTTTGTTTACACTACGCGGCCACGCTGCCGGTGTGGCGGAATGGTATACGCAGCTGACTCAAAATCAGCCGGGGGTGACCCCATGAAGGTTCGAGTCCTTTCACCGGCACCAGCACGAAAAAAGCCAGGCCACGTGCCTGGCTTTTTCATTGGTAGTGACGGCCGCTGGCCGTCATGCCCCATGCCCGGTGGGTGACGACCGTTGGTCGTCACGCGCTCCCTCGTCACGCGCTCCGCCACAGCCGCCAGCTCACCCAGCCTCCATGGCCCAGCGTGGCACCCAGCAGGGCCACCACCCCCCAGCGCAGCACGCTGGCCAGTTCCACCTGCAGCGGCGCACCCTGCACCTGTTCCAGCAGCAGCCAACCCAGCACTGCGGCCACCCATGCTGCTGCCGCCGGCCCATACGCGCGAAGCACGTCCCGATCCCAACCTGCCATGCCATTCCCCGGTGTGTCTGAAGGTGCGGGCAGTGTCCCCTGCCCCGCTCTCACCGGCTGAGACCTTCACGCACCGATCAGTCAAATTCCGGCGGCGATTCCAGCCCCATCGGTTCGGACTGCACGTTGTTGCGCCCGGCCGCCTTGGCCCGATAGCACTGCACATCGGCCGCAGCCACCGCTTCGTCGACACTCATCCCCGTGTTGATCGAGGCGATGCCGATGCTCACCCCGACCTTGATCCGATGCTGCTCCCACGGGATGGAGAGCCCGCCGATGGTGTGCAGCAGCTCACCGGCGATGCGGCGTGCGCGGCGCAGCGAACAGCCCGCCAGGATCACCGCGAACTCATCGCCCCCGAGCCGCGCCACCACGTCCGAATCGCGCACGCCATGGCGCAGCACGTTGGCCACCGCCCACAGCACGGCATCCCCGGCCAGGTGCCCCCAGGTGTCGTTGACCGGCTTGAACTGGTCCAGGTCGATGAACATCAGCGAGGCAGCCTGCCCGGTGCGGTCCACGTGGGCGATGGCCTGCTGCAGGTGCGCTTCGAAACCGCGCCGGTTGACCAGGTCGGTCAGCGGATCCATCTCGGCCAGCTGCCGCGCCTCGCGTTGCCGCGCGCGCAGTTGGGTCACATCGCGTATCACCCAGACCGCGCCACGCAGCGCGCCAGCGTCGTCATGCAACCAGGCCTGCGACACATCCACCGGCATGTTCTCGCCCCCCTGCACCAGCAGCAGGTCCGAATGCAGGTCCACCGCGTTGCTGTCCGGGTCCAGCAGCACGGAGAGGTCCAATGGCGAAAGCGGCGCGTATTCGGTGGTCAGCTGCAGCATCTCGCCCACGTGGTGGCCGTGCAGCGGGGCGCCATCCGGGCCACCCAGCGCACGCACCGCGGCCGCATTGGCATGCTCGATGCGGCCCTCCAGGTCCACGCTCAGCACCAGGTCGGTCACTGCATCCAGGGTGATCCGGCTGCGCTGTTCGGCCTGCAGCACGCGTTGTTCGCTGGCGTGCTGGGCGGTGACATCCTGGATCTGCGATACGAAGTGCAGTGGATCGCCCTGCTCGCTGCGCACCAGCGACACCGACAGCCGCGTCCAGATGACGTTGCCCTCGCGGCCGATGTAGCGTTTTTCCAGGTGATAGTGCGCGCGCTCGCCGCGCAGCAGGCCCTGCACCATGGCCAGGTCGGCATCCAGGTCATCGGGGTGGGTCAGGCGCTGGAAATCGACCTGCAGCAGTTCGTTGCGCGAATAGCCCATGATCCGGCACAGCGCGTCATTGACGTCCAGCCAGCGCCCCTCCAGCGACACCAGCGCCATGCCCAGCGCGGCACTGGTGAAGGCGCCGGCGAATTTCTCTTCGGCCAGGCGCGCTTCGGCCCGCGCCTGCAGCACTTCGGTGATGTCCGTGGCCATGCCCACGAAGCCGGTGACCTCGCCCTGGGCATCGGCCAGCGCGCTGATCGACAGCCGCACCTGGCGGTGCTGGCCATCCTTGCGCAGGAACGTCCACTGCCGGGAATAGGTGTGCTCGCGCGCACGCCCGCTGAGCACACCGAACAGGTCCCTGCCGGCTACCTCGTCGGCGGGCAGGGTCTGCAGGAACGCCTCCACTTCCTGCCCATGGTGGAACAGCACCGGGCTGGCCACGCCTACTACTTCGTCGGCGCGGTAGCCGAGCAGGCGTTCGGCCCCGGAATTGAACAGGGTAATGGTGCCGTGCTCATCGGTGACGATGACCGCTACTTCATCGGACGAATCGACGATCGACTGCAGCCGCTGCCGCGCACCGGCTACTTCCTGGCGCGCCCGCTGCAGATCGGTCACGTCGGCATGCGCGCCGGCCATCCACACCGGCGCACCGTGCGCATCCCACTCGCACACCCGGCCACGGTCCTGCACCCACACCCAGTGGCCATCGCGGTGGCGCATCCGTACCAGGCACTCGTAGAACGGCGTCTCGCCGGCGAAATGCGCCTGCAGCTGGGCATCCGAACGCTGCAGGTCATCCGGATGGACCAGGCGTTCGAAGGTGTCCGAGGAAATCGGCTGCAGCTCCTCCAGCGTGTAGCCGACGATCTCGGCCCAGCGCGCGTTGACCTGCATGTGGTGGCTGGTCGGATTCCATTCCCAGGTGCCGGCGGCGCTGCCGTCGATGATCATGCGCAGCCGCCGGACCTCCTCCAGCGCCTGTTCCAGCTGCGCCTGCAGGCCCTTGGCCGGACCGTCGGAAAGATCGCTCATCGGCGCACCGCACGCAGCCGCGCGCAGGCCTGTCGCGTGCTCGCGCACGGGGACCTGGTCGATACGCCTGCAGAACTGACCTCCATGGCCCTCCCGGCATCTGGCCCGGGCCTTATCGGCCCCCTCATCGTGCAGTGTGCGCAATCGCGGGGCGCTACGTAAGCCCCCCCGTCACAGAATGCCGAAGCAGCGGCGACCGGTCAGCGCGGACCGGTCGGCCAGGCCGTCGTACTCAGCTGCGCTTGGCCCGGGCGAAGGCGTCGGCGAGCGCATTGTTCGCCGGGGCCGCCGCGCTGCCCGGACGCCCACCGCCGCCATGGCCGCGCGGCTGGCCGGGACCGCGGCCACCGGTCCCATCGCGGCGCGCTGGATTGCCAGCGTTCGGGCGCTCATCGCGGGCGCCGGGTCGGCTGGTCGACTGACCGGGCGTATCGTCCAGGCGCCGGGTCAGGGCGATGCGCTTGCGCGCCACGTCCACTTCCAGCACCTTCACCTTGACGATGTCGCCGGCCTTGACCACGTCGCGCGGATCCTTGACGAAGGTGTCCGACAACGCCGAGATGTGCACCAGTCCGTCCTGGTGGACGCCGATGTCGACGAACGCGCCAAACGCCGCCACGTTGCTCACCACGCCTTCCAGGATCATCCCTTCGCGCAGGTCCTTGATGTCCTCCACGCCCTCGGCAAAGCGGGCGGCCTTGAACTCCGGACGCGGATCGCGACCGGGCTTTTCCAGCTCTTTCAGGATGTCGCGCACGGTCGGCACGCCGAAGGTTTCGTCGGTGAACTGTTCCGGCTTCAGTCCGCGCAGGAAGCTGCCATCGCCGATCAGCGCCTTGATCGGGCGCGCGGTCGCGGCCACGATGCGTTCCACCACCGGATAGGCCTCCGGATGCACCGAGGACGCGTCCAGTGGCTGGTCGCCATCGGCGATGCGCAGGAAGCCGGCGCACTGTTCAAAGGTCTTCTCGCCCAGTCGCGGAACCTTCAGCAGGTCCTTGCGGCGCTTGAACGGGCCGTTGTCGTCGCGGTGCCGCACGATGTTCTCAGCCACCGTGGAGGACAACCCGGAAACGCGCGCCAGCAGCGCGGCAGAGGCCGTATTGACGTGCACGCCGACCGCGTTGACGCAGTCTTCCACGCGCGCTTCCAGCGCCCGTGCCAGGCGGTACTGGTCCACGTCGTGCTGGTACTGGCCGACGCCGATCGCCTTCGGCTCGATCTTCACCAGTTCGGCCAGCGGATCCTGCAGGCGGCGCGCGATGGACACCGCGCCACGGATCGACACGTCCAGGTCCGGGAACTCCCGGGCCGCGAATTCCGATGCCGAATACACCGACGCACCGGCCTCGCTGACCACGATCTTCTGCAGCGTGGGGCTGCCGACGGCGGCGATCACCTCACCGGCCAGTTTGTCGGTCTCGCGGCTGGCGGTGCCGTTGCCGATCGCGATCAGCTCCACGTTGTGCTTGATGCACAGGTGCCTGAGCGACTGCAGCGACTGCTCCCATTGCCGGCGCGGCTCGTGCGGGTAGATGGTGTCGGTGGCTACCAGCTTGCCGGTGGCATCCACCACGGCCACCTTGCAGCCGGTGCGGATACCCGGATCCAGCCCGAGCACGGTCTTCGGCCCGGCCGGTGCGGCCAGCAGCAGATCCTTCAGGTTGTCACCGAACACGGTGATCGCCTCGGCCTCGGCCTTCTCGCGGGCCTGGTTGAACAGGTCCAGCAGCAGGTGCATGTGCAGCTTGGCGCGCCAGGTCAGGCGGCAGGCATCGAGCAGCCAGCGGTCGGCCGCACGGCCCGCGTCACGGATCCCGGCCTTGAACGCGACGCGGCCTTCGCCGTACTGGTGCCCGGCCTCGGCATCGGTGCCCGGATCCAGTTCCAGGTGCAGGATCTCCTCGCGGCGCGCGCGGAACAGCGCCAGCAGCCGGTGCGACGGGATCTTCGCCAGGGCCTCGGCGTGCTCGAAATAATCGCGGTACTTGGCGCCCTCGTTTTCCTTGCCTTCGGCCACGCGCGCACGGATCACACCGTTGTCGGACAGCCAGCCGCGCAGTTCGCCGACCAGCGCGGCATCTTCGCCCCAGCGCTCCATCAGGATCGCGCGCGCACCTTCCAGCGCGGCCTTGGCATCGGCCACGCCCTTTGCGGCATCGACGAAGGTTTCGGCGAACACTTTCGGATCGCGCGTCGGGTCCTCCAGCAGGCCATCGGCCAGCGGCTCCAGACCCGCCTCACGGGCGATCTGCGCACGCGTGCGGCGCTTTGTCTTGTACGGCAGGTACAGGTCTTCAAGCCGGCTCTTGGTATCGGCGGCCAGGATGTCGCTGCGCAGTTCGTCGGTCAGCTTGCCCTGCTCGTCGATGCTGGACAGCACGGCAGCGCGGCGGTCTTCCAGTTCACGCAGGTAGGTCAGGCGTGATTCGAGGTTGCGCAGCTGGGTGTCGTCCAGCCCACCGGTGACTTCCTTGCGGTAGCGCGCGATGAACGGAACGCTGGCGCCTTCGTCAAGCAACGCGATGGCGGCACGCGCCTGGGCAGCCTGGGCACCGATTTCATCGGCGATGGTCTGGGCGATCTGCTGGGCAAGCTGGGTATCTGACATTGCGTCCGGCCGTGGCCTTGATGCGGAAAGATCCCATTCTGGCCCCGCACGGCTGGCACGGGAAGGCGTTGACAGCGGCGTGCGCGGCGGGGCAGGAATCCTGCCTGCGCCGACATCCTTGCGTTCGGCTGGGATGTCGGCGCGGACACGCCCTCATCGCGTGTCCAGGCCAGTTGCTGCGATCAGCGGTAGTGGCGTGCGGCGTGCTGCATGACGATGTCGTCGCGCAGGCTTTCCAGTGCCATCAACCGGACCTTGCCCACGCCCTGCAGTTCCATGAACCGCTCGGTATAGATCTCCGGCCCCAGCGCGGTTTCGGCGCGGGATTTGCTGAAACCATAGGGCATCACGCCCTTGTCGCCGTCCTTGCTACCACCGACATATAGAACAATTGCCATGTGATGTGTTCTCCAGGTTACGTACTGCGCTTTGGTGCAGGTGGCCGCTGCAGTACTGCCTTCACGACCGCCTGAGTGCAGCTTAGCGCGTGCAAGCTGACTCAGATGTCACGAAGGGTAATAACGACCGGTTGCACGGAAATTACGGAAGATCCATGCGAAATCCTTACGTGTTTTTAACGCCCCGGTAACATCCCGATCACATCTGAGGCCGGGCGCCCGCTGTCGACGTCATGACCCCCATGCCGCAGCCGTCAGGGCCACCAGCCATGGCCGAAGCGCGCGTAATGATCGGCGGCACGTTCGAACGGATTGCGCACGCTCACCCCGCCGCACAGCAGGTAGACCGGCAGGTACAGCGGGCCCAGCACCAGATACTGGTAGACATGCGCGCGCTCATGGTCGTCCAGCCGGATCGTCGGCTCGACGCCATGCCCGGCCCGGTGCGCATAGGTATGGCAGGCGACCTTGAGATCGCCGCCGGTATGCAGGATGACGTTCCCGAGGGTGATCGCCCCGCCCGGTCCCCACGGCCAGTGCTGGAATACCAGCGCACAGTCGCGGCTGCTCCAGCGCGCGCGTGCGCCAGCCGGCAGCCCGACCGCGCCTGCAGCCAGGCCGATCAGCGTATTGGGCGAGGTCCACACCGCGCCCAGCAACTGCAGTGGGCGCAGCCAGCGCGGCGCCGGAATCAGTCGGCTTCGTTGGGGATCAGCAGCCACAGGATCAGGTAGACCAGGATGCCGGGGAAGGCGGCCGAAGCGATGGACACCACCACGAACAGGATGCGCAGCAGGGTCGGGCTCCAACCGAAGCGGTGCGCGATGCCGCCGATCACCCCGGCGATCATGCGGTCACTGAGCGAGCGCGAGAGAGTACGAGGCGTGGTGGCATTCATGGCAGGGACTCCGATGGTCTGGATACTACCCTAGCGACCTCGCCGTCTACGAGAGGTCAGCGGGATCAGCCACTGCGCGCCACCAGCCACTCGTGCAGGGTGGCCGGCACCTCACGCTGGGCGCGGCCGGACACGTAGATGCCGATATGACCACCACGGAAGCTGGATTCGGTGTAATCGGTGCTGCCGATCCGTCCGCGCAGCGCGCGCGATGCATCCGGTGGCACCAGGTGGTCCTGCTCGGCGTACAGGTTCAGCACCGGCAACGTCACCTGCGACAGCTGCACCCGCTCATCGCCTATCTGCACGCCCTCACGCATCAACCCGTTGCCCTGGTAGAACTGCTTGATGAACTCGCGGAAGGCCTCGCCGGCCAGGTCCGGCGAATCGAAAATCCACTTCTCCATGCGCAGGAAGTCCTCCAGCGCAGCCTTGTCATCGAGGATGTCGAGCAGGCCCACGTATTTCTGCACATTGAGCCGGAACGGCTTGAGCATCAGGTAACTGCTGTTCATCAGGTCGGCCGGGATGTTGCCCAGCGTGTCCACCAGCAGGTCCACATCCACCTGGCGCGCCCAATGCGACAGCATGTTGTCGGCGGTATGGAAGTCCACCGGCGTGACCATGGTGACCAGATTGGCCAGCTTGGCCTGGCGCAGCGCGGCATAGCACAGCGCGAACACCCCGCCCTGGCAGATACCGAGCATGTCCACCGTCCCGCCGCTGCGCGCGTGCAGGGCGTCCACCGCGCCGTCGATGTAACGCAGCAGGTAATCTTCAAGGGTGAGGTAGCGCTCGGAGCGGTCCGGGTAGCCCCAGTCCAGCACGTAGACATCGTGCCCCAGTGCCAGCAGCTTCTGCACCAGCGAACGGTCGGCCTGCAGGTCCACCATGTACGGCCGGTTGACCAGGGCGTAGACGATCAGCAGGGGCCGGGCATGCACCGGCGGCTGGTCGCCCACGAACCGGTACAGCACCACCTTGCCGTCGCTCCAGACCGCTTCGCGCGCGGTCACGCCGTAATCCACGTCCTCCACCGATGGCAGCAGCTGCAGGCCCTCCATCAGCTTGCGCTGCATGGCAAGGGTTTCCTGCATCAGGTCGTCGGCGTTGAATCCCAGCGGGCCCTTCATGCGCGTGGCTTCCGGACGCGCGGCTTGGCCGGCTTGGCCGCTTTTGTCGCTTTGGCCGGCTTGGCCGTGGGGGGCGCCGCCTTCGGTGCAGCCGCCGCACGCTTGCGCGGCCGCGGCACCACCTTGGCCACCGCCGGTTGCACCGCCTCGGCCCAGTCGTCGGTTGCCGCCGCCGGGGTACGCAGCAACTGCTCCACGCTGGCCTGCAGGCGGCGCAACTGGCGTTCGAGCTCGGCGATGCGTTTGTGCGCGGCATCCATTTCGGTGCGCGTCGGCAGGCCCACGCGTTCGCTCAGCTGTTCCACTTCATGCTGCACGGCCGAACGCAGGCGCATCTGTGCATTGCCCAACGAGGCGAACACCTGCTGGAAGGTCTCGGACAACGCCACCTTCGCATACGCCTCTTCAGCGACCTCGATCCACAGATCGAACATCGCCCGCGCACTGGTCAGCTGGCTTCCCGGCGACTCGTGCTCGGCCAGCCGCTGTTCGAACAGCGCGAATGCCGCGTCCAGCGCCTGCTGGATCTGCGCCACATACTCCTTGGAATGGCCCTGGAACGCCTGCTGGGCCTGCAGCAGCTTCTGCCAGCGCGCCTGGTGTTCGCGCGCCGGGCCGAATGCCGGACTCTGCAGCCACGGCGCCAGGCGCTGCTGCCACTGCTCCAGCACGGCCACCACATCGTCCATGCCGCCACCGGCGCCGGTGCTCCCCTGCGCGCCCTGCAGCATCCAATGCAGCAGGCTTTCGCCCTTGCCCTGCCCCATCACCGCATCGCGCCAGGCCTGGGCCACGTCCGCGCTGCTGGCATCGCGGCCGGCAAACTGCGAGGCCACCTGCTGCATGGTGCCGTACCAGCCACCGGCCTGTTCGCGGAAACGATGCAGCGCATCGTCCGCCGGCCCCGGCCCGCGCTCGGGCAGCAGCTGCGCCCACCAGTCCAGCACCTGTTTCCACTCACCCGGATCGGTGCCAGCGGCACCGCCCTGGCGCAGCGAATCGCCCCACGCGCCGTAGTACTGCCGCGCAAGGGCCTCGAAATCCATGCCGCCGGGCTGGTTGCTCGATCCGCTCATGCCGATGCCTGCGTCATGGCTTGGGGATGTGCAGGGTCTTGCTGATCATCAGCGACCCGGACAGCGCGAACAGCAGCACCAGCGGGTGCAGCTGCCACGGACCCAGCTGCCACTGGCCCAGCCACAGCGCCTCGCCGATACCGCCGGTTGCCGCGGCAATGGCCAGCACGATCACCAGCAGCAGGCTGCTCGGGATCGGCGTACCTTCGAAATACGGCACCTTGTCACCGCCATCGGACAGCGCCTCGGCGGTCACGTTGTAGCGCGCCAGGCGGCTGACCCCGCAGCACACGAAGTAGCTCAGCACCAGCCAGTCCCAGCCGCCCTGCATGCCGCAGGCATACGCCAGCGCGGCCGGCGCCACGCCGAAGGAGATCACGTCGGACAGCGAGTCCAGCTCACGGCCGAGCGTGGAACTGGACTTGCGCCAGCGCGCGATGCGCCCGTCCAGGGCATCGAAAATGAAAGCCAGCGGGATCAGCGCCATGCCGAACAGCAGGTAGCCCTGCGCCCCGTCCTGCAGGAAGCGCATCGCCGCGAACACCGCGCCGGTGCCGCAGAAGGCGTTGGCCAGGGTAAACCAGTCGGCCAGCTGGAACTCGCGCAGCATCGAGAAGTGTCGTTTCATGAAGGCTCACGGGCAGCAGTGGGCTACAGGGTACGCGAGGGCGCGCGAAGGCAACAGCGGGTGCCGCGGCCGACGTATTCACCACGCCATCACCGATCATCACGTGCGGTGAATTTTTGGCCACCCATCTTGACAGCGTTGCCCGGCGGGGGCGTGCGGGGGTTATCCACAAAGTTGCTCACCAACAATCCACACCCCCTGTGGACAACCTGCGCCACTGCCGTGGCGCAGGTTGTCCGCGCATGCCTTGCATCCCCCGCCTTCGGCGCGCCCCCTTTGAAGGGGGCTTTCCCTCCGACGGACCGCGGTATGGCGGGGTTGAAGCGAGGGCCCTTCAGATACAGCGGGTGTGGCGCAGGTTGTCCGCGCATGCCTTGCATCCCCCGCCTTCGGCGCGCCCCCTTTGAAGGGGGCTTTCCCTCCGACGGACCGCGGTATGGCGGGGTTGAAGCGAGGGCCCTTCAGATACAGCGGGTGGCGCAGGTTGTCCGCGCATGCCTTGCATCCCCCCGCCTTCGGCGCGCCCCCTTTTAAGGGGGCTTTCCCTCTGACAGACCGCGGTATGTTGGGGTTGCAGCCCGCGCCCTTCAGATCCGGCGCGTGGCGCGGTTGTCCACGCATGCCCTGCATCCCCCCGCCTTCGCCGCGCTGGGCTCGGAAGCGCCGAGCCGTGCTCGGCGTTGCTGCCTGCACCCGTCAGATCCGGCTGTAATTCCAGGACTGCATCCGCCCATCGCGGTACGGCATGACGCCATGGAAGGCGCGCGGATCGGTGTCGAACACCAGCGGCAGGAAATGGCGATCGCCTTCCCACATGGGCAGGGTGTCCAGCTTGTCCACGTCCACCCACTCCAGCGTGCCTTCGTGGTTGCCGCCGTGCGGCGTGCCCTCGTAGGCATCGATCACGAACACGAAACCGAACCAGTCCTCGCCGTGCTTGCCGAAGCCCGGCCAGCTGATCGTGCCGCGCAGCTGCATCGACGTGCAGTCGATCCCGGCCTCTTCCTGGATCTCCCGGCGCATGCCGGTGGCAACGTCTTCGTCCGGCTCCACCTTGCCGCCCAGTCCGTTGTACTTGCCCAGGTGATGGTCACCCGGCCGCGTGTTGCGGTGGATCATCAGCACCTGGCGACGGTCAGGCGACAGCACGTAGCCCAGTGTGGCAACGATGGGGGTGTACGGCATGCGGGGGTCCAGCAACGGGTGAGCCGCTGATTATGTCCGATCAGGGCACGACCGACAGGCGCTTTTCAGCGCTTGCAGCCGGTTGCGTGTCGTGGTCCCGGACCAGCGTGGCCACGCCATGGCCGCGTTCGGCCAGGTAATCCAGCCACTTGCCCAGGAAGGTGTTCATGCGCATGCGGTGGCTGATCAGCTCGGCCGGCGGCGGGTACATGCCCACCACGTCCTGCCAGCGGCGGCCCACGTAGCAGTGCGTGGTTTCGGCCTGGCGGGCGTCGCGGTACAGCCGGATGTACGCCGATGGATCCGGCTGCCCGGTGACCGGGTCGCACAGGTCGTAGGTCAGCCGCAGCTCCACCGTGTAGGCGTGGCGGGCGATCACGTCCAGGCGGACATCCAGCCCATCACCGACCGAGGAAACATAGCTGCCGACCTCCAGGTCGCCGGGCGCGAACAGGCGCACCAGGTGCCGGTGGTTCTCTGCGTAAAGGCCCATCAGCCAGCTGAGCCGGCTGAGACGGGGAATGCGTTCGGCGAGGGGACGGGCTTGGGCCATGGCTCGATCCTACACAAAGCCGGCGCGCCGCGGCAGCTTGTGCCGCTGCCATGTTCGGCGCACGATCAGGGTTCACCCGGCACTGACGGCCGCCCTGCGGTAGTGACGGCCGCTGGCCGTCAGCGCCTCGCTCCGGTAGTGACGGCCGCTGGCCGTCACGCTTCCCCCCTCAATACAACTCCCGCCGCAGCCCCAACGTCGCCAGCACCTTGCTGGAAATCTCCTCGATCGAGGTATGCGTGGTGCTCAGCGTCGGCACCCGTTCCAGCTGGAACATGCGCTCGGCGATGGCCACTTCGCGGCGGCAGGTTTCGGCGGCGGCATAGCGCGAATTCGGCCGGCGTTCCTGGCGGATCTGCTGCAGGCGCTCCGGGTCGATGGTCAGCCCGAACAGCTTGCGGCGGTAATTGCGCAGGCGCGGTGGCAACTGCTCGGTTTCCAGGTCTTCGTCGGTCAGCGGGTAATTGGCCGCGCTGACCCCGTAATGCAGGGCCAGGTAGATGCAGGTCGGCGTCTTGCCGGCCCGCGAGACGGCCACCAGGATCACGTCGGCGTCGTCGTAATTGACAGCAATTCCGTCGTCGTGGCTCAGCGCGAAGTTCATCGCGTTGATCCGGCGGTGGTAGGTTTCGAAGTCCACCATGCCGTGCGCCTGGCCCACCCGCGACAGGCGCGGTGAGGACAGTTCGGTCTCCAGCGTCTCGATGAAAGGGGCGAAAACATCCAGCATCAGCGCCCCGCTGCTGGCCAGGATCACGCTCAGGCTCTGGTCCACGCAGGAATTCACCACGATCGGCCGGACCTGGTAGCGCTCCCCCGCCGCCTGGATCCGGGCACAGGCCTCGGCGGCTTTTTCGGGGTCGTCGATGAACGACATCCGGTCCGTGATGAAGCTGAATCCGGAGAACTGGGTGAGCAGGCTATGCCCAATGGTTTCAGCGGTGATACCGGTTCCATCGGATACATAGAACACCGGCCGGATGGTCGTCATATGCGCATTTTCCCAGTCCGAAACTTAAAACACCTGCTGTCACAAGCTTGTGCCGACGGCAGTCCGACCGGCATCATAGCGGCTTCTTCCTACGGACGCGGCCATTCCCAGCCCGCCTCGGGCGATGGCCAAACGGAGCATCGCGCTTGAACGAGAATATCCTGTGGTTGCACGAACTGCGCTTGGCCGACCTGGCCCGCGTAGGTGGAAAAAATTCGTCGCTTGGCGAAATGATCGGCAACCTCGCCGGTCTCGGGGTGTCCGTGCCCGGAGGCTATGCCACGACCTCTGAAGCCTTCAAGGACTTCATTGCCCATAACGACCTGTCCAAGCGCATCTTCGACAAACTGGCCACGCTGGATGTCGAAGACGTCGCTGCGCTGACCGTTGCCGGCAAGGAGATCCGCGGCTGGGTCATCGATGCGCCGCTGCAGCCGCAGCTGGACCAGGACATCCGCACGGCCTACGCGCAGCTGAGCGCCGAAAACGGCGGAGGCGACATCGCCGTGGCGGTGCGTTCCTCGGCCACCGCCGAAGACCTGCCCGATGCGTCCTTCGCCGGCCAGCAGGAAACCTTCCTCAACGTGACCGGCGCCGACGATGTCGTGCTGAAGGTCAAGGAAGTGTTCGCCTCGCTGTACAACGATCGCGCCATCGCCTACCGCGTCCACCACGGCTTCAAGCACGAGGACGTGTTCCTGTCCGCCGGCGTGCAGCTGATGGTGCGTTCGGGCGTCGGCTCTTCCGGCGTGCTGTTCACCCTGGACACCGAATCCGGCTTCCGCGACGTGGTCTTCGTGACCTCCTCGTTCGGCCTCGGCGAGATGGTCGTGCAGGGCGCGGTCAACCCGGACGAGTTCTACGTCTACAAGCCCACCTTGAATGCCGGCAAGCCGGCGATCCTGCGCCGTTCGCTGGGCAGCAAGGCCATCCGCATGGTGTATTCGGATGTGCCCGGTGAGCGCGTGCGCATCGAAGACACCCCGGGCGACCTGCGCAGCACCTTCTCGATCAGCGATGAAGACGTGCAGGAACTGTCCAAGCAGGCACTGGTCATCGAAAAGCATTACGGCCGCCCGATGGATATCGAGTGGGCCAAGGACGGCGTCAGCGGCAAGCTGTTCATCGTGCAGGCCCGCCCGGAAACGGTGAAGTCGCGCAGCCACGCCACCCAGATCGAGCGCTTCGCGCTGAGCCAGAAGGACGGCAAGGTGCTGGCCGAAGGCCGCGCCGTGGGTGCGAAGATCGGCGCCGGTACCGCCCGCGTGGTCAAGACGCTGGACGACATGGCCCGCGTGCAGCCCGGCGACGTGCTGATCGCCGACATGACCGACCCCGATTGGGAACCGGTGATGAAGCGTGCTTCGGCCATCGTCACCAACCGCGGTGGCCGCACCTGCCACGCCGCGATCATCGCGCGCGAGCTGGGCGTGCCGGCCGTGGTCGGCTCGGGCAACGCCACCCAGCTGATCCAGGACGGCCAGCAGGTCACCGTCAGCTGCGCCGAAGGTGACACCGGCTTCATCTACGAAGGCATCCTCGACTTCGAACGCACCACCACCGATCTCGGCAACATGCCGCCGGCGCCGCTGAAGATCATGATGAACGTGGCCAACCCGGAACGTGCCTTCGACTTCGGCCAGCTGCCGAACGCCGGCATCGGCCTGGCGCGCCTGGAAATGATCATCGCCAGCCACATCGGCATCCACCCGAATGCGCTGCTGGAATATGACCGCCAGGACGCGGCGACCAGGAAGAAGATCGACGAGAAGATCGCCGGCTACAAGGATCCGGTGAGCTTCTACGTGGATCGCCTGGCCGAAGGCATCGCCACGCTGACCGCGTCGGTGGCCCCGAACCCGGTGATCGTGCGCCTGTCGGACTTCAAGTCCAACGAGTACGCCAACCTGATCGGCGGCACCAACTACGAACCGCACGAAGAAAACCCGATGATCGGCTTCCGCGGCGCCAGCCGTTATGTCGACCCGAGTTTCTCGGCTGCCTTCGCGCTGGAATGCAAGGCCGTGCTGCGCGTGCGCAACGAGATGGGCCTGGACAACCTGTGGGTCATGATTCCGTTCGTCCGCACGCTGGAAGAAGGCCGCAAGGTCGTCGAGGTGCTGGAACAGAATGGCCTGAAGCAGGGCGAGAACGGCCTGAAGATCATCATGATGTGCGAGGTGCCGTCCAACGCACTGCTCGCCGATGAGTTCCTTGATATCTTCGATGGCTTCTCGATCGGCTCCAACGACCTGACCCAGCTGACCCTGGGCCTGGATCGCGATTCGTCGATCGTCGCGCACCTGTTCGACGAACGGAACCCGGCGGTGAAGAAGCTGCTGTCGATGGCGATCAAGGCCGCACGCGCCAAGGGCAAGTATGTCGGCATCTGCGGGCAAGGTCCGTCGGACCACCCGGACCTGGCCGAGTGGCTGATGCAGGAAGGCATCGAATCGGTATCGCTCAACCCCGACACCGTGGTCGACACCTGGCTGCGCCTGGCCAAGCTGAAGCAGGCCGGCTGACGGTAGTGACGGCCGCTGGCCGTCACGCTTCTACAGGATCTTTACCGATCGCCCGGCATACTCCTGCCACACACAAGCCCCGCCTATGCGGGGCTTGTTGTTTCCAGCGCCTGCCCAGGAGACCGCATGTCCGCCGCTGCCCCCACGACCGCCCCCGCGCCCGCCCTGCCCGCTTCGTCCTGGTGGCACAGCCTCAACTGGGAACGCATCTTCGAAACCTACGGCCTGCAACTGATCGCCGCCGTCGTGGTGCTGCTGGTCGGCATCTGGCTGGCGCGCCGCGTATCCAACGTACTGCCACGCGCCACGGCGCGGATCGGCATGGACCCGATGCTCGGCAGCTTCATGCGCAACGTGGTGTATGCCGCTGCGCTGGTGATCGTCGCCGTGCTGGCCATCGCCACGCTGGGCGTGCCGATCTCCCCGCTGCTGGCGGTGCTGGGTACCGCCGGCCTGGCGATCGGCCTGGCACTGAAGGATTCGCTGTCCAACATCGCCTCCGGGGTGATGCTGGTCACCCTGCGACCGTTCCGGGTGGGCGATGTGGTGACGGTGGCCGGGCAGACCGGCACCGTACGTGACGTGCGCATTTTCCAGACCGTTATCACCGGCGCCGACAACCAGCACACCACCATCCCCAATACGCTGATCACCGCCGCGCCGATCATCAACCTCACCGCCGAGCCGACGCGCCGCGTGGAACTGGTCATCGGCATCGGCTACGAGGACGACATCCAGCTGGCGCGCGATACCGCGCTGGCCATCATGAAGGCCGACAAGCGCGTGCTGGCCACGCCGGCGCCGGACGTGGTGGTCTACGAACTGGGGGCGCATTCGATCAACCTGGGCATCCGCTGCTACGTCAACGCCGCCGACCACTTCGGCACCAAGGTGACCCTGCTGGAGCAGCTGAAGCTGGGCTACGACAAGGCAGGCATCAACATCCCGTACCCGCAGCAGGACATGCACCTGTACCTGCACGGCAAGGACGGCAGCGTTACCAGCGCCGACGCCCTGGTGCGCGACCCGCGCTGACCCCGGTAGTGACGGCCGCTGGCCGTCATGCCCCTTCCGTTGCCGTTGGTGGGTGACGACCGTTGGTCGTCACGCTCCTGCACCTACGCTTCTACCGCTTCCAGCACCGGATAATCGATGAACCCTTCCGCCCCGCCACCAAAATACGTGGCGCGGTCGGGCTCACTCAGCGCCGCGCCCGCCTGCAGGCGCTGCGGCAGGTCAGGATTGGCGATGAACGGCCGGCCGAAGCCGATCAGGTCCGCCCAGCCCTTCTCCAGCGCTTCTTCGGCGCGCGCCACGGTGTACTTCCCCGCATAGATCAACGTGCCGCGGTAGATGATCCGCAACGCCTCCTTGAAGGCCACCGGCATCACCGGCGCATCCTCCCAGTCGGCCTCGGCGATGTGCAGGTAGCCCACGCCCAGCTGGTCCAGAACGTGCGCGGCAGCGAGATAGGTGGCCTGCGGCGTGTCATCCACTGCGCCCTGCAGCGTGGTCAGCGGCGCCAGCCGCACCCCTACCCGCTCGCCGCCGGCCACCTCGACCACCGCCGCCACCACTTCGCGCAGGAAGCGCAGGCGGTTGGCCAGCGCGCCACCGTAGCCATCGGTGCGCTGGTTGGCCTGCGAATCGATGAACTGGTTGATCAGATACCCGTTGGCACCGTGCAGCTCCACCCCATCAAAGCCGGCGGCCAAAGCATTGCGGGTGGCCTGCGCATACTCGGCGACGATGCCCGGGATCTCTCCCTCCGAAAGCGCCCGCGGCATCGAATGCTGGATCATCTCGCCCACCCCGGACTGCGGACCCGCTCCGGTAGGATCGACGAACACCTTCACTCCTTCGGCCTGCAGCGCGGACGAAGAAACCGGTGCGGCATTACCCGGCTGCAGGGCCACGTGGGAGACCCGTCCCACGTGCCACAGCTGGGCGAAGATGCGCCCGCCCGCAGCATGCACCGCGTCCGTGACCGCGCGCCAGCCTTCGATCTGCGCGGGACTGTGGATACCCGGCGTCCACGCATACCCCTGGCCCTGCGGGCTGATCTGGGTGCCTTCGCTGACGATCAGCCCGGCCGAGGCCCGCTGGGCGTAATACGTGGCCATGGCCGCGGTGGCCACGTTGCCTTCGGCGGCCCGCGAGCGGGTCATCGGCGGCATCACGATACGGTTGGCCAGCCGCAGCGGACCCAGGGAATAGGGGGAGAACAGCATGGAAATTCCTTGCGCGATGATCAGGCAACAAGGATGGGGGCCGGCCGCCGCCGCTTACAGACCCGGCCCGGCAATACAGTTGTGCCTGTGGCGCAACGATCAGCGCGCCGGCGACGCAGCAGCGCCGGCGCGTCAGCCCTGGGCGATGCGCTGGTAGCAGCCCTGCACCACGTCCTCGCCGTATTTGCGCTCCAGCCGGCGCACGATGAAATGACCGCGCGCCACGTCCTGGTAGTAGTCGGTGAACATGGTGTTCAACGCCGCACCGGTGGCCGCGCCGACGATCGGCACCGCCTGCGCGGCGAACTTCTCGGTGATCACCACGCCGAAGCGCGCGGCAACTTTCTCCACCAGCTTGGCCAGCAGTTTGCCGGCCTCCTTCGGCGCCACGCCGAGGGTCAGGTTGCGGCCGGTCACCACCCGCCCGGCCAGCTCGGCCGACAGGTGCCGCACCACGTCGGCGGTGAAGCCGCGCGCGAGGTAATAGCCGGTTTCACTGGCATCATCGCTCTTGGCGTTGCCGCCCAGCGCGAACACTTCCAGGCAGGCCTGGCGGGTGGACATGTCGGCCAGGTCGAAGCCCTCGCTGCGGGCTACGTCGGCCACCGCACGCATCATGATGGTGGTGGACACCGGCAGTTCGATCAGCAGCGCGGCGAAACCAAACGCCCCGCCGACCGCACCGGAGGTGGCCGCTGCCAGCTTGTGCCAGCGCGTGGAGGCGGACTTGCCCGGCGTGTTGTCCATGCTCATCAACGCGCCCTGCACCGCCTTGTACAGCGCGGCCTGCACGGCGCCATGGATGCGGCTGGACACCGCGGTGGGCAGCCGGCTCACCGCGAACTCCAGCGGCGTGCCGACCAGGTTGGCCATGCGCGCGGTGATGGTCGGCGCCTCCAGCAGGCTTACGGCGCGCTGCAGGTCAGCCCAGTCCTGGGGCTGATGGGCGATGTCACGGGGAAGCAGGATCGGCTCGTTCATCGCCTGATCTTAGCGCCGGGGAGTTGAACGGCCGGGTGACGACCCGCGCCTCGGTAGGTGACGACCGTTGGTCGTCACGCTCCTCAGCTCCATTGCACCATGAACCGTGACGACCAACGGTCGTCACCCACCGCGGTTGACGGCCAGCGGCCGTCACTACCTTTCAGTCGGACAGGCCGGCCAGGGTGCCCATGAACTGCCGGTAGTGCTTCAGTTCGTTGATCGAATCATGCACATCGCTCAGCGCGGTGTGGTTGCTGTTCTTGCCTACCCCGGCAGCCACCGTCGGGGCCCAGCGCTTGGCCAGCTCCTTGATGGTGGACACGTCCAGGTTGCGGTAGTGGAAATACTTCTCCAGCCGCGGCATTTCACGATGCAGGAACCGGCGGTCCTGGCAGATCGAGTTGCCGCACATCGGCGAGGCCCCCGCGCCGATCCATTCGGCCAGGAAGTTCACCGTGGCCGCTTCGGCCTGGCCCAGGCTGACCTGGCTGTCGACCACGCGCTGCCACAGGCCCGAGCGACGGTGCTGGTTGCGGTTCCACTCATCCATCGCCTCCAGCCGCTCCACCGCGTGGTGGATGGCGAACTCCGGGCCTTCGGCAAGCACGTTGAGCTGGGCATCGGTGACCACCGTGGCGATTTCGATGATGGAATCGTTGTCGGTGTCCAACCCGGTCATTTCCAGGTCGATCCAGATCAGTCGGTCATTGCCCGCGCCGGTGTCGGCCATCGTGTTTCCTCGCTGTGGGCGGGCCGCGGCCTCGCCATGAATGGATGCGGCCATGATACCGCGCCGTTCAGCCCTCGTCGGTGGCCGGCGAATCCAATGACAGCAGCGGGCGGCCGCGCTTGGCGCGGAAATAATTGGTCAGCCGGGTGCTCGCCTCGCGTGCCAGCACGCCGCCATGGATGTCCACCCGGTGGTTGTGGCGCGCGTCGCCGAGCAGGTCGAACACGCTGCCACAGGCCCCGGTCTTCGGGTCGGTGGCCGCATACACCAGCCGGGCGACGCGCGCGTGCACGATCGCCATCGCGCACATCGCACAGGGCTCCAGGGTGACGTACAGCGTGCTGCCCATCAGCCGGTGGTTCTGCAGCGCCCTGCCCGCCCGCCGCATCGCCACGATCTCGGCATGCGCGCTGGGGTCGTGCTCGGCGATGTTGAGGTTCCAGCCTTCGCCCAGCACCTCACCGTCCGCACTGACCAGCACCGCACCAACCGGGATCTCGTTGAACTCGCGCTGCGCGCGCTCGGCCAGCGCCAGTGCGTGGCGCATCCAGTGTTCGTCGGCATCGTGGACCGGCAGCGCGTCAGACATGCGGCGCCGCCTTGGCCAGGAAGGCCTCGAACGCGGCCAGCGTCGCTTCGCTGACATGGTGCTCGATGCCCTCGGCATCGCGCCGCGCCGAATCGGCATCCACGCCAAGCGCCAGCAGGAAGCGCTCCACGGTCTGGTGGCGGGCGCGTACATCGCGCGCCAGCTGTTCGCCGGCCGGGGTCAGGAACACGCCGCGGTACGGGCGCTGGATCGCCCAGCCTTCCTTGACCAGCCGCTTGAGCGCCTTGGCGACCGTCGGCTGCGCCACCCCGAGGCGGCTGGCGATGTCCACTTGGCGGGCCTCGCGACCGTCGGCGATCAGGTCGGCGATCAGCTCCACGTAGTCCTCCACCAGCTCGGACCGGCGCGCCTCACGCACCTGCGCGAAGCCCTCCATGTGGACCTGGGTAGCGGGCAGGACGGACTTCGGGCGGGTGCTGTCTGGCATGCGGGTATTGTACGCGGGCGCCGGAAACCATCGGTAGCGCCAAGCCATGCTCGGCGAGCGCAGCAACCACCATGACGGCCAGCGGCCGTCACTACCGGGGGCCAGCGGCCGTCACTACCAGCAACTGGCGGCCTTCATTGCGTCGCCGCTGCGGCACGGCCGGATGTGGTTCAACGCTTGTCCAGCAGGTACAGGAACTCGGTCACATGGGTGTCCCGGGCGCCGAGGTTCCGGCTGCCGCGGAAGGTGTTGTAGCGCGTGTCCATCACGCTCAGCGCGCCCATCGCCTCCAGCCCGGCAACGAAACGCTCGTGGCTGATGAAGCCTTCGGAGTTGTACGAGATCAGCACGAAGCGGGCGCGCACCTGCGCCACCGCATCGAACAGTGCGGCCTCGGCCAACCGGGCCTTGTTGTAGTCCGAACGGTTCCAGTCGCTCGGAATGCCCGACACCCGGCTGACCTGCGACGGCCGCTGGTAATCGCACAGCAGGTTCAACATGAAGTAATTCGAACCATATGGATGCTCGTTGTAGGGCGGATCGAAGTACGCCACGTCCACCACGTCCAGTTCACGCACCAGCGCGTTGGCGTCGCGGCGGTGCAGTTGCACATCACAGGCGAAGCGACTGAACACCGGCGCCTGTACCTCGATCGGGCGCAGGATGCGCGACAGCGCGTTGCGCGCGGTACCACCGAACTGGCCAACGCCTTCGCGGTTCTTGTGGAAGCCTTTGAATACGCCCGAAGTGTTGGTATACATCGACGCCTGCGCCAGCACCGGCGCCAGCAGGAACGGCCGCAGGTCGACCGGCGTATCCACCAGCACCTGGCAGAAGGTATCCAGGAACATCGCGTTGCGCCGCGTATAAAACACCCGCTCACCGGGCTGGATATCATCGTCGTCCAGCGGCGCATACAGTTCACACAGGAAGCCCGGCGCCAGTTCGCGCTGCACCCGCCGTGCAACGTGGGCCAGCGCTGCCTCCAGCGCCCGCGCATCCACGTCCGCCACGTTGGCCTGGTAGCAGCGGTTGCCGACCTCGCTGTAGCGCTCCAGGTCATTGCAGTGCAGAAGCACAGCATGCCGGCGGGCCAGCCGTGCGACCACGCCGGAGCCGGAAAACAGGTCCAGGAAATCGATCCGCGTCTTGCCCAGGCAGTCCTTGGCATGGGCGATGCCGGCCTCCACGAACGGCAGCAGGGCGCGCTTGTTGCCGATATAGGTGATCAGCTGGCTGCGCAGGTAAGCCGCGTGCTCGGCAGGCACGGAGTCAGTGGAATCTTCCTGCGGATTCAATCGGTTCCCCTGATCACATGATGGCATTCAAAATTCCCCGCCATGGTAGCGCCGAGCCGCGCTTGGCGGGTATGCAGTGCGGTCAATCACGCCTGGGATCAGGCGTTTCCGCCTAGCGTTGCGCGGCGCCACCGATGTGATCCCGTTACCCGCGCGCCAACGTTTTGACGCAAACGAAACGTCGAACTGGTAAAAAGGAGGTCTATTCGTCACGAATCGAGCACATGTCGCCAAGGAACGGAGACAACACCGCAGTCCACGCACACCGGTTCGAGCCCCAGGCTCCCGCACGCGTGCCCTGCCCTGCGCCCTTCGGCGGCATGCTCGATCGCTTGCGCGACCCGGCATGACTGCACCGACTTCCCCCTTTCCACCCGCAGCCAGGAGGCCCTCCGTGCGCCGAACGTTTCTGCCGTGCGCTGCCCTGCTCCTCCTCACCGCCTGCCATCCGGAGAACGCCATGAACCAGGAAATCACCACCGCCGAACAGGACGTCGAGAACGGCGGCCGGGGCTTGGCCAAGCTCAATCCCAGCCCGCGCCAGGCGTTCGAGCTGGTGCTGAGCATCGCCGATGCCCCCGGTGCATTCGCCGTGGTGGAAGGCGTGGCGCAGTACGACGTGACCAATGAGCAGGAGTGCGGCCGCATCATTCCCGCCACCGGCATGGCCGCGCGCATCACCAGCCAGGAGCCGGTGCAGCTGAAGAAGGTGTCCGATACCGAGTATCGCGGCACGGTCTACCTGGACCGCATGCTGGATGAGGATTACTACGGCCGCGGTGTCTGCACGTGGTCCTTCAGTGGAGCCGGTGCGATGTTGAAAGCCACGGGGGCCGACGGCGAAACCCGCTTCACCTCGTTCATCCAGGCCGATCAGTTCATCGCCGGCAAGGCGTTCACCCGGCATTACCCGGATCGCGACTACCCGCGCGTGGAGTCGGTACCGGACTTCGGCCAGGCCGGCCACGAAGACCCGACCCGGTTCCGCCCGGAACTGCAGGATGCGCTGTTCACCGCGACCCTGACTGCCCATGAGGTGCGCTGATGCCGCTCACCCACCGCGACTACGCTGCGCTTTCCGCCGATGCATATGAAGACCACAAGGTCGGCCGCCACGCGCCTGGCCAGGAAGAAGTGGTTGCACTCAACGGGCACAACTACAAGGTCCTGGAGCACGTAAACAACCACGTCAACGGCTACCAGGGCACGATCTACCAGCGCGAGGATACCGGCGAGATCATCGTCTCCCACCGCGGCACCGAAGAGATCGCGCAGGATGCGGTGCTTGCCGATGGCGGGATGGTGCTGGCGCGCTACAACCTGCAGGCAGGCGACGCCATCGCGCTGACCCAGCGTGCGGTCGCCTTGTCCAAGCACATCGGCGAGAACGAAGGCCGGGCCCCGGAAGTCACTGTCACAGGGCATTCGCTGGGCGGCGCGCTGGCCCAGGTCACCGCCCATCACTTCGACCTGAAAGGCGAAACCTTCAACGCCTACGGCGCGGCCAGCCTTGGCCTGCGCATTCCCGAAGGGGGCAAGAGCGTTCTCAACCACGCCATGGCCTCGGATCCGGTCAGCGCAGCTTCTGGCCATTACGGCGAGGTGCGCCTGTACGCCAGGCCCGATGAGATACGCACGCTGGGCAAAGCCGGCTTCAGCAACAAGTGGTACAACGGCGTGATTCCGGATTCGGCGCTGGTCGCCGCAGCCGGTTCGCTGGGCGCGCACAAGCTCGGCAATTTCGCTGATGCCGGCTCGGTGCTGGACGACCCTGCCACGCAGGCGCTGGCCAAGCAGAACGCGCGGATGATCAACGAATACCGCGACAAGATGGAACTGCTGCGCGGGGCCGTCACCACCGGTGCGCGCGGCGTGCCGGGCGTGGCCGTGGATCTCTACGACCGCATCCGCGGCCCGCTGGATCCGGGTGAGCCGGCTCGCAAGGCCACAGAAGACGCGCACAAGCGCGATGGCGCCATGCGCATGGACAGCCCCGGCCACCCCGGCAACCTGCTGTTCCAGGACGCACTGCGCGGCGTGGAAGCACAGGACCTGCGCGTGGGCCGCACGCCGGACCAGCACAGCGGCCAGCTGGCCGGCAGCCTGGCCGCTGAAATGCATGCCAACGGCGGCACCCGCATCGACAGCGTGCTGATGAGCAGCGATGCCTCGCGCACCTTCGGCGTGCAGGGCCAGGCCAACGATCCGGCTCACCTGCGGGTTTCGGTGGCGACCACAGAGGCGATGCAGATTCCCCTGGAACAGAGCAGCGAGCGCGTGCAGCAGGCAGCCACCCAGCGCATGGGCCAGGAACAGGATCTTCAGCTGGCCCAGCAGCAGAATGCAACGAGGCAGATGCATGCCTGATTGCACGCCACTGCCATCTGGCGGATCAGCCAAGCGGCGTTTCATGCGCATGCGGATCCTGCCCAGCCTCCTCCTTGTGCTGCTCGCCGCATGCCACTCCGGCACCTCGGTGGAGCAGCAGAAAACCACGGCGGGACAGGAAGCGCGCCCGGGCGAACGCGGGCTGGCCACGCTGAATCCCGCCCCCCGCCAAGCGTACGCATTCGTGGTGACGATCAACGATGCGCCGGGCCCGTTCGCGGTGGTGGAAGGTAGTGCACAGTACGACGTCATCAACGAACAGGAATGCGGACGCATCCTGCCGTCGACGGGACGCGCCGGGCGCATCACGAGCCAGGAACCGGTCGCGCTGGAAAAGATCTCCGACACCGAGTACCGCGGCACGGTCCATCTGGATCGCATGCTCGATGCAGACTATTACGATCGCGGCGTCTGCCGGTGGAAGTTCAGCGGGGCAGGCGCGATGCTGAAGGCGACCGGTGGCGTGGGCGAGACCCGCTTCCTGTCCTTCATCGCCGCCGACCGCTTCATCTCGGGTGGGACCGAAACGCGGTATTACGCTGACATGGGCTATCCGCGCGAGTCGCTGGATGACTACGCCGACTACGGTGAGGATGCCGCGGCCGAGTTCAAGCCGGAACTGCGCGGATCGTTGTTTTCAGCCACCCTGATGGGTAAGGAAGCGCGCCCATGAGTGCCGCCCGATGACCCTGATTGCTTCCCTCTTCCCCCCACCATCCAGGAGGCCCCCAGTGCGCCGATCACTTCTACCGTGCGCTGTGTTGCTGCTTCTAACTGCTTGCCATTCGGAGACCGCCATGAACCAGGAAATCACTGCCGCAGAACAGGACGTCGAACAGGGCGGCCGCGGCCTGGCCAAGCTCAACCCGGCCCCGCGCCAGGCATACGAGTTCGTATTGAAGATCAACGATGCGCCGGGCCCGTTCACCGTGGTCAAAGGCACCGCCCAGTACGACGTCATCAACGAACAGGAATGCGGGCGCATCGTACCGGCTACCGGCCGCGCGGGCCGCATCACCAGCCAGGAACCGGTAGAGCTGAAGAAGATCTCAGATACGGAGTACCAGGGAACGGTCTATCTTGACCGCATGCTCGATGAGGACTACTACGATCGCGGCGTCTGCCAGTGGAAGTTCAGCGGGGCCGGCGCCACGTTGAAGGCGACCGGTGCCGATGGCGAAACCCGCTTCGTGTCCTTCATCGAGGCCGACCGCTTCGTCAAAGGCGAGACTGAGACCCAGCACTACGCCGACCTCGGTTATCCTCGCGATGCGATGGACAACTACGCCGACTATGGCAAGGACACACCGGAGGGCTTCAAGCCCGAGCTGCGTGACGCACTGTTCTCGGTGACCCTTGCCGGCAAAGAGGCCCAGCCATGAGCCTGCGCAGCCAGGATTACGCCGCACTCGCCGATGATGCCTACAAGGATCGCGCTGTCGGCCGCTGGGCTCCCGAGGAAGCGGAGGTTGTCCCGATCGGTGACCACAGCTACCGCATCCTGGAACACGTCAACAACAAGAACGGCTACCAGGGTTTCATCTACCAACGGGTGGACACCAACGAGATCGTGGTCGCCCACCGTGGAACGGAGCAGCCACTGCACGATGTGGTCACTGACCTGGGCATGGTCGTGGCCCGCACCAACCTGCAGGCGGACGATGCGATCGCGCTGACCGCGCGCGCCAATGAGTTCGCGCAGCGCGAGGAAACCCGCAGCGGACAGCGTCTGGATGTCACCGTCACCGGCCATTCGCTGGGCGGCTCACTCGCACAGATTTCCGCGCATCACCACGGCCTGAAGGGCGAAACCTTCAATGCCTACGGCGCAGCCAGTCTGGGCTACCGCATCCGCGAAGGCGGCGACGCGATGGTCAACCATGTGATGTCGGCTGATCCGGTCAGCGCGGCGTCCGGCCACTATGGCCAGGTGAAGGTCTACGCGAACGAAACCGAGATCAAGAACCTGTACGGATCCGGCTTCCGCAACGGCGCGGTAGCTGGCTTCCTGATGCCCGATTCGGCGCTGCTGGCTGCCGGTCGGTCGCTGGATTCGCACAAGATGCACAACTTCCTGGGCGAGGGCTCTGTACTGAACAATCCCGCCTCGCAGACGCTGGCCAAGCAGAACGACGGCATGATCAGCGAGTACCGCGACAAGCTGGAATTCCTGCGCGGCGGCCTGACCACTGCGACCCGCGGTGGGATCGGCAACGCGGAGGACATCATCAACCGCATCCGCGGCCCGCTGGAGCCGGGCGAGCCTGCGCGCAAGGCGGCGGAAGAAGAAGCGCACAAGCGCGACGGCGCGATGCGCATGGATCAGCCTGGCCACCCCGGCAACCTGCTGTTCCAGGACGCGCTGCGCGGCGTGGAAGCACAGGACCTGCGCGTGGGCCGCACACCGGACCACCACAGCGGCCAGCTCGCCGGCAGCCTGGCGGCGGAAATGCATGCCAACGGCGGCACCCGCATCGACAATGTGCTGATGAGCAGCGATGCGTCGCGCACGTTCGGCGTGCAGGGTGAAGTCAACGATCCGGCGCACCTGCGGGTGTCGGTGGCGACCACCGAGGCAATGAACACGTCACTGGATCAGTCCAGCGAGCGCGTGGCTTCACAGCAGGCCGCGCAGCAGGTGGCCTCGCAGGAGCGTGACATGCAGATCGAGCAGAGCCAGGCGGCTGCGCGCAGCATGAATGCCTGAGCCGTTCCCGGGCGCCCTGGTTGGGCAGGGCCTACCGTACGCCTACGTGGCTCCCTCAAGCCGATCTCACGCGCTGGTTTCGGCGTGGGATCGGCTCAAGACCAGGCCAGATGGACGCTCTGAGCGTCCACTGGGGAAGAGGTTGAACGAACAGGCTCAGCGCTCAGGGAAACTGCAGGCCTCATAGCTCGCTGTACACCCGGACCCGGCAGGATCGATGCAGTGTTTTTGAGCGTCTTGCCGGGCCAGTTCAGGCGTCACGCCGGTCCCTATTCCGCCCTTGGCTCCTGCAGGCCATGCGCCTGGGACCAGAAGCGCGATGCATTGATTGCTGTACCGCGAGATCACCGCGCAGTCCCGGGCGCCTTCACGCTGACAATCCTTCATCGCCACCGCCGCCGCGGCTTCGCTGCTTGTCTGTTCCGCAGCAACACCCGCCGCGGAAGTCGAGGGCGACATCGCGATGGCTCCATAGCGCGTCTGCAGCCAGACCGGCGGCGGCGGCGGGGCCTGCTGCTGGGCAGGCTGAGCATTTCCCCTGCCCGGAATGGGGGCGCATCCTCCCACGCCTTGACCGCCCACAGGATATTGACCCGGTGGGCAGCGGCCTTCCGCACTCGCTTCGAAGGCGAACGACATCCACAGAACCGAAGCCGCGAGCGCCAGTTTGACCAGAATGCCCACGCGATAGATGTTCATCCCGCCATTCCCCTCTTCATGAATTCGTGCTCAAAACTTACTCAGGCAACGCTGAAAGGTCGTAAGGATAAGTCCCACGTCACCCGGCCGCATGGCTTGGCTGGTCACGCCATCGGCGAGTGTGCCATCGAGCAGGAATTTGTCGGCCACTGCCGTTTTCCAGAAGGCACCTGCGACACGGATCGCCATCCCAGCCAGCACTACCATGGAGAACATAGTGCCGATTCCGTACAGCAACCGCCTCTGGAACAGCGCTCGGGCTGGAAAAACAGGCACAGGATGAAGATCGGGCCCCGGCCGATGAACAGGGCCATCGCCACTTGGTTACCCAGCAACAACTGAGCCTTCAAAATCACCGGAGTCTTGATACGCCTCGAAGATTGGTCTACTGCAGTCACTGTAAACAGCCCTCAAGCTTTGGGCATCGTGCGCTACGCAGCTCCGTCCTACATGAGGCGTGCGCGCCAGTGCACGTAAGTCCGGCGCGCATTGATCCCCAAAGCTTCTAGAACTTCTCAAAGATAGGCAGCGTGCAGTCGACATACTTGACCTCACAGATCGCACCACCTCTAGTGCAGCGCGCCAGTGCTCCCCGTCGAACAATATCCTCAGTCGCGCCGGTGAAGTAGGCGCCCTCAGAGCCCGCAGTCTTAGGCCTGGCCACGGCTACACACTGATTCTTGTAAGTGACCTGGCTCTCACAGTCCGGTGATCCGCCACCCCGGCAATTTGCCAACGCTTCGTCCACCGCGGCCGATTTGCTGGTCTTACCCGTCGCAACGCCCGTGTCTCCGGTGCTGTTCGAGTACACCAACGCGCCCCACGTTTTTATCCACTTACCATTGGGCCTGCTCACGGGTGCTGATGCCGCGGGTATCGGTGCACATCCCTGCACACCTTGGCCGCCGATTGGATACTGTCCTGGAGGACAGCCACCTTCAGCCATAGCTACCCCTGACACGAGGGTCAGCGAGCAAATCATCAGCAGTTGCAACAGCCCAACACGTTTCATCTAGCGCGCCTTTTAGAATCCGTTATGGACAATGACTTGGACTATTCCCGGGCTGCACCACGCTGCCCCGTGGATGATGCTGACCCGACCTGTTGCCCGGAGCCGAACACATCACGGCTTGCACCTGAGAGGCGCGCCTCATTTCCATTCACTGAAGCCGGCGCAGGAGCACTCGGCGTATACGTCCCCGGCGGCCTTCCATCCGCATTCGGGGCAGCGCCGGCACCACCGCTTATCTGCGAATATGCCATGAAGTTGCCCAGCGTACCCTGGAAGAAGAACGCCGCCATTGGGGGAGCGGTCAGGATCAAGGTGGTTAGGATAAGCCCCATGCCACCCTGCTGCATGGCCTGACTGGTCACGCCATCGGCGAGTGCGCCATCAAGCAGGAATTTGTCGGCCAATGCCGTTATCCAGAAGGTACCTGCGACACAGATCACCATTCCAGCCAGCGCCACCATGGAGAACATCGTGCCGATTCCAGTGGCGTACCTTTTGGAATCCGTTATGGACGATGACAGGACTATTAGCGACCAACCCAACGCCGGCTCAGCAGTTGACCAACAGCAACGTCTTACCGTAGCCCAAACACCACTTCTGGCTAGAAGCGCTTGAAGATCGGCTCACTGCAGTTGGTATGTACAACGGTGCACGTGGGCGCGCCTCCCTCCCTACACCTCTGGGTTGCAAGCTCCAGCGCACGCTCAACCGTCGCGGCAGTCGCAATTCCACCTTGGAAGGAAGATCCTACAGGTGGATCGACAAGCGCAACGCAACCGTTCTTATAGGAAATGTCTTCTTTACAGTCGGTAGCTCCCTTGCGGGCACAAACGGTCATCGCTTCACCCAGCGCCTCGGACTTTCGCCTCTTGCCGGTGCTGACGCCGGTGGATCCTGTCGATGCCGAACTCGCAATTGCGCCCCACGTCGTGATCCATTTTCCATCGGGACGAGGCGCCATGGGTGCTGAGTTTGATGGAATTGGCGCACAGCCCTGCACGCCTTGGCCCCCTATCGGATACTGCCCAGGCGGGCACCCACCCTCGGCTGCAGCATCGCCAGTAAAGGCCCACATGCCTGAGATAGAAAACAGTGCTGCGGCTATTCGTCCAAGCATCAGGAATTACCCCTCACGTTCCATAACACTGCATCAATACTCACGTGCGTTGCCGCGCTGGCCTGCACCCACAACCGTGGCTGCCTGCGATCCACTGCCGGCAACGTCTCTATGCAAATTAGCCGGCGTCGAACCACCTGATCCTTCGCCGCTACCAGGAGCAGCGTCGATTGGCAGCTCAAGCCTAGGCAGCGCCTAGATCGGCTCGATCTCCGGCAGGCTGCAGGCACTGTAGGCGGCCTTCCAGCCATTACCTGCACGGTTCTCGCAATAACTCTGCGCTTTCTGCAATGCCAGCTCCGGCGTGGCGCCCTCGCCGAGACCGCCGAGCGCCTTTGCATCTCCGCCGTCCGGTACGACCCATGCCACGCACTGGTTGCTGTACTCGGCCATCACCTTGCAGTCCGTTGCGCCATTGCGTCGACATTTCGCCATCGCTTCGCTGAGCGCGTCGCTTTTCGTCAGACGGCCCGTGGCGGCACCCGCATCAGACGTGGCTGCGGAGGCCACGATGGCCCCCCATCGCGTTCCCCAACGTGATGTCGGCGCAGTTGCCTGCGGAGCAGCGCGTTGCTGGCTCGCTGCAGCCCCCGGGATGGGGGCGCAGCCTCCTACGCCTTGGCCGCCCACAGCATATTGACCGGGCGGGCAGCGGCCCTCTGCGAATGCGGGAAAAGCAGGAAGCCAGGTGCAGACGATAACTGCTGACAGCAAGAGTAACGCGCATGAAGAGTTGTGCACGCGGTTGACCAAGGGTGGCGGTGCACTCAACAGATGCCGACCCGCATGCGTTGACTCGCGTGCCGGCGAGGATGGACTCGACGCCCAGCCGTTGCTTATCGCGTCCACTGGGGGAGACTGCACGCGCTGTAAGCGAGCACGCATGAACCACCGGGGGCGTGTTTGCACTTCGAAGTTGCATTGTCCACCGCAGCCTGCTCGGACAATCCAGCTGAAATGCCTGTTTTCGCCCCTGGCGCGTCTGCAGATGGAACGACCCACGCAGCGCACTGATTTCGGTAGGTAAGGAGTATCCGACAGTCTTTCAGACCGTTCCGGGAACATTTTTCGATGGCGACACGCTTGGCATCACCTTCAGTCAACTGGTCGACCACGACGCCGGCATCAGGAGTCGAGTCAGACAGCGCCATTGCGCCCCAGCGGTCCTCGTAACGACCCGGATCAATCGGCGGCGGCGCGGGCTGCGCCGCCTGGTTGCCGCTGTAGCCTGGAATCGGTGCGCAGCCTCCTACGCCTTGGCCGCCTACAGGGTACTGGCCCGGAGGGCAGCGCCCTTCGGCGTAGGCACCCGCGCTGCCCAGTGAGAAGAAGAATGCGATGAAAAGCATCCAAGCGCCCCGCGGTCTCCTGTACGTCATTGCCATACCTCCATCCCTGTACCGTCTCAACCAATGGGCGCATTACCGCGGCTACCTGCTGGTGCCACGTTACCGGCGCCCGCTTCTCCTCCCATATTAGGCATCACTACCCGACTCTGAGCTGTCTCACCGGTGGCTGCCGTGCTTGCTGGAGCGGCCTGCTGCGGCGCATAAGAACCCGGCGGCTGACCCTGCGGACCCGGTGCAGTAGCGCCCGGCGAACCGCCGATCTGCGAGTACGCCATGAACGCACCCAGCGTGCCCTGGAAGAACATCGCCGCCATGGGCGGTGCGGTCAGGATCAAGGTGGTCAGGATCAACCCCATGCCGCCCTGCTGCAGCGCCATGCTGGTCATGCCCTCGGTGAAGTTGGAACCCATCAGCGCGCCGGCCGCGGCGGTGCCCCAGAACGCAAAGGCCACCTTGGACACCATGCTCATCGCGATCCCGGTCATGGCCGCCAGCACCGCCATCGAGAACATCGTGCCGATGCCATAGAACAGCCATCGCTGGAACAGCGACTTGGTCTGCTCGAACAGCAGGCACAATATGAACAACGGCGCGAAACCAATGAACAGTGCCATGGCAACTTCATACAGCAGCAGCATCGCGCCTGCGGTTACGGCTGGCCCGCCCGTGCCAAGGCCGATGAACCACATGGCACGGGTCTTGGCGTTGTCCAAGGTCACGTCACCGGCCACATCCAGCACGTCCACCGCTGACAACGCGACCTGCATGTAGGCAAGGTTCTCATCGATGAGGTCCTTGGCCGTGTCTTCCTCACCGGTGACCACGTAGGTGATCTCGTCCTGCACGTAATGGGTCAGGAAGGAATGCACGTTCTGGCCGAAGATGGCCATCGTGGTGGCGGTGATGACGATCAGGGCGGCACGCGCCATGTCCGTCACCAGCGCCATCATGGAGTCCCGGCTGCGGCCGGTCACGATGCGGTAGCCCTGCAGCAGCAACCAGATGGTCATCACCACCAGCGCGATGATGCCCACCCACTCCATCATGCGGCTGAGGAAACCCAAGCCGAACTCGGATATCTCCCTGCTGAGATAGTCGAAGATCAGTTTGAAAAACACGAAATCGCCGATCGACGAGGTCGCGATCGGTCCGTGCAGCGCTCCTTGTGCCCACATACTGTCCATCATCCCTAGACTCATTGCTTCACCTGCCCCTTTTCGGGGCCTCGCAGGGGTGCATTACGCACGGTTTTCAATCGAGTGCCGTCTTCAACGCTGCAGCTTTGATCACCGAGCCGATCGGATTGGTTTCACCCTTCAGCGCACGCTGCGCCAGCGCACGCTGCTGGCTCTGCAGTGCCACGATCTGCTGGTCGTAGATGCGCATCTGGTTTTCCCAGGTCTTGAAGTTCGCATCGATCTGCAACTGCGATGCGGTTGCGTTCGCGGTGGTTTCGGCCAGCGCGCCTTCGTTGTCAAACAGCCGACGGATGTTGCGCAGCGTTCCCAGCGTCTGCTGCATGAGCGGCAGCGACTGCTGCACGACCTTGACGGTCTCGTTGTACTTGCGGTTTTCCAGCGCCTGGATGTACGAACAGATCGTCCGCTGCTGCGCACCGATGTCGCCGCCAGGGCTGATTCCCGCCATGGCCATGATGCCGGTGATGCTGAACACCGAACCGCCGCCGCAGCGCTCGGCAATGTTCCAGTCATCCGGAATGGTGGTAAGCGTCGGCGTCGCCGGCATGATCGGGTTGGCGATGATCTGCGACCAGTTCTGCAGCTTCTGCAGCCAGTTGTTCAAGGTCGCGGTGTAGTGCGAAGCGGTCTGGGTCCAGCGCCCGGCCGTTTCGATGTACTCCAGGCCGGTCGCGATATCGGCCTTCACGCTCTGGATCAGCGCGGGCGGATCGTTGACGATCCACTGGGCCTGCACCGGTGCAGGTGCCATCAGTGAAAACGACGCGCAAAACGCGAGCGAGGCCATCGCCAGTGGCATCAGGCGACGACGAAGCGAGGGACGTTGCGGGGCAACGGGATTCATGGTGGCCTCCGGAATGAGGTGGGTGGTCATGGGTCAGGCTGCCTTGTCGCGGTCGTTGCTGGCCGGCTTGCCCGAGCCCTTGCGGCGGCGGTAGAAATCCTCCAGCCACTGTTCGGGGGTCAGCATCGATTCCGCAACGTTTTCACGGGCAGCGGCGTCCTGCAGCACACGGTGCATGACGTCGATGTTGTCGGTGGAGGCAGAGATCACCGACAGGATGTCGTCCATGCCGCGCATGTTGAGCTGGCAGACATTGGAGGCGTGGCCCTGCTTGACCAGGAAGCAGCGCGAGCGTTCGTCCAGCGCGGTGACCACCTTGAACTCGGCGTCGGTCAACTTCAGGCCGTCGATGTAGTCAGTCCGGTTGGCATTCGGATTCGGCAGCAGGATCAAGGTGGCGGTCTGTTCGATAAGCGCGGCGGAGATATCGCTCTTCAACGCGTCTTCCGGGCTCTGCGTCGCAAAGATGCCCAGGCCGTTCTGCTTACGGATGGTCTTCTGCTTGTTCTTGGCGAACTCCTTCAGCCCGCCTTCGCCGTCGAGGATCTTCCAGAACTCGTCCATCACGTAGATCAGGCGACGGCCGTCGATGAGCGATTCAAGCCGGTGCAGCAGGTAGTTGATCACCGGTACGCGCACTTCCGGGTTATCGATCACATCGGTGTAGTCGAAGCCGATGATGTTCGCCCGCTCCAGATCGATCGTGTCCACCGGATTGTCGAACACCCAACCCAGCGAGCTGCCGGCCGTCCAGCGGCGCATGCGCGCGTACAGCCCATCGTCACCGAGGTTCGGCAAGCTCTTCTGGAAGTTGGTCATGCTGCGCAGGTGCATGGGCGTATCAAGCATGCTTTCCACTGCGCGGAAGATGTCCTCTTCCTCGCGTGCGCTGTACTGCCCCTTGCCAGCCAGTACCTTGACCAGGTCTGCCAGGAACTGCACGTTGGCCTCGGTGCGCTCGCACTGGAAGGGATTGAAGCCGGTGGGCCGACCGTTCTCCAGCGCCAGGTAGTTGCCGCCACAGGCACGCACGAAGATCTCCGCGCCGCGGTCCTTGTCGAAGAAGAAGATGGTCGGCGCCGGATCATACTTCTGCACCTGGCTGAGCAGGAAGTTGATCAACGCGGTCTTGCCGGTGCCGGACTTGCCGATGACCATCGTATTGGCGATGGCCTTCTCGCCCAACGAGTTTTCCGCCGGATGGGTCGCGTGGAAATTGAAGTAGTACGGCTGCCCGTTGGTGGTCTGCAACGTGGTCAGGCAGTCGCCCCACGGGTTGTTGTGCTGCTTGCCCGTAGCGAAATTGTGCAACGGCGACAGCCCGAGGAAGTTCAGCGAACTGACGTTGGCCAGTCGCGTACGGTAGCGCCAGTTAGCCGGAATCTGTGAATAGAACGATGCCGTGATCGCGATATCTTCCTTGGCCGAGACAAAGCCGGCGTTAGACAACTCGGCACGCGTGGTGGCCACGTTCGCCGAGAGCTGGCCCTGGCTGTCCGCATACACCGCGACGGTGAAATGGTATTCACCGAGCACGAAGTTACCCGACGACAGGTGGTCCATTGCCTGGTCCAGCTCGATGATCTGGCTCACCGCCTTGTCACCGGAGGAGATCATCATGCCCTTGGTACGATCCAGGATCTTCAGCGCGTCCTGGCGCCCCATCGGGCTGAAGGACTGGGTGACCACATACTCGAAATCAAGGTACTTCAAGCCGTTCAGGATGCCGGGATAGGTACCCTCGGCGTACTCCTTGATGTTGAGGATCGCGCCGAAGTGGTTCTTGCCGTTGGGCGTACTGATCACGAAATCGCCGGTCTTGGCCGAGAACATGTGGCGGCTCACCGGCAGGTACTCCTTCACCGGCGCAGCCAGCACCGGCACCGGCTCGTCGATCCGGTTGATCAGGTAGCCGAAGAACTCCAGCGTCTCGGAGAACACCACGCCGTTGGCCGCTTCGTACATGCCCAGGCGGTACGGCGCGTAGTCGCGCAGCACCGCTTCGACGTTGCCGGCCAGCTCCATCAGCTTCTCCACCGCCTGTTCCTGCTCGGCCTGCAGGCGTGGCACATCAGCTGATTTCTCAACGAAGCGCTTACCGGCAACCACCGGCCGGTAAATCATCGTCAGGTACAGCTCGTTCTGCATGATCCGCTGGCTGGACAGCATGTCCAGGTACGTATCGGACACGTCCTGGTTGAAACGCTGGGCGAACTTGCTGCGTTCCTTCAGCTGCCGGCGGCGGCGAACGTCGTGCGTCCAGAACGCCACGTTGACGAAATCCGGAGCGCGCAGCGTCTGCAGCAGCCGGTTGAAGGTGTTGTGCTTGTGCTCAAGCTCCCACTCTTCCCTGCCCACGAAGGGCAATCCCTCCAGGTGCCACGTCAACAGGTAGTCGCCACCGCTGGTCTTCACCACCGATGGGGCCACGTGCGAGGACAAGGGAATGAACTCGCTGATCGACGTATCCGGACTGAACATGCCTACTCTCCAGGAACTGCCATATGCCTGCTGCTACGCCGCTGAAACATTCAGCGGCGGTTTCCACCCGGCGCCTTTGCAGGTGCCGGCTTGTCGCGGTAGTGGTTCGGGGTGAACACCCACATACCTTCATGGTCGCGCACGTTACGTGCGCGGAACTTGAACTGCAGACGCAGCCCCATCAGCCGGAAGATCATCTCGTCCCGACGCGCCATCTGCCGCATGATCATCACGGCGAAGGGGATGCTGAGCAGAACCCAGAAATCCCAGTAGATGGCGAGCAGGAACAGGCCGCCGCACACCATGAAGAAGGGTACGTAGGGCACGCCCAGGAACATTGGTGGGCGTGTGCAGCCGCGGAAGACGACGTTCTTATGCACTGTAGTACTGGGCAGCGGTGCTCAGCATGCCGACGGCCGAGCACTCGCCGTACTCGTCACCCAGCAGCATGCGCGCAATCTGGCCAGCCGCGCCGATCAGCACGCCACCGATCAGGATCGGCGACACGTCGCTGATGCGCTTGTGGGCGAAGGCGATCTGGTAGCCGGCGAAGATCACCGCGATGGTCACCACGGCGATCGACACCAGGTTCAACAGGCCCTTGACGCTGTCGAAGAAGCCGCACACCTTCTTGTCGGTGCCGCCGAATTCCTGCGCGAAGGCCTGCGGGACGAACATCATGCCAACAAAGGCAACGGCCATCGCCAAGGTCTTCAGGGTGCGCTGGGCCTGGGCGAGATCATGGGTGTTCAGCTTCATGGGGACTTCCTTATTGATGGACGAAAAACAACATGTGCGGCCCCTGCCCGGCGGCCAGTAAACTGCTCAGAACACGAAAGCCGCGTCCCTGGCAGGTGCATCGGTGGGAGGCGCGGCAGACACGGGGGTTGCCGCCGCGCCGGTTGCTGCGGGTTGGTTGCGTTCACTCCATGGACGCAGCAGCACGGGAGCCCCGGGACTGCCAGCGGCCGTCGGCTGTGGGCCGATGGGGGGTGCGGAGACGACGGGTTGGCCCTGCGGGTAGCCGTCATCGGCATAGCCGGCCAGCGGCGCTGCGGACGGAACCGCACGGTCGACCAGATTGGTCACCGCACGGGCCAGCCCACCATCAGCGGCGCGCAGCAGGCTGCCGCGCACCATGGCGCCGGTATTGGGATACACCACGTACGCGCGCGCGGGATCTTCCGGGACCGGCATCACGACGCCACCGCCCTGGGCAAGCATCTGTGTCTGCAGGCCTTCGATCCGGGTGCGCAGGCGCGCGGCATCGGCCGATTCGGCGGGCGCGCGGACTGCCGCAGCGGGTGCGCGCGGCGTGCGATCCACCACCGGAATCGGCAACGCGCCATTCGCAGAGGCGACCATCTGGCCGCGCTGCATCGAATTGAACACCTTCTGCACGTAGCCGTGCCGGTAGCCGGTTTCGAAGTTGCCCGAGTAGTAGCAACTGAACGCCTTGCCCCAGTCTCCCTTCGAACGCGAATGGCATTCGGCCAGGATGCGCGATCCCGCCTGCAGGTTCGGGCACTGCTGGAACGCTTTTTCGTAGCTTTCCAGCCCGTATTTCTGCAGGTTGTAACGATTGACCTGGGCCAGCCCCAGCGAGAAGTTGTAGCCGTTCTCTTCCAGCATCCGTGCCGTCGCGACCGCCTCGTCCAAGGCTTTGGGCTGGCGCGCAAGGCGACCACCCACCACGCCGATGGCGTACGGGTTGCGCGATGACTCCACGTTCACCACATGGGCCATGACGTCCATCGACACGGCCAGCTCGGGGCACGCCAACGCTTCCAGTCCCGGCAGCATCAGTGCACCTCCTGGCCAGCATGCGGGCAGCGGCCGCCATGACAGTTATTCATACCGCGCTCCCTTGGCCCTGGGCACGCCCGGGATTGAAATCGATGCCGGTGATGTGCCGATCGCCAGCATGCGCCTTTACGTGCACAACGACATCGATGGTCATCTGCAGCAGGCGCTTGATCACCGGAAACTCCAGCCCCGACCCTTCGTTGGATGCCTTCACCATCAGCGCCAGCTGGTCCCAGGTCTGTTCCGGGCTACCGGCATGGCAACTGGTGATCGAGCCGGGATGGCCGGAGGCGCAGTTGCGGATGAAGTAGAACGCTTCATCACCGCGCAGCTCGGCCAGGATGATCCGGTCCGGCTTCATGCGCAGGCAGGCTTCCATGCAGGTCTTCGCGCTGACATTGCTGCCACTCTGGCCGCCCTTGGAATACAGCAGGTGCACGACGTTTGGCTGCTCGATGAACAGCTCCCGCGCATCTTCGATGGTGACCAGGCGTTCCTCTTGGGGAATGTGGTGGACCAGCGATTTCATGAACGTCGTCTTGCCGCTGCCGGTGGCACCGGAGACGACGATGTTCTTGCGGTACTGCACCGCGCGGCGGAAGAAGCCGGCAAAGTCGCGCGCGCGGCGCAGTTCCATCAACTCTTCGTCCTGCGCGCTCAGGCTGCCATCGTGCTCGACGATGCGGTCAAAGAAGCCGTCGTCCTGGTACTGCTGGAGCGTGCGCATCTGCCGCGAAGGAAGGCGGATGGTGATCGAGACCTTGCCCGCATCGCACGCGGGCGGAATCACGAACTGCGCACGCTGCCCGCTGGGGAAGGTCAGCGACACCATCGGATCGGCATCGGTGATGCGCTGCCCGGTGTTGCTTTCGTTCACCACCGCTGTGCAGAACTGGCGGGCCCGTTCGAAGGTCAACGTGGGCACCGCCACCTGCTGCCAGCCAGCACGCGTTTCCAGGTAGATCTCGCCAGGACGGTTGACGCAGATTTCGGTGACTTCAGACGACCCCATGTAGCCCGCAATACCCAGCACTTCGTACTGGTATTGCAGGAATTCGCTGGAAACCAGCGCGAGGGGTGAAGTCTCCATGTCCACGACGGGTCCTGTGCTCCTGGATCAGCGACGCGCCAGCACGGCGCTGAAGTCGACGTCCTTTGCGACGTAGACGTTGATGATGGTGCCCTGGTTGACCGTTACCGTCGGCGCACGCCGCTGGCTCGCGGCCTGCTGGGCAAGGCTTTCCATGGTGCGGGCGGTGGCACTCTCATACGGCGACTGCATGGCGAAGCCGCTGCTGTTGACCGTGGTGGTCTCCGGGCCATTCTCCGCGGCGGCATACTTGAAGGCATCGGCCAGCAGGCTGATCATCAGGGCGCTGGCGATGCGCTGGCCCCAGTGCGCGGTGTACTGGCCGGGAATGCCTGCGCCGCCGAGCCCATCCGTGCCCGGGCTGGACATGGCCACGTCGATGCCGTTCGGCGTGGTGATGCGATCCCAGATCACATCCACGCGTTCGCCGATCGGGCCGCCACCGTAGCTGCCGTAGATCTTGGAACCCTTCGGCAACAGCAGCGTACGTCCGTTGATCGAGTAGACCGGTTCGGTCACCAGGCAGGAGGTGAACCCGGCCACATCGGTGATGATGCGGGTCTCCAGCACGCAGCGCAGGTACGTGCCGCGAACCAGCAACGCATCCGGGCTGCGGATGAAAGCCGCGTTGGAGACATCGTCCACATCCGCACCGCGACGCGTTTCTTCCGGTGCCTGGCGCGCGTTCATCTGCTGCAGTGCCTGCAGCGTGGGATCGATCGGCGCCTGCCGCTCGGAAGGATCACCGCCGCCACCGCCACCGCCACCGGTAGCCGCGATGCGGCGATCCAGCAGCGAAGGCATGCGCGGCGCCTCGCCAATGGTCCGGCTGCTGCGCTCCATCGGCATCGGCATGTCGTCCGGCATCGGCGGCGGCAGCATCGGAATCGGGTCGGCCTGCACCGGCGGGGGCGCCTGCACCGTCGGCGCCACGCTCGGCAGGTCCGGCGTGCTGGGACGGGATACTTCAGCACCCCGCTTCGGTGCCTCCGCGTCGTCCCGGCCCTTGCGCAGCAGCAGGAAGCCCATCAGCAGCACAAGGGCGAGGATGCCGCCGATGAACATCAGGGCCTTGCGGTTCAACCGGCGTTCTTCCGCTGTACGCAGCTGCGGCGCGCTGGCATCCAGATCCGGTGCATCCTGGGGCTGCACACGGTTGTAGTACGGGTTACCCGGCTCCTGCGCGGTGCCTTCCTGGCGGTAGGCATCGTCGTCCTGGCGGGGGTCATTCCCTGGAGGCGTGTTCTGGATCATTTCTTGGTATTCCTCCGCAGGCCGACCACGTTGTCACCGTGTCGGATCACCAGGTACGGGTGGGTGCCATGCACCACCAGCGTATTACCCTCCACCGTCGTGTTGATGACGAAATCCTCGCCATTCTCGGTCTCGCGGCCGAACACGGCCGGGAAGATACCGGTCTTGAACTCTGGCGAAGACGGCAGGCGCACATACGTGAAGCGGCCATCATCGTAGGCATTGACCGGGATCAGCCAGCCCATCCGCTTGGCCTTGCGGGTCGAATAGGAGTAATCGAAGTTGTAGCGACGATCCTTGGCAATGGTGGTGCTGAGCAGCGGCTTGCTCTCTTCCACCGACTCCTGGGCGACGGTGAACTCACTGTCGCTGGGATAGGTGAAGGCGATCTTGTACTGCACACCTGCCTTGCGTGCCTGGTCCAGCTGGCGCCAGTCGGTGGCCACCACCTTCAGTTCGAAGATGTAGGAGTTGGTTTCCGTGCGCACCATCATGTTGGTGTCCACGTCCACGTTCTTCGGCTTCAGGTAGAACACGTTGCCGCGACGGGTCAACTCCCAGCCGCTGCTGAAACCAGTGCTGTAGTCGAGGATTTTTTCATGCGGGCTCAACTCGATCTGGGTGGTCAAGCCCAGGCCGGTGCGAACCGTATAGATCTGGTCAGGCACATAGGCGTAACGGTCCACGGCCTGGGCCGAGACGGTGGTGGCAGACCCTGCCAGCATTCCCGCCAGCACCCAGGCACATGCCTTGTTTCTGCGACTACTCATCGGTTGCTTGCTCCATCAGCAGTTCCGGTGGAAAGGTTGCGCGCTGGGACCGGCGTTCCGCGGCCTGGCGCTTGTTGAGCGGGTGCACCGGGGACCGGTGCGGTCTGCACCGGGTAGCCCTGCGCAGGTACGGCCTGCCCCGGCCCGGCAGCTCCGGGAAGGCCTTGGCCAGGGATGCCTTGCTGGGCCGGCACCATCTGGCCCGGCGCCGGTGGGGCCGGTGCCACGGTCGGCTGGCCGGTCACTGGATCGATCGCACCCTGGCCCATCTGCTGGGTCGGGTCATACATCGCCGGGTCGGCCTGCACGGCTGCCTGCTGCTGTGCCTGCAGCATCGCCTGCTGCTGCGCCTGTGCGTCGGTGGCGGCCTGGTCAGGCATCGGAACCGCGGCGGCGTAGTCGCTGTCCACGCGGTATTCGGTGACCTGGAAACCCAGTGGATTGAGCAGGCGGTCCTGGTCGTTGAGTGCCAGCTTGGCGTCGTAGTTGAAGCGCAGGGTCACCAGCCGGTTGTCCATGAACGTGGACGCGCCAGTGTTCTTGTCCACCAGCGTGCGCTGCACGCGCACCGACGCGCCACGGAAGCCGCCGTTGTCCAACTCGCCGATCGGGGTAATGCTGAGGATCTTCACCCGGATCGCCTTGGTGTTTCCGTACAGCACCACCGGGCTCTGCGGGTTGGTGCGCGCATAGCGTGCCCGCAGCTGCGCGGCGATGTTGTCGGCGGACATGGTGAACACCAGGTTCCAGTCACGCAGCTGCATCAGCGCCAGGTCATAGGATTCGTGCGCCAGCACGTACTGCGCCACGTTGCTGCGGTTCACCGCCTCGACGTGGGTCACAGAACTGCTGCCGAAATCGCCCTGCAGCCGCGCCACCGAAGCGGTGCCGGTGTAGGCATCAGCCATCACCAGGAACGGCACCTTCTCCTTCAGCGGCAGCATGTAGTAGTAGCCGCCAGCCAACGCCAGCGACATCACCAGCGACGCACCGGCCACCCACCAGGCGCGGCGCTCGCTCTTGCGCGCCATGTCGGCCACGGTCAGCTCATAGCTCACCGCCTTGGCGACGGCCTGCTCCACCTTCGGACTATTGCCTGGGTCTTTCTTACGGAACATGGGGTTTTCCGGACTGCATGATCGTCAATGAGCGCCATGCCCCTGCGACCAGCGCAGGAGCATCACGATGGGAAAACGGCAGCAGTCAGCTACCGCTCGGCGCGGTTTCGGCGGGTGCGGATGCGGGTGTGGCGTTGGGCGCACTGGCTGGCGTGGTGGCAGCCGTCGGCACGGCGGCACTGCTGCCGGCGACGATCTTGTTGCCCACGATGCTCACGTAGACGCCCTGCGCTGCGTATGCAGTGGTGACGTCGGCCACGGCCTGCTGTGCACTGGTGGTGGAGATGCGGGACACGCCGCCATGCAGCGTGTAATCCGAACCCAGCCGGTAATCCAGCGACATGCCCGAATCGGCCGCCCAGCGCTCGAGCATGGCCTTCAAGGTGCCATCCATCGGCGATGCCTGGAAGGCATAGCTGGTGTAGAGGGGAATTTCAGTGGGAGCAGCGTCAAAGCGATTGACCGGCTTCCAACGCCCGCCGAAATCCGGCGCAGGCTTGGTGGCACAACCCGACATCGCGACCGCCGACACGGCGATGAAAATCTTCAGCAACGCTTGCTGCATACGAACATCCTTTGACGTACGAATAAGCAGCTTCGACGTGGGTGGTCCGGCAGTCCAGCGTTGCATCTGCACGCTGGAACCGGTTACGCGCCGGCCTGTGCCGTTACGTGCAACCGTCTCCCCTGCGGCCGAAGCCGCCTGCCCACCTGACGATGCGCCGCCCCTTGAGGCCTGTCGCATCGCCTTGCACCACGTTCGAAGCCATCCCTGTTCCGGTGATGCTAATCACCACCTGATCGACTCCATCGATTCGATGAACTGAACCGATGGCGAAGAGTGGCATAGAACGAGGTCAACAATGCGTCAAGAAAGCATGAAAGTTCTACCCACGCACGACAATTTGTTGACGTGCGTCACCACTTCACGCGGATGAACGCATTTATATGACCTTATTCAACGCCCAATGATTCATATCTGCAAGCTGGGTACGTCAACCTTTGCTAGCAGGCGCGAGGTGAAGTGACGATCCTTGTAGTAGCGGATCTTGTCGCACATCACCGGGTGCGGAATGCCCTCGTACAGGAACACTTCCTTGTCCGTGCCCATCGCCTTCAGCTCCTGCGGCAGCATCAGCGCACGCCGCTCTTCACTGAAGCTGTGGCTCTTCTCACGGCCCTTGGTAATGTTCTTCTTGCGCAGGGTGGTGTACCCCAGCATGTCCGAATAGTCGTTGGCATCCTGCTGCTCGCGCGGGGCGAACAGGATCTGCAGGGCGTGGTTGGTGATGATGGTGCGCGACACATCGCGGCCGTAGGTGGCGTCCAGCTGGGCCATGCTCTGGATGATCGGCAGCAGCCGCACGTTGTAGCCGGCCATGTAGGACACCGCCGAGGCGATGATGTCCACCTTGCCGATGGAGGTGAATTCGTCCATCAGCAGCAGCACCTGGTGCTTCAGGTCCGGATTGGACTTGGGCAGCTCCTTGGTGTTGAGGTTGATGATCTGGCTGAAGAACAGGTTGATGATCATCCGGCTTTCGGCCAGCTTGTTGGGCTGGATGCCGATGTAGATGGTCATCTTCTTCTTGCGCAGGTCGGTCAGCAGGAAGTCGTTGCTGCTGGTGGCCGCGTCCAGAACCGGGTTGATCCAGGCGTTCAGCGGCTCCTTGAAGGTGCCCATGATCGAGGCGAAGGTCTCGTCCGCCTGCGACAGCAGGTTGGCGAAGGCCGACTTGGCATTGGCGCTCAGGAACGGACGGCTGGCCAGCGTCTGCAGGTACTTGCGCAGGTCGGTGCCATCACCGGAGGAGATGCGATAGATCGCGCCCAGCGTCGGAACCCCCTGCCCGCCCGGGAAGCCGCTGCGGCGTTCGTCATCGTGGTTGTCGAACAGGTACAGCGTGAAGGCCATGAAGGCGTTGCGCGCCTGGCTGACCCAGAACTTCTGGTCGTCCGAGCCATCCGGATACAGCATCGCGGCGATGCTCATCAGGTCGGACACGCGGAAAGCGGGGTCATCGGAGACGTAGCTGAGCGGATTCCAGCGATGGCTGCGGCGGTCTTCAGCGAAGGGGTTGAACAGGAACACTTCCTGGCCCTGCTTGGCGCGCCATCCGCTGGTCAGCTCGTAGTTTTCCTGCTTGATGTCCAGCACCACCACGGACTCTTCGTATTCCAGCAGGTTGGGAATCACCACGCCCACGCCCTTGCCCGAACGGGTCGGCGCGGCCAGGATCACGAACTGCTGGCCAGACAAGCGCACCAGCTTGCCCTTGTAGCTGCCCACCACGATGCTGTCGCCGGTCTTCTTGAACAACCCGTGTGAGGACAGGTCCGAACCGGTGGCGAAGCGCGCATCGCCGTGCAGGCCTTTCTTCTTGCGCCGAAGCAGCAGGAAGCCGGCTACAACCACGAACAGGAACAGGGGGATGCCGAAGCCCACGTAACCGGCGGCCTTGATCTTGCCCACGAAGGGCGCGACCTGCGGCTGGTCCAGTGCGCTGACGTAGGGGTAGTAGGTGTTCCAGCTGTAATGCGCCGTATCCAAGCCCAGGAACAGCAGGGTCAGGTAGCCCGAAAGCAGGTAACCGATGAAGAGGGTCGCGACGATGGCGACCGAATAACGAACCAATTTCTGCGTGGACAAACCCGATCCTCCGTGAGCGCATGATGGGCCGGACTCTACACAACTGGCCGTGACACGGGTAGCTGCGCACCCCTGGCGGGTGACGACCGCCTCACGGTGACGGCCGCCTGAGGGCGGGTAAAGACGACCCGTGGTGGGTGACGACCGTTGGTGGTCACCCTTCTCGCCCCATACCAAGGGCACCACACCACGCGGACCGCGATCCGGGTATGCTCCGCGCGCCAAAAACAAACCTGGAGCAAAGGAATGCAACGATCCTCGTCGTGGATGTTTGGTGCCCTGATGCTGGCAGCGAGCTTCGGTGCCCCTGCTCTCGCTGCCCCGCCAAGGATTCCAAAGGCGGCTGGAAGACCTACAGCGCCAAAGCCGGCACGAAGTCGGCGGCAGAGGATGCCGTGGTCACCCAATGCGTGGAAAGCGAAGAAGCGGTCTGCCCGGTGCTGTTCAACGAGTGCATGCACGCCAAGTAACGCGCAGCGGGAGTAGAGTCCGGGTCACCGCACTCTACTCCCGATTCGCAGGATTCCTCGCCATGCATATCCTCCTCACCGGCGCGACCGGCCTGCTCGGCCAGGGCGTGCTCAACGCCTGCCTGGCCTCGCCCGACGTCACCCGCATCACCGTGCTGGCCCGCCGGCCACTGGACCGCGCCGAGGCAAAGGTCAACGAAGTGCTGCTTGAAGACTTCAGCCAGGCGGCCAGCGTGCAGGCGCAGCTGTCCGGTATCGACGCAGCCTTCTACTGCGCCGGGGCACCGCCCATCGGCACCGCAGAAAAGGAATACCGCCGCGTTACCTTCGAGCTGACCCTGTCGGTGGCACGGGCGTATGCCGCCGCCAATCCGCAGGGGCAGTTCTTCTATATTTCCGGCGCCAATTCCGATCCCGAAAGCCGGCTGATGCCGCTGCGCATCAAGGGCGAAACCGAGGATGCGCTGCAACGGCTGCCGGTCACCACCGTGATGCTGCGACCGGGCGGCATCCTGCCCGAAGAAGGCACGCACAGCCCGCACGGGGTGATGCGCATGTTGCATGCGCTTGCCAGCCCGCTGCAGGGAATGATCGTCAAGAACGTGCCGGGGGCGGCCACCACCAACGGTGCCATCGGCCGGGCGATGATCGCCCTGGCCCGCTCCCCCAGCCCGCCTGCCATCGTCGAAAACCGCGAGATCAACCAGCTCGGCCAGCCGGCCGCGTAACGCCGGACTCAGCCGCCGCGCGCGACCTTGCGGACTTCCGCACCGACGCGCGCCTTGACGCGGTCCACGTCCGGATTGTTCGGCCCGGAATAGTCGAATGCCTGGATCACGAACACGGTCTGGTCCCCCGCGCTGATGCAGTACGAAATCAGCGACCGCCCGTCCTCGCGCGGGGCGGACACGTGCAGCACCAGCGTCTTCTGGTCCTGGTCCACGCGGGTAGTGTAGCCCACCGCCGCGGCCCCACGCGTTACCGCCGCGCGGCACGCCTGCATGCTCAGCTTGGCCGCTGGAAAGCGGTCCACATCGTAGCCGAGGCTGAAATCGTCCGCCTTGGCCGGCGAGGCCATTCCCACTACGGCCACCGTGCCCAACGCTGCGAGTATCGCTGCCTTCATTCCATTCTCCTGCAAGTGGTGAGCGTGCGTCGCCGAACTCACGAGCGCACGAAGATTTCCACGCGGCGATTCAACTGCCGGCCGCCGGGATTATCCTTGCCGTCCAGCTCGTTGGGTGCCACCGGCTGGGTTTCGCCATAGCCCTTCGACGCCGCCTGCTGGCCCGCACCCCGCTCGCGCAATGCCGCCACCACCGATGCCGCGCGACGTTCGGACAGGCTCTGGTTGTAATCGTCCGCGCCCTTGGAATCGGTGTGGCCGCGCACCTCCATCCCGGTGGTTTTCACTTCCGCCAGCGCGCCGGCCAAGGTATCCAGCAGGGTGGCCGCGTCGGGGCGGATGTCGGACTTGTCGAAGTCGAACAGCACCCGGTCGTTCAGCGTGATCACATAACCGCAGGGGGCACCCGGGGGTGCGAATTTCTTCAGCGGCGGGAATTTTCCGGCCGGTGCAAGGCGTGCCAGCGGCGGCATCTTCACCGGTCGTGCCGGCGGTCCGATGGTGCCGGTGCCGTCGCCGTTGTTGGTGATCAGGCCCTCATCGCCATTCCAGGTGCCCGAGCCATCCGCATTGACGCGCACCAGCCCCTTCGGACCGTTCCAGGTCCCGCTGCCATCGCCGTTGTTGGTGATCAGGCCGCTGTCACCATTCCACGTGCCCGCACCCTTGCCATCCAAGCGGATCAACCCGGCCACGCCGTTGTAGGTTCCGGACCCATCGGCCTCCACGCTGATGATGGCATCGTCGCCACCACCACCGGGGTTGCCGTTGATCGTGCCGCTGCCATCGGCGTTCACCCGCACCAGTCCGCCCTCGAAATTGGCGGTGCCGCTGCCATCGGGGTTGATCACGAAGATGCCCTCGTCGCCGTTGCGGGTCAGCTTGCCCTGTGCGTCCACGCTGGTGATGCCGGCATCGTTGATCAGGCTGCCATCGGTGCTGCAGCGAGCCGGGGAAACGGTAATGCCTTCCACCGGATCGAGGATCGACTGCAGTGAACTTTCCAACGCACGCTGCGCCGGGGTGACGCCGATGATCTCCGGCACCACGATCGACGGAATGACCGGGAACTCAGGGGCTTCGCTGGCCTGCTCAACGTCGGCGTCCTCATCGGGGGTCGTTGCGGCGGTGCCTGACACCGGGTCCGGCGCTGCCGCATCGGGCGCTTTGGAGCAGCCGGCAAGGGCGATCAACAGCACAGAAACAGCAGACAGCGGCAGGGCACGCGTGGATGAGCTCATGTACTGGATCGATCCGTGATGGCAGTGAGGCCAGCATCCTATCCGGCGCCCATTTGCACGGCGTGAATGGCCAGAATCGAACGCATGGCTCCGGCCCTGGTAGCGCCGAGCCACGCTCGGCGAGCGCACCGCGCGGCCTGCATCCGGCATCGAGCTGCCGCAACGGAACGCCGCCGTGCACGGCTCGTCGCTACCCGGCCACCGCATTCTCGGCCACCACCTTGTCATACGCCGCCAGGTCCAGGAATGCCTCGGCCTCCACCACGACACCGTCTTCCATCCGGAAAATCCACACGTATTGGTTCTTGTACGGATGCCCTCCGCTGGTGGTCGATTCGGCCTCAAATCGGCTGATCACCGTATCGCCCACTGCCCAGATGGCATGCACCTTCGGCACCAACGGCCGCGCCAGCCGGCGGGTCAGCGGAGCCGCCGCACCCTCCAGGAACGCTTCCACGCCCTGGTAGGTTCCAGCCACCGAGCCGGAACCATGAACGGTCCAGACGACATCGGGGGACAACAGCGCAAACACGGTGCCGTTACCCGCTGACCAGTGGGTGAAGGCGTTCCGCACCAGGGCCTCGTTGCGTGCGGCGGTCGCGTGCACTGGCTCGGGCGTTGAGGCGTGGGCGGAACTCAGCGCTGCAATGGCCAGTGTCAGTACCAGTGCCAGGCGATTATTCGGAGTCGATCGGTTCACGTGATTCTCCCTGCCATTCGGTGGGAACGAGAATGCGCTCCACCACCCGACGGCGGTATCCATCAGCCGCTGGACACCACGGTTAGCCGCGCTGGACAATCCCCTGCGCCCTACCGCTACGAGCCCTCCGCGCGCCCATCACGCGCGCCGACGCATCGTGCAGCGATGGATATCGCGGCCGCCATCATCGACCTGCTGGGCCAGCGCGCGGCGTCGGCCTCCATCTGCCCGTCCGAGGTGGCCCGCGCGCTCAGCCCGGATCCCGCCGGATGGCGCCCGCTGATGCAGCCGGTACGCGACGCCGCCGCAGCATTGGCGCGGGCAGATCGGATCATCATCACCCGCAAGGATGAGCAACTGGACCCGGATGCCCTGGGGTCGGGCCCCATCCGTCTGCGGCGCGGAGCGGGATTCCCGTAGCAGCGCCGCGTACCCCTGACGGGGCCCTGCTTGCCGAGGCTCCCGATTTGCCGCCAAGATGGGGCATCACACCTCAGGTAGCGCACGGATGAGCGGCTCCTCGACGACCAGCACGGCCCGCGTAGCGATCCTCGTCGACTGCGATAACGTCTCACCCGAAATCGCTGAGTTCGCCTTGCAGAAGACCGCCGGGCTCGGGCGGCTGGTCATCCGGCGCGGCTACGGCATGCCCCCTACGCTGGGCGGAAAGTGGCAGGAGATGCTGGTTCGCGAGGCATTCACCCCCTGCCTGCAGTACGCCTATGCACCACGCAAGAACACCACGGACATCGCCCTGGCACTGGATGCCATGGAGATCCTGCTGGATGGTCGAGCAGATGCGTTCTGCCTGGTGACCAGTGATTCCGATTTCGCCTACCTGTGTCGAAAGCTGCGGGAACGGGGTGCCGCTGTCTTTATCGTCGGCGACGCCAAATCGCCCCCTGCCCTGCGGAAAGCCTGCGACCAGTTCTTCGAGGGCAAAGGGACCAGCGTGGTGGTTGGCCCAGTGCCAGTGGTGAAGCAGCCCGTACCGCCTGCGGCGAAGGCGATGCCAACCAAGCCGCCGGTGCCCGCCAAGCCTTCGCCAGCGGTCGTGATCAAGGCGCCTGCAGCGAAGAAAGCGGCGTCGCCCGTCGCCAAGCAGTCGCCTTCCTTCGTGCTTGATGCAGTCAGGCACCTGGCTGCGCAAGCGCCCGGCGGCAAGGTGGGCGGCAACGAGTTGATGCTGCACCTGACCAAGACGCACAACGGCTTTGCACCGAAGAAATACGGCCACTCAGGACTGATGAAAATGCTGAAGAGCTATCCTCAGCTGGCCCACATCCCGGCCGGCTCTGGAAAATGGGCTGTAACGCTTGTGCAGCAGAAACCAGCCGTTAAAGCGACCATCCAGATCGCAACGCCGCCACTCAAACCCGCCCCCGCCTCACAACCTGGTACACCGCCACATTCCGCTCAGCCAGCGCTCGCACCACTTCTGGAATCAGCTGCATCGGCAGTTCCAGCGCATAACCATGGTCCACCCGCTGCACCGACGCAGGATCGAAGTGGAACGCCGGATGGTCCCGGCTGCGCTCCAGCAGGAATGCACTGATCGCACCAAGCGCGACCTGCTGCCACTCCCCCACCTCGAAATACACCCGGTACAGCGCGTCGCTGTAATCGGCCGGGGTATCGCCTTGCGTATCCAACATGTCAGTGGTCACGACACTCTCCTGGGGGGTGGATGCGCGCATGGGAAAGGGCCTGCCTGGGGCTATCCGCGCCGCCGTGACGTCGGCCGCGCTTTCAGCGCGTCCAGCGCATCGGCATTGCGTCGCGCCCAGTCGTAGATCAGCTCGATCGGCTCCACCAGCTGCCGGCCCAGCGCGGTGAGGCTGTACTCCACCGACGGCGGCACGGTGGGATGTTCGGTCCGCAGCACGATGCCCGCCAACTCCATCTCGCGCAGGGTCTGGATCAGCATCTTCCTGGAAATCGCAGGCAGGCTGCGATGCAGCGCGTTGCTGCGCGCCACGCCGTCATGGCGCACGGCCAAGGTGTGCAGCACCATCGATGTCCACTTGGTGCTGAACAGCTCCAGCACCCGCCGGGGCGCGCAGTCTTCACGCCATTCCTGTTCCGGAGTGCCTGCTTTCATCGCGTGGTTACCATTTGGTGCCTTCTTTCGGGCCTGACCCCGATATCCTAAGGTGTCTGCCTGTTATTTGATGCAAAAGGCAATCCCATGACCCAGAAAGCGTTGGTAGTCGGTGCAACCGGCATTACCGGCAGCGCCCTGATCCAGCAGCTGCTCCAGAAAGGTTGGGAGGTTCACGGCCTGGCGCGCAATCCGGCGGCGCTGCCGGCGGGCGTTCACGGTGTCTCGGCCGATCTGCGTGACGCGCAGGCCACCCGGGCCGCACTGGCGGACCTGCGGCCGACCCATGTATTCATCACCACGTGGTCGCGGCAGGCCAACGAGGCCGAAAATATCCGCGTCAATGCAGCCATGGTGCGCCACCTGCTGGATGCACTGCAGCCGGCCGCGTCGGTGCAGCACGTCGCGCTGGTGACCGGGCTGAAGCATTACCTCGGGCCATTCGAGGCCTACGCACAGGGCGCGCTGCCGCAGACCCCGTTCCGCGAGGAACAGCCGCGCCTGCCGATCGAAAACTTCTACTACGCGCAGGAAGACGAGGTGTTCACCGCGGCCGCGCGTGATGGCTTCAGCTGGAGCGTGCATCGCCCGCATACGGTGATCGGCGCAGCGGTGGGCAACGCCATGAACATGGGCACGACGTTGGCGGTGTATGCCTCGTTGTGCAAGCGCAGCGGCCGTCCGTTCTATTTCCCCGGCTCACTGGCGCAGTGGAACGGACTGACTGACATGACCGACGCGCGCCAGTTGGCACGCCAGTTGGTATGGGCCACCCAGACCCCGGCAGCCGCCAACCAGGCCTTCAACATCGTCAACGGCGATGTGTTCCGCTGGAGCTGGATGTGGGGCCGCATCGCAGACTGGTTCGGCATCGAAGCGGCGCCGTTCACCGGCGAGCTGCGCCCGTTGGAACGGCAGATGGCCGACGATGCGGCGCTGTGGGTGCAGCTGGCCATCGAACAGGGCCTGGCCGAGCCGGACATCCACCGGCTGGTGTCGCCGTGGCACACCGACGCCGACCTGGGCCGCCCGGTCGAAGTCATGACCGATATGTCCAAGAGCCGTCGGCTGGGCTTCCTGGACTACCAGCCCAGCGATGACGCTTTCTTCGACCTGTTCGCCACGCTGCGGGCGCAGCGGCTGATTCCGTAAGCGCTCCCAAGCGCAGCCAGGCGCCCCGGCATCCATCCCCGGGCGAGGCCGCCGCTCGGGCCTGCCCTGCCCCGCTGCCGACTTGGCGATGCAGCCCTATGCCGCATCGCCACGTATCAGCGAACCGCGATACCTCAGTTCACCTGTACCTGCCCCAGCGGCAGCCGACGCTGCGCATCCTGCCCGTCGTTCTGCGGGGCGATGTTGCGTCGGCCCGGGGCGTCGTCGGCCAGCGCCAGCCGCAGCGAGTAACTACCCGCCGCCAAGGTGCTGGGCACGGTGAAGGTGGTACTGCGGCTCTGCACCGTGCCCGGCATGATCTCGCTCAGGGTCACCGCAGGAATCGAGGTGCGCGCCTTGGTGCTGCCATCGGCCGCCACCCAGTGCAGTTCCACGTGGTAGGCGTTGTACAGCGGGGCCGAGCCGTGATTCTTGATATCCAGCTGCAGTGCCGCCTGCTGGCCACGCACCTGGGTGTTGGGCCAGGTCACCGTGTTGATGCCGAGCCGGTAACCCAGGTCACTCTTCAGGGTCTTCAGCTTGGCCGCATTGCCGCTGGTTTCGTGCGCACCGGCCGGGCCGAGGAAGCTGAAGTGGTAATCGCGCAGCAGCTTGCGTACATCGGCGGTGCGGTTGGTCCAGGTGCTCTTCTGGTTGCTGTTCGGGCTCTCGCCGCTGACCGGGTTGACCATCCAGTTCTGCCGCGCCGCCGGCACCTCGTTGGCCAGCCCGTATTCCAGGTTCCACCAGCCATCGTCGCTGCAACTGGGCATCTGCGGATTGAACGCATTGCACTTGCCGGTGAACGAGGGGAAGTAATCCTCGTGGAAACCAAACAGCGCCGATCCCACGTCCGACGCCCGCGCATAGCGTGTCTGCAGCGGCGTCTTCAGGAAGGCGGCGGTGTAAGCATCGCGGATCAGCGAACGGGTCTGCGCATTGGGCTGCAGGTCTTCGCAGCCGCTGGTATGCCATTCGCCCCAGAAGCCGAGCAGGCCAACCTGGATGGCCGTGATGCGCGGATCGCCATCGAAGCGCGCAGCCAGCGCCTGCACGAACTGCTGCATCTGCTGGCGCGCCGCCGGGTTGTTGTAGTCCAGGCTACGGATCGGGCCATCCGAATCGCACTTGGCGCGCACCGCATACGGAATGTTGAGCGGCGCCTGTTCGAGGAACTTCGGATAGTCGCGTTCGTTCTCGCCGCCGGTGTAATGCGCATCGATCTGGCTGGCGGCACTTTCCGGATAATCGGCCACGGGGCGCAGCACGAAGGTGGCCAGCGGATCGTCGTTGAGGATCGGCTGCAGGTACAAGGTTTCCACCGCGTTCCAGTCGAATACCTGGTCGGCGGTTTCGATGATCCGCCACGGCAGGTACACGTGATAGATGTGCGCCCCGTGGAAATTGTCCACCCCGCCATCCACGGCATACGAACTGCCCCACAACATGAAACCGCGATGCGGGTTGTCGAACTCCTGGGTGGATACCGCCGGGGTCAGCGTGCCGGCGTGGGCACAGGCGGCGGACAGGGCGCTGGCGAGGACTGCGACAGCCAGCATTCCGGAAAACGGACGTGACGACGACATGGACGTACCTCTTCGGTTGCACGAGGGAAGACGCGACAGGGAGGCGTTGGACCTGCCCCAGGGTTGTCGCCGACGACCTTATGTCATGTTTCGTTATGTATCAATATCGAAACATAGCGAAATTTCTCGACCGGATCACAGTTTCGCTCCGTGCAGAACACATCGGTAGCGCCGAGGCGTGCTCGGCGGCTTTCCCATGGTGAATGCGATTCGTTCTAGCTATCATGTAAACGATTACATGGAGCTTTGATCAACAATGGAAACACCGAACACCGTCCCGCATAGTCCGAAGTGGCAATACCGGTTCGACTTCTTCGCACAGCATGGCGCACCGAAGACCAAGGAATACCGTCAGGCACTCAAGGAACTGCCCTTCGCCGGCAAGTTCAAAGTGAACATCAACCTGTTCGCCCTGTTCTTCAGCTGGATCTACCTTTTCATCCTGGGCATGTGGCGCAAGGGCCTGGTGGTGTTTGGCCTGTACGTGGCGCTCATCGTGGTCTCCTTCTTCGTGCCGGACCTGCTGGTACGGGCACTGGCGGCAGCGCTTGGCCTCTCAGTGGCCATGAGCACCAACTACAGCTACTACGCCGAACGCGTGCAGGGCAAGGTCAGCTGGAACCCGTTCGAAGGCCTGTTCTAAGCGGGAGAACGGTAGCGCCGGCCCGTGCTCGGCGGCGCTCGGGGTCAGGCCGCAGTCCGTCTGACTGCGGCCGCGCCTGCGCTGGCTGAGCGTGGCGCGGCGCTGCCGAGAAGCGAGACTCGGGCCTGACTGATATCATAACCGGCGTAGTGATATCATCGAAGTCACACGCCAAAAGGTGCCCTCACATGCCTGCCGTGACCATTCGAAACCTTTCCGAGGAAGCCCACAGGGCGCTCAAAGTGCGCGCGGCACAGCATGGTCGCAGCACCGAGGCCGAGATCCGCGACATTCTGGAATCCGCCGTGCGACCGGCCAGCCGGGTGCGGCTGGGGTCGGCCCTGGCGGCGCTGAGCGCCGATCACGGCCTCACCGACGCCGATATCGATGCGCTGACGGCCACGCGCGATGAAACGCCGGCCAAGCCGATGGGGTTTGAATGATCGTCCTTGACACCAATGTCGTTTCAGAAGCGATGAGGCCTACGCCCTCCCCCGCTGTACTCGACTGGATGGACAGGCAGGCGGCGGAGACGCTCTATCTCTCCAGCGTGACGATCGCGGAGTTGCTGTACGGCGTCGGCGCGTTGCCGGCCGGGCGCAGAAAGCAGGCGCTGCGGAGCGCGGTCGATGGCCTGATCGAGCTGTTCGACGACCGGGTATTGCCCTTCAATCTGGAGGCCGCGCGCTGCTACGCCGATCTCGCAGTGACTGCGCGGATGGGCGGCAAGGGGTTCCCAACGCCGGATGGCTACATTGCCGCGATTGCAGTAGCGAATGGCTTCACCGTCGCCACCCGCGATGCCGGGCCGTTCCAGGCAGCCGGGATCGACATCATCGACCCGTGGACCTGCTGAGGCATCGCCCCTGGCCCTGTAGAGCCGACTGGCTGGCCGTGGCTGACTGGCTGCCATCTACGCCTGGCGAGTACCGCCAGGCATGCATTGCAACGCCCGCTCGCCAACTCCATAACGGAGATGCGCCCGCGGTTGGGCGCTCTCAGGAGAAATGCATGCCGCACCACGAAAAGGTCGCCCTCACCGGCGTCATCGAACACGTCTTTGCCCACCGTTTCACCTTCATCGCCGACGATGCCGCCTACCTGGCCGATCTCGGTCCGAAGGGCGCTGAAGCGTTCCCGCTCGCCGAAGGCATCGCCATCCGTCTGGAAGGCGAGCAACGGCCGTCGGAGATCAAGGTCAGCCGCATCGCCAAGAAGGGCGGCCGGTTTGTCGAGGTGGAACACAAGAAGCCGCACCACGGCCCCAAGCACCACCACCCGGACGTGCCCGCCGATCCACGCGCGGTGCTGGCTGCGGTGAAGAAGGCCGGCTGGACGGTCGATGGCACGCTGGAGCGCAAGCCCAAGCACTTCGAAGTGCTGGCCCACCGCGATGGCGGCAACTGGACCGAACTGCACGTCGACTTCGCCGGTGCCATCTATAAAGAAAAGCACGCCGACGCCGGCAAGTGGGGCCTGCAGGACTGACCCAAAAAGAACGCCAGGCCGCATCACTGCGGCCTGGCGTTTTTACTTACTGGGCGATGCTTAGAAGAAGATCGCGTACAGGATCAGGAGCGGAATCGGAACGCCCAGGAACCAGAGCAGTAGGGTTTTCATGTCGGTTCTCCTTGGTGGATACGAAAGTTACAGGTCGCGGCGACGGCCGCCCCAGGTGGCACTCAGGCTGGCGAAGAACGCGCCGATCAGCAGCGTGATGAACAGCCACAGCGCGGCGTAGGCAGTTGCCTTGCGGGCATCATCGGCAGCGGTCTTGGCGGTGTTCTTGGCATCTTCCAGCGCGGCCCGCATGCGGGTCTGCACGTCGGTCACGCGGGCCTCTGCCTCGGCCTGGGTCATGCCGGTTTCGCGGGCGATCAGCTGGGCCAGGTACTGCTTGTCGGCCGGATCCAGGCCCTCGCTCTGCAGGCTGGACACCACGATGCGATTGACCTCGGCACGCACTTCACGGCGATCCCCAGCGCGCTCGTTGCCCGGCATCGGACGCGGCGGCGGCGGCATGGCAGCGTCACGCGGGCCGGCAGCCGGAGCCATCGGTGCACCGACCGGGGCAGCCGGCGGCGCGCCTGCATCGGCACCCATCGGCGGGGCCGGCGGTGCCGGCGGCGGATTGGTGGAGGCGTTACGGAACAGGGAGTCGACCCAATAATTCATGTCGCCTTCCTGCGGGCCCATCGCGGCCGCACCAGCGCCCGCACCTGCCGCAGCAGCGGTGGTCGCAGCGGCGCCAGCGGTGGCACCGGCCACTTTCGCGCCGGCACCCAGCACGCCGCCGATGGCGGAGGTGAGCAGGCCAGCGGTCAGCAGGGTGGCGACCGCCCACGACACGAAACCGTGCGCGGTATCGCGGAAGTAGGTCTCATCACCGTGCAGGTTGGTCCATTTGGTACGCAGACGACCGGCCAGGTAACCGCCCAGGCCGGAAGCGGCCAGCGCGGTGAAGGTCAGCCAGGCGACGCTGGTCCAGCCAAAGGTTTCCTTGGATACGCCGTCGAACGACCACGGCGACACCGAAGACAGGCCCAGGCCGACGCCCAGGATCAGCAGCACCAGAGAGAGCGCAGCGGCGGCCACGGCGCCGGCGATGATCGCGCCCCAGGACACCGCGCTTTCCGGCGTGGGGGTGATGACGGGGGTAGAAGTGACGACGGTGTCGTACTCGGTGCCGAGTGGGCGGCGGTCCGGGAATCCACTGGGTGTACTCATGGTGATGCTCCATCTGAATAGCTGCGGGCGCAGCAAGCGAGGTGAGGCTGCGCGCTTTGCTGTGAACACGGGGAAATGGGGAAATCACGCGCAATTGATCCACCCCGCCGCGCCGACCCTCTCACGCCCCTCACCCACCCGCCCCTTCGCTTGAACACCTGCAGGCCTACCTTCGCCTCTCCTCAGTGGAGTCGCCGACATGCCGATCAAAACCCTCGAAGATCTTTTCATCCACGAACTTTCCGACATCTACAGTGCGGAAAAGCAGATGAGCAAGGCGCTGCCGCGGTTGTCGCGCGCATCGACCAATCCCGACCTGGCGGCCGCGTTCGACACCCACCTTGAAGAAACCCAGGGCCAGATCGAACGGATCGACAAGGTCGTGGAGGTGCTGGGCATCCGCCTGAAGCGCATCAAGTGCGCGGCGATGGAAGGCCTGGTGGAAGAAGGCAAGGAAGTCATTGAATCAGTGGAAAAGGGGCCGGTGCGCGATGCCGCGCTGATTGGCGGAGCGCAGAAGGTCGAGCATTACGAGATCGCCTCGTACGGCACGATCGCGGCGCTGGCCAAGGAGCTGGGCTACAAGGAGGCCCTGCCCTTGCTGCTGGAGACGCTGGCCGAAGAAAAGGCCACCGACGAGAAACTGACCTTGCTGGCGAAGGCAGGGCAGAAAGCGAAGGCGGTCGAGCCGGCGTAAAGCCGATGGCGGTCAGGGGATGGCCTTTCATTGGCCGGGCCATTCCCCTGATTTTTCGAGCTTGGCTACTGGAGGCGCAGCAGCATCCGTGCTTTTGCGCTTTCGACGGTCAGCACGGAGACGTCGCTGATACATGGGCCCGGTTCCGGACCCGTTGCTGAGGTAATCGTGTAGACAGCCACCGCGTCGCCCAGGATCGTGCCGAGCAGTGAGGCCACATCCGGGTGTTTGGGAACCCCGAGAACCAGCACCTCCGGGAAGTGCGCCAACAGGGCGCGCGTGGAAATGCACCCGCCCCGAAGCTCGAATGAGAGCCTCTCATGCTGTCCCGTCTGATCCAGATCCATCGTGACGTTTGTTGCGGTGAGGCTTGGGCTTATGACGATGTCCGGGCCACTATTTTCGCCCTCCTTGCCACCTTCGATCCCCGCTGTGCGCCTCAAGCGGCCTGCGCCCTCGACTGCGGCTGATGCGAACTGTTCGATCTTGTTCCAGAGGGCGGCTTCGTCGGCGCGCGAGGCTTTACTTGAAGCCGTAGGGACAGGCAGAGCCGGGGATGCGGCGCGCAGTTGAAATGGCGCGCACACGAGCATGCCCAGTGCGGCGGCAGCGTAAAGCGTGGACTTCGTCATTCCAGATCCTCCGACCCCTTTGCGAGGATTATGCACTCGCACTCGCCCGGACAGACCGTCGCCTGCCAGCGAAGCGTGCCATCGTGAGCCGCGTCACGGAAGGCTGGTCGTCTGGTTGCTAGCCTGCACATATTTTGCTGCCCACGCCGTTTGATCACCTGACGTAATACAGAGACCCCTCATGAAATGGACGCTTCTCGGATGCTTCTTCTTGTTGAGCCTTTCGACTTACGCGCACGCGCAGGCGGTGGATCAGCAATCCGAGCTGGATGAGGAGATGCAGGTTCTAGTCAGAAGTTATGTCACCCGGCATCCTGAGGTATCCATTGACGACGCGATAACCCGGCTGACGATCCAGACCGGGATCCTGCACGCGATGGAAGGCCTCCGACAGGAGTTCGCTGGCAGATTGACGGAGATCTCCATCCAGCCAGTGCCCGATCAACACATCCTGGTTGAGCTGGAAGGCTCAGCGCCTGTCGCCAACCGGACTGTCAGCACCAGGAGCGGGAACACGAAAGTGGTGTTCGAGACGGGCCACAGGCATACCAACGAAGCGTTCTACGCCCTGGTCGATAAGCACAGGGAACTGCTCTACCGCACCATTCCAGGAATTACTGGCTCGATGGGTCAGCCAGGCGAAGATCGCCTTGTCATTCACATCGAGGGAAACGAACAACAGGCGCAGGCGCTGCAGGCTTCGATCAGCGAGCTTGAGGGTGTGCTGGGCCTTTCGATTTCCCTGCGGCCGAACATGGCCAGATCGATCAACTTATAGCCATCGCCTGCAACCACTGCGCTGCAAAAACCCCAGCGTAGAGCACCATCAATATTCCGCTCGCGGCCAGTCGACGACGGTCCAGGCCAAAGGCGGTCACCAGGCAGATCACGGTTGCGCCTGCGCCGAACCAAAGCACGTGTGCCTCCGAATGCACCCCGCCTACTGGCGGCGCACCGGCGAGCACCCACGCCATGAAGACAGCGGACAGAAGTGACGCTCTCGCCGCAATGTCCCAGAAGAGCTTCATGGAAGGACCTTCGCGCTTCCCGCGCTTTCAGTCAGCAGATGATGGGGTGCCCCGCCACGGCTCACTGGTGACCTCGCGAGGCACGTAGCGGCGTCAACCAGCCCTGCTCTGCCGAAACGCGCTGCACGTCGGCCATGTACAACAACTGCTCGAGTGCGTCCTCGTCAGCATCCTGCTCGTGGAATGCCTTGAACCACGCCGCCACCGATTCGGCGGGACGGCGCATCCATACCTGCTTGGCGCCGGCACGAAACAGCAGGGTCCTGCAGCCGGGGCCGATCTCCACGCCATCCAGATCGCGCCACAGTATGCGGGTCTCGCCGAACGGCGAGCGACGGGTCAGCGAATCGCCGGTGACGATGATCGTTGCGCCCAGTGAGCGGAGCGCGGCAAGTGCGGAGAACACCGCGATCGCAGCGCCGAACCAGAGCACAAAGCCCTTGGCGACGGTGATTACCAGAAGGGTCGCCACGAGGGCGGTACCGAGGCCGACGATGACGTGCGGGGTTTCGGTGAACGTATAGGCGGATCTGCGCATGTGCATCCTGCTCATGGGGGTATAGATCGGGCGTGCCCGCGTGCTGCCGGCTGTGGGGAATTGTAGCGTTACCCGGCGCGACTCAAAGCACGCCACGCAAGGCATCGCGCGCCGCCCTGACCCTGTCGCGACCGTCGCCCAGCAAGGCGTCGATCAGGCTCTCGCTGGATATCCCCTCCTCCACGGAGGTCTGTATGTCGCGGTGCGCGATATGGACGATTTCCAGTACTTCGGCAAGGGCGCGCAGCTGGCGGTCCACCAGCCTGAGGTCGCAGCGCCAGGCGTCGGCGGCGGCGCGGGGATCCGGGTTGGAGCCGTCGCCGGCCGAGCGCCGGCACGGCGGCGGTACGGCCACCACGGGGCGATAGGCGTGCCGCGAACTCTCGTGGGCCTGCAGGATGCCTTCCAGCTTCTGGACGAAGCGCGGCGGGAGCGTGTGGACGGATTCGCCAATGAGCGCGTACAGGCGCACGCGGGCTCTGAATTGTGCGGACAAGGGTGACCTCGCATGGCATGGCCACCGGCGCCGGGGCGCGGGGTGGCGGACGGTGCGGGTCGAAGTACCGGCGTCGTACAAAGCAGTTAACCGGCGGATCATGCGATCCCCCGCACCGTCCGCCAAAAGGATGGCACGAGGGCGCATGCTCCGCCGTACCCGAAGGCGACAACGGAGAAGCTTTGCTAACGACATGCGGGACTTCGATCCCGGCTGGCCCTACGGGTCAGCACGAACATCGTGTGCTGGTGTGGCGGGCGTGTACATGAGGAAAGTTGCGAAATCACTGTCCTGGCATAGCGCCTTGCAGCAATGACAATCCGTGCCATAGACCCATCCCTGCTTGTTCATCAATAATCCACAGGATCCGGCGAATGCATGTAAAAGTATATTCAAATATTGTCTTTAGTTTTAGCCTTACCTATTGGCATTATGAAAATAGGAAAGCCTAATTCACGCTCAACCCTGCGAGCCTGCTCTCTCGATGAACCAATTTTTGATGGATCATCCACGAGGATTATTACACGCCCGTAAACGGCGTCGGTGTAAATTCCTCTTGCCCCCGGAAATCGATCTTCCATGAATTCCCCATTCGCTAAGACCTCCATTTCACGCACGGAATAGCGATAGTCAGCCTCGTATGTGACAACAACATCACCGCGAGACGTTTTTAGCTTTCGCTGCCCAAGAGCGCCACTGCCTTTCAGGAGAACCACAATCCCCAACGGATCACAAACTATTCTACGGCCTGCGTAGCGCTCAAGATTCTCAAGCCGGACAGGGATGATTGCAGATACCAGATCTCGCTCAACCTGATCTTGTCCACAAGCGTTGTCGTCATGCAGGGACCCATCGACGCTTCCGCCGCGATCTCCAGGGCGCCGGCGATCTTGAGTGCAAGCTGATAACAATAACAATACAACGCATGCCAGAAATCTTCCCCACGAAGCTACTTCCATTGATGAATATCCTCTAGCAGGCGGCTCGTCATTCGAGCTGTCAGATTATTTAAGCGTCAAAATCGTTTGTGTGACGCCTGTCGTAAATAAGGATGACAGCTGCAAATTGGAACTGTTCACGATTCAATCTTAAGCGTTTGACGCCACATCTCCGTAGCAGCCTCACCGGGATCGCCAATGCCTGACTTCTACGCTGCGCACGTATTTTCCAGCCTTCAGTCAAATATTGCTCGAGTAACCATTTTAGTTATTTAAGCCTGATGCATTCCCTGACACGCGTAAGCCAGCAGAGCTTGGACGTTCGTCAGCCATATGCACGTGTAGTTGGCAGTTCCAGCCGCGTGCCCCTGCCGCCCAGCACTACGTTGTCCTGGATCCACTGCAGCTTTATCGCCACTTTGCGGCGCAGGGCGCGCTCATGGCGCAGGGCCCATAGTTCGCAGCCTCTACGGCCGGCATCGAAGGACGTGCAGCGGCGCATGACCAGCGGGCTGTGCAGACCATCGTCCCGGTGCAGCCGGGCCAGCCACGCGCCGTCGATGCGCTGGTGCATGCTGGCGACAATCTCGCCGTGGAGGAAAAGGCCGGTGGGGAGCGTGTCGAGGTGGCAGCGCGGCTTCCAGTGGAAGTCGTCTGGCATGGGGGTGAGGGTTTGGTGGGGGGCGTCCATGGGGCTGGAGGATAGGTTGGGCTGGTCTCAGGGATGGAGACAGAAATCGGTGCATCGATATGTGCTGGCGGCGCTGCTTCTCCCAGAATCCTGCTGCCCGTGCTGGTCATACCCCGTCCACGGCGCCAGTGGCATGCTGCGCGTTCGTGCGGAGACCAACGACGCGGATGACGGGTAATTTGCTTGCAGCAAGTGCGGTGACGCTGAAAGTCGGCGTGGTGTTCTGGGTGCTGGTGGCCTGGCGGACGCCGGGCGGCGAGCCCTGGGACGCGCCCGCGTTCTGGACGGTCGTCTATCCCATCGCACTGGTCATTGCGGCGGTCCTGGGTGCCTGTTTTCCCCGTCACGCATGGCTGTGGGGACTGTTGCTCATGCTGCTGCAGGTGCCGGTGGTGGCGGTGATGTCGGGCGTTGGCCCGTTGTTGCTGGCCGGACTGGTATACGCCCTGGTGCTGGCGGTGCCTGCCATGGCGATCGCGGCGGCGGCAGGTGCGCTGCGTCGCCGCCTTCAATCGGCCAGTGTCTAACGCCCGGATTGCCGGCTATTGGCTAGAGGTGGAGCATCGGACCTGCTGAGAGCGGCCGCGACCCCACCCTGACCCGCAACGCGATGAGCAGGCTGGCGAGGAGCATCACCGTCGCAGCAACGCTGAGCACGGCTACGATGCCGCCCAACCCGAACACCAGGCCGCCCAGCGCCGCACCCGCCGCGATGGAAGACTGCACCGCGGCGACGACCATCCCGCCGGCACTCTCGGCCTGGTCGGGCACCGCACGCGCGACCCAGCTCGACCAGGCGACGGGCACGCCACCGAAGGCCAGGCCCCAGAGCGCGACAAGGATCGACAGCCCGCCAACGCCCACCGGCAGCAGAAGCATGCCCAGCGCCGCTAGGCCAACCAAGGCCGGCATGACCACCAGCGTGACTTTAAGACTGCGCTCCATGAGCCAGCCGGCCAGGAGCGTGCCGACAAAGTTCGCCACACCGAACCCGAGCAGAATCAGCGCCAGGCCATCGGCGCTCATCTGCCCCAGGCTTTCCAACGTGGGGCGGATATAGGTAAACAGCGCGTACTGACCGGTGTGCGCCAGAACGCAGCCGAGCATGCCGACCGCGATGCCGGGCCGGCGCAGAAGCCCCACCACCGACTCTGGAACTGCCGACCTGCGCGGGGCCATCCGGGGCAGCGTGAACCACTGGAATGCAAAGGTGAGCCCACCTACCGCCGTCGCCGCCCAGAACGCGCTGCGCCAGCCCCACAGTCCACCCAGGTAGCTGCCCAAAGGAACGGATACCACCGTGCCGACCGCAATCCCGCTGAAGATGATCGAGAGCGCGCGCGGCACACGCTGTGGCGGCACCAACCGCATGGCCACAGCCGCTGCCATGCTCCAGAAACCGCCCAGCGCGACGCCCAGAAGGACGCGCATCACCAGCAGGACGCCCATGCTGGAAGACAGCGCCACCAAGGCGTTGGAGAGGATCATCAGCAGCGTGAAACTCAACAGCACCACGCGTCGGTCGATGGAACGGGTCAGCCGGGGCACCAGCAGGCCAGCAAACAGCGCCACCACGGCAGTGACCGTCACCGCCTGACCTGCCAAGGCCTCGGACACGCCCAGATCCGCCGCCATCGGCGTCAACAGGCTGGCAGGCAGATACTCGGCCGTGAGCAGCCCAAAGACCCCCATGGCCAGCGAGAAAACGGCCACCCATGCCGATGAAGACGGCGCCTCGGCATTCCATTCCACAGCGTCAGGCGCGCCTGCGGCATCAACTACGTCATTACGCATCAAAGATCCCAGTGCAATCGTGCAGCCGAGAGTCTAGGGAGCGAGATCAGGATGATCTATGATCGTCCGACCTGAATTTTTGATCGAAACCCCTGGCCGCCCCATGAACGACGCTGCGCCCCACTCCAACGACCTGATCAGCCAGCTGCTGACCGGCATGCGGATACAGGGTGTCCATTACCGGCGCATCCAGACCGGGCCAAGCTTCGGGCTGGGATTTCCCCCGAAGCCCGGGCACGCCTACTTCCACTACGTGGCGGTGGGCAATGCGTTGCTTCGTAGTGCGGACGGCAGCCAGCATCTTTTGTCGGCCGGCGATGTTGTGCTTGTTCCCCGCGGAGACGGCCACTCGCTGTTGTCGGGAGAGGACCAGTCCGTCCAATATCTGGAGACGCTGGACGCCGCCCCGCTGGGTGATGCGGTGAGCGGGATCGACACGTGCCCGAGTACGCATGCCGTGCCAAGCGCCGTGCTCTTCCACGGATGCATGGCGTTCGATCTCGGCGGCATGCAAGGGCTGAGCAAGTTGATGCCAAGCGTGATGCTGGCCGATGGCAATGCCGCTCAGTTTCCCGGGCTGTTGCCGATGATCGATGCGATGAAGCGCGAGGTCTGCTCCGGACGTATTGGCTTTGCTGGAATACTCGCCCGTCTGGCGGATGCAGTGGCGGCGATGATCGTGCGTGACTGGGTGGAGCGTGGGTGCGAAGGCGCATCTGGATTGGTCATGGCGATGCGCGACCCTCGGCTATCGCTGGCGTTGCTAGCCCTGCACCACGACCCCGGACGCGACTGGACCGTCGAAGCGCTGGCCGCAGAATCGAACATTTCACGGTCTGTGTTTGCAGACCGTTTCCAGGCCGTCATTGGTACCGCGCCGCTGCGTTACGTGACTGAGCTGCGCATGCAGTTGGCAAGTCAATGGCTGACCCAGCAAAGCCTGCCCATCGAAGTGGTGGCGGAGCGTCTCGGTTACGCGTCGCAGGCGGCTTTCAGTCGTGCCTACAAGCGCGTGATGGGGCATTCGCCTGGCGCGACGCGGCGAGGGCGTGGGTTGGCGGCCCTTTAGAAGGAGCCGCGGCGTCCGGCGTTGGGGCGCGGGCGGAAAGCTTCAGGAAAGCAGATGGACAACCGCGGTGCCACGGTCCAGCGCATAACGGAGAATCTTGTACGAATCGCGGTCGAACTGCTCGGAATCTGCCTTGATACGCCGCGCTTTGGCCAGTGTCGGCGCACTGCCGTGGTAGGCCCAGTTGTCGACAACATGAAACTGGGTCATGTCTTCGCCGACCTCTTCGATAGCGATGCGTCCTCCGTAAGGCCACGCGGTGACTTCCAGATGCGCAAGTGCGGCACGCAGGCGCAGCTCATGCTCAGCAGCGCTCTCCTTTCCGCAGCAGGCGCCGAGGCATTGGCGCAGCATGGAACGGAAACACGGACGCCCTTTGGGCAGGCGCTCCAGGCCCAGCAGTGAGTAGCACAACGCCTGATCATCGGCGACGCGTCGCAGTGATTCCAACGCGGATCGTTCGCTGGAATACAGTCCGTAGAGCATCGGAGCGCTGGCGAGCTCATAGTCGGCGGAGTTGACCACCGAAACCTCGCCGCGATACAGCCGCAGGCTGAACTGCCGAGGGAGTTTGCGCAGCAGCCGGTTGTAGAGCGGCATCTGGCGCTTGACCAGCTGCGCCTCCAGAAGCCGAGCGCCCAGGTCGCCTGCCGTTCGCACGCAGCTGATGCTTCGGCTTTGCCGCAGCAGCGAGGCTTCTTCACGCGTGCGCAGGTGATCCATCACACGGGTACGAACATTGATGCTCTTGCCGATATACAGAGGCAAGCCGCCTTCGACGCCGTGAAATGTATACACCCCCGGCAGGCGGGGTAACGCTGCGGCTACCTCCCGCAGGTGCTCGGGATACTGGTACTCAGATGCGTGGCTTGATCGACGTGCTTGAGCGGCAGATGAAGGCATGAGCTCAAGGTTACCAGCGGCATTCAAACTCCCAGCTGTATCGGCATGTGCGGGGAAATGGCGTGCCTGGGTGGTGACCGTGGACGCGTCGGCGCGACGCCTGCCGCATTGTTGTCGGTCATGCGCTGAGGCTGTTGAACCAGTCCGCGTAGGGTGTGTTGCTGACCATACGCCGGTTGAGGTCGGGGGAGCCGTCCGTCCACCACACCGGGCCTCGTTCGCCCAGTCCTACCTTGGCGGTGTTTACTGCCTGCCGTGCAGCGGCCAGGGCCCTCTCATCTGATGAGGCCTTGGCTGCTTTGACGGCCCTACGCGCATCCATTAACGCGTGGACAAGCTCGTCTCTGCGTTGCTCATCCAGGTGAGGATTGGTGGCTCGCCATAGGCGCCCTCGGACGATGAGGTAGCGGCCGTCCGGGGTCATCAAGGTTTCCATTTGGGGCGCCTGTTGGGGAGATGAGCGTGCGGATTTGAGCTTGCCACGAGTGCGGGGAAGGCGCGGTATTTGAAAGCTGGGGATTGGCCTTGTCGAGGACCATTGCCCTCCCCCGCGTCGGGCATGTGGCGTCTCAACGATTCAGGAGCGGCGTTCTGCGGAAGTGCGCCCAAAGTGATTCGCAACGGATGCTCGGCTGCCTACCGACAACATCAAATGGCACAGCTTTTGCAGGACCTCCTCGGCAAAAATCAGGTGCGCTTGGAAGGACCCAACCAATGAACCTTAGTACCAGACTGCTGATCGCTGCGCTCGCCTTCGCTCCCGCGGCAATGGCCAAGCCGTCGGGCGCGCCGCCCACAGACGCTCAGATCAGGGAAGCCTTGATCCAGCAATCCATAGCATCCACGCCCGGCAACTGCCCCTGCCCCTTCAATACCGCCGCCAATGGTAGTCGGTGTGGGAAACGAAGCTCGTATAGTCGCGGCGGCGGGTACTCCCCCGTTTGCTATCCGGAAGATGTCACTGCCGAGATGATCAGGGAGTATCAGTCTCGGAACTGAGTTCCAGACCGCACGCTTCGCAATGGCCCAGCCATTGACATCTTCGGGGCCTGCTCCTGCTGCAGGATTTGCTGTTGCGTCTGCTCAAGCGCGTGTTGGCGGGACTGAGATTGCTGGAGCGCCTCGGCTTGCTGCAAGCTTTGCTGCGCCGGTTCCTGAGACCGCCTGGCGGCCATCGATTAGAGCGACTCCCAACACCCGCTCTACGCTGGCGGGATCGGAGTCTGCTTGGGAATGAAGCGATTGAGCGAGCACTTCGATCTGTTTGAGCAGCTGGTCGGAGGTGTGCTCGGCCCTTGGCTGCAGTGCAGGGTAACTGTCCCACGTCATCATCGGCGACGAACCGGAAGGAAGTGCAGCGTCAGAGACGGCTGCGGCACGGTCCTGCTCGCGCTGAAGGTCAGCGGTGGTTGCTTCCCGCATGGCTTTCTCCTGATGGGCTATCGGCGGCTCGGCGCAGGCGGCCAATCCCCACAACAAAGCGCCGGCTGAAAGGGCTTTGGCAATGCAGCTGCGTTGGCTAAAAGAACCCATAGCCCACGCTCGAGTGTCGGGAAGTGAACAGCTTATTTCCGACCCCGCCCCCCGCCGTCGAACCATAGCCTGACAGTCGCCGGTTCGGTCCTGCTCCAGTTCCCGAGCCTGCCCGTGCAGGTCCTCGGCCTTGCCGCGCGCCCAGCGCGCCTTTCCCGCGTGCTCTCCCGTCATGGGGCCCATTTTCCGGCTGCGGCGTCGCACGGGCCGATACGTAGGCAACGCCAGCTGACTCCCGCCTTAGAATGGCCATCCCACTACAGCGAGCCGACCCATGGACCAGTTCGCGTCCGAGATCCTCCAGCGTCTGGAAGCGTGCGAACACGAGCTGCAGACAGCGCGTGGCTACATCAAAGCACTGGAGGGCGGCCTACATGCCATCATTGAATCCCATCCCGCCCCTGCAGCGCTGGCCAGCGTTTGGGAGGGCGTGTTACCTGATCTATTCGCTACGCACAGTAACGAAACCGGACCATTCCTTTCCGCACTGCGGGAAGGAGTAACACTGCAGTCGCTCAGTATCCGCAGACCGACACCCCATCACGACGCAGAGGTCTGATCTAGCTGCCTCGCCCAGCCCCGTAACACGACGCGGTCTTGGATCCACTGCAGCAACAGGGGAAGCCAGGATGGCTAGAGAGATGCCGCCCCGGAAGCGGAAGCCGTCGCCAGAGTGCGTGTTGCCCAAGAAGTTGCGGGCTTCGTATCGGCTCTGGGCGGGGGTCGGGCCCCACAGCTCCTTGAGCCGCCGGCCGGTTGGGGAAAGCGGGCGTAGATGGAGCGGGCCATGGAAGCGAACCCACGTGGTCAGCTTGGGAGGCTGATGCCTTAGCCACTCGGCCAGTCCCGCTTGAATGATGTTTGACGATTAGCGTGTTGGCATAATCTTGCTGCGAGGCCTGCCGCCTCGACCGGAGCCCGAGATGTCTCTTGATCCCAGCCTGTTACAGGCGATGAAACGCCTGAACGACCAAAATGAGCGCCTGCATGACCGTGTGGGATCGCTCGACGCGTACCGTGAAGCTCAAGAGGCTAAACAGCTTGTCGAAGCCCATCAGAAGGCGCTCGACAAAGCGCAATCAGCAAGCGAGTCTTACACGAAGATCATCATTGCCGCAGGCTATGCGGGCTTTCTCGCCTTTTGGACGAAGGCAACGACTACTGTTCCGCAGCCGTACCACGCCTGGATTGGCTCTCTGTTCCTGCTATCGCTGGTGCTATTCATAACTTGGGAGATTACGAAATCGACCTGGTCCTCGATCGCAATGTATCGATTCTCCCGCGCTTTGGCCCAGAGTCCTACTCCGGAGGGCATCAAGAAATTCCAAGCAGACGCTGCAGTCCACGACAGGCGAATGAATCGTCTTTGGCTTGTCTTCTTGATCCCATGCGTTGCTCTCGGCCTCGCATCAGCGCTATGGCTCTTGACTTGGTACGTCTTGCAGCTATGGGCGACCCTGTGACTTCAGCCGGCTGGCCCTAGTTTGGCCGGCGGCCAAGTCTCGCGATGATGTGGATTCTGCAGGTCAAAATGTAGAGTCATCAACTCTACATTTTCAAACCCCATGCGGCGCGTGCCTGTTGCAGCCCATCGCCGTTGCTCAATGCGTGGGAGAACTTCCGCGCAGCAACCTCACCAGCTTGATTCAACCCCGCAAGCAGCCATTCAAACACCGGCTTCCATCTCTTCGGATAGCCTGATCGATGGCAGCCCACGGCTGCGGCGCGGCGCATGTCCGGCAAGGGCTCAATCCCTGTACACCTGTAGACCGTGCAGCCATTGCCGTCGATGATGCCAGCGCCGGGACACTCTTCGCACCGGTTGCCGCTGGCCAGCTCCTGCACCACGGCGTCGACCATTCGGCTGAGGTGCTGGTAGGTGTTACACGGCCACGCGGCGGCGCGCGCCCGCTCAACGGCCGCCTTGCGCTGCTGCAGTGCGCGGCGCTGCGCATCCGACATCCCGCGCCGCCCCAGCGACACGATGGCCTGCATGAACTCCAGCTCGGCCTCCGCGTCGGCCAGCGCTCGCGCGCGACGGGTGAACTCGGGCCGGACGATGGCCAGCACCGCCTCGGCGAGCTTCGGCCGATGCCGCAGGGCTCCGTCGGGCAGGTAAACCGCTTCCATCCCTCGCCGCCCAAGCTTGCCGGCACCATGCCAAGCGCGGCAGCGATATCGGACGTCGTCAGGCTGGGCGCGCCTCCGCCCCGCCCCACGTCGAAGCGCAGGGTCTGCGGGTTCACGCGGACCTGCATCTCGCGGCGGTCAACCATGGGTGATCTCTCCTGGGGGTACTGCTGGTGGTAGAAATGCCGCGCGCCTCCGCGAGAGTGGCGCGTCAGAGATATGCGATGGCTCGGCGCATGCGGAAGTCGCCCATCAGCTCCTCGACGGTGGGGAGCCGGCGCCCGTACTTGTCAGCGACCCGGCAGGCGATCAGCAGGGCTACCCGAACGGACTGCCGAGGCCATCCGATCTCCTCGCTGTAGCGGGGTGTGGTCATGGCAGCCGCCGCTCTAGCTCGATCACGCAACCCGGCGCATCGTGGGCGTCCACGCCCTCGCCGGGGCAGCGCTTCGCCGAGGTGCATTCGATTACCCGTGCGTCGTCGCGCCAGATGCCGGCGTCAGTCAGGGCATCCTCGGTTGACCGGACCAGCTTCGAGAGATCCGGCAGCTTGCTCGGGAACACTACGCGCCGCTTCGGCGCACTCAGCGGCTTGCGCAAGGTAAAGGTCATGCGCACCAGCAGCGGCTCATCGAGGACCGCCAGGCCCAGCTCGGCGCACAGCTGCTAGGCAGCCAGCTTCACATCCTGCCGCCACGGGCAGACCTTCTTCGAAGACTCAACGAGGATCGCCCTGCCACTCTTGGCCAATCCCTTGAACGACTTGCTGCCCTGTGGCGCCGGCGAACCATACACGACGATCCGGATGCTCATGCGACCACCTGGATCGCGCCCATCTGCCACAGGGCCAGCATGGTGCGCTCGTGCCCGCGCTGCCAGATCTCGGCCTTCTCCTCGCGGGTGAAACGCCGGCCTTGGTCCACCTCGCGGTGGCTGCAGCTCGCCGCCACGAAGCAATCGTGCGCCTTGAGCGCGCCGCCCTTGCCGTGCCGGCTCTGGTTGCTGTGAGCAGGCTCGCCGAAGCCGCCTTCGCAGCAGTTCTCGATCTGCAGTGTGCACTCGACCTGGTACATGGCATCCAGCAGGGCGCGATCGCGGTAGTTGCTGTGCATTAAAAGGCCTGCCTCGCGCGCGTGTTCAGCCTTACCATGCACTTATCCGTAAATATGGACCGGGCATGGTCAAGAAAATCAGTTGGATGCGAGTTGCATCCCTCGCCGCAATGGGCATGGTGGGCTTTTGTTTGGGAGCTTCCATTGGCCTGCCTTGCATACCTTTCAATCCAACTACGTCTGCTCTCTGGGCCACGTGGATACAGGCTATAGGCAGCATCATCGCAATCATTGTCGCAGCCGCCATCCCGACTTGGCTGTGGAGGCAAGACGAGCGTCAGAAGCAGAAAGAGCGTCTGCTTAGAGCTAGGGGTCATGCTCTAGCGCTTATGGATATTACGAACGCACTGCGCTTCATGGTCACGCGTGCAGCTTCCGCTCTCGACAAATCCGATTCGTCCGAAGAACTGGAGGAAATTGCAAATCAGCTCAGCATCCCCGCTGAATGGGCCGAAAAGTACAAGGACTTCGAACATCTCGGCGACCTCGGCGCCCATACCCAAACAGCAATATTCGCCACTAACAAGCTCGCAAGCATCCTTCACGATTGGGACTTCTACTACGGTCACAACGGTCAGATTTACTACGACAATTACGATAATGTTGAAGTAGTTGAGATCGACGAACCACCAAATCTTCACGAGGCGCTGAAGTCGGCCCTTAAGGCGACCACCCTCATGCAGCAGGGCGTCGACGCACTGTTTAGGGAGGACGATGGTCACGCCGCCGCGGCAAAGTCGTGGGGGTTATGACCCAGCCCCAGCAAGACTGAGTCCGACCATCGCACCTGCAGTGCGTGCAACCCTTGCTCTTCCGGGTGGTCGCCGATGTGAACCAGCACGGTTATGGCGTCGCAGGCCAGCAACTTCGTCAGCTTGAGGCTGGATCCGCCCACCATGATGTGACCAGATGCACCCTGCCCCCGGTGGATGGCCGGCATCAGGCGCCAACGCAGCGTCGTGCCGGCCACCATGTGGCGCCAGTCGTCCTTCGTCAGGCGCTGGCCGTGCCATGACAGGCCAGCGGCCAGATCGCCGCTGCTTGGGCGTCATCATACTCTCGCCGCGCTCCTGCCAGTCCTTCGGGGTCAAGCCAGTCATGCCGCCATTCTTTCGCAAAGGGCAAGATCAGACGTGCAGCCGCCACCGGCTTGAACATGGAAGTAAAGATCGAACTGCCTGACCCTTCGGGCGTTATGGCTCCATTCGACCAACGTGTCGATGCGGGAGTAGCTGCCTGGCCGGTCGATATCGGTGGGGTCGGTAACGGCCGGGAAGAAGGTAGCGCTGCGGCACTTGTTAGCAGAGGCGACGATCTCTTCCCACTGGCGGATCCGCTCGATGTGGTCAGGGAACAGGTCCGCGATGTTCCGCAGCTCGCTCTTGCGACAGTTGATGCAAGGCATGCAGCCGAATCGGCCCATGCCCAAGGAATAGAACGGGTTCGGCTCGATGCCGTGCTTCCGATGCGGGGCCCAGACCTGCTCCACTGACCAGTCGAAGCTGGGGCGCCAGACCATCGACCCCGACTCGTGCCGGTTGAAGCGAGGCTGCTTGGCGCGGTTTGCCGACTCATCCGCGCGGATGCCCAGCACTGCAACACCGGGCCAGCCTTCAGCATGGGTCCAAGCACCTACAGCGGGATAGGCAGGGTCTTCAGCTCCTCAGTGCAGAACTGCGCCATGCGGGATGGGAACCTCCCCTCGCTGATGCACAGGTCGAGAAAATGGGTTCACGAAGATCGAAGAACACGCGCAGGCGGCGTAAGCCAAGCACCCTGAAGAAGCCGCAGCAGCTCCACATCTTCGAGCACGACCCCGCGCGACTGGCCACCCTCTACCGCGTCTCCGCAGCCACCGCTCTGACCGACATCGAGTTCACCCAGCCGGTTCGCAAGGATCGGCACGAACACTACATCCGCGCCGAGCGACTTAAGGCGCTGGCCGCGCAGTGCAAAGCCACCTACCTCATCGACCGGATCAAAGACCACGAGAAGGGAAGCCAGCCATGACGGCCGATCAGCTATACGCCAGATTAGAAAATCAACTTGCCTGTGTCACTCACACCATCAACTCGGTCGAGGGAGCGCCGGGCTGTCTCTCGCGCCTGCTCGGCGCTCTGGCAGTGGTTGTTGATAATCTTGATGAAGTGCCGGTCAGTGACCTGGTCCGCACCATCGAGCACCTCGAGCACGGCGTCGAAGTTACCCAGATCCGCCGCTCTCTCAATCGCAGCGGCGCGAACTGTGAACCCGAGCCCGCCTGCGCCGCGGACGCGAGCCTCTTCGATTCTCTGTCTAGCGATGTTGGTCCCAACATTGCGTGCCTCGTCGACAGTCGCGAACTGGCCTGCGCCATGTCCAAACTGAATTGTATTTCCGTCTGGATCTTGGGCGGTCATCACGTGGACGCTCCAGCCGGCCGCAGAGCGGTGCAAGTGAACGGTAGCGACGACGCCCTTTACTTCTACAAGAAAAGTGTCCCGATCCAGCTCCTGCGGATTGTTCATCAGCTGTATCTCCTTGTCTGTTTCATTCGAGCTTAACACTGCCGCCTCACCCCAGCCTCGCGGGTCGCACACGGAGCGGTGCATGCCAGCCTCTTCACCGTCACGCCACCGCGTAACCGGCGCACCAGGCTGCGCCCCGACACCCAATACAAGGACTGCTCTCATGGCTGATGCTTCCTGCTCCTTCAACTTCCCGGCGCCGCAGCGCTCGCGCCTGTGCCCCGGCGAGATCGTGGTGGACCTTTTCGCCGGCGGCGGCAGCGGCAGCGAAGGCCTGAAGCAGGCGCAAGAAGCAAGGACGTACGCGAGCCTGTCGGGACCGTTATAGCCAGTGGCAGCGGCGGGCACGCAGTTGGCACGACGAAACATTTGGAAGTTCCTGGCCATGGCTTCCTTTTCGAGCTCGGTGGACCGCTGGTCAGCTGGTCAGTGCATCGACGTGATGGAAGCGGCTATCGACACCCTGCCCGCGCAGATCGTGGATCTGGCCGACTACGAAGCTCTGTATCGAGCCTACGTACGCCTGCTGGAATCTGGCCGGGATCGCATCCTCGACCTTGGCGGCACCTGCGATCCGGTCGACGTGATGGAGGCCAGAGACATTGACCTCCGGGCGGCTCGCGACCTGATCGACAGCGGCAAGGCGGCGAGCAATGGCTGAGCCGTACCGCGAACTGTATCGCTGTGGCCGCCATAGTGCGCTGCATATTAACTTTCAAACCGTCTTTGCCCATGGCAACCGCGCCGTGATCGCCGGCCAGCTCCACCGCGCGAGCCGCTATCTGCGCGACAAAGTGGGTGACACCGGACTGGCCGTAAACGGGGCTCGTCGCGCAAGACAAGCAGCACTAATGCCCACGGAAGGCCTTGACCTCTCGTCGCCAAGCATCCCATGTCGAAAGGCGGGAAATGAGCCACATGGGTGCCCACCACCGCCTCCTACCCGCCGGCGCCAGCATGCCTCGTCTTTCCATGCTCGCAATCACAGTATCGATGTACCTAGTTTTCCAATAAGTCTTGGAGTTCACGCGATTGAGTCGGGTTTGCATGAGGCCGCGAGCAGTCCGCGCCGCCCGGCAGGCCGAGACGAAGGACCAAGCGAACCGATCCATGACCTCAATTCCCCAGATCGTTTCGGCAAGCTCGGGCTGGCCCAAAATCTTGTCGACGTCCGCCTTCAAAGCGTCTGCCTCTTGCATTCGGAAGATCGCATCGAGAAGGGGTTCCGCTGCAGGTCCAAGGTCCCTCATGTCACCCGCTGCTTCCAGGACTTGGGTCGGAATCTTCGTGGAGTAAGCCGTCGCATCGTCGCTCAAGCACGCCGCGGCATCGATCTGCAGCATCTGCGAGTAGGGGTTGATGTTGTGGGTCCACTCTTGGATCGGAACCAGCAGTTTCGCGTAGGCGACGCCCGCGCGTGCATCAGTCTCTGCCCAACGACGAACCTTGTCTTTATTTGCAATCTGGAGCGCGACGAAGACTGCGAGCAGTGTTCCCAGCGCTGCCCAAGCGTCCCAGTTCACCTCGCACTTATCGCCCAGCGGCCAGCAACGGACAAACGTCCAGTACAGAAAATCTTTCATCACCCCTCCCTGTCGGAGCCGATTCTGACATGACTTCGAAAGAGCGTCCCATCCTGTTCATCGGCGCCATGGTGCGCGCCATCCTGTCAGGGGCGAAGACGCAGACCCGGCGGGCGATCAAGCTGCAGCCGTTCGAGACAAGCTTTCTTGATGGCCCAGATCAGTACCGGCCTAGCGTTACTGAGGATGGCCGGCTCCGCGTCACTACTTCCACGGCCGTGCATCTGCACAGCTGCCCCTTCTGGGCGACAGGCTGTGGGTGCGGGAGACGTGGGCGCCGCGCACGCTCGGACGGTGGAGCGTGCTGGAAAAGCACATGCTGCCGCTGTATCGGGCCACCGAGGACCGGGCCGAGTGGAAGGAAATTCGGCCCCCCAACATCCACATGCCGCGCTGGGCATGCCGCCTTGTACTGGAAATCACCGGCGTGCGCGTGGAGCGGCTGCAGGCGATCAGTGAGGCCGATGCCATCGCTGAAGGCCTGACGCAGACGGATGACGGCAGCTGGCCGCCTGAACCATGCGACCACCCTGAGTGGGCTTTCCACCAGCGGTGGGCGCAGGCCTACGGCGAGCCGTCTTGGGATAGCAACCCGTGGGTCTGGGTAATCGAGTTCAAGCGCGTGGAGATGGCAGGTGGCTGACCTGCTGAAGGAAGAAGCGCCCAACCATCGTGCAGTGGGCCATGAGCTGGCCCGGCGCTCCGGGGTGGACCTGACGCGCGCACGGAAAGGCGTCGTGCGGCTGTGGGAAGCGCGCGGCCTGGCGCTGATCGCCATGGTGCGCGGTGAGAGAGAACAGGTGGCCAGGATCATGCCTATTTGCCGCAGCCAACTTCGCCTTCTGCTCACTGCATACAAAAACATAAAGGCATTTCCGTGGAGAGTTACTCCGAGTGGGATTGTGAGGTGCATCCATGCACCTCACCCTTCCGCTTCGCTCCAGGGCCAGCCATTCGGCTGTCCGGATTCGCTCCAGGCGAATCCGTCGAACCCACGCAGCTTCTGCCACCCCACTCTCTCCGCCAGATACGCAAAACGCCCCTTTCGGGGCGTCTTGTGTATCTGGCGGAGAGAGTGGGATTCGAACCCACGGAAGGTTTGACCCTTCGCCGGTTTTCAAGACCGGTGCCTTAAACCGCTCGGCCATCTCTCCGATGTGCTGCAGTCCCGGAGGCGGTCCGGGGAGGCGTATTCTCGCATGCGTCGGGGGCGTTTGCCCATGGTCCTGCGCCTGCCAGCACACCGGGCGGTGAAGGGTTACGCCGAGCGTGGCTCGGCGCTACCAGGGCGGCCGGCGTGCAGGTCAGCCGGCGTCTACGGCCAACGCGCCCAAGGCTGTCGCCTTGATCTTCTCTTTCGCCCGTTCGCAGGCGCCACCGCAATCCAGGCGCGAGGCCTCCAGCTGCGGCGGCAGGTGCTCGGCCAGGAAGTCGATGAACACCCGTACGGCCGGCAGCAGGCCACGGCGCGAGGCGAACACGGCGTGGCAGATGCCCTGCGGCAGCGACCAGTCCGGCAGCACCACTTCCAGTTCGCCCTTGCGTACGGCATCGGCGCAGACGGTTTCCGGCAGCATGGTGATGCCGAAGCCATCCTTGACCATGCTCTGCAGCAGCGGGAAATCAAAGCCGGCCACGCGCGGCTGCAGGTCCACGCGGCGCACCGCGCCTTCGGGGCCGTGCAGTTCCCAGCGCTGGCGGGCTTCGTCTTCGCTGATGCTCAGGGTGACATGGTTGGTCAGTTCGTCCGGGTCCTTGGGGCGACCGGCGCGGTCCAGGTACTTCGGGCTGGCCACCAGCAGTTCCTGCACTTGGCCGAAGCTGCGCATCACCAGGCTGCCATCGTCATCCAGCCGCGAACGCACGCGCAGGGCGACGTCGTAGCCTTCGTTGATGATGTCCACGCGGCGGTTGCTGATGTTCAGCTGCAGCCGCACCTTGGGGTACTGCTCCAGGAACTTCGGCAGCAGTTTGGGCAGCTGCATCTGCGCCAGCGATACCGGCACGCTGGCACGCACCAGCCCGCGCGGTTCGGCGCTGAGGCGGTCTACCACTTCGCGGGCAGCCTGGGCTTCGGCCAACATGGTCTGCGCGTGTCGGTGTACGCTGGTACCGACGTCGGTGACTGCGAAACGGCGCGTGGAGCGCTGCAGCAGGCGGACGCCAAGATCGGTCTCCAGCTGGCTGATGCGGCGGCTCAGGCGGGACTTGGGGATGCCCAGCGCGCGTTCGGCTGCGGCAAAACCGCCGTGGTCCACGACCATGGCGAAGTAGTAGAGATCGTTGAGGTCTTGCATGCTGCAGTTCCATATCTAGAACAATACGTGGCATTCAACCATCTTTATCCCAGATTGGCAACAACCTATCGTTTGTCCCGTCGGCAGCACGGCTGCCCACCCCCACAAACATCAGGTGACTGCCATGAAGCTTCTTCACATCGACGCCAGCGCGCTCGGCGACAACTCGGTCTCCCGCCAGCTGTCGGCGGCCGTGGTCGCCCGTTTCAAGGAGTCGGTCGACTCCCTCGACGTGTCCTACCGTGATCTGGATGCCAACCCGATCCCCCACCTGCGCGGCAGCTCGCTGGCCGGCGCGGATGCGGCCGAGGTCGCGGATGCTGAAAACGTCATGGCGCAGTTCCTGGCGGCGGATGTCGTGGTCATCGGTGCGCCGATGTACAACTTCAGCATTCCGTCCACGCTGAAGGCCTGGATCGACCGCGTGGCCGTGGCCGGCAAGACCTTCAAGTACACCGAAGCGGGCCCGGTGGGCCTGGCCGGTGGCAAGCGGGTGATCATCGCCAGCAGCCGCGGCGGCATCTATACCGATTCGCCGGCAGACTTCCAGGAGCCGTTCCTGCGCCAGGTGTTCGCCTTCATGGGCATCACCGAGGTGGAGTTCGTGCGTGCCGAAGGCATCGCGTATTCGCCGAAGCACCGCGAAGAGGCCATTGCGGCCGCGCTGGCGAGCCTGCCGGAAGCGGAATTTGCCGAGGCCTGAGTAAAGCGTTCAAGACGGTTGCTGGCGGCTCGTCGTCGGCCGGTAGCCGTGGGCTGGAAGACCCCCTCCCCTATTCCAGCCCGACCGGCGGCCCTGCTTTTGCGGGGCCGTTTTTTTTGTCCTGCGAATGGGTGGGTAGCGCCGAGCCGTGCTCGGCGAGCGAGGCGGCAGGGGCAGAGGCGTGACGACTGACAGTCGTCACCCACCGGGTGTGGTCGTTGCCCACCGGGGTGTGGTCGTCGCCCACCAAGGTACGAGCTGACGGCCAGCGGCCGTCACTACCCACGCAAGAGCTGACGGCCAGCGGCCGTCACTACCGGTGTTTCAGCCGATGGTTTCGATGCCGCCCATGTACGGGCGCAGGACGTCCGGCACGGTGATGCTGCCGTCTTCGTTCTGGTAGTTCTCCATCACTGCGATCATCGCGCGGCCGACCGCCACGCCGGAGCCGTTGAGGGTGTGCAGCAGCTCGGGCTTGCCGGTGGTGGGGTTGCGCCAGCGGGCCTGCATGCGGCGGGCCTGGAAGTCACCGGTGTTGGAACACGAGCTGATCTCGCGATAGGTGTCCTGCGAGGGCAGCCACACTTCCAGGTCGTAGGTCTTCACTGCGGAGAAGCCCATGTCGCCGGTGCACAGCAGCACCTTGCGGTACGGCAGGCCCAGCTTTTCCAGCACCACTTCGGCGCAGCGGGTCATGCGCTGGTGCTCGGCATCGCTGTCTTCCGGGCGGCAGGCGGTGACCAGTTCAACTTTCTCGAACTGGTGCTGGCGGATCATGCCGCGCACGTCGCGGCCACCGCTGCCGGCTTCGGAACGGAAGCACAGCGAGTGGGCGGTCATGCGCAGCGGCAGGCGCTCGGCATCGACGATTTCATCGCGCACGATGTTCGTCAGCGAGATTTCCGAGGTCGAGATCAGGTAACGCTTCTGCTCACCCAGGTGGGTAATGAACATGTCCTCTTCGAACTTCGGCAGCTGGCCGGTGCCGTACAGGCTGTCGGCGTTGACGATCACCGGCACGTTGGTTTCCTGGTAGTCGTGCTCGCCGCTGTGCAGGTCGAGCATGAACTGGGCCAGGGCGCGGTGCAGGCGCGCGATCGGGCCGCGCAGCACGGTGAAGCGCGAGCCGGACAGCTTGGCCGCGGTCTCACCGTCCAGCCACTTGTTGCGGGCGCCCAGTTCTACGTGGTCGAGCACCTTGAAATCGAACTGGCGCGGGGTGCCCCAGCGCGACTGCTCGACGTTCTCACTTTCGTCAGCGCCGGCCGGCACGTCCTCTGCCGGAAGGTTCGGGATCATCATCGCGACCGCGTCGATCTTCTCGCGCAGTTCGTCCAGGGTGACTTCCGATGCCTTCAGTTCGTCGGCGAAGGCGGCCACTTCGGCCATGATCGCGGCCACGTCTTCGCCCTTGGCCTTGGCCTGGCCGATCGCCTTGGAGCGGCTGTTGCGCAGGCTCTGCAGTTCCTGGGTGCGCACCTGGATGCGCTTGCGGTCTGCTTCCAGCGACTCCAGCGCGGACACGTCCAGCTCGAAGCCGCGACTGGAGCGCAGGCGTTCGGCAAGGTCGGCGGGCTGGTTGCGGAGCAGGGCTGGATCGAGCATGGCGGCTGTCGGTGGTTGTGGTTCAGGAACCAGATTATCGCCTGTTATGCGGATTTCTGCCGGACGGTTCATCGCGGCTGTGCCAGAATCGCCCGGTCCCGTATTGGTTTGCGTCATGCCTGCTACCCGCACCTCGTCCGGCAAGTCCATCACCCTGCAGATTCCCCGCAATGCGTTGAAGATCGCCGGCATCGCGTTCGCGGTGGGGCTGTTGTTGTTCGTGGTGGTGTGGTTGAGCACCCGCGACAAGGGCTTCTTCCAGGCCGACCCGGCCGCCAAGGCGCCGCAGGAAGTGGCCGAGATCGAGCCGCTGCCCGAGCCGCTGGCCGCCGCAGCCGGTTCCAGCGACATGCCCGACGCGCGCCCTGCCCCGCCGCCGGAAGAAACCCCGACCCTGGTGGAAACCACGCCGGCGCCTGCGCCGATGGTCGAAGGCGTGCCGGCCCCCGGTACCGCGCCGACCACCGCTGGTCCGGTGGCCAATGACCGCCCGATGCCGATCGCCGGCCAGTCACCGCCGCCGACCTATCCGCCGGCCGCGCTGCGCCGTGGCGAGTCCGGTTCGGTGGTGCTGCGCGTGGAAGTCGATGCCACCGGCCGCCCGTATGGGGTGGCGCTGGTACAGCGCAGTGGCTCGCGCGACCTGGACCGTGCGGCCACCGAAGCCGTTCGCCGCTGGAAGTTCACCCCGGCGATGAGCAATGGCCAAGCCGTTCCGGGCACCATTGAAGTGCCGTTTGACTTCACCCCTGGCCGTTGATCACGCGCGTTCTGCATCACTGAACGGTCCCTGCACCCGAACCTGAACTCCATGCACCGCGTTGACGCGATGGTTACACCCGCGCCATGCGTTAGCGGCAAGACTTTGGGCGTCGTCGGAAACGACAGTGCAGGAGATCCAACATGAGTGCGACCCATGCTCCGGAAATGCCGGCCTCGCCGCATCACCAGGCCGATGCTGATCTTGTCCACGAACGCCGCCGCCCGTCCCCTTTGCTTTGGATAGCGCTGATCGTGGCGATGTTCGCCGCTGCGCTGTTATGGCTGCGGACGTCCAACACCGAAGTGGCGCCGGCGCCGATCGGTGAGCGGATGCTGCCGGCTACCGGCACGCAGGTCGCCAATGCGCCGGCCACTGCGCCGCGTGCCACCCCGGCCCCGCCCCAGCAGCGTGCGACCCCGGCGGTGCGTAACCGCGAGGCGCGTCCGCTGACCAGCAATACCAAGCCGTCGTATCCGCCGAGCGCGCTGCGCAATGGCGTGCAGGGCAGCGTGGTGGCCAGCCTGAAGGTGGCCCCGAGTGGCAGCGTGACCGAGGCGAGCATCGTCTCGCGCACTGGTCAGCGCGACCGCGAGCTGGACCGTGCGGTGCTGACTACGGTGCGTAACTGGAAGTTCGAGCCGGCCATGCAGAACGGCCGTGCGATTGCCAGCGTGGTCAACGTGCCGGTGGATTTCCGTACCGAGCGTTGAGTGCGGTTAGGGTGTGAGATGAAGATGCCGGCCTGATTGGGCCGGCATTTTTCTGTGCGTGAGGCGAGGCGACGCCTGGTAGCGCCGAGCCGTGCTCGGCGAGCGCAGCGGTAATGGAGCAACAGCGTGACGACCAACGGTCGTCACCCACCACGGCAGGAGCATGACGGCCAGCGGCCGTCACTACCAGGGCAGGAGCATGACGGCCAGCGGCCGTCACTACCGGGGCAAGAGCATGACGGCCAGCGACCGTCACTACCGGGGCTCAGGCGGTCAGGCCGAAGCCGGCGCCGCCGGCGAGGCTGTCGAAGCCGGGGAACGAGGTGGCGACGTTGGCCACGTCGTTGATCCGCACTTCGCCGTCGGTCAGCTGGCCGGCAATGGCGAAGGCCATGGCGATGCGGTGATCGCCGTGGCTTTCGATCGTGCCGCTGCCCAGCACGGCACCGCCGTGGATGGTGGCGCCGTCTTCGGTTTCGTCCACCTGCACGCCCAGCGTGCGCAGGCCGGTGGCCATCGCCGCCAGGCGGTCGGATTCCTTGACCCGCAGTTCGGCCGCGCCGGTTACCACGGTCTGGCCTTCGGCCGCCGTGGCCGCCACGAACAGCGCAGGGAACTCGTCGATCATGTCCGGCACCAGCGCTTCGGGAATCTGCGCGCCCTTCAACGGGGCATAGCGCACCACCAGGTCCGCCACCGGCTCACCGCCCTGCTCGGCCGGGTTTTCTTCGGTGATGTCCGCGCCCATCAGCCGCAGGGCGTGCAGCAGGCCGGTGCGCCGCGGGTTCAGGCCAACCTGCTGCAGCCGCAGTTCGGAACCGGGAATGATGCTGGCCGCCACCAGGAAGAACGCGGCCGAGGAGAAGTCTGCCGGCACCACGATATCGGTGGCGCGCAGGCGCTGGCCGCCGCGCAGGCGGGCCTTGCCGGGCGAGTACGCGATCTCCACGCCAAAGGCGGCGAGCATGCGTTCGGTGTAGTCACGCGTCGGGTGCGGTTCGACCACGGAGGTCTCGCCTTCGGCGTACAGCCCGGCCAGCAGCACTGCGGATTTGACCTGCGCGCTGGCCACCGGCGAGGCGAAATCGATGCCCTTCAGCGGCTGGCCACCGTGCACGTGCAGCGGCGGGGTGCCGTCGTCCTGGGTATCGATGCGCGCACCCATCTGCGCCAGCGGCCCGGTGACCCGGCGCATCGGGCGGCGGGACAGCGACTCATCGCCGACCAGCACGCTGTCGAACGCCTGCCCGGCCAGCACGCCGGCAATCAGGCGCATGCCGGTACCGGCGTTGCCGCAGTCCAGTTCGCCATCCGGGGCCTGCAGGCCGTCGATGCCCACGCCGTGCACCACGCGCCGCGACGGCGACGGGGTTTCCATGCGCGCGCCCATCTGGCTGAAGATGCGCGCGGTGGCGCGGGTGTCTTCGCCTTCCAGGAAGCCGTCGATGGTGGAGGTGCCGTCGGCCAGCGCGGCGAACATCACCGCGCGGTGGGAAACCGATTTGTCGCCGGGAATGACCAGGCTGCCCTGCAGGGGCTGGCCCTTGCGGGCGATCCAGTGTTGCGCGTTGCTCATCGTCTGTTGCTTCCGTCAGCGCCGCGGTGCGGCGAGGGATCTGGGCGCGGGAGCGCGTGGGCACTCCCGCGGAACTTACTCAGGGCACGGCCACCGGATAGGAGCCGAGCACCTTGATCTGGGCCGCATGCCCTTCCAGTTCGGCCAGCGCGGCCTGCATCGGCGCATCGTCGATGTGGCCGGACAGGTCGATGAAGAAGCCGTATTCCCACTTGCCGTGGTGCGAGGGCCGCGATTCGATGCGGTTCATGCTGATGCCATGGCGGGCGAACGGGCTGAGCACATCGAACAGCGCGCCCGGCTTGTCATGGATCAGCACCAGCACCGAGGTGCGGTCATGGCCGGAACTGGGGAACAGGCTGCGGCCGATCACCAGGAAGCGGGTGGTGTTGTCGGCATCGTTCTGGATCGGCTTGGTGACCACCTTCTTCAGGTTGTACACGTGGCCGGCGTTCTCACCGCCGATCGCCGCTGCGTCGTCAGCATTGCGGGCGCGCCGGGCGCCTTCGGCATTGCTGGACACCGGGATCTTCTCGGCCTTGGGCAGGTTGGCGCGCAGCCAGGCCGAGGTCTGCATGAACGACTGCGGATGCGCGTAGATGCGCTCGATGTCTTCCAGGTGGCCACTGCGCGACATGATGAACTGCTGCACGCGCAGCTCTGCTTCGCCGCAGATCTTCAGGTTGGAGGTCAGGAACATGTCCAGGGTGATCTGGATGGTGCCCTGCCCCGAGTTTTCCACCGGCACCACGCCGAAATCGGCGTTGCCCGCTTCCACTTCCTGGAACACTTCTTCGATGCTGGCCATCGGCAGGCCCAGCGCCGAACGGCCGAAGTGCTTGAGCACGGCCTGCTGGCTGAAGGTGCCTTCCGGGCCGAGGTAACCGATCTTCAGCGGCTCCTGCTGGGCCAGGCAGGCGGACATGATTTCGCGGTAGACATGCACCAGCAGTTCATCGCTGAGCGGGCCTTCGTTGCGGTCCACCACCATGCGCAGCACCTGGGCTTCGCGTTCGGGGCGGTAGTAATCCACGGCGGCGGCCAGCTTGCCCTTGGCCTTGCCGACCTGGTGGGCGAAGCGGGCGCGCTCGGCGATCAGCGACTGGATGTCGCGGTCGATCTGGTCGATCTTGCCGCGCACATCGGCCAATACCGGCGGTGCACTGGCGGGGGTTTCCCGGTCGGCCGGCTTGCTGGCCTTGGCCTTCGGCGAGGCCTTCTTCGGTGCTGCAGCGGGGGCCTTGGGGCTGGCCGGCTTGGCAGGTTTGCGTGCCATCGGTGTTCCTTGGTACAGGGCGCGCGGTCAACGCGCGCCGGGGGTAGACACAGTGAAGCGGCTCAACCGTGACGCTGCTGGAAATCGGCCATGAAGGCAACGAGTGCCTCGGCACCCGCCACCGGGATGGCGTTGTACAGCGAGGCCCGGATGCCACCGACCGCCTTGTGGCCCTTCAGCGCGAGCAGGCCTGCGGCCTTGGCATCGGCGACAAAGCGCGCGTCCAGATCGGTGCTGGGCAGGAAGAACGGGATGTTCATCCGCGAGCGCGCCGACACGGCCACTTCGTTGCGGTAGAAGCCGCCGGAGGCGTCGATCGCCGAGTACACCAGCGCGGCCTTGGCGGCGTTGCGGCGGGCGAACTCGACCACCCCGCCTTCGGCCAGCATCCACTTGAACACCAGCCCGGCCAGGTACCAGTTCCAGGTAGGTGGGGTGTTGAGCATGGAGTCGCGGGCGGCATGCGAGGCGTAAGTGAAGATGTCCGCACGCGGTTGGCCGGTGCGCTCGAGCAGGTCGCGGCGGATGATCACCACGGCGATGCCGACCGGGCCGAGGTTCTTCTGCGCACCGGCGTAGATGACGCCGAAACGGCTGATGTCCAGCGGTTCGCTGGCGATGGACGAACTGAAATCGGCCACCAGCGGGACATCGCCGGTATCGGGGATGTCACGGAACTCCACGCCATGGATGGTTTCATTGGCGGTGATGTGCACGTAGGCGGCATCCGGCGACAGCTGCCAGTCGGCGCGCGCGGGAATGACACGGAAGGCATTGGCTTCGCTGCTGGCGGCGATGTGCGCGCTGACATACGGCGAAGCCTGCTTGACCGCGGTCTTTCCCCAGTGGCCGGTGAGCACGTAGTCGGCACGTTGGCCGGGGCTGGCGAAGTTCATCGGGATCAGCGCCTGCTGGGTGGTGGCACCACCGGGCAGGAACAGCACCGCGTAGTCGTCGGGCACGCTGAGCAACTGGCGCAGGTCGGCTTCTGCGGCGGCCGCGACGGCCATGAATTCCGGGCCGCGATGGCTCATTTCCACGATGGAGGCACCGGCGCCATGCCAGTCCAGCATCTCTTCCTGCGCCTGGCGCAGGACCACTTCCGGCAACGCTGCAGGGCCGGCACTGAAGTTGTACGCGCGGGTCATGTCACACCTGTGGGGCAAGACCCCTAGTATGCCGCAGCGCATCAGGCTTTAGACCGCGCCGTTCAAGGGAAATTTGGTTGCATTGGTATCCATTGGCGGGCGATGACGGCCAGCGGCCGTCACTACCGGTTCGCGCGGTCGTCGTCGCCGGGCTCAGCGGGCGCCGAACCACAGCAGCAGGCTCAGCACGCCGGCCAGCAGCAGGGCGCTGACCAGCAGCCACGGCCAGCGGCGCACGCGGCGCGGGACCTGCGGTTCGGCCGCTTCGTCCACGTCGTTGAAGACGAACTCTTCCGTCGGCAGCGGGCGCTGGCGCGGGTCGTCGGGCAGTTCCAGCACAAAGCGGTGCTGGCCGTCGAACACCACCTGGTCGCCGCCCTGCAGCCAGCAGTGGCGCACGGCCACGCCGTTGACCCGGCTGCCTTCGCCGGTGCCCAGGTCGCGCAGCAGGATGCGTTCGCCGTGGCTTTCGATGCGCGCGTGCTGGTCGGCAAACGCTGGCTCGTCGATCTCGATGTCCGCTTCGCTGCTGCGGCCCACCAGCAACGGTCCGTGCAGCGGGTAGCCACGGCCGTGGTGCGGCCCGCCCACGCCGCGCAGCAGGCGCGGTTCGTCGGACTGTACCGCTGCCTGTGGCGAGGGCGGCAGCATCGGCGTATCCACTTCGCCCTGGATCAGCAGTTCCACGCCTTCCACGTACACCGCATCACCGGCGCGCAGCAGCGCCATGCGTTTTACCGGGCGTCCATTGACATGCACCCCGCGCACGCCGGCGGCCACCTGCAGCCACAGGCCGCGCTGGTCCAGGCTGAGCTGGGCCAACAGCAGGCTGCCCTGGCTGGCTTCGACCAGGCGGATGCTGCCGTTGGCCTGGCGCACGATCTTCTGCACCCCCGGCACCAGCGGCTGGTCGGGTTGCGAGGGTTGGCTGTAGTGCACGAGCAGTTTAGGCATGCGGCGCAGACTAGCAGTTGGCTGGCATTCGCAGAAGAACCCTCGCTTGGCGTTTGCGCGGCTGATGCGCACAATGCACGCCCTGCCACCGCCCCACCCCGCAAAGGAATCCGCATGTCCAGCATCGATATCGTCCACGCCCACGCCCTGGCCGCACCGGCCGCGCGCCAGGCGATCGAGGAAGTGGCCGCCAAACTGGCTGATCGTTTCGGCCTGCAGTCCACCTGGCGCGGCGACGTGCTGGATTTCTCCGGCAGCGGCGTGGACGGTGCCATCGAACTGCAGCCCAGCGCGGTGCGCGTGACCGCAAAGCTCGGCTTCCTGCTGTCGGCGATGAAGGGCATGGTGGAAAGCGAGATCCAGCGCGTGCTGAAGGAAAAACTGGGCTGATCCGACCGCCGGCTGAACTGCCGGTCGACGCTGCCGGCGGCCATCACGCCGCCCCAGCAGTTGCAGCGCTAGTCTGGTCCCTGCATCCGCCCATGCAGGAGACCCCATGAACCAGTATGACGAGCACGACCCCCGCAACGACGGACAGGACAAAGCCTCCTTCCAGGACCAGGCAGAGCGCGTTTCGCGCAAGCTCAGTGATTCGGCGCAGCAGGTCTGGCTGGCCGGCCTGGGTGCGCTGGGTCGCGCGCAGGCCGAAGGCAGCCGCTTCTTCGATGGCCTGGTGAAGGAAGGCGAAGCCTTCGAGAACCGCCGCCGCGAGAAAGCCACCGAAGACGGCCCGGGCTGGCGGGACAACGTGGAAGAACAGCTGGGCCAGGCGCGCGAGAAAGCCTCCGGCACGTGGGACAAGGTGGAAAAAGCCTTCGAGGACCGCGTGCACGGTGTGCTCAAGCGCCTGCACGTCCCCAATGCCGAAGACGTGACCGCGCTCAACGCACGTATCGATTCGCTGACCGCGCGCTTGAACCGCTTGGAAAGCCGCCAGGCCAGCCCGGCCAGTGGTGAACCGACCCCGGGCAGCCACCAGTCGCCTACCGGTAGCTGATCCTGCCGGAACGCTGTGTTGCCTGCCGCTTTGTTGCAACGCAACAGGCGGTGGGCGACACTTCAATCAACCCGTCATTACCCCGTTTGTCCCTCCCCTCACGGATTCGGTAATGGCGGGTTTTTCGTGCCTGCCGTTTGAGACGTGCGCCGCGCTTTGTGGGGATTGCCCTGACGCTATAAGCACTGCGCCCCAGTACACTGTCCGCCCCTTCCTGCGTTGTGCGTTGCTGCCTGCATGTTCTCCTGGATACTGGCCCTGCTGTTGGCCGTCACCTGTTTCGTCCTCGCCACCGGTTTCTTGTGGCTGGTCAAACGGCGTCGCAAGGAAATGCAACTGGGGCTGCAGGCCTTGGCGGGCATGCACTGGCGCGATTTCTCCGAACTGGTCAAGCGCGCCCTGCACGAGCGCCGCGGGCTGACCGAAATGAGCCGCCACGAGGACGACACCCGCGAGCCGCGCAGCGACTTCCTGATGGCCGATGCCAGCGGGCACTTCCTGGTGACCTGCAAGCATGGGCTGGCCTACCGCATCGGCACCGCAGCGATCAACGAACTGGGCGCGGCGGCGCGGCTGGCCGGCGCCCACGGCGGCATCCTGATCACCGAAGGCCTGGTGGATGGCGATGGCCAGGCCATTGCCGAAAAGCAGGCCGTGGAAGTGCTGGATGGCCGCCGGCTGTGGCCGCTGCTGTCGCCCTACCTGCCCGGTGACATCGAATCGGGGGTCAAGAATGCGGCCCGCCACGAGGCGATCCGGCGCATCGTGATTGCTGCCTTCGCCTCCAGCACGCTGGGCCTGCTGGTGGGCATGGGCTACCAGACCGTGCAGGTGGCCGCGCCGGCTCCGGTGCAGGCCCCGGCCGTCGTCCAGGCCCCGGCTGCTGCGCCTGCCGCTGGCGATACCGCACCTGCACCTGCCGCCGTCGATCCGGCGCCGCCGGCCACGCAGGCACCGGTGGCCGGCCCGGACCTCAACCCGGATACCGAAACGCTGGATCGCTACCAGCAGGAAATCTCCCGCGCCCTGAGCAAGCTGCCCGGCGTGCACAGCGGCATCTGGCAGACCCGGCAGACGCTGGTGGTGAACCGCAGCGGCGAACTGGACCAGGTGTGGCCGATGATCTGCGACCAGGTGACCCGCTACCCCGCACTGAGCAACGTGCGCATCCAGCTCAATTCCCGACCCGGCGTGGACGAGCCGGTCCGCTGGCGCCAGTGCACCACCCTGTAACCGGGTAGTGACGGCCGCTGGCCACAATTTCGGTAGTGACGGCCGCTGGCCGTCAACAACGAATCAACGATTATTCCCAGGCGCGAACCGCGCCACCAGATCCCACGCATCCCCCAGGAATATCTGCCGTACCCGCGTGATCGCCTGATCCCCGCGCCAGGTATGCCGCTCGATCACCAGGCACGCCGTGCCCGCTTTGACATCCAGCAGCCTGGCGCTGGCCGCATCGGCCCCCCACGCACTGATGCGGTGCTGGGCCCGCGTCCACGACACGTTCTGCAGCAGCCAGCTGCCCGGTGCGGTCACCGCGAAATCCACCTCCAGCACCTCCGGCACGCCGGTCGGGCTGATCAGCCGGTGTTCCAGCGCCAACGGTCGGTCATCGGCCAGGTGCAGGCACTCCATCGCCAGCAGGCTCGCCTCACCGGCCAGTTCCTGTTCGCCGTCATCGCCGTCGCGGGCGCTGCGCAACTGGCGGCGCAGCAGCCGGTACGCATACTGGTGTCCCATCGCGGTGACCTGCATGGCGATATCCGGGATCGCCAGCGCCACCTGTTCCAGGTGCGGTGACTGCCGCGCCACGAACGAACCGGCACGCCGCCGACGTTCGATCATCCCGCTTTCGGCCAGTGCGGTCAGCACCTTGTTCACCGTCATCCGCGAGCAGCCGTACTGCTCCATCAGCTCGTGTTCGTACGGGATGCGGAATCCCGGCGCCCATTCGCCACTGAGGATGCGGCCTTCCAGTTCGCTGCGGATGCGCTGGTTGAGCGTGGCGGACTTGCTGGCCTTCACTGTGGTCTCGATTCGGAAAGAGGATCAGCCCAGCACGCCGCGCAGGGCCTGGGCAAAACGGGCGGTGATGGCGTCGCGCTGCAGGTGGCGGCCGTCGGCCACGCACTGGCGACCGCGCCGCCAGACCGATCGCAGCGCGCCATTACGTGCGGCGAACACCCAGCTGTCAAGCAAGGCATCGCCATCGCGGGCGATCATCGCCGGGTGCGCGGCATCCAGTTCCAGCAGGTCGGCACTGGCGCCGGGCTGCAATCCGGCCAGCACGCCCAGCGCCTGCGCGCCGCCGTGCTGCGCGCCATCGAACAGGAACCGGCCGCTGCTGCGCTGCGCATCCGGGGCAATGACGTTGCGCCCGCGCAGGCTGAGGCGCTGGCCATATTCCAGCAGGCGCAGCTCTTCGGCTGCATCGATCAGCACGTTGGAGTCCGACCCGATGCCGAAGCGTCCGCCTTCGCGCGCGAAGGCCTGCATCGGGAACAGGCCATCGCCGAGGTTGGCTTCGGTGATCGGGCACAGGCCGGCCACGGCATGGCTGGCAACGATGCGCGCGCGTTCGTCGTCATCGATATGGGTGGCATGCACCAGGCACCAGCGTGCGTCCACTGCCGCGTTTTCATACAGCCAGCGCACCGGGCGCAGGCCGCTCCAGGCCACGCAGGCGTCCACTTCGCGCAGCTGTTCGGCAATATGGATGTGCACCGGCCCGTCGTTCAGCGGCAACAGGGCAGACAGCTCCTCGCCGGTTACGGCGCGCAGGCTGTGAGGGGCGATGCCGAGCACCGCATCGGGCAGCGCGCGCAGGGCCGTGCGCGCGCCAGCCAGCAACTGCGCGAACCCGCCCACGTCGTGGATCAACCGGCGCTGGGCCGGATTGGGCGCGGCACCGCCGAAGTCGGCATGCGCGTAGAACACCGGCAGCAGGGTCAGGCCGATGCCGGTCTGCGCGGCGGCGGCGGCGATGCGCGCGGACATCTCGGCGCGGTCGGCATACGGCCGGCCATCGGCATCGTGGTGCAGGTAGTGGAACTCACCGACGCGGGTGAAGCCGGACTCCAGCATTTCCATGTAGGCCTGGGCGGCGATCGCCTCCACCGCGTCCGGCACCAGCCGGGCCAGGAAGCGGTACATCAGCTCGCGCCAGCTCCAGAAACTGTCGCCATCGCCACCCCCGATTTCGGTCAGCCCGGCCATGCCGCGCTGGAAGGCGTGGCTGTGCAGGTTGGGCACGCCCGGCACCAGGATCTGCACGCGCTGATCGCCCGCCTGCGCCGGCACGCCGACGTGGATCTCCCCGATGCAGCCATCGACCACGGTCAACCGGACATCGCGCGCCCAGCACTGTGGCAGCAGTGCGCGGGCGGCGTGGAAGGCAGGGGGAGACAACGAATCCGTCATGGCTGGACAACCGGAAAGGGACGCCTATATTGTATAGACATATCAGCTCAGCCGTGTAGCCCAGCCCATGCACTGCGACACCCTCTGGACCAACGTACACCTGATGACCCTGCAGGGCGACGGCCTGGGCGTGATCGCCGATGCCGAACTGGCCAGCCTTGACGGCCGCATCGTGCATGTCGGCGCGGCCGGCAGTGGCGCGCAGCTGCAGCCGGCCACGCGCATCGACGGCGAAGGCCGCTGGATCTCGCCCGGGTTGATCGACTGCCACACCCACCTGGTCTACGCCGGCAACCGCGCCAACGAATTCGAGCAGCGCCTGCAGGGCGTCAGCTATGCCGACATCGCCCGCGCCGGCGGTGGCATCGTGTCCACCGTGCGTGCCACCCGCGCGGCCAGCCACCAGGAGCTGGCACGCCAGAGCCGCCCTCGCCTGCGGGCGATGCGCGCCGAAGGCATCACCACGCTGGAAATCAAATCCGGTTACGGGCTGACCCTGGACGATGAGCGCAAGCAGCTGCAGGTCGCGCGCCAGCTTGGCGTGGACTGCAACGTGCACGTGGTGCCGACCTTCCTCGGCGCGCATGCGGTGCCGCCGGGACGGCAGGCGCAGGAGTACATCGATGAAGTCTGCCAGCTGATGATCCCTGCCGTCGCCGCCGAAGGGCTGGCCGAGGCGGTGGACATCTTCTGCGAGAACATCGCGTTTTCCACCGCGCAGGCAGCGCAGGTCTTCGAGGCGGCACGCGCGCACGGGCTGGCGGTGAAGATCCATGCCGAACAGCTCAGCAACCAGCACGGGGCCGAACTGGCCGCGCGCCACGGGGCGCTTTCGGCCGACCACATCGAGCACCTGGACGCGGCCGGCATCGCGGCGATGGCGGCCGCCGGCACGGTCGCCGTGCTGCTGCCCGGCGCGTTCTACTTCACCCGTGACACCACCCTGCCGCCGATCGAGGCGCTGCGTGCGGCCGGCGTGCCGCTGGCGCTGGCCACCGACAGCAACCCCGGTACCTCCCCGCTGACCAGCCCGCTGCTGGCGATGAACATGGGCGCCACGCTGTTCCGGCTGACCGTGGACGAATGCATCGCCGGCTTCACCCGCAACGCCGCGCGCGCGCTCGGCCGCGCCGACCGCATCGGCCAGCTGGCGGTGGGCATGGACGCAGACCTGGCGATCTGGGACATCGACGCCCCCGCCGACCTGGTCTACCGCATCGGCTTCAACCCGCTGCACGCGCGCGTGGTGCGCGGGCAGCCTGATCCCATCTGATGGAGCACGCTTCAATGCAGCATGAAACACCCGACACCCTGGTGCTTCGCCCCGCCCACGTGCCACTGGCGCAGTGGCGGCAGGTCTACCGTGGCGCGCGCATCGCGCTGGACGCGGCGGCCCTGCCGGCCGTGCGTGCCAGTGCCGCCACCGTCGAAGCGATCGTCGCCAAGGGCGCGCCGGTGTATGGCATCAACACCGGCTTCGGCAAGCTGGCCAGCGTGCGCATCGAACCGAAAGACCTGGCCACCCTGCAGCGGAACATCGTGCTGTCACATGCCGCCGGCGTCGGCGAACCCATGCCGCTGCCGGTGGTGCGGCTGATGATGGCGCTGAAGCTGGTCAGCCTGGCGCAGGGCGCCTCCGGCGTGCGCGTTGAGACACTGCAGCTGCTGGAAGCGCTGCTGCAGCAGGATGTGGTGCCGGTGATTCCGGCGCAGGGTTCGGTCGGTGCCTCCGGTGACCTGGCGCCGCTGTCCCACCTGGCCAGCGTGATGATCGGCGTCGGCGAAGCGTTCGTTGACGGACAGCGTCTCAGCGCTGCCGACGCGCTGGCGCGTGCCGGCCTGCAGCCGCTGCAGCTCGGCGCGAAGGAAGGCCTGGCGCTGCTCAACGGCACCCAGTTTTCCACCGCCTACGCGCTGGCCGGCCTGTTCGAGATCGAGATCGTGTTCCAGGCCGCCCTGGTCACCGGTGCGCTGTCGGTGGAAGCGGCCAAGGGTTCGGATACCCCGTTCGACCCGCGCATCCACAGCATCCGCGGCCAGCGCGGGCAGATCCTCACCGCCGCTGCGCTGCGCACGTTGATGCAGGGTTCGGCGATCCGCGAATCGCACCGCGACAACGACGTACGCGTGCAGGACCCGTACTGCCTGCGCTGCCAGCCGCAGGTGATGGGCGCGGCGCTGGACATCATCCGCCAGGCCGCCACCACGCTGGAAATCGAAGCCAACGGGGTGTCCGACAATCCGCTGGTGTTCACTGATACCGGTGAAGCGCTGAGCGGCGGCAACTTCCACGCCGAGCCGGTGGCCTTTGCCGCGGACATGCTGGCGATGGCGATCTGCGAGATCGGCTCGATCAGCGAACGCCGCACGGCGATGCTGGTGGACCCGGCGCTGTCCGGCCTACCGGCGTTCCTGACCCCACGTCCGGGCTTGAACTCCGGCTTCATGATCCCGCAGGTCACCGCCGCCGCGCTGGTATCGGAGAACAAGCAGCGCGCCTATCCGGCCAGCGTGGATTCCATTCCCACGTCGGCCAACCAGGAAGACCATGTGTCGATGGCCGCACATGGCGCGCGGCGCCTGCTGCAGATGGCCGAGAACGCCGCCAACGTGGTCGGCATCGAGCTGCTGGCCGCCGCGCAGGGGTGTGATTTCCACGCGCCGCTGCAGTCCAGTGGTCCGCTGGAAGCCGTCCGCGTGCTGCTGCGCGCACAGGTGCCGACGCTGGAAGAAGACCGTTACTTCCATCCGGACATGGTGGCTGCCACCGACCTGGTGCGCAGTGGCGCGCTGGCGTCCGGGCTGGCCGATGTGCTGCCCAACGTGGAGCCGGTGGCATGAGTGCGCAGCCGCCGTGGTTGGAAGTGCACGAAGGCGATGCGCCGCTGCTGATCAGCTTCCCGCACACCGGCACCGCGCTGCCGGACGACCTCGCCGGGCGCTTCGTCTCGCCGTGGCTGGCCCGGCGCGATGCCGACTGGTGGGTGCATGAGCTGTACGCCTTCGCGCGCGGACTCGGCGCGACCACGGTGCGTTCATCGATCTCGCGTTCGGTGATCGACCTCAACCGCGATCCCAGCGGGGTGTCGCTGTATCCGGGCCAGAACACCACCGGCCTGTGCCCGCTGACCACCTTCGACAACCAGCCGCTGTACAAGCCGGCGCAGGAACCGGACGAGGCCGAGATCCTGCGTCGCCGCGAGGTGTACTTCGCGCCTTACCATGCGGCGCTGGCGTCACAGATCGCCCGCCTGCGCGCGCGCCACGGCACCGTCGTGGTGTACGACGCGCATTCGATCCGCTCGCGCATCCCGCACCTGTTCGACGGCGAGCTGCCGCAGTTCAACCTGGGCACCGCCGGCCCGACCGGCGAAGTGGACACATCCTGCGACAACGCGCTGTCCGACGTGGTGGAAAACCTGTGCCGGCTGAGCGGCCTGCCGCATGTGCGCAACGGCCGCTTCAAGGGCGGCTGGATCACCCGCCATTACAGCGACATCCCCGGCGGCGTGCACAGCCTGCAGATGGAACTGGCCTGCCGCGGCTACATGGCCGAACCGGCCGCCGAGGCGCTGGATGCCCACAGTTGGCCCACCCCGCTGGATGACGACCACGCCACACCGCTGCGCCACACGCTGGCGCAGGTGCTCACCGCCTGCCTTGAATTCGCATCCAACCGGAGCGCCGCATGACCCGTAACGACCCGTCCCGCACCATCATCGCGCCGACCGGCACCACGCTGACCGCCAAGAGTTGGCTGACCGAAGCGCCGCTGCGGATGCTGATGAACAACCTGCACCCGGACGTGGCCGAACGGCCGCAGGAACTGGTGGTGTACGGCGGCATCGGCCGCGCCGCGCGGGACTGGGAAAGCTTCGATGGCATCGTCGATGCGCTGACCCGGCTGGAGGACGACCAGACCCTGCTGGTGCAGTCCGGCAAGCCGGTCGGGGTGTTCCGCACCCATGCCGATGCGCCGCGCGTGCTGATCGCCAATTCCAACCTGGTGCCGCGCTGGGCCAACTGGGACCACTTCAACGAACTGGATAAGAAGGGCCTGGCGATGTACGGCCAGATGACCGCCGGCAGCTGGATCTACATCGGCGCGCAGGGCATCGTGCAGGGCACCTTTGAAACCTTCGTGGAGATGGGCCGCCAGCACTATGACGGCAGCCTGGCCGGCAAGTGGCTGTTCACCGGCGGCCTGGGCGGCATGGGCGGCGCGCAGCCGCTGGCCGCGGTGATGGCCGGCGCCTCGTGCCTTGCGGTGGAATGCCGCAGGAGCAGCATCGAAATGCGCCTGCGCACCGGTTACCTGGACACCTGGACCGACGACCTGGACGAAGCACTGCGCCTGATCGAAGAATCCTGCACGGCGAAGAAGCCGCTGTCGGTCGGCCTGCTCGGCAATGTCGCCGACGTGCTGGACGAACTGCTGGTGCGCGGGATCAAGCCGGACCTGCTGACCGACCAGACCTCCGCGCATGACCCGGTCAACGGCTACCTGCCGCAGGGCTGGACGGTGGAGGAATGGGACGACAAGCGCGTGTCCGCGCCGAAGGTAGTGGAGAAAGCCGCGCGCGAATCGATGGCCAACCACATCCGCGCGATGCTGGCCTTCCACGCGCTGGGCGTGCCGACCGTGGACTACGGCAACAACCTGCGCCAGATGGCGCTGGAGGAAGGCGTCGAGGATGCATTTGATTTCCCCGGTTTCGTGCCGGCCTACATCCGGCCGCTGTTCTGCCGCGGCATCGGCCCGTTCCGTTGGGCGGCGCTGAGCGGTGATCCGGAAGACATCGCCAAAACCGATGCCAAGGTCAAGGAATTGATACCGGACAACCCGCACCTGCACCGCTGGCTGGACATGGCGGCCGAGAAGATCAAGTTCCAGGGCCTGCCGGCACGTATCTGCTGGGTCGGGCTGGGCGACCGCGACCGGCTTGGGCTGGCGTTCAACGAGATGGTGGCCAACGGTGAACTGAAGGCGCCGGTGGTGATCGGCCGCGACCATCTGGACAGCGGCAGCGTGGCATCGCCGAACCGCGAAACCGAAGCGATGGCCGACGGCTCCGATGCGGTATCCGACTGGCCCCTGCTCAATGCCTTGTTGAACACCGCCAGCGGCGCGACGTGGGTGTCGCTGCATCACGGCGGCGGCGTGGGCATGGGCTTCTCGCAGCACGCGGGCATGGTGATCGTCTGCGACGGCACCGAAGCGGCCGCCAAGCGCATCGCCCGCGTGCTGTGGAACGACCCCGCCACCGGCGTGATGCGGCATGCCGATGCGGGCTATGAGATCGCCATCGACTGCGCAAAGGAAAAGGGCCTGGACCTGCCCGGCATCCTGCGCTGACCCGGTAGTGACGGCCGCTGGCCGTCATGCTCCTGCTTCGGTGGGTGACGACCGCTGGCCGTCATGCTCCCGCTTCGGTAGTGACGGCCGCTGGCCGTCACGCTCCTGCTTCGGTAGTGACGGCCGCTGGCCGTCATGCTCCTGCTTCGGTGGGTGACGACCGTTGGTCGTCACGCTTCCGCCCCTGCTCCTGCCGCTGCGCTCGCCGAGCACGGCTCGGCGCTACCAAAGCTGCCCCTGCATCCACGTCTCGACAACCTCCGAACACCCTGTTAACTTTCGCCGCCTCTACGCGGTTTACAGGATTCGTCCCCAGCCGCGACCCCACTCCGCTGCTGGCTCTACTGCTCATGACTTCTGCTCTCCCGCGTACCTGCGTGCTCACCGTTGCCGTGCTGACCGCCCTCGCCGCCCTGCCCGCCCATGCGGACACGGCTGCCCAGCCCACCACCCTGGACCGCGTCGAGGTCACCGCCGCCGAGACCACCGATGCCGCGCGCAAGGCGCTGGCCCGTGTTCCCGGCGCGGGCAACGTGATCGATCTGGCCAAGGTCGCGCAGGGCCGCGTCGGCGGCACCGCCGATGTACTGGCCTACCAGCCAGGCATCAGTGCGCAGTCCCCCGGCAACGAAGGCACCAAGGTGTCCATCCGCGGTTCGGGCATCAACCGCGGCCCGGGCGCACATGCCTCCGGTATCGCGGTGTCGCTGGATGGACTGCCGCTCACTGCGGCCGGCGGCACCCCGTACGAGCTGCTGGAACCGTTGTGGCTGTCGCGCGTGGACGTGCTGCGCGGCGCCAACGGCTTCGAGCGCGGCGCGCTGGCGCTGGGGGGTGCGATCAACTACGTCAGCCGCAGCGGCCGCGATGCACCCGGCCTGGAACTGCACTACGAAGCCGGCAGCCGCGGCTACCAGAAGCGCAGCCTGGGCTATGGCGGCGTGCAGGACGCGGTGGATTACTACTTCGCCTACACCGACACCGAATTCGACGGCTACCAGAAACATGCGAGCGGCGATGGCAAGGGCGCAATGGCCAACATCGGCTGGCAGATCACCCCGGACCTGCAGACGCGCTTCTTCCTGCGTTACCGCGAAACCAACCACGAAACACCCGGGCGGCTGACCCGCGCGCAGATCCGCAACGACCCGCGCGCGGCCAACCCGGCCAACCTGGCCATCGACGCGAAGCGGCCGCAGCCGGGCAGCACCTGGATCGGCAACATGACCACGCTGCAGTTGGACGAAGATTCCTCGCTGCAGGCCGGGCTGGTGTACCACAAGTACCCGATGGACTTGAACGAAAGCCTGTACCGGCAGCAGCTGGACTACGCCAACCTCAATGCCACGCTGGACTACCGCCGCCGGCACACCCTGTTCGGCCATGACAGCGTGACCACGCTCGGCCTGCGCGTCACCCACGACCTGGATGCCGACGTACGCGAGACGCTGCGCTTGGCCAGCAACGGCTATCCGGCCGGTACCCACACCCGTGACTTTTCCCACCACGGCACCGACAGCACGCTGCACGTGAGCAACGAACTGCAGCTGAGCGACGCACTGCGCGTGCAGACCGGGCTGGCGCTGGTGCAGACGCGGCGCACGGTGGAAGTCACCTGGCCGCGCACCGACGCGCGCTTGAACGAGCGCGACTGGGACTACGCGCCGCGGCTCGGCTTCACCTGGCAGGCCTCGCCGGCCACGCAGTGGTTCGGCAACCTCAGCCGCTCGGTGGAGCCGGCCCATCCCTGGTCGATGATCTGGGGCTCCAACCAGTATTTCGCCGCCGGCAACGGTGCATCCAGCGGCCGCCAGCGCGCGCCGGTGGAGCTGGACAACCAGACCGCCACCACGCTCGAACTCGGCGCACGCGGCGAGGGACGTATCGGCCGCTGGGAGCTCACCGCCTACTACGCGCACGTCAACAATGAGCTGCTGAGCGTGGAAGTGGTGCCGGTGCCGAACCTGTTCATCGCCGAAAACAACGCGAGCCCCACCGTGCACCGGGGCATCGAAGCCGGACTGGACAGCACGCTGTGGCAGGGAGGAACCGGGCGTCTCTCTTTGCGCCAGGCGTATACCTTCAGTGACTTCCGCTACCGCCATGACGACCGCTTCGGTGACAACCGCCTGCCGGGCCTGCCGGTGCACTTCTACCAGGCCGAACTGCGCTACGACCATGCATCGGGCGTGTATGCCGCGTTGAACACCGAATACGCTTCCAGGGTGTTCGTCGACTACGCCAACAGCGTACGTGCCGACAGCCATCTGATCTTCGGCAGCCGCGTGGGCTTCGACGCGCCCAGTGGGCGCTGGCAGGGCTGGCTGGAGCTGCGCAACCTGGGCGACCGCCATTACGCCGCCACGGTGACGCCGGGCTATGACGATGGCGGGCGCGATGTGGCGCGCTCCACGCCGGGCGAAGGCTTCGGCGTGTATGCCGGTGTGCGCCTGCGTTTCGAGTAAGACCCGGCAGCAGCGCGACCCGCCTTCACAGGGTGTTGGCGGGAAGGTTGGCAAAAAAGGCGATCCTTGAACGTCCGCGCCTGCCATGTCCCCTGCCCTGACCGACGCGCTCGCCATCGACGCCATCCTCGACGACACCCGCGTAGGGGTGTGGCAGTTCGATACCGCCACTCGCCAGCTGCGTGCTTCGGAGACGGCCAGCGCACAACTGGCCGGCATCGGCGCGCAGGCACTGCGCAGTGCGTGGCGACGCATCCTGCGGCAGGAACAGGAACAGCCGGTCTTTGAAATCGAGCTTCCGTGGACCGATGGCACCAGCCGCCGCTGGCTGATGCTGCGCGGCCGCCATGATCGCGCGCTCGGGCAGGTGCACGGCATGTGCGTGGACATGACCCGCCGGGTGCGTGCCGAACAACTGGTCCGCGAGCAGGCGATCCTGTTGGATACCCTGGCCCGCGGTACGCCGCCGCGCGAATGCCTGCGGGTACTCACCGAGGCCATCGAGCGCCTGAAGCCCGGCCTGCGCAGTGCCTTCTTCGTCACCCCCGGCGACCGGCAGCGGCCTGGTTATGGCAGCAGCTGCAACGTGCACCCGGCGATCACCACACTGCTGGAACATGCCGACGCGGCGCCGCAGGCAGCGCATCTGGAACTGCCCGGCCAGGACGACGCTGCCACCGACACGGCGTGGCACGCGAACTGGCGGGACGCATGCATCGAGCACGGCAGCCCCGCCTGCAGGCCCATCGCGGTGGCTCGGCAGGACCAGCCCGAACATGCGTGGCTGCTGCTGTTCCTGTCCACGCCGCGCGCGCTCAGCGGCTGGGAACAGGAAGTGGCCAGCTTCGCTACCCGCATTGCCGCGCTGGTGCTGGACCGCGAAGACCAGCAGCTCGCCCTGCAGCAGGCCGCCGATGCGGTGGGCCGTGCGCTGCATGACACCGAGCGCGAGCGGCGTAGGCTGCAGGCGTTCCTGGACAGCTCGCCCGACCTGGCCTACGTGTTCAACCTGGACCATCGTTTCACCTACGCCAATCGCGCGTTGCTGCGCATGTGGGGCAAGACCGAAGAAGAGGCGCTGGGGCGCAACTGCTTGGAGCTGGGCTATCCGGACTGGCACGCGGCGATGCACAGCCGCGAGATCGAGCAGGTGATCGCCACGCGTCGGCCGATCCGCGGCGATGTTCCCTTCGAAGGTCCGCTGGGGCGGCGCATGTACGACTACATCTTCGTGCCGCAGCTGGGGTTGGATGGCGAGGTGGAGGCGATCATCGGCACCACGCGCGATGTCACCGAGCGCAGCGAACACGAAGACGAACGTGCCCGCAACGAATCGCTGCTGCGCATGCTGGTGGACGAGCTGCAGCACCGCACCCGCAACATCATGTCGGTGGTGCGTGCGATGGCCAGCCGTACGCTGGCCACCAGCCGTGACATGGCCGATTTTTCCATCCGTTTCGATGCGCGGCTCGATGCGCTGGCACGCGCGCAGAGCCTGCTGTCGCGGCTGGGTGAACTGGATCGCGTGCAGTTCGACGTGCTGCTGCGCGCCGAGCTGTCCGCCCACGTGGATCCTGCCGCGCACGATGATCAGATCGTGCTGGAAGGACCGGCCGAGGTGCCGTTGCGTTCGGGCACGGTGCAGCCACTGGCGATGGCCCTGCACGAGCTGGCCACCAATGCGGTCAAGTACGGGGCCCTGCGCCAGCAGGGCGGCCGCCTGCACGTGCGCTGGAACCTGGTGGATGCAGGGGCATCCGAAGCGGCCAGTCCGCGACTGCGGGTGGACTGGCAGGAGCATGGCGTGCGCGACCTGCCCGCCGACCCTTCGAGCATCCGCGGTGGCGGCGCCGGCCGCGAGCTGATCGAACGCGCCCTGCCGTACCAGATCGGTGCGAAGGTGGACTACGGTTTCGCCGAAGACGGACTGCGTTGTTCGATCCTGCTGGCGGTGTCGGAGCAGGCGGTCGCGCTGGCCGACTGAGGCCTGCGCGCCAGGCCGCGACGCAGGCGGTGCGGTCAGCCACCCGCAGCGCACCTGCCTGGCAAGAGGCACCAGCGGGCGCCGTCGCTACAGGCCGTCCGCAGGGCGCTCAGGGTAAGCGCGGGGCGGTGCCGCCGATGACCGCTGGGCCCGCCGCCAACCGAGTACGTGCCATGCGCACAGGTACGCTGCGAACAGTACCCCGGGGGCGACGAACAGGGCGAAAATCCAGCCGCGCGGCAGCATCCAGCAGGTGGCCATCAGCGTGCCGACCAGCGGCCATCTCCAGTGCAGCGGACGATTCTCCAGCCAGCGAAGGGTCAACACACCCAGCATCGGCCAAGCCGCCAAGCTGGCCAGGACGGCACACAGCAACCAAAGGCTTTGCCACGACGGCGGCCACGCCACCTCGGCCAGTTGCATGCCGAACAGCGTCGTCCCCATCGTGCTGTGCACGAACATGCCCGGCACGCAACTCAGCCAGACCAGCAGCGAAACCACGCCGCGTCCGCTCATGGCATGCTGCCGCACGCGATGAGCGCGATCGGGCCGGCGTCGGCGGGTCGTTCCTGGCGAAGGGTGATGGTCATGGCGCACACCGTAGCGGGCTTGCCAGGGCGCCTCAAGCCGGTCAGCGCAGGAACCCGGCGATGGCGAAGCCCAGCCCCACCAGACCGGCGGCCAGCAGCGGATAGGTCGCCCAGACCGGCGTCCCCTGGCCATGGCTGAAAGCGACGAATGCCGCCCGCACACTGCGCCCGCTGAGCCACGGCACCACCATCAGCGCCAGCAACGGCAGCAGCGAGGCCAAGCCGAAGGCCAGCAACAACGGCCGCGGATCATTCTGCGCAAAGCCGCCCAGCGGATACAGCGCCACCCCGGACAACAATCCGGCGAAGAACAGCGTATTGGCGATGCGTATTTCCGTGCGATGTCGACGCGACAACGCGCCGCGCGACCAGCCTTTGTAGTGGCGGGGCAACCGCCGCGTCCACCACGCCACCAGCATGCTGGCCAGCGCGCCGCCCAGGACCCCACTTTCCACCGCACCCCACGCCTGCATCCCCAGCATGCCCGTCCCTTTGATGGATTGGATCAGCGGCCCAGTGCCGCCGCCACCGCGGCTTCGGCCAAGGGGGCCATCTTTGCATAGCCCGCCGGCGTGGGATGCACGCCATCATCGGCCAGCGCCTTGTCCAGTCCGCCGTCCGCATTGCCCAGCGCTGCGTGGTAATCCAGGTACACCAGCCGCTGGTGGTCCGCGTAGCGCTTCAGTGCGGCATTCAGCGCGCGCACGCTGGCCGCCGGCTGCAGGCCGGGACGCCACGGGTAGGCACTGACCGGCAGCACCGAAGACAGCACCACCTTGATGCCGTGCGCCTGCGCCAGTTCAGCCATCGAATGCAGGTTGTCTTCGATCATCGCCTGGCTGGCCGGGCCGGTGTTGCCGGCGATGTCATTGGTGCCGGCCAGGATCACCACCAGCGCAGGACGCAGCGCGATGACGTCCTGGCGCAAGCGCAGCAGCATCTGCGCGGTGGTCTGGCCGGAGATGCCGCGGTTGAGGTAGCCCTTGCCCGGGAAGAAGGTTTCACTGCCGGTACGGCCCCAGCCTTCGGTGATGGAATCGCCGTAGAACACCACCCGCGCTTCACCCTCGCGTGGCGGCGGCAACGCGGCGTTCTGGCCGCGGTAGTACGCCAGCTGCGGCCAGTCCGACAGGCGCTGCTGCAGCGCGCGCACCTGCTGCGGTTGCAGCGATTCCGGCGCGGCGGTGAACAGCGGATCGGTCGCGGCGGGTTGTGCATGGACCGTACCCAACTGCGTTGCTGCGGCGAGGAGGATGGAGAGGCGGCGGAACAGCTTGCTCATCAGGCATCACGGAAAACGGCGGTGCAGCGAAGGTAGCACCCGTCCCATTACTAATTACATAGTTGACACGCCGTGGCGCGGCGGAGCACGATGCACGCATCAACTAATTCGATAGTAGAAGCGCCCATGGCCCGTCCTGTTTCGTCCATGCTGACCGATTCCGAACGCCGCATCCTGGAGGTGTTGTGGAAGAAAAAGGAGGCCTCGGTGCGCGAGGTCGCCGATGAGCTGTCGCGCAGCAAGCCAGTGGCGTATACGACGGTACTGACAATGTTCAAGGTGCTGGACAAGAAGGGCCTGGTGCACCACCGCACCGAAGGACGCGCTTTCATCTACAGCGCAGCCATCAGCCGCGGTGAAGCCCGTCGCCAGGCACTGGAAAATCTCCTGCGCAGCTTCTTCAATGATTCGCCCAGCGTGCTGGCGCAGCACCTGATCGAAGAGCACGACATGGATGCCGATGAACTGGCCGCGCTGCAGAAGCGCGTCGACGATGCCCCCACGGGAAGGAAAGCGAAATGAGCCTGGAATGGGTCCCAACCCTGCTGATGATGGCTGCGCAGCACCTGTGGCAGAGCGCCCTGCTGATGGGCGTGGTGGTGGTGCTGCTGCGCCGCAGCCGGCTGGGTGCGGAAACGCGCTCGTGGGTGTTGCTGGCCGCGTTCGTGCTGGCCGCCGCCTCGCCGTTGCTGGTACTGCTGCCGGGTGCGCCGGAGGCGAGTGAAACGCAGGGGATTGCGGTCGCCACCGCACCTGCGTCCACCACGACGGCGGCGGTGTCGCCCGTGGCAACCGATGCCGCAGCGCCTGCCCCTCGGCTGCCTGCGATCAGCGCGATGCTGCTGCCGCTGCTGGCACTGGCCTGGTTGACCGGCACCCTCGTCCACCTGCTGCGCCTGGCGCAGGCATGGCAGCAGGCACGCCGCCTGCATCGCACTGCCACGCTGTCGCCGGCGCTGGAATCGGCGCTGCGCTGGAGCTTGCCCCCCGGTGCGCGCATTGCCCTGTCGACCACTGCGCCCGGCCCGATGGTGGTGGGTCTATGGACCCCGCGCATCCTGATCCCGCCGCACCTGGTGGACGCACTGTCCGCATCCGCACTGCGCGACCTGCTGTTGCATGAGGCCGCGCATATCCACCGCCGCGACCTGTGGGTGGCAGCCGCGCAGCACGCGGTGCTGGCGCTGTACTGGTGGAACCCGCTGATGAAGCGGCTGGGAATCGAGCTGGAACGGGCACGCGAGATGGCCTGTGATGCACGCGCGGCGCGCCAGTCCGGCGGCGGCCAGCAGTACGCTTCGTCGCTGTTGAAGGCGGTGGCCGGCCTGATGCCACGTTCGGCGGCACAGGGGCCGCTGGCGGTGGGCATGTCCGGCCAGCGCGGCGGCCTGGCCGAGCGCGTTGACGGCCTGCTGGCCATCGATACGCAGCGCGTCGCCCCGGCCCGGCGCATGGCCTGGACCACACTGTGCGTAGCCGGGCTGCTGGCGTGCGCCGGCCTCAGCGTTGCCGCCACGCCGCGGCTCGGTGCGCCGTTGGCCTCCACGCCGCGCGATGCAGGCGGACGCACCGCCGCTGGGTACACCTCCGCACAGGTAGAGCGGCTGATCGCCGCCGCAGCGGCGGGTGACAGCGCCGAAGTACAGCAGCTGGTCACCGCCGGCGTGCCGGTCGATGCACGCCAGCGCGGCGACGGCACCGCGCTGATCGCCGCGTCACGCAGTGGCCAGCTGGCGATGGTTGATCAGTTGCTTGCGCTGGGCGCGCGTGCCGACCTGCCCTCCGCTGGCGATGGCAATCCGCTGATCGTCGCCGCCGGCCGTGGTCACTTGCCGGTGGTGCAGCGACTGGTGGCTGCCGGTGCCGACGTCAACCGGATCGTACCCGGTGACGAAACGCCGCTGATCAATGCCACACGCTCCGGCAACCTGGCCACGCTCGCCTATCTTGTCGAACACGGCGCGGACGTGAACCTTGGCGTAGTCGCTGACCTGGGCCAGTGGCGTTCGCCATTGAACCAGGCGCGCAGCGCTGACATCCGCAGCTACCTGCAACAACGCGGGGCCGTCGCCGAGCGGCGCTGAATCCCGCACGGGCCTGCTGCTGGCAGGCCCGTCATTCCCCGCGCGCCTGCGCCTGGCAGGCCCGTGATCCCCCGCGTCCCGCTTGAACGTGCCCTGCCGGCCCGTGCCTTGCCCTGCCTGACGTTCCCCCTCCCACACCGGACCACCCGAGGCCCCGCATGGATTTCCTGACCGCTTCATCCCTGCGCCCTGCGCTGGCCATCGGCCTGCTGCTGGCCCTGCCCGTGCTGGCACTGGCCGGCGAAGACGCTGCCATCCGCAGCGCGCTGCAGAGCGGCCTGCGCCCGACCCTGCTGCCGGAAGCCGCGCCGCTGCCGCACTGGTCGCTGCAGCAGCGCATGGCCCACCACCACGTGCCGGGCGTAGCAATCGCCGTGCTGCGCGATGGCAAGGTGGTACACAGCGCCGGCTACGGCACGCGCCAGGCCGGCGCCACGCTGCCGGTGGACGGCGACACGCTGTTTTCGGTCGGTTCGGTCAGCAAGGTGGTGACCGCCGCGACCACCCTGCGGCTGGTGGCCGATGGCCGGCTGGCGCTGGACCGCGACGTCAACCCGCTGCTGGCCGGCTGGAAAATCCCTGCCACGCCCGAGGTTCCCGCCCCGCACGTCACCCTGCGCATGCTGATGTCGCATACCTCCGGACTGGGCGTGCACGGGTTTGCCGACTATCTGCCCGACGAGCCCCTGCCCACCCTGCTGCAGACGCTGGACGGCGTGGCGCCGGCGAAGAACCGTCCGGTGCGCCTGCTGCATGCGCCGGGTGAGCGCGGCAATTACTCCGGTGGCGGCGTGATGGTGGAGCAGCTGGTGCTGGAGCAGGCCAGCGGAAAGCCGCTGGAGACGCTCGCACGCACCGAGGTATTCGCCCCGCTGCACATGCAGCGCAGCACCTATGCCACGCCTGCCGCCGGCACGCCCAACATCGCCAAGGCCCACGATGGCGAAGGCGCCGCCACCGCGCTGCCGCGTGGCTGGCAGAGCTTCCCGGAACAGGCGGCTTCGGGGTTGTGGACCAGCGCCAATGACCTTTCCGCCTTCGTTGCCGCGCTGCTGGACAGCTATCACGGGCGTGGCGCGTTCCTGCCACGCGCCATCGCCACCGACATGATGACCGAGGTCTCACCGAGCTGGCATGGGTTGGGGCCGCGCCTGGACGGCGCGGGCAGCACGCGCATCTTCCACCACGGCGGGTCCAACGACAGCTACCGGGCGTGGATCGAGGGCTATCTGGAAACCGGCGACGGACTGGTGATCCTCACCAATGGCGAGAACGGTGCGGCACTGGCCGCCGAGATCCGCAACGCGTTGTCCGATGCGATCGGCGGCGGGGTCAACCCGCTGCAGCGCACGCTGGCGCTGGACCTGGGCGCACCGGGCCATGCCGATTACACCGGCATCTTCGCCCAGGACAGCAGCGTGCCGATGGACCAGCGCCGCGCCCTGGCCGACTTCTTCGATGTACCGGCGCTACAGGTCAGGATCGTCGACGGCGTGCTGCGGGTGGGCGTGCCCGGCCAGCCGCGCGATGGCGCGATGCTGGCGCTGGCCCCGAACCGTTTCGTATCGCCGGATATCGACGGGCTGCAGATCGAGTTCCACCGCGATGCGTTCGGCAAGGTCAACGCCTTCAGCGTCGAACACGGCCCGGCACGGGCGTATTACCGCCGCCGCTGAGGGCTGCGACCGCCCGCCTTCACGCCATGGCGCGCCGCCACTGCCGATAGTGGCGGCATTCTTTCCAACTGCGCCCCGCCATGTCCCTGATTCCCAAGCGCCTGCAGCGTTTGCAGCGCTGGCCGCGCCCGGTGCGCATCCTGCTGGCGGTAGTGTTGGCGCTGTACCTGCTGTATCTGGTCGCCGGCAACGTGTTCCTCAACACGCCGTTGTTCGACATGGTGACCAACCGCAAGCCGGAGAAATTCCAGCTGCGCAACGGGCCGGCGCTCACCCTGGTGCCGGGCCATGCGGTGCTGTGGAACGTGCACGTTCGCGGGCAGGCCAACCGCACCGTGTATATCTTCAGTGCCGAACGGGCCAGTGCGTTCATTTCGTTGCCGGCGCTGCTGCGCCGCGAGATCCACATCCCGCGCGTGGATGCAGCCGGCGTACGCGCGGTGATCACCCGCGTGGACAAGGTGATCCCACCGCCGCCACGTGGCGACCGTGGCTGGACGGTGCGGATGGATGCGATCCACAGCGACAGCATCCGCAGCGGTCAGTTCGGCAAGCTGCTGATCTCCGGCAAGGCCAGCGCCACGGTGGGCTTTCTGAAGCAGATGAAGGGCGGCCCGTCCGAACTGTTCGATTCCAACGCCACCTTCGATGATGCGCGGATCAGCTGGGATGGTACGACGCTGCTGGACCAGGCCCATATCCAGGCGCGGGCCAGCTTCCCGCGCCACTACCGCGACGATGCGCCGGGCCTGCGCAAGCTCGGCATCCTGACCGCCGAGCTGGCCATCGACGGCCGCAGCCAGGCCGTGCGCATCGACACCGCCGGGGCCCATGCCACGGTCGGCACGGTGCCCTCCACCGCCCGCCTGCAGGGCCAGCTGGCGATGGACCATGGCACGCTGCGGCCTGGCGGGCACGTGGTGTGGCGCCTGCCGGTGCACGCCGGTGAGCACGCCAAGGATCGCGGCCTGCTGGCGCTGCAGCTGGACGTGGCCGATGACATCCGGCTGCAGGCGCGGCTGCCGCGCGATGAAGCCAGCGGCAGTGAACTGGATGCCGACCTGCACATCGCCGGGCGCGAGATCCCGTTCCACGCGATGTCCGAGCTGCTGCCGCGCACGTCCGGGCAGTTGAAGGCGGCATGGACGTTCGATTCGCTGAACTGGATATCCGACCTGATCGTGCGCAAACCGTGGTTCCGGCTGGATGGGGGCGGGCTGCTGCGGGCCGACGTGAGGCTGGCCGATGGCCGGCTGGCACCGGGCAGCACCGCGGAGATTCCCAACGTGGCTGCCATCGCCGAGGTAGCCGGGGTACGGATGCAGGGCGATGCCCGTGCGCAGGGTCGGATCGTCGAAGGCCGCACGCCGCAGGTGCAGGTGCAGGTGGACGTGGACCAGTTCCGCGCCGCACCGTCCGATGCGCCTTCGCAGGTGCTGTTCGACGGCCGTGCGCTGGCGCTGGAACTCAGCGGCGACGCCCGCCTGCAGGAACTGAAGGAAGGCGTGCGGGCGCGGCTGCGTTTCAACAACGCGCAGGTGCCTGACCTGACCCGCTACAACCGCTACCTGGGCAACGAACAGGTGAAGCTGCTGGGCGGCACCGGGCTGATCAGCGGGGACGTGGAACTGGATGCCACCGGCCGGATCGGCACCGGCCGGGCCGACCTGAGCGGCCAGAATGCGCGCATGCAGGTGGCGGGCGTGGCGATGCGCGGCAACGCACTGCTGAGGGCCCGCGTACGGCGCGCCGATTTCAGCCAGAAGCAATTCGACCTGGGCGGCACCACGGTGCGACTGCAGGAAGTGCGCATCGCCGAATCAAAGGACGCCGGCTGGTGGGGCGAGGTCGCGGTACGCAGCGGGCACCTGGCCGCCGCGCCGCCGCTGAGCGCCGATGCGGTGGCCGACATCACCCTGCGTGACGCCGGGCCGTTGCTGGATGCCTTCGGTGAGCGCAGCAGCTACCCGCGCTGGGTGCTGGGGCTGGTCGACTCCGGGCAGGTGCAGGCCAGCGGACAACTGCGGCTGCGGCATGGCCAGCTGGTGGTGGATGACCTGCAGGCAGAAAACGAACGACTGTCGCTGCGCGGCCGGCTTGACCTGGGCAAGGCCGGCCGGCGCGGCTACATGTACCTGCGCTGGGGTGTGCTGGGTGCGGGCGTGGAACTCAATGGCGAGCAGCGCAAGTGGCACCTGGCCGGTGCGCGCGAGTGGTACGAACAGCGCCCGCGCTACCTGCCTGCGAAATGACCCGCCGCGCCGGATGACTCAGCGGTGGCGTGATTCCAGCAGCGTGCGCACGTCCTGCAGGCCCAGGCCGCGCGCGCGCAGCAGCACCAGCAGGTGGAAGACCAGGTCCGAGGCTTCGCCCAGCAGCTCGTCATCGCCCTGCACCACCGCTGCCAGCGCGGTCTCCACGCCTTCCTCGCCGACCTTCTGGGCGATACGACGGATGCCACCGTCGAACAGCGAAGTGGTGTAGCTGCCGGCCGGACGCTGCGCCTCGCGCGTGGCCACCAGCTGGTCGAGCTGGCCGATGAAATCCTTCGGCGCCTGCGGGAAGCAGCTGTCCGCCCCGGTGTGGCAGGTGGGGCCGGCCGGGCGTGCGCGCACCAGCAGCGTATCGGCATCGCAGTCCACCGCGATCGACTGCACCGCCAGCACGTTGCCGGACTGCTCGCCCTTGGTCCACAGGCGCTGCTTGCTGCGGCTGAAGAAGGTCATGTGGCCGGTCTGCAGCGTGGCCTGCAGCGACTCCGCACTCACATAGCCCAGCATCAGCACCTGCAGGCTGTCGGCATCCTGCAGCACGGCCGGCAGCAGGCCATCGCCCTTGCTCCAGTCCAGGCGTTCCAGCGCCGGCAGTCCCGGCAGTACTTCAATAGACATCCCGCACCTCGATCTGTTGCTCGCGCAGATAGCGCTTCAATTCTGGAATGGCGATGGCCCCGCTGTGGAACACGCTGGCCGCCAGTGCGCCATCGACATCGGCCTGGTCGAACACCTGGGCGAAGTGTTCGCGGCTGCCGGCGCCGCCGGAGGCAATCAACGGCACGTGGCAGGCCGCGCGCGCATGCCGCAGCTGCTCCACGTCGTAACCGCGGCGCACGCCGTCGCTGTCCATGCAGTTCAGCACGATCTCGCCGGCGCCGCGCTGCTGCACCTCGCGCACCCAGTCCAGCGTGCGCACGGCCACGGCCTGGGTCTTGGAGGGATCACCGGTGAAGCGGCGCACGCGCCATTGCCCATCGGCTTCGCGTACCGAATCGATACCCACCACCACGCACTGCACGCCGAAGGCGTCGGCCAGTTCGGTGATCAGTTCCGGGCGACCCAGCGCGGGCGAGTTGATCGAGATCTTGTCGGCACCGGCGTGCAGCACGCGGCGTGCGGTTTCCACGTCACTGATGCCACCGGCCACGCAGAACGGGATGTCGATCAAGCGCGCGATGCGCTCGATCCATTCCACGTCCACGCTGCGGCCATCCGGGCTGGCGCCGATGTCATAGAACACCAGCTCATCGGCCCCCTGGTCGCGGTAGCGCAGCGCCAGTTCGGCGATATCGCCCATGTCCACGTGGTCGCGGAAGCGCACGCCCTTGACCACGCGGCCATCGCGCACGTCCAGGCAGGGAATGATGCGGCGGCTCAACATGCCAGTGCCTCGGCCAGGTCCATCCGCTGCTCCAGCAGCGCCTTGCCAAGCACCGCGCCGCTGCAGCCGGCAGCGCGCGAAGCGGCCACGTCGGCCACGTCGCGGATCCCGCCGGAGGCCTGGATCGCCACGCCCGGCAGCAGTGCGGCGAGGTGCCGGTACAGATCCAGGTTGGGGCCGGCCAGCATGCCGTCGCGGGCGATGTCGGTGCACAGCAGGTGGCGCATGCCGGCCGCAGCGTAGCGCCGGGCCAGGACGTCCAGCGTGACGCCGGCATTTTCGGTCCAGCCGTGGATCGGCAGCTGCCACTGGCCGTCCTGGTCCTGGCGGGCGTCCAGTGCGATGGTGATGCGCTCCGGCCCGAATTCGGCCAGCCAGCCGATCACCGCATCCGGTTCGCGCACGGCCAGCGAGCCGACCACCACCCGGCCGGCACCGGCCTGCAGGATGCGCTCGACGTCCTCGCGACCGCGCACGCCGCCACCGGTCTGCACGTGCAGTCCCGCATGCTGGCGGATCTGCGCCAGCAGCGGCGCCAGCGTGTAGCCGCCGGCACGGGCGGCATCCAGGTCGACCAGGTGCATCCACTGTGCGCCCTGGCGCGCAAACGCCTGCGCACGCGGCAGCGGATCATCGCCGTAGCGGGTTTCCTGGGCGTAGTCGCCCTGGCGCAGGCGCACCACGCGGCCTTCGCGGATATCAAGGGCGGGATAGACGATGAAACTCATTCGGCGGTGTCCTGCAGGAAGTTGCGCAACAGCAAGGCGCCGGTGTCACCGGAGCGTTCGGGGTGGTACTGCGCACCGAAATAGCGGCCATGTTCGACCACTGCGCTGAACAGCCCGCCATGGTCGCAGGCGGCTACGGTGTGCGCGTTCAACGGGGCGGCATAGCTGTGCACGAAATAAGCGCTGGCACGTTCGGGGATGTCGCGCAGCAGCGGCGAGCCGCGCAGCGGCAGCAGGCGGTTCCAGCCCATGTGCGGCACGCGGATGCCGGTGGCCGGTACCAGCTTGCGCACCGTGCCGGGAATCAGCCCCAGCGTCGCCACGCCACCGCCTTCTTCGGAACGTTCAAACAGCAACTGCATGCCCAGGCAGATGCCGAGCAGCGGCACCTCCAGCTGGCGCAGCGGCTCGAACAGGCCCTGCGCGTGCAGGCGCTGCATGGCCGGTACCGCCGCGCCGACGCCGGGCAGGATCACCCGCCGCGCGTCGCGCAGTCCGTCGGCATCGCGCACCAGCCGGACTTGTGCGCCCAGCCGCTCCAGCGCATAGCGCACGGAACCGAGGTTGGCACCGCCGGCATCGATCAAGGCGACTTCGGTCACAGCGCCCCCTTGGTGCTGGGCAGCTCGGTGCCCTGCCGGGCCACGGCGGTGCGCAGCGCGCGCGCCAGCGCCTTGAAGCAGGCTTCTACCTTGTGGTGGTCGTTGTCGCCACGCACCTGCAGGTTGAGGTTCAACCCGGCGGCATCGCACAGCGAGCGGAAGAAATGCGGCACCAGTTCGGTGGGCAGGTCGCCGACGCGCTCGCGCTTGAACTCGCCATCGAACACGAAGTACGGCCGTCCGCTGAAATCCAGCGCCGCGCTGGCCAGCGTCTCGTCCATCGGCAGGGTGAAGCCGTAGCGGCCGATGCCGCGCTTGTCACCCAGCGCTTCACGCAGCGCCTGGCCCAGCGCCAGCCCGGTGTCTTCGATGGTGTGGTGCTCGTCGATGTGCAGGTCACCTTCGGCCTGGATGCGCACCGAGATGCCGCCGTGCTTGCCGATCTGTTCCAGCATGTGGTCGAAGAACGGCAGGCCGGTATGGATCCGTGGCTCGGCCTGCGCGTCCAGGTCCAGTTCGACGCGGATGCGGGTTTCCTTGGTGTTGCGCTGTACCACTGCGGTGCGCGGCGCATCGGCCAGCGCGTGGGCGATGGCCGGCCAGTCCCAGTCGCCGCCGAACTCTTCGGTGCGCAGCTGGAAGCCGCGGATGTTGAGGTTCTGCGCGAACTGGATGTCGGTCAGGCGGTCGCCCACCATCGCCGAACGCGCCCAGTCGATGCTGCGGTCCTGCAGGTAGGCGGTCATCAGCCCGATGCCGGGCTTGCGCGTGGGCAGGTTCTCGTGCGGCCAGCTGGTGTCGATCAGCACGTCACGGAAGGTAATCCCCTGGCTTTCGAACACGTGCATCATCAGCGCATGCGGCGCATCGAAGATCGCCTGCGGGTAGCTCTCGCTGCCCAGGCCATCCTGGTTGCTGACGATGACGAACTGCCAACCCGCGTCGCGCAGCTTGATCAATGCCGGAATGACATCACGCACGAAGCGCAGCTTGTCGTAGGCGTCGATCTGGTGATCGGCGGGCTCTTCGATCAGGGTGCCGTCGCGGTCGATGAACAGGATGGGGGTCATGCAGCGGCCCTCCAGGCCGAGAGCGCGGCAAGCACGCGTTGGTTTTCGTCGGTGCTGCCGATGCTGATGCGCAGCGCATCACCGAGTTGCGGCGCGGCGCGCTGGTCACGCACCACCACGCCGGCGGCCAGCAGCGCATCGAACGCGCCCTGCGCGTCGTCGAACCGGACCAGCAGATAGTTGCCGGCCGAGGGGTACACCTGGCGCACGCCGTCCACGCCCGCCAGCGCCTTGAACAGTCGCGCGCGCTCGCGCACCACGTCATCGATGCGGGCGCGGGTGGCGGCCAGCGCGGCCGGCTGCAGGGCCGCCACGGCCAGTTCGGCACACGGCTGCGGCACCGGATACGGCGCCTGGCAGCGGCGCAGCGCGGCGATGATTTCTGGTGCGGCGATCAGGCTGCCCACGCGCGCGGCGGCCAGCGCATGCGCCTTGGACAGCGTACGCAGCACGGCAAGGTTCGGGTAGTGCGCCAGCAGCGCGGTGGCCGATGGCTGGTCGCTGTATTCGATGTAGGCCTCGTCCACCACCACCACGGCCTGGCCCTGGAGCGCCTGCGCGGTGCGGGCGATGTCGGCGGCGCTGATCTCGCTGCCGGCCGGGTTGGACGGCGAACACAGGAACACCAGGCGCGCGCCCTGCCCGCGTGCGGTGGCGATCACCGCATCGAGGTCGACCTGCAGGCCGGCAGGGCCGTCCACCAGCGGGACCTCCAGCAGCGGCGCACCCTGCAGCCGCGCGCACACTGCGTACATGCCGAACACCGGCGGCGTCGCCAGTACCGCATCCACGCCGGGGCGGCAGAACGCGCGCACCAGCAGGTCGATCGCTTCATCGCTGCCGCGCCCGACCAGCAGCTGGTGCGGGATGACGCCGTACAACCCGGCCAAGGCCTGCAGCAACGCCGGCGGCTGCGGGTCCGGGTAGCGCCGGCTGCTGCCGCTGGCATCGGCCGGATTGGCCCATGCCGATTCGTTGGCGTTCAGCCACACATCGCCCTGCAGCGCCGTGCTGCGCGCCGAACTGTAGCCGGCAAAGGACTGCAGGTCCGGTCGCAGCAGCGCCAGCACGTCCTGCACGCTCGCGCTCATGCCACCGCCTCCATGCGCAGCGCGACCGCACGTTCGTGCGCATCCAGCCCTTCGGCGCTGGCCAGGATGCGCGCGCAACCGCCGATGGCGACGATGCCCTCGGCGCTGGCGCTCTGCACGCTGATGGTGTTCTGGAAGCTGGCCACGCTGACCCCGCTCCACGCCCGCGCCGCACCGGCGGTGGGCAGCACGTGGTTGGTGCCGCTGCAGTAGTCACCGAGCGCTTCGGGGGTGTAATCGCCAAGGAACACCGAACCGGCCGCCTGCACCTGGCCCAGCCAGGCACGCGGTTCGCGCAGCGCCAGGATCAGGTGTTCTGGTGCGTAGCGGTTGCTGATTTCAAAGGCGTCCTGCAGGCGATCCACGAGGATCAGCCGGGACGCGCCCAGTGCCTGGCGTGCGATGGTTTCGCGCGGCAGCAGCGCCACCTGCCGCTCGACTTCGGCTTCCACCGCCTGCAGCAGCGCGGCATCGTCGGTCAGCAGCAGCACCTGCGAATCCGGGCCGTGCTCGGCCTGGGACAGCAGATCGGCGGCGACGAAGGCCGGATTGGCGCCGGCATCGGCGATCACCAGCACCTCGGACGGGCCGGCCGGCATGTCGATGGCCACGCTTCCGTCCTGCGCCACTTGTTGCTTGGCTTCGGTCACGAAGGAGTTGCCCGGGCCGAACAGCTTGTCGCAGGCCGGTACGCTGGCGGTGCCATGGGCCATCGCGGCAATGGCCTGCGCGCCGCCCAGCTTGAACACGCGCTGCACGCCGGTCAGGCGCGCGGCGACCAGCACGGCGGGGTCGGCGCTGCCATCGGCGCGCGGCGGCGTGCACAGCACCACCTGCGGGCAGCCCGCCAGCGCCGCCGGCACACCCAGCATCAGGGCGGTCGACGGCAGCGGTGCGCTGCCCGCCGGCACGTACAGGCCCACGCGGCCGATCGGCCGGATCATCCGCTCGCAGTGCACGCCCGGCGCGGTTTCCACTGCGTAGCCCTGGCTCATGCCCGCTTCGTGGAAGCGCCGGATGCGCGCGGCGGCTTCTTCCATCGCCGCGCGCAGGTCAACGGCGACGGCCTGCTCGGCCGCCTCGAATTCGGCAGCGGTGACTTCGATGTCGTCCAGCTGCACGCGATCAAAACGCGCGGTGATCTCGCGCAGGGCCGCATCGCCGTCGGCACGTACCTGCGCGATCAGCGCGGCCACGGCTTGGCGGGTCTGTGCGGCGACCGCCTGCACGGGGCGCTGCAAGGCCTCGGCGCGGTCCAGTTCATTGAGTTCCGACCAGTTCAGACGATTCATGCCAGCGACCGCTCCACGCTCAGTACCATCAGGCCCTGGGCGCCTGCGCGCTCCAGTTCTTCCATCCGCTGCCAGCTCAGTGGCCCCGGACACATCGTCTGCAGGCGCGGCGCGCCGTCGTCAGCAGGCAAACGCACCAGCGGTTCGGCGTCGGCCAGCAACTTCTCCAGCGCGGCCACGTTGGCCGGCTCGGCGCGGAACATCAGCAGCTTGCGGTCCTGCACCTGCACCACGCCATCCAGGCGGCGCAGCAGCATCGCCAGCAGTGCACCGCGCGCATCGTCCGGGGCGATCACCGCACCGGCCAGCACGGCCTCGCTGTCGAGCAGGGTTTCCACCGGCTTGAGCTGGTTGGCGCGCAGCGTGCCGCCGCTGGAGACCAGGTCACAGATGAGGTCGGCGGTGCCCAGGCGCGGGGCGATTTCCACCGAACCGGACAGTTCCACCACCTGCGCCTGGATGCCGCGTGCGTCCAGCCAGTCTTTCAGGATCGCCGGATAGCTGGTGGCGATGCGGGTGCCGGCCAACTGCTGCGGGCCCTGCCAGTCCCACTCTTCGGGCACCGCCAGCATCAGCCGGCACGCGCCGAAGCCGAGCCCACGCAGCGCCTGGAAGGCCGGCTTCAGGCCGCGCTGCACGCGGGCGGCGCCCTGCTCGTCCAGTTCGTTGCGGCCAACGATACCGAGATCGCAGACGCCATCGGCGATCAAGCCGGGGATGTCATCGTCGCGCACCAGCAGCAGGTCCACCGGCAGCGATTCGCCATAGCAGAACAGCTTGTCGCGGCTCTCGCGCCAGCTCAGCCCGCAGGCACTGAGCAGGTTGCGGGCCGGCTCGGCCAGGCGGCCGTTTTTCTGGATGGCGATACGCAGCCGGTCACGTGCCGGGGCTGCTTGCGATGCACTCATGGGAAAGGTCTCTTGGAATACGGGGTGGGAGCGGCGGGGGCGCTCCGGAAAGGGCGATCAGCGCGTGGCGAGGCGGGCAATGGCGGCGGCGTAGCCGCGATGGCCATGCTCCAGCGAACGCGCCACGCGCCCGGTGGTGGTCACGCTGACCCCGGTGCGCTCGTGGATCTCGCGATACGGCACGCCCTGCTGCAGCAGCGGGACCACCTTCCAGCGATCGGCAATGGCTTCCAGTTCGGCCGGGGTGCACAGGTCGCGCAGGAAGGCGGCCACTTCGGCCGGCTCGCGCAGGGCGGCAAAGGCCTCAGCCAGCGAGGCAAGGTCGGCCTGGGTGTCTTTCTGATCGGGGGCGGGACGGGCTTTCATCGGGTCGGAGCGGGTATCAATGTAATAGCGCGCTAGTACATTAACGCAAACACGACCTGACAGTCAAACCGGCGGGTGCCGGTGTGGAAGCGGTCTATTGGGGTTGGGCCGGGCGGTGGGGCGGTGGGGCGGGTCGGGGGACGGCAAGAGCCGCCCCTCCGGGGTCCGGCCAGCCGCTGGGCGGCTGTGCGTTCGGGCGCTTGCGAAGCGGTGCTTCGCAAGCAAAGTGCCCTCACCCATGCGGGCCTCGTTTCGCGCCGTCCCTGGCGCTCAACGCCCCCGCCCCACCGCCCGGCCCTGACAGTCCGCGCGCGACCTGTGGCGTAACAGCGGTAGCGCCGATCCATGATCGGCGTCATGCGTCAGGGCACGCGTGTAAAGGCCGCCGACCATGCGTCGGCGCTACCGGCGGCTCGCGTGGCGTTTTACGCCATCGCGCGGGCCTGCTCCAGTTCCACCTGCAGGGTGCTGGCCAGCTCCTCGCGGGAGACTTCGAACTGCTGTTCACGCAGCAGGTCCTTGACCGCCACCACGCCGCGCGCCAGTTCATCCTCGCCCGCCAGCACCACGAACCGGATGCCGGCCTTGGCCGCGTACTGGAACTGCTTGCCGATCTTCTTCGCTTCCATCTGCACTTCGGTGTTGATCCCGCCCACGCGCAGGCGGCGGGCGATATCCAGCGAATGCGGCATGCCCTGCTCATCCATCAGCGCCACGAGCGCATGCACGCTGCTGGCCTCGATGCCTTCGATCAGGCCGGCTTCGCGCAGCTGCCAGAACAGCCGCGTCAGCCCGATGGAGATGCCCACGCCGGGCAGCTTGGACTTGCTGTAGTGGCTGGCGAGGTCTTCGTAGCGGCCGCCCGAGCAGATCGAGCCGATCTGCGGGTGGTCGGACAGCAGGGTCTCGTAGACCGTGCCGGTGTAGTAATCCAGGCCGCGGGCGATGGAGAAGTTCAGGCAGTACGCCTGCTCCGGCACGCCCAACGCCTTGACCAGCTGCAGCACTTCGCGCAGCTCGGCCACGCCGGTGCGCAGGGTCTCGCTGGCGGCCGCATCGGCTTCCAGCAGGGCAAGCTGCGCCAGCGCATCGTCATGGCCCTGCGAACGCACGGCGACGAAGGCCAGGATGCGCTCGACCTGCGCGGCCGGGATGTTGAAATCGGCGCCGACCAGGGTGTCTCGGACATAGTCCGCGCCGCGCTTGTCCAGCTTGTCCACTTCACGCAGCACGGCCAGCTGGCGCTCGCCCTCGGCCACGCCGAGCGTTTCAAAGAACCCGCGCAGCAGCTTGCGGTTGTTCAGCTGCACGGCGAAAGCACCGATGCGCAGTTCCGAGAACACCGCGTGGATCACCGCCAGCACTTCGGCGTCGTAGCGGATGCTCAGCGCATCCTTTCCGATCACATCGATATCGCACTGGTAGAACTCGCGGAAGCGGCCGCGCTGGGCGCGCTCGCCACGGTAGACGCGCTGCATCTGGTAGCGGCGGAACGGGAAGGTCAGCTCGTGCTCGTGTTCGGCCACGTAACGCGCCAGCGGCACGGTCAGGTCGAAGCGCAGTGCCAATTCGGGCAGCGAGGTATCACCGGCCTGGGCGGCATTGGCCAGCGCGCCGGTGGACTGCACGAAATACACCTGGCGCTCGGTTTCGCCGCCGGATTTGGTCAGCAGCACGTCGGACAGCTCGAACACCGGGGTTTCCACCGGCAGGAACCCGAACCGCTCGTAGTTGCGGCGGATGACGTCCAGCATGCGCTGGAACGCAATCTGCTCGCGCGGCAGCAGTTCCATGATGCCGGGCGGGGTACGGGGCTTGATCACGTGGGGCTCCTGCGAAAAACGGGGGGGAAGGGCAAGGACGGTTATTGTAGCGGCTGCACCGGCCGGCGCGCCTGCGCCAGGGCCAAGCGACCACATGCCGTATCATGGGCACTTCCCCTGCCGCACGCGTCGCCCCCACGCCATGTCGCGCCCTGATCCCGCCCCTGCCGACACGCTGCGTACCGCCCCCGGCTGTACGACGCAGGCCTGCCTGCACTGTTCGGTGCGCCACCTGGCGGTGTGTTCGGCGCTGTCGCCCGAAGAAGTACAGGCGCTGGAAGCGGTCACGGTGTCCCAGCAGGTGGCGATGGGCGCCACGCTGGCCCGCGCCGGTGAACCGCGCCAGCATGTCTATACCTTGACCCAGGGCGCCCTGCGGCTGGTGCGCACGCTGTCCGATGGCCGCCGCCAGATCAACGGCTTCGTGCTGCCGGGCGATTACCTGGGGCTGAGCAGCAGCGACCATCATCGCCACGATGTGGAAGCCATCGCCGACAGCCGCGTCTGCCGGGTCTCGCTGGCGCATATGCGCGACCTGCGCAGCCGCTACCCGCACCTGGAACGCAAACTGCTGCAGCGCGCCTGCCAGGCGCTGGACGAGGCGCAGGATGCCGCGCTGTCACTGGCCCGCCTGCAGCCCACCGAGAAGGTCGCCGATTTCCTGCTGCGGCTGGCCGCGCGCGAGGCGCGGCTGGGCGGTGACCCGCTGCGGGTCACCCTGCCGATGGGCCGCGGCGACATCGCCGACCATCTCGGACTGACCATGGAAACGGTCAGCCGTACCTTCACCCGCCTGCGCCAGCAGGCGTTGATCGCCCTGCCCCACCTGAACGTGGTGGAGCTGCTGGACGAGCCGGCGCTGCGGACGTTGGCCACCGGGTAAGGCGCTGCGCGCGGGGCGACGGCTGGCGTCAGCCGGACCCAGGCCGCGCTGCGCGCTCGCCGACCATGGGTCGGCGCTACCGGCGTTCCGGGCTCGGCAAGCCGGCCTGCAGCACCGCACGGAACGCCGCATAGTCGGCCGCCAGCGGCTCGGCGTGTGCCGGCCTGTGCAGCAGTGCATCCAGCGCCGGCGGCACCGCCACCGTTTCACCAATCAACGGTTCCACCACCGATTCGAACTTGGCCGGGTGCGCGGTGGCCACCACCGCCCAGTCACCCTTGCTTCCCCTGGCGCGCAGCGCGTTGAGCACCGTGACCGCGGTGGCGGTGTGCGGGCAGAACACGTCGCCGCTGCCGGCATGTGCGCTGGCGATGGTCGCGCGGATCGCCACGTCATCCACCGCCTCTGCGGTGAAGGCCTGGCGCAACGCCGCATCATCGCCATTGAACAGCCAGCGCAGCCGCTCGAAGTTGCTCGGCGCGCCGACGTCCATGGCGTTGGCGGTGGTGGCCACGCTGTGTGCGGGATGGTAGTCAGCACCGGCGAAGTAGCGCGGCAGCACATCGTTGGCATTGGTGGCCAGGGCGATGCGCCCGATCGGCAGGCCGATGGCCCGGGCCAGGATCGCGGCCATCGCATTGCCGAGGTTGCCGGTGGGGATCACCAGGTTCAACGCCGCCCTGCCCGCCTGCTGGTGCTGGAGCGCGGCATGGGCGTAGTAACTCATCTGCGGCAGCAGCCGGCCCAGGCTGATGCTGTTGGCCGAACTGAGCGGCACCGCGGCCTGCAGCGCGGCATCGCCGAGCGCCTGCTTGACCAGCGCCTGGCAGTCATCGAACGAACCGGCGACGCGGAAGGCCTGGATGTTGTCGCCGAAGCAGCCCAGCTGGTGCGCCTGCCGCGGCGACACCCGGCCATCGGGATACAGCACCACCACGCGCAGGCCCAGCTGGCGATGGAAGGCCGCCGCGACGGCGGCACCGGTATCGCCGGAGGTGGCCACCACGATCGTCAGCGGCGTCGACGCGCCGCTGCGCAGCCGCGCCAGGGTGGCGGCGAGGAAACGCGCGCCGACATCCTTGAACGCGGCCGTGGGCCCGTGGAAGAGTTCCAGCACGTGGTCGCCGCGACGCGGCAAGGCACGCAGCGGCACCGGGAAATCGAAGGCTTCGGCGCAGATCGCCGGCAGCGCATCCGCCAGCGGGTCGCCGTCGAAGAACGGTGCCAGCACCTGCGCGGCGGTCTGCGCCAGGCTTGGCGTCGCGACCCATTGGCGCGGCGCGGGCAGCTGTTCCGGCACGTACAGGCCGCCATCGGGCGCCAGCCCCGCGGCGATCGCCGCACTGAGCGAAACGGCAGGAGACTGGCCGCGGGTAGAGACAAAGCGCATCGCACGTTCCTGTAGGGGGGAGAGAGTCACAACAGCACCGCCGCTGGCGCCGCCAGCGAAGACACCCAGGCCTGGCTGTCGAAGCCGGCGGCAGCGAACGCCGCCTGCACCGGCGCGGCACCGGCCTGGGCACTGGCCTGGTCTTCGAACCAGGCGAACACACTGGGGCCGGCGCCGGAGATGCTGGCCCCCATCGCCCCGGCCGCCAGCGCGGCATCGCGCGCGGCGTCGAAGCCGATGATCAACGGCGCGCGGCGCGGTTCGACCAGCACGTCACGCAGGCCCGCACGCACCAGCGCCGCATCGCCCTGGTGGCAGCCGGCCAGTACCAGCGCCAGGTTGGCGCTCTGCGCCACGAAATCACCCAGCGCGTAGCTGCCCTGCAACGCGGCGCGGGCGCGGCGCGTTTCCAGCACCGCATCCGGGTGCACCAGCAGGCTGTGCCAGCGCGCCGGCACCGGGATCGGCACCAGCCGGTCGGCGGTGCTCAGCACCAGCCCACCCAGCAGCATCGGGCCGAGGTTGTCGCCATGGCGACCACCGCTGGCCACCAGTTCGCCTTCCAGCGCGAAGCGATACAGCGCGTGGCGGTCCAGCGGGCTGACCAGCAGCGCATTGGCAGCCACCAGCGCGGCCACGCACGAGGCCGCCGAGCCGCCCATGCCCGATCCCAACGGGATGCCCTTGTCGATCTCCACCGCGAAGCCGAACGGCAGGTCCAGCGCCTGCCGCAACGCCAGCAGGGAGGCACCGGCGGTGTTCAACGCAGCCTCCCGTGGCAGCGGCACGTCCGCCCCGCGGATGGCCTCGATGCGCACCTCGCGCTCGGCGATGCGGCGCACGCTCACCGTGTCACCGACACCGGCGATGGCATGGCCGAGGATGTCGAAGCCCACCCCCACGTTGCCGACCGATGCCGGTGCAAAGGCACGTGCGATCACAGGCGCGCTCCTTCACCAGCCGCCACCCGCAGCAGATCGGCGAACACGCCGGCCGCGGTGACTTCCGGACCGGCGCCGGGGCCCTGCACCACCAGCGGATTGTCGCAGTAGCGCCGGGTGCGGAACTGCACCACGTTGTCGGTCAGTTTGAGGTTGGCGAAGGCATGGTCCAGCGGTATTTCCACCAGCCCGACCGATGCGCCCTGCGCGGACAGCGCAGCGACATAGCGCAGCACGGCGCCGCGTGCGCGGGCCTGCTGCAGGCGCTGCAGCAGCGCGTCGTCGTTGTCGCCCAGGCGCTGCATGAACGCATCCACGCTGCCCGCACGCAGCGCCTCAGGCACCAGGCTTTCGACCTGCACCTGTTCCAGGCTCAGGTCGCGGCCGGCTTCGCGCGCCAGGATCACCAGCTTGCGTGCCACGTCGATGCCGGACAGGTCATCGCGCGGGTCCGGTTCGGTATAGCCCATGCCACGCGCCTGCTCCACCAGCGCAGAGAACGGCTGGCTGCCATCGAAGCGGTTGAACAGCCAGGCCAGCGTGCCGGAGAAGATGCCTTCGATGGACAGCACCTCATCGCCGGTATCGACCAGGTCGCGCAGCGTGGTGATCACCGGCAGGCCCGCGCCCACGGTGGCCTCGTAACGGAAGCGCGCCCCGCTGGCGGCGGCCGCAGCGCGGATCGACTGGTAGCGTGCCAGCGGACCGGAGCCGGCCTGTTTGTTCGGGGTGACCACGTGGATGCCGGCCGCCAGCCAGCCTTCGTAGCGCCCGGCGACCTCGGCACTGCCGCTGCAATCAATGACCACCGCATGCGGCAGGTGCGCCGACAGCAGGTGCGCGGTGAACGCGTCCAGGTCGCTGGTCGACGCTGCGTCGGCCAGGGCAGCCCGCCAAGGCCCCTGCAGCGCGCGCGGGGCCAGGTGCATGCCGCGCCGTGACGCCACCGCGCGCAGGCGCAGGTCGATGTTGGCCTTGCCCAGCAGCTGCGGCTGCGCGGCCTGCAGCTGGTCCAGCAGTGCCGCGCCGACGTTGCCTGGCCCGATCACCCCGACCGCGAAGGTCTGCGGTGACAGCCAGAAACCGGCATGCGCCGCGCGCAGCGCGCGGGTGGCATCGCCACTGTCCACCGCGACCGAGATGTTTCGTTCCGACGAGCCCTGCGCGATGGCCAGGATGTTGACCTGCGCCCTGCCAAGCGATTCGAACAGGCGCGCGGCCACGCCGGGCTGGCCGGCCATCCCATCCCCCACCGCCGCCAGCACGCTGACCCCGCCACGCAGCTGCACCCGCTGGACCTGGCCGACTGCCAGCTCATGGGCGAACGCCTGCAGCAGCGCGTCGCGGCCGCGTTCGGATTCATTGCCGCGGACCACGCAGCAGATCGAGTGTTCCGAAGACCCCTGCGAGATCATCACCACCGACACCTGCGCCTGGCGCAGCGCGGAAAACACCCGCTCCGCCGTGCCCGGCACGCCGATCAGGCCGGTGCCTTCCAGGTTCAGCACGGCCAGCTCCGCACTCAGGGTCAGGCCCTTGATCGGCCCGCGCACCGAGCGCTCGGCGGTGATGCGCGTGCCGGGGTGTTCGGGCTGGAACGTATTGCGGATCAGGATCGGCAGGCCGCGCTGGATCGCCGGGGACATGGTCTGCGGATGCACCACCTTGGCCCCGAAGTAGGCCAGTTCACAGGCCTCGTCGTAGCTCAACGCTTCAAGCTGCACCGCTTCGGGCACCAGCCGCGGATCAGCCGACAGAACGCCATCGACGTCGGTCCAGATCTGCAGCTCATCGGCGTTGAACAGCGCAGCGAAGATCGCCCCGGAGTAATCACTGCCGTTGCGGCCGAGGGTGGTGATGCGGTCCCGGCGGTCGCGGGCGATGAAGCCGGTGACCACGATGCGCGGCTGCACGTTCGCCTGCCGCCACGCGTGCAGGCGCTGTGCGCTGGTTTCCCAATCCACGTTGACACCCAGCTCGCCGTGTTCGACCACCAGCACCTCGCGCGCATCCAGCACCGCGCACGGCTCGCCGCTGGCCAGGAAATGCTGGCCCAGCAAGTGTGCCGAACACACTTCACCGAGGCCCTGCACGCGGTCAAGCACCTCCTCGGGCAGGCCACCGATCACCGCCAGGGCGGCCAGCAGTTCGGCGAGCTCATCGAACCGCGCATCGAGCCATTCCACGCTGGCGCCGGCGTGTTCACCGAGCAGCGAAGCAGCCGCGCCGCGATGGCGGGCACGCAGGTCATGCCAGTCTTCGCGCCACTGCGCATCGCCGGCTGCGGCCAACCGCGCCAGCGCGATCAGCGCATCGGTCACGCCCTTCATGGCAGACACCACGGTGACCTGCAGCGCTTCCGGACGCGCCTGCAGCAGTCGCGCGACGTGGCGGTAGCAGTCGGCATCGGCGACGGAGGTGCCGCCGAACTTGTGCACCACCACGTGCGGTTGCACGGCGGAACGGAGCGGAGCGGAATCGGCGGAGGGTGCAGCAGCGGCAATGGACATGGTGACCTCGGTGGGAGGCCCCGCATCGCGCCAGTGGAAGGTTTCCCCGCCACCTGGTTCGGTGCGGGGCCGTGGTTTTCGTGAGTTACGCGAAGACGACGGACCGCACCCTGCGGGTGGTGGTGGTGGTGGTGGTAATGGTGGTAATGGTGGTGGTGCCGGCCATGGAGCCCGCGCGCAGGCCTGCCGCAGAAGCGGCAGGAAGCGAGGCGAAGGTGGCGGCGGCAAGGACCATGCCGCTAGAAAACACCGCCGGGCAAGCCGCTGTCAAGTGTTGCAGTGCAGAAAACACGTCCCTTCATCAGCAGCCAACGCCGGCGAAAATGGTTGCATCAGACACGATGCAGGCCACGCCTGCGTTCAGCCGGCATGCTCGGCGATCGCCGGCGGCGCACGGTGTGCGTGCGCGCACCACAGCACGCCTGCCACCAGGCAGCCGATCGCAATGGTTTCCAGCAGGGTGGGCCAACGCCGCTGCCAGGCGAAGCCATACAGCAGCGCGAACAGGGTCTCGAACACGATCATCTGTCCGGTCAGGGTCAGCGGCAGCAGCCGGCTGGCGCGGTTCCAGCAGGCATTGCCAAGCAGCGAGGCGATCACCGCAACGCCGGCGCTGACCATCCAGAACAGTCCCCACTGGGCCGGCGCGTGCACGCTGCCATCGAACAGGAACGCCGACGGCACCAGCAGCAGCGCCAGGGCACCGGTGACCACGCCGGTGAGCAGCGACCAATCGTGTGCGGACAGATCCGGGCGGCGGGCCAGCCAGCGGCTGTTGCCCACCGAATACGCCGCCCATGATAGCAGCGCGCCGAAGGCACATACAAGGCCCAGCACGCGCTGCCGCCACGGCGTCTGCACATGTTCGGACACCAGGGCTTCGTAGCCCACCAGCGCCACGCCCAGCAGGCACAGCAGCAGCGCCGGCGCCAGTTGGCGCAGCTGCACCGCGCCTTCTTCGCGCACCGCGACCAGGGTCACCACCACCGGAATCAGCCCGACGATCAGCGAAGCAGCCGCGCCGCCCGCCCACTGCACCGCCGTGGCCAGCAGCAGGAAATACACCAGGTTGCCGGCCAGGCTCAGCCACACCAGTCCGCGCCATTCGGCCATGCCGATCCGCGGCGCCAGCCGCTTCCAGCGCGGCGCCAGCAACAACAGTGCCACCAGCCCGTAGATCAGGTAGCGGCCGGCCGACAGCTGCAGGGCATCGAATGCCAGCAATACCGCAGGGGCCAGGAACACCACGCCCCACAGCGCACCGGCCATCACACCGTTGCCGATCCCCACGCCCATCGAACGATTCATCGCACACCCATGCTGCAGACAGGCGCGAAGTCTAGTGCGCCGCGGTGGCGCGCGTCTTGACCCGGGCTACGGTGACTGGCGCCGCCACATCGACGGGGTGAGCCCGGTCTCGCGCCGCAACGCACGGCTCAGCGCGCTCTGTTCGGAGTAACCGGCGAGCTGGGCGACAGTGCTGATCGGCACCTGGGTGCTGCGCAGCAGGTGGCGCGCCCAGCGCAGCCGCAGCGCACTCAGCCAGGCCTGCGGCGGCAGCCCCAGCTCGCGCAGGAAACGGGCGTGCAGGTGGCTGCTGCTCAGGCCTGCCACGCGTGCCATGCGTTCCACCGGCCAGGCTTCGCCGGGGGCCGCCTGGATGCGAGCGCACAAGGCCTGCAGGCGTGCACCGCTGCCATCGGGCGCGAATGCCTGCAGCAGCAGCGGCAGCAGGTGCTCGCCCGAGCTCCCGGCCGGTAGTGCCTGCAACGAGGTACGCAGCGCCTGCGGCAACGACAGCCAGCGCTGCCCGCGCAGGTGTTCCAGGGTGTGGTCGTCGAACCAGGCGGCGTCGCAGTCGATGATCAGGTGCTGGTTGATGCCCTGCCCGACCTGGTCATGGTTCTCGCCGGGCGCCACGAACACGCCCTGCAGCGCATCCAGCCGCGCACCGTGACCGTCGAGCTCGAACTGCAGCTCACCGTGCAACGGCAACACCCACTGGGCGTACGCATGGCGATCGCCGCCCCAGGCGTCACCGTAACTGCGGACATGGAAGCGCGGCGCGTGCATGGCAGGAGTCTGCCGCCGCGATGGCGGCCGCGCAATGCCGGCCGGTCAGGCCCGGCGCGGCAGCCGGGCTTCGAACACCACGTCCTGCGCTTCGTTGCGTGCCTGCAGCTGGCCGCCGTGCGCACGCACGAACTGGTCGGCGATGAACAGGCCCAGGCCCAGTCCCTTGCTGGCGTGGAAGCTGGCCTTGAACGGTTCGAACAGGCGCGGCAGCAGGCTTTCACCGATCTGCCCGCGGTTGCGCACGCGCAGCACCACCTGGGCGGGATCCTCGCCATCCACGTGCACCTGGATCGGCGCCTGCCCACCATGCAGCAGCGCATTGCCGATCAGGTTGGAGGCCACCTGCGCCAGCCGGTCCGGGTCGCCCTGCATGCGCGCATCGCCCAGCGCGACCACTTCGATCGCGGCCGTCGCATTGCCCTGCTCCACTTCCTGCACGACCGCGTCCACCACGCTGGCGGCGTTGCACGGGGTGCGCTCCAGGCGCAGCCCGCCGGAGCGGATGCGGGAGAAATCGAGCAGCTGGTCAACCATGCGCGCCATCCGCAGCGTGCTGGTTTCCAGGTGGCGCAGGGTCTGCTGCGCGCTGGCATCGGCCGGAATGTCGAGCGACAGTTTGTCCGCACACAGCAGGATCGCCGACAACGGCGTGCGCAGGTCGTGGGTCAGCACCGCCATCATGGTTTCGTTGAGCGTCAGCGCGCGCTCCAGCGCTTCGTTGCGCGATTTCAACAGGCGCTTCTGCTGATAGAGCTCGATGAACACACCGAGCTTGCCGAGGATGATCTGCGGTTCGATCGGCTTGTGCAGGAAGTCCACGGCACCGCTTTCATAGCCCTTGAACGCACGCACCGGATCCTGCGGCGAGGCGGTCAGGAAGATGATCGGCACATCGCGGCTGCGCGCCGAGCCGCGCATCAGTTCGGCCAGCGCGAAACCATCCATTTCCGGCATCTGCACGTCCAGCAGGGCCAGTGCGACTTCGTGTTCAAGCAGCAGTTCCAGCGCCTCGTTGCCGGAGGCAGCGCAGAGGATGCGCAGGCCATCACGGCGCAGCAGCGCTTCCATCGCGACCAGGTTCTGCGGCACGTCATCGACGATCAGTATGTTGACCGGCGAGGCGTCTGCCACTGGCGCGGGAGCAAGCAGGTTCATTTCATTTCCTTCAGGCATTCGCATATCTCGTCCAGCGTCAGCACCGCATCGGCGCCGGCACGCTGCAGGGCCGAGGCAGGCATCATCGACGCCTCGGCATCTTCGGGGCATTGCAGCCAGGCCTGGCCACCGGCCTGGCGCACCGCGGCCACGCCTTCGCTGCCATCGCTGCTGGCCCCGGTCAGCAGGATCGCCAGTACATCGGGGCCAAACACCGCCGCGGCCGATTCGAACAACGGGTCGATGGCCGGGCGCGAGAACAACACGGCCTCATCCAGCGACAGCGCGATGGAGGCTTCGTCTTCGACCAGCATATGGTAGTCCGGTGGCGCGAAGGTCACCGTGCCCACCTCCAGCGGCTGCTTGTCCTCGGCCTCGCGCACCCGCAACGCCGAGCCCGGATCGAGCAGTTCGGCGATGCGGCTGGGCCGGTCACGGGGGATGTGCAGCACCACCAGCGCCGGGCAGGGCAGCGCCGCCGGCAGCGCACCCAGCACCCGCTGCAGCGCCGAAACGCCGCCGGCCGAAGCACCGATCACCAACAGGCGCGGGACCAGGGCGTCCATCAGGCCGCCTTCCGGTACAGGCGCTGTTCGCGCGCGGCGGCTTCAAAGGCGTTGCCATGCTCGCCGAACTGCAGCGATTCCTTGCTGCCCAGGCCCAGGAAACCGCGATGCACCAGCGCTTCGCGGAACAGGCCGACGGCGCGGTCCTGCAGCGGCCGGTTGAAGTAGATCAGCACGTTGCGGCAGGACACCAGGTGCACTTCGGAAAACACCGTGTCAGTGGCCAGGCTGTGGTCGGCGAACACCACGTTGCGGCGCAGGCGACGATCGAACATCGCCCCGTCGTAGCCGGTGGTGTAGTAGTCCGACAACGAACCGTGACCGCCGGCCTGCAGGTAATTGCGGCTGAACTGGGCGATGCGGTCGATGCCGTAGGTGCCCGACTCGGCGGCCGCCAAAGCAGCCGGGTTGATGTCGGTGGCGTAGATGATGCTGCGGTCCAGCAGCCCCTCTTCCTGCAGCAGGATCGCCAGCGACCAGACTTCCTCGCCGGTGCTGCAGCCGGCCACCCACAGCTTGATCGACGGATAGGTCTTCAACACCGGCACGGCGTGCTCGCGCAGCGCCTGGAAGTAGGCCGGGTCACGGAACATCTCCGACACCTGCACGGTGAAGAACTGCATGGCCTGGGTGAACAGTTCGGGCTCGTGCAGCAGCCGGTGCTGCAGGTCCGACAGGCGCGCACACTCGTAGCGCTGCATCGCCTGGTGCATCCGACGCCGCAGCGAAGACACCGCATAGTTGCGGAAATCGTAGTGGTAGCGCTGGTAGATCGCCTCCACCAGCACCTTCAGTTCCAGGTCGAACAGCTCCTGATCGTTCATTGCCGCGAGCACCACACACGGCACAAGGACACCAGCTTGTCGACGTCGATGGGCTTGGCGATGTAGTCGTTGGCGCCGGCCTGCAGGCAACGCTCGCGGTCGTCGGGCATGGCCTTGGCGGTCAGCGCGATGATCGGCAGGTCCTTGTGCTGGCGCTGGCTGCGGATCTCGCGCATCGCGGTCAAGCCATCCATCTCCGGCATCATGATGTCCATCAGCACCAGGTCCACTTCCACGCTGGCCAAGCGATCGACGGCTTCGCGGCCGTTGCGGGCGATTTCCAGCTTCACCCCCAGCGGTTCGAGCACGCTGGACAGCGCGAAGATGTTGCGCACATCGTCTTCGGCCAACAGCACCGTGCGGCCATCGAGCACCGAATCGCGGCGCCGCGCTTCGCGCAGCAGGCGCTGCTGGTCGCTGGGCAGGTTCGCTTCCACGCTGTGCAGGAACAGGGTGACCTCGTCGAGCAGGCGCTCCGGCGAGCGGGCGCCCTTGATGATGATGCTCTTGGAATAACGGCGCAGGCGCTGTTCTTCTTCGCGGCCCAGCGCGCGGCCGGTATACACGATCACCGGCGGGAAGCTGACATCTTCGCTGCCGGCCATGAACTCCAGCAGGTCGTAGCCACTGCCATCGGGCAGCGCCAGGTCGGTCACCATGCAGTCGAAGGTCGCGCTGCTGAGCTGCTGCACCGCCTCGGCGAGGGTGCCCACGGCAGTGATTTCCAGCTGCTCCCGGCCCAGCAGCAGTTCCAGGTTGCCGCGCAGTTCGGTGTCGTCTTCCACGATCAGCAGACGGCGCACGTCGCGCTGGCTGGTCTTTTCCAGGTGCTGGATCGCCTCGACCAGCCGCTCACGGGTGGCCGGCTTGATCACGTAACCGATGGCGCCCAGTTCCATCGCCAGCTGGCTGCGCTCCATGCCCGACACCACGTGCACGGGGATGTGGCGGGTCAGCGGATCGCGCTTCAGGCGCTCCAGCACGCTCAGGCCGGACACATCGGGAAGGCCGATATCCAGCAGCACGCCACTGGGGCGCAGCTCGCGCGCCAGCGACAAGGCTTCTTCGGCGGTGGTGGCCACCACGCAGTCGAAATCAAGTTCGCGCGCCAGCGCGACCAGCGCTTCGGCGAACGTCGCGTCATCTTCCACGGCCAGGATCAGGCGCTCACTGCGCTGGGCGCCGGCACCGTTGGCCACGGCTGTCTTCCAGGCGCCCAACGACGGCGGAACCGCGTCGCTGCGCACCGGCGACGGGCCGGCGCCGGACGCTGCCCGGGCCGGTGACGGTGCCGAGGCGACCACCGGCTGCGGCGCGTGCGCCGTGCCCAGCGTTGCCGGCGCATCGGCCTGTTCCGGTGCTCCGCTCAGCGGCAATTCCACCGTGAAGGTACTGCCGCGACCCGGCTCGCTGTCCACGCGGATGTCACCGCCCATGCGGGTTGCCAGGTCGCGCGAAATGGAAAGCCCCAGGCCGGTGCCGCCGTAGCGGCGGCGGGTACTGCCATCGGCCTGGCGGAAGGCTTCGAAGATGGCGTCCAGCTGCTCTGCGGCGATGCCGATACCGCTGTCGCGCACCACGAAACGCACGCGGTCGCGACCGACCGCCTGCACCTGCAGGCTGACCGTGCCGTGTTCGGTGAACTTCACCGCGTTGGCCAGCAGGTTCTTCAGGATCTGCTGCAGGCGTTGGCTGTCGGCGGTGAACTGGCTGGGCGCGCCGGCGTCGGCGACGATCTCCAGCGCCAGTCCCTTTTCGCGCGCCAGCGGCTCGAAGGTCTCGCGCAGGCGCTGCAGTGCACCTTCGACTACGACGATTTCATCGGCCAGCTCCACGTGACCGGCCTCGATGCGGGCCAGGTCCAGAATGTCGTTGATCAGGGCCAGCAGGTCGTTGTTGGACGACAGGATGGCCTGCGCGTACTTGACCTGCTCGTCGCTGAGCGTGCCGTCGCGGTTGTCCGAAAGCAGCTTGGCCAGGATCAGCGAGCTGTTGAGCGGGGTGCGCAGCTCATGCGACATGTTGGCCAGGAACTCGGACTTGTAGCGCGAGGCGGCCGACAGTTCATTGGAATTGCGCACCAGCTGCGCCTGCGCCACCAGCAGCGCCTGCTTCTGGCCTTCCAGCTCATGCGTGCGCTCTTCCAGCTGCACGTTGGTCTGTTCCATCTCGGCCTGCTGCTGCTCCAGTTTGGTCTGCGAATGCAGCAGGCTGCGGCTCTGCTCTTCCAGTTCTTCGTTGGCCACCCGCAGCTCTTCCTGCTGGGCCTGCAGTTCTTCGGCCTGGCGCTGGGATTCTTCCAGCAGCTCGGCCAGCCGCGCGCGCAGCACCGCCGCACGCAGCGCGATGCCGATGGTGTCGGCGCAGCGCTGCAGCAGCTCGCGGTCCAGCTGCGGGGCACGACCCGGGCGGATCCGGCCCAGTTCCACCACGCCGACGATCTGCTCATCGCTGAAGATCGGCGCCAGCACCCGCTCGCGCAGCTGGGTGCTGCCCAGGCTGGTACTGATCTGCAGCACGCTGCCCTCGCCTTCCTGCAGGTGGCGCACCTTGCCCTCGCGGATCACCTGGCCCAGCTGTCCTTCTTCCAGGCCCAGCGACTGCGGAATGGACGCCGGCAGCGCCACGCCGCCGGTCAGCAGCAACTGGTGGTTCTCGATGCGGTACATCACCGCGGTCTGCGCCTTCAGGTGCTCGGCCAGGGTGGTCATCGCCGCTTCGGCGATTTTTTCCGGCCCCAAGTCGCCGCGCAGGCTCATCGCCACCACGTTTTCGCTTTCCTGCAGCCACAGCGCCTCGGACGCTTCGCGGCGCGCCTGGATTGCGCGATTGACGATCAACGCGATCATCAGGAAGGCGAATCCGCCAATGGTCCGGTTGACGAAAGAGAAAGCTGAATTGGTACTGGCGGGGGCAATGTTGTAGCCCACCGCGAGGAACACACAGGCCGCCACCGCAACCACCAACGGCAGCCCGGCATGGCGCTGGAATACCGTCACGCCGATCGCCAGGAAATACGCCAGCCAGACCGCATAGCCAAGTGGCACAACCAGTTCAAGCGCGGCGGTTGCTCCCAGCAGGGCGGCCGACAATGCCCATACCCACGGGTCGCGCATACTTGAAGCTGACGTCATCGTTGGAGATCCCGGCACAAAGAAGTGAGATGTTAACTGAATGCCCGTCGTTTCCGGCACGACTTTCGGCACGTGCCCGCCTACACAATTCCTTCACACTGTCGCTTCTAGCGTCACCGGCCTCAGGGGTTTCAGCGCAGTCCCGTGGTAAACGCCGTCTCCAAGCTCACCGCCCAGACAGATACGTCCCGACAGTTGACGCTCCTCATCGAGAGCGTCACTGACCATGCCCTGTACCTGATGGATCCGGACGGCGTGGTCTGCACCTGGAATCCCGGTGCGCAGCGGATCAAGGGCTACAGCGCCGAGGAAGTAATCGGCACCCACTTCAGCCGTTTCCACTGCCCCGCCGACCGCGATGCCGGCGAGCCCGAACGCTCGCTGTCGATCGCCATAAGCGAAGGCCGCTATGCCGGGGAAGGCTGGCGCCTGCGCAGTGACGGCAGTCGTTTCCGCGCCAGCGTGGTCATCGAGCCGGTATTCGAGGCCGAGCAGCTGGTCGGCTTCGTCAAGGTGACCCGCGATATCACCGAAAGCTACCAGGCACAGGTGCTGCTGCGGGATGCGCAACGTGCGCTGGCCAGCACCCAGCAGTTCGAGAAGGTCAGCCAGCTCAGCCGCGGGCTGGCACACGAGTTCAACAATTTGCTGACCACCATCCACAATGCGCTGGACCTGATCGCGCTGCGCTGTGCGGCCGATGAGACCACCGAACGCCTGATCGGCAACGCGCAGGCCGCGGCCGACCGTGGCGCGCTGCTGACCCGGCAGCTGCTGGCCTTCGGCGCCGGCCAGACGCTGGTGCGCGAACGCGTCACCACCGCGAACTGGCTGCAGCCGGCGATGGCGGCGCTGCAGCAGCGCTGCCTGGCCCATCATTCGCTCAGCCTGCAGCTGCGCAGCGACCTGCCGGACGTGCTGCTGGATCCTGGGCAGCTGGAGGCGGCGCTGTCCAACCTGGTCGGCAATGCCTGCGATGCCATGCCGCAGGGCGGTCGTATCTGTATCATCGGGGACATCGAGCGTCGCCTGGATCCGCAGGCCGACACGCCCACCTACCGTAATTTCGTCGCCATCCGCGTTCAGGATGAAGGCCACGGCATGGCGCCAGACGTCGCCGCCCGGGCCAGCGAGCCGTTTTTCACGACCAAGGACATCGGCAAGGGCAGCGGTCTGGGCCTGAGCCAGGTGTTCGGTTTCATCACCCAATGCGGTGGTTTCGTCGACGTGTCCAGCACCGAAGGTGGTGGCACGACGGTCAGCCTGCTGCTGCCTGCCCTGGAGGTTCCCGCCAATGACTGATTCCATCCGCGTACTCATGGTCGAAGACCAGGAAGACCTGCGCGACATGATCGGCCTGGCCCTGCAGGACATGGGCATCAATGTCGACACCACCGCCGATGGCCACGAAGCACTGGCGATGATGGCCGGCGAGCGTCAGTACGACGTGGTGTTCAGCGATGTCAGCATGCCCAACGGCATGTCCGGGATCGAGCTCAGCGAACATGTCGCCCGTACCCAGCCCGGCGCACGGATGATCCTGTCCTCCGGTTATGCCCGCTCGCAGCTGCCGCCGTTGCCGGGGCACGTGGAATTCCTGCCCAAACCGTATCGGCTGCGGCAGCTGGTCGAGCTGCTGACCGCGCGTTGATCGGTCGCCAGGATCGAGCGCGGCGACGGGCCGCGCGTGCAGCCCGCCACCGAACGCACCAGCGCGGGTAAACCGCACGCTGCGCCGTCAGAAGGCGTAACGGCCGCCCAGAGGGATTTCGCTCGACACCACAGCTCGTGACGGGGAACGCCGGCACCTGCGATGCGGATGGCCGGTAAACTGATCGGCGGCTTCGTGACGCATGCGACGCATGCACCCCATTGGACGCCGCTTGGTGAAATCAACCGTCGCGTTTCAGTCGGTGTCACGCAGGCTGGGGATGCGCAGGCGCGATTTGCGCCAGCCCCCATGCGAACGCACCCTGCCGGTGTCGCCGGTGAAGGCATAGCGGATGGCCGGGCAGAGTGCCGACATCATCCCGACATGCCAGTGACGCAGCTTCGCGTAGGCGTAGGAGAAGCGGCTTTTTGGCACGGCACGCCCCGCCGCTACGCGGGGACCTTTCGAACGTTCAGACAATTTCACGACACTCCGAAGGACGGGAGATCGCCGCTACGCACGTCGAAAGACGCAAGCGGTGACCCACGCAGCGGACCGCTGCCGGGCCAACGCTAAGGACGCCCTGCCAGGAGCTCAATGAGACTTATCTGAAAATGGACTTCGCTTACCTTTGCGCTTGCTCCGCTGCCGCGCACGACTGCCCAGATGCACCAGACCAAGGACGCAGGCAAAGGCGATTGCGACTTCTGACACCGCGAGCAGGAGGTGCATGCGGGTAATCCTCGGCTTGGGGAAATCGGGCCTGCAGCTGACACGCTAGCGCCCCGTCCTCGCCCCGGTCTGCAAACACGTGCGCATTTCCGGAATCCCTTCGCACACCTGTCCCTCAGCCCCTGAATGACTCACCAAACCAACAGGGCAACGCTGAATGATTAAGGGTAACGTCCCGCACCCAGGGACGGAGCACGAAAGGCGATGTCACAATCGACGCGCAAACGCCGTGATCGACTCAACGTTGCCGAGACAGAAGCACCTACCCATGCAGAACAGATCCACCAAGGAAGGCCCCCTGCCCTCGTTTCACTCCTGCCTGGAACTCGCCTGTGCCGTCAGTGGCATGCGGGTCGCACTGATCGGCGAGGTCGGTGAACAGCAATGGCGCGCCGTGCACGCACTGGACCGTGCCGGGCTCGGCATCTCCGCCGGCCTGCGGCTGGATCTGATCAACACCTTCTGCCGCGACGTCACCGCGACCCAGGAGGCGATCTGGTTCGGCGATTACCGCCAGGACCAGAAGCGCTGCGACAGTCCCATCCCGGCGATGCACGGCTTCCGCAGCTACATCTCGGTGCCGGTGGTGCTGGCCGATGGGCGGGTGTTCGGCACCCTGTGCACGCTGGACCCGGAGCCGCGCCCGATCACCGATGAAATCCTGCACGCCATGCGCGCACTGGGTGCGGTGGTGGCCGAGCAGATCAGCGCGGCGGAAGCACATGACACCGATGACCACCACGACAGCGTCGAGCGGGATCGGGCCGCATCTTCTGAGAGCCGCCTGCAGGCCTCCGAAGTGCTCAACAGCGCGCTGCGCCAGGAAGGCAAGGAGCGCGAGGAGTTCATCGCGGTGCTGGCCCACGACCTGCGCAACCCGCTGCAGGCGATCCGGGTGACCTCCGACCTGCTGTCCCTGTCGGCCACCAGCGAGGCGCAGCAGAGTCTGCTGCGGCACCTGGACGACAGCGCTGACCGGATGGCGGAACTGATCGATGTGACGCTGGATTTCGCGCGCGGCCGCCTCGGCTCGGGCATCGCCCTGCGCGTGCGCCCCTGGCGTGACCTGTCTGCCTTGCTGGCCAACGCCGCCGAGCAGGCAATGGCGCCCTACCCCGGCTGCCCGTTGATCGTTGAACTGGCCCTTCCCGAGGTGGTGACCTGCGATGCCGACCGCCTCTCGCAACTGATCAGCAACCTGCTGATCAACGCGGCCATCCACGGCCGCAAGGGCAGTCCGATCGCCCTGCGCGGCCACGCCGACGACACGGCGCTGGTGCTGGAAGTGCGCAACGAGGGCGTGATCGCCGAGGCGTCGATGAAGACCTTGTTCGAGCCCTTCCACCGCACCGGCGACCAGCGGCTGGATTCCGGCCTGGGCCTGGGGCTCTACATCGCCTCGCAGATCGCCGTTTCGCATGGCGGCGCGCTGACGGTGCAGTCCGCAGACGCCATCGGCACCACCTTTACCCTGCGCATGCCGTTGCGCTGAGCCATGCAGGCGTCAGCAACGGCAGCTCATTCCGGCGGCGCTTCGATGGTGTAGCCGCGCGCGCGCAGCGCGCCCAGATAATCTTCCGGTCCCAGCAGCAGGCTGACCGGCACCGTGGAGAACGTGCTGGCGTGCTGGGCCAGAGCCTTGTCGGCCAGGCCCAGCCACTGCGTGCGCGCCTGCTGCCCCAGGTCGTTCCAGCCGCGGCTGCGCGCGAACGCCGAATCCTGCACCACGTCCCTGCAGGTGCGCGCCATGGACATCACGGCCAGCCGGCGCAGGGCCCCGATATCGCCAGCAGCCCAGGCATTGGCACGCTCGCGCAGTACCGGGGCCTGGAATTCCACCGTATCCAGGGTGCGCTCGAAGCAGGCGCGGTCGTCCACCTCGCTGCCCTGCAATTCCTTCAGCGCGCCGCGCGCATCGGCAATGGGCAGCTTCACCCGCGCCTCTTCCGGCTCCAGCTTGTTGGCCTTGTAGGCACGCTCAAGGGCCTCGGTGACCTGCCCGCTGTCGCGCAGGCCCTGGCGCTTGAGGAAGGCCATGTACAGCTCGCCCGAAGCGATCATCGGGCGCTTCTTTTCCACCCCGCCATCGCGCCCCAGATAAGTGGCCTTCAAGCCCAGCCATCGCGCGTAGGTGTCCGGTGCCACGATCTGCTGCAGGGTGCGCCCCTGCGGATCCCTGGCGGTCTTCATCGCCAGCGGCAGCAGGGTGAGGCCGCGCAGCAGGCCAAGCTTGACGTCCGGTGTCCAGCCGGGCGGGCCGAGCACGTGGTCGGAGGCGGCGATGACCTGCTGCACCTGGTCCGAACGCCAAGTCACGCCGGCCGGCAACGGGGCCACCGTACCCAGCAGCCACAACACGTGGCCCTGCGCGTTGCTCACCTTCCACAGGCCTGGACCGGGCTGCTCGCCGGTGACCTGGACGGCCGCCATGTCCACCACGGGCCCTTCTGCGGCGACGGCCTGCGCGGCGACAGAGAGCGGCGCGCACAGCAGCAGCGCCAGGGTAAAACCGCACCTGATCCATTGCCCGTCATGTCGGTGCTGCATGGCCAACCCCCTTAGTGATCGCGCACTGTATCCAGTGCTTCTGCGTGCTGTGTAAAACGTTCGTTGGCGCTGGCGCTGGAACCGCGGGCGGCCCGGCGTTACGCTGGCGCCCGATCCTTGTTCCGGGCCCACCCCATGTTGCAGATGCGTCCTGGCTGCGAATGCTGCGACACCGACCTGCCCGCCGCGTCGACCGGCGCGTGGATCTGCTCGTTCGAGTGCACGTTCTGCACCGCCTGTGCGCAGGGACGACTGGGCGGACGCTGCCCGAACTGCGGCGGCACGCTGTGCCCGCGCCCGCCACGCGAGGGCGCCGCGCTGGAACGCAACCCCGCCTCGCCTGTGCGGGTCTTCAAATCGCTGGCTGGGTGATCGAGGACGCGCGCGGGCGCTGCGGCGTGCCTGCGTCAGCGGCAGTTGTCGGCGTCGACGCGGCGGATCGACTCGATCCTGCCGTCCCCGGTCGCAACGTGCAGGCATTCGCGGGTCTGCGCATTCCACCACGTCACCACCGAGCGGCCATCGCGCTGCTGTGCGTCGCGATCGGTAAAGCCGCGCGCCCGCAGTTGCGTGTCCGCACCAGCCGCACGTGCGCCTACCAGGTCGTCCATGCTGGCGGATGCTCCCGCGCTGTTGCCAGAGCGCCACGGCACCTGGCTGGAGCGCTCGCGCAGGCCGGCGCCGTATCCATCGCTGTAAGCACCGCGATCGGCACCGGCGTCGTAGCCGTGGACGGCATCGCGGTAGCCGCGTTCGTAGTCGGCTTCGTGGCGCGCATCATCGTCGTGGTCACCATCGTCGTGATGGTGCGCCTGGTGCGCGAGTGCGGCAATGCCGAGGATGGCGGCAGCGGCCACGGCCACCTTGGCGCCATCGCTCATCCCGTCCTTCTTTCCGCCAGCCTGCTTGCCACAGTCCGGCGCGGGCGTGGTGACCGCCGAGGCGATGCGGCCACGGTCACTGCGGACCATCACGCAGCGCTGGTCGCGCTCGTTCCACCAGTTGCCGTACTCACCGGAAACTGATTGCCGCGCATAGCCACGAGCACCCAGCGTGCGGGCGGCATCGCGATCATCCAGGCCCTGCAGGTCGCCCAGGCCGGGTGCGGGGTCCTGCGCAGAAACGCGCGACGAGGCGCACAGCGCCGACAGCATGATCGCGACCGCCAAGGCACTGCGATGGGCAATGGACATTGCAGATCTCCGGATGGGCAGGCCGGGCTGGCCGCGTTGAGTGGAGATTGCCACAGGGAATGACGGGTACGACAGAGTGCCGGTGGTAATGTGCGCCAACGGGCCCCTCCTGCCCGACAGCGGACCCCGGCATGGATTTCCTGAAGATCCTGAAATCGCTTGAAGAACTGGTGTTCGAAGCCCTGAGCTGGATCGTGCTGTTGCCGCGTTCGCTGCTGCGGATCCTGCACTCCCCGGTGGTCATGGCCGAATACGCTGCAAGCCAGCAGCGTTCGGAAAGCGAGACCCGCTTCAGTGCGGCGATCAGTCCACCGCTGCTGTTGATCCTGTGCGTGCTGATCGCCCATGGCGTGGACATGGCGATCCGGTCTTCCGCGCCGGATCTGGGCGGCTCGCTGGCGGCCGTGGTGCTGGCCTCGGAGCAGAACCTGCTGCTGTACCGGACCATCGCGTTCGGTATCTGGGCATTGGCCGGATCGCTGTACTACCTGCTGCGCACCCGCCGGCCGGTGGACCGGGAGACCCTGCGGCTGCCCTTCTACGAGCAGTGCTACCTGGTTTCGCCATTCGCGCTGCTGGTCTCCATCGGCCTGAGCCTGATGTCGATGGGGCAGGAAGGAGCGGAGCTGGCGGGCGTGGTGCTGTCATTGCTGGCAGCAGGCTGGTTCTGGGTTGCGCAGGTTGCCTGGCTACGGCAACGGACCGCGCTGCGGCTGTGGCGCTGCGCGGTGGCGGCGACGGTGATCTGTATTGCCGGATCGGCCGCCAACAGCGTGGTGGTGTATGTGCTGGTCAGTGTGCATGGGCCGGCCAGCTGACCTCACTGGCGCCCTGGAATTCTGGTGACCCCGGCCCGATTCGAACGGGCGACCTTCCCCTTAGGAGGGGGACGCTCTATCCAGCTGAGCTACGGGGCCAGATCGAGGATGTGAAGGATACAGGGTGGCGGCCTGCAGGACTACCTCGGACGGGTCGCGGTCAGCTGCGCAGGCTATGCACCCCGTATGCTGGCGCACCCTCCCCTGCGTGACGCCGCAACCGCATGCCTTCTACGTGGCACCTGCTTTCGATGCTTGGCGACAGCCGTCTGCTGCTGCCAGCCGCCGTGGTCCTCATCGCCTTCGGTGCGCTCCAGCGAAGTCGCTGGTCGCTGCGATGGGCCGGCTCGCTGTGCGTCATCGGAACGCTGGTGCTCAGCTCGAAACTGGCCTTCCTGGGATGGGGCATCGGAGTGGCACGGATCGATTTCACCGGATTCAGCGGTCACGCCACCCTGTCCGCGCTGATCTGGCCGGTGCTGCTCGCCATCGGACTGACCACACGCAGACCGCACTGGGGCGCAGCAGCCGGCCTGATGCTGGCGGCGGCCATCGCCTATTCGCGTCTGCCGTTGCACGCGCATTCGTGGTCGGAGGTCATGAGCGGCTGGCTGCTCGGCGCGAGTGGCGCGGTATGGACATTACGGCGGCTGGACGCGAGCCCCACGGCGCGGCCCGGATGGCTCGCCACGGCGCTCGTCGTCGGCGCCTTCATACCGCTGGCGTTTCCTCAGGCAACGACACATGAGGCCGTGGTCCGTCTCGCCACGACGCTGTCCGGGGCAAAAGACCCGCATGCGCGAAGCGCGCTACATGAGAAGTCCATCACATTGGAAGCTAAAATACTGACGGATTAGGCCTTTATGACGTGATCGCCTTGACACCTGGAGCTCATTACCGCGACCATAGGGGCGTTCAAATCCCCCCAGACGGAGTAGGAGACCCCGTTTTATGAAGAAGATCTTTGCGGTACTGGCCCTGGTTGGCCTGTCTTCCCCCGTCCTGGCTCAGGATGCACAGGTCGAGCAGAGCTCGGCCGATGGCACCACCAGCGCGGAAATCGCCGGCACTGAGGCAACCGGCTACTCCACCGTGGCAATTGCCAGCACTGCCGTTGCGGCCGTGGCAACCGCCGCCGTTCTTTACAGCATAGGCGGCGACAGCTCCAGCGGTGAAAACGATGCGGGCGGCGACGGTGGCGGTGGCGGTGGCGACGGCGGTGGTGGCACCGGCGGCACGGGTGGCACCGGCGGTACCGGCGGTACCGGTGGCACCGGCGGCTGAGGTCCAGCCCGCTTGAATCCCAGCCCTCGCCGGGCAATGCTTGGCGAGGGTTTTTTTTGCCTGCTGGAAACTACATCCATCCATGAAGACCAAGCTCTCCTGCCTTGCTGTCGCCGTCCTGGCGTCCGTCACCCTTTCCGGCTGCCTGCTCGCGCCCGGCCAGCATCTACGGCAGGGCGATGTTTCGCGCTCGCAACGCAGCGACGACGGCCGCCTGGAAATGGTCACGATCACGCCCAAGCTGATCGCCATGGACCGGGCGACGCAGGCAGAGCAGGTACTACCAGCCGATCTGTTCGACTACCAGCCGCAGGACTATCGCGTTGGTGTCGGCGATGTGCTGTATGTGACGGTCTGGGACCACCCGGAACTGACGGTACCCGCAGGATCACAGCAGCAGGGCAACCTCGCAGGACGCTTGGTGCAGAGTGATGGATCGTTCTTCTATCCCTACATCGGCAAAGTGGTTGCCCGTGACAGGACCCCCGTTCAGTTGCGCGAGGAAATCACCCAGCGTCTGGCGAAGTACATCGAATCACCGCAGGTCGACGTGTCGGTGCTCAATTACGGCAGCCAGCGGATCTGGGTTACCGGCGCCGCTGAACGCTCCACGCCTATCCCGCTGGGCACCTCCCCGCTGACACTTGCCGATGCGATCAGCCAAGGCGGTCTCAACCCCACCCAGGCTGACCTGTCCGGCGTGCGCCTGAGCCGAGCCGGGGTCACCTACACGATCAACCTGGAAACACTGGCCAACCAATACGGCGGCCGACAGCTGTATCTGAAGGACGGCGATTCGATCTTCGTACCCTACCTGGACCGCAAGGAAATTTTTGTCGTCGGCGAAGTGAACCTCCCCGGTGCGTACAGCTTCCGCACCGGCGACGTGTCGCTGAACCAGGCCCTGGGCCGGGCACGCGGCTTGACCCAGGCCACGGCCAACGGCAATGCCGTGTACGTGATCCGCGGTTCCCACGACCTGATCGCCGAACCATCGATGGTCTACCAGCTCGAGGCACGTTCGCCGACGGCCTTTGCCGTGGGCAGCCAGTTCATGCTGCAGCCTGGCGACGTCGTATTCATCGGCGCAGCCGGCGTGACCCGCTGGAACCGCTTCGTCAACCAACTGCTGCCGTTCACCAGTATCCTGTACACCGCCGCGCGGACGGAAAACGAAGTCGGAAGCAACTGACATGATGGCCCGTAAGGCCTCGCAGTGTGCTGTCTACCGCAGCTGGCGCTCGATGCGGCCGCTCGTCGCCGGATCTGCGCTGCTTCTCGCGCTGGCCGCCTGTACATCGGCCAGTCGCTCTACCAGCGATTCCTTCCGGCTGCTCTTCAAGCGCGACGTTCGAGCCACACCTACACAGGTCGCCGCCAACCGCTACCCGCAGATCCAGCTGAGCGCCCCGGACATGAGCGCGGTCATGGTGCTCGGCTATGTCGACGACGGGCAGCAGGCCTGGTACGCGGGGAAGGAAGCGGTCTTCCACCTGGACCGCGACGGCCTGGTTACCGGCACGAACGGGAATGGTCGACAGATCACCACCCGCATCGTTGGCGATTCGCCATTCCACGACCTCGCTGCGATCATCGCACCGGTGCAGGTGCAGCGCCAGTACGACGCCACGCCGGCGTATGCGGTGTCGGTGCCGGTTACCGGAACGCTCGTGCGGCATGGCACGGACAAGGTCGACATCCTCGGCAGGCAAATGCAGCTGGTGCGCTTCGAGGAACGCCTGGAGGGGGGCGGCATCAGTGCCACCAACCTGTATTGGGCCGATGCATCGACCGGTTTCATCTGGAAGAGCCGCCAGCACCTGGCACCAGGCTACGCGGTTGAACTGACCCAGCTCAAACCCTATCGCCCGGCGCAGGACTGAATGATGATGTTTCGCAGTGCGGCAATGGTCGCCCTCCTGGCCTGCGCTTGGCCCGTGCTGGCCGCCCCCCCGGCAGCCGGGATGTCAGAGGTAAGCGTGCAGGGAGCAGTCGCGGAGCCCGGCGTCGTCCAGGTGCAGCCCGGTGGACGCATTTCCGATGTGCTCAACGCCGTGCGCCCGGACGCAGCGGCCTACCTGCTCGGCGGAAGCCTGCAGCGCGAGCACGAACGGCAGGACCAGGTGCGCCAGCGTGCCGGCCTGCTGCATACGCTGGAGCAGCTGCCGCAGCATGAAAACCTCGATGTACGGGCGGCAGGCGACCTGCTGCACGACTGGCTCGATGCGCATCCCGCAACGGGTCGCGTGCGCCTGGTGCTCGATCGCCGACTGATGCAGGTCCAGCCGCTCAATAATCCCATCGCCAGGCAGGGGGACAAAATCATGATCCCGCTGCGCCCGCAGACCGTGCACGTCATCGGCGCCGTGACCCGGCCCTGCGAGCTGCCGCATCAGCCGTTGCAGGATGCGAAGGCCTATCTGGCCCGCTGCGCGGTATCCAACGCCGCCGATCCCGACACGCTGTACGTGGTGCAGCCCGACGGGCTCGTTCAGGCGCTGGGTGTCGCCGCGTGGAACCGCGCCGATCCACAGCCCGTGGCTGCCGGCGGCACGATCTACGTGCCGATCCGGGAATCCGCGCTGAAGCGCATTGATGCCTCCTTCAACGAAGATTTCGCTTCGTTCGTCGCCACGCAACCTGTCGATCCTTGATGACCGTTTCCGCAAAACCCTTGGCCTCCCGACGCCGTGTCACGCTCACCGTGAGCATGCTTGCAATGTGCCTGTCCACGGCGCTGCATGCGCAGCAGGCACCGCCGGTCACGGCGAGCGAATGGGGTGGCAGCGGGCTGCTGCAGACCCCGACCGCACGCATGAACACAGCGGGCGACATCGCCTTCACCGCGTCGCACAATTCCCCCTACAGCCGCTACAACGTCACGTTGCAGCCGTTCACCTGGTTCGAAGGCACGTTCCGTTACATCAACGTGTCCAACATCCGCTACGGCTCCAACAGCATCAGTGGCGACCAGAACTACAAGGACAAGTCGATCGATTTCAAGCTGCGCCTGTGGCAGGAATCGCGCTGGATGCCGGACGTGTCGTTCGGTGTACGCGACATCGGCGGCACCGGCTTCTTCTCCAGTGAATACCTGGTGGCCAGCAAGAACTTCGGTCCGATCGACGCCTCCCTCGGCCTTGCCACCGGCTATCTCGGCAATCGAGGCGATTTTTCCAATCCGCTGGGCATCATCGATGACCGGTTCAAGGACCGTCGTCCGATCGCCACCAGCGCCATTGCCCAAGCCGGTAAATTCGGCGTCAGCAACATGTTCCGCGGCCCGGTCGGTATTTTTGGTGGTCTTACCTACCAGACGCCCTGGGATGCGTTGCTGGTGAAAGTGGAATACGACGGCAACGACTACAAACGGGAACCGCGCAACAACAACCTGACCCAGCGCACGCCGATCAATGTCGGCCTCGTTTACGTTCCCAACCGCAATGTCGAGTTGACGGCGGCGTGGGAGCGCGGCGACGCGGCGATGTTCTCGCTGACCCTGCGCGGCAATCCCGGCGGCGCCACGACGGCGCCCAAACCGTTCGATCCACCGCCAGTCAACCCGGCCCCCGCCACCGCCCAGAGCGCCCAGATCACAGACGCCACTTCTCCCGGCGGTGCGGTCCCCGCGCCGGTTGAAACCGACGCGCTGGACCAGGGGGAGACGGACTGGGCAGCCATCGCATCGCAGCTCCGCAACAACGCCGGCTTCCGCGTGGACGAGATTTCCCGCCGCGAGGGTGAACTGTTTGTCGACGGCTACCAGGTACGCTATTTCAGCCCTGCCAAGGGCCTTGGACGCGCGGGACGGATCCTGTCCAGCACGACGGGAGACGATTACGACTGGTACACCCTGCGCACCACGCGCCTGGGCATGCCGATCGTGGACATGTCGGTAAAGCGCGATGCCCTGCTCGGCAACCTTGACGGCACGGTCAGTGACGATGTCCTTCGTCGCAGCACCGATCTGCAGGCTCCCGCCGAGGTCGCGCGCGAGGTGCTTTACCGTGCGCCGAACCAACCATTTGGCGGCGGCTTCAGCCTGGGTTACCGACAGAACCTCGGCGGTCCGGACGGCTTCATCCTGTACCAGGTCTCGGCCAACTACTCCGGCAGCCTCTTCTTCCGGCCCGACATGTGGCTGACCGGCACGGTCAGCGCCGACCTGCTGAACAACTATGACAAGTTCAAGTACAACGCGCCCAGCCGCCTGCCGCGCGTGCGCACCGACCTGCGCCGCTACATGGTCGACAATGATGTCACCCTGCCCAACCTTCAGCTCAACGTTGCCCATCGCTTCGGACGTGATGTCTACGGCATGGCCTACGCCGGCTACCTGGAATGGATGTACGCCGGCGTAGGCGGTGAACTGCTGTATCGCCCCATGGACCAGCCGTGGGCCGTCGGTGTCAACATCAACCGCGTGCAGCAACGCGACTTCGACCAGCACTGGGGCCTGCGCGACTACCGCATGACCACGGGCCATGCCACGCTGTACTACGCCTTCGATGCACGCGAACGCATCGTCGGCTCGATGTCGGTGGGCCGCTATCTGGCCGGCGACTACGGCGCCACCGTGAACATCGCGCGTGTCTTCGACAACGGCGTGACAATGGGCGCCTATGCCACCAAGACCGATGTATCGGCGGCGGACTTCGGCGAAGGCAGCTTTGACAAAGGCCTGTATTTCAGCATCCCGTTCGACAACATCCTGCCCCGCTCCACCCGCGCCCGCGCGGCGATCAACTGGAATCCGCTGATCCGCGATGGCGGCGCGATGCTGCAGCGCAAGTACTCGCTGTACAACGTCACCGGCGAGCGCGATGAGCGCTTTTTCTATGACAACCTGAAGTCGATCAGCGACTGACCACCACGGTGCCGACCCGCTCGGCACCGACACTTCGCACCGGGCTTACAGGTACTTGACCCAACTCTGCACGCCTTCAGCCATCAGACCGTAAACGTGTTCGAAGGCCGCGCGCTGCTGGCGGTAGGGATCGGGAATCTCACGGTCCTGCTGCCACTTGCCCAACAGGAACGTCTTGCCAGAAGCTTCCGGTGCGATCTCGGTGATGCGCCGCACGTGCTTGCGTTCCATCGTCAGCACCAGGTCGGCCTGGCCGAGGATGCTGCCGCTGATCTGCCGCCCCCGATGGCTGCTGCCATCCAGCCCATGCTCAAGCAGCAGTGCCTGCGCGGTGGGGTCCACACCGTGGTCGACCAGTGCACCCAGCCCCGCCGAAGACACCTGGATGCCTTTACCGGCAACCAGTTCGCGCAGCATGAACTCCGCGGAGGGGCTGCGGCAGATGTTTCCCACGCATACGAAAAGAATATTCTTGAACACAACACGTTCCTGTCGCCATCAGCGCACAGGGTAGCGCAGCGAGCATCCGTGCTGCATCAGTAAGCCGACTTCTGCCCCAACACCTTGAACGCCGTCAGCGCGATGATCCGCACATCCAGCGTCGGACTCCAACGACGGATGTAGTCGATATCGTACTGAACGCGCTTTTTCATCGATCGCAGCTCCGGCGTCTCGCCACGCAATCCATGCACCTGCGCCCATCCCGTAATGCCGGGCTTGACGTAGTGCCGATGCATGTAGCGCTCGATCAGCTTTTCATAGTGGTTGTTGTGCTGGATCGCATGCGGTCGTGGACCCACCACCGACATGCTGCCGCCCAGTACGTTCAGGAACTGCGGCAACTCATCCAGGCTCGACCGGCGCAGGAAAGCACCAAAGCGGGTGATCCGGGGATCGTTGCGGGTCGCCTGGGTGATCTTGTCCGGCGTCTCGGCATGCACCCGCATGGAACGGAACTTGAGCATCGAGAATTCTTTACCGCCCAGGCCATGGCGGCGCTGCCTGAAGAAGACCGGCCCCGGCGAGCTGATCTTGACGCCCGCGGCCAACACGGCCAACAGCGGCGCCAGCAGCACCAGGGCCGCGCTGGCGACAATCAAGTCCTCGATGCGCTTCACCAACCTGAAATGCTGGTCCGGCAAGCCTTGCCGCACCCCGATCATCGGCACGTTGCCGACCAGATGCACGCCCGGATTGAGCGTGCCGTAGCCGCTGATGTCCGGGATGATGCGGACCGGCACCGGATAGCGCTCGATGCGCTTCAACATCTGCTTGATCTGCGGGCCGCTACCCATCTGCAGCGACACCCACAGCTGGTCGAATTCGCCGCGGTGCAGGTCCATGTACTGCGGAAGGTCATCAATGGTGCCAAGGCAGCGCGGACCGTCCTCGCGACGTGGTCGCGCGATGTCGCCGGGACTGGAGAAATATCCGATCACTTCCTTGCCCAGCTCCGGCTTGCCGCGCAGCAGGCGGTGCAGCTTCAGCGAGGGTGCGCGCAGGCCCACCAGGATGACGCGCTGGCAATCCAGTCCCTTCGAGCGCAGGCGATGCAGCTGCACGCGCAGGCTGACCCGCGTGGCCGTCATGCCCAGCAGTCCCAGGGCATACCAGCCGACCAGCCAGAACGTCGGCACGGCATCGGCCATGTCCGCCAGCACCGCGTAGGTGGAGAACAGGCCGAACGAGGCCGTCCAGGCGAGCAGCACCACCCACAGATCGGCCAGCAGGCCACGTGCGCGCCAGTTGCGATACACCGGGGCGATACCGAAGCAGATCACCGTGCTGAGCAGCAGTGCGCCGAATACGATCCGCTGCGGCTGCGACGGGGCCATGACGCCGTTGCGAACCAGATGACTCACGATTGCGGCAGCGGGTATGACCAGAAGGTCAGCGAGCCGAAGCCCCAACTCCAGCGCGGCCCGCGCTTCAACACGACGACCACGGCCTGCTGCCTGCGATTCTGGAAGGCCGCCTACAGATCCCTGTAGCACCTCAACTTCTCCTGGATTACGCATCTTCCGGCACCTTCTCGCTCGTGCACTGACCTCCCCTGGCAGCGCAACCATAAAAACTACAATGGAAGAAACGTATTGATTTATGACGCAAATGTACCAGAGATTGCCCCTGCCCCAGTACTGCTAAAACGTGAACTGCTTCACAGCCCACCCTATTTCGGGCCAAAAGTGCCAATAATTTGACGTGCGCGGATCCACTATCCTTCACTGGGCTCGCATATTGAAGATCGCTGCCAGCATTCCCCACACAGGGCGCTGGTGCCAGCGGAAAAATATGAAAACTCCCCACGCCTTACGAGACATCAATGAAGAACATCCTCATCTGCGGCGGCGCCGGCTACATCGGCAGCCACATGTCGCATTGGCTGCATGATCAGGGCCATCGGGTCACCGTGCTGGACAACCTCTCCACCGGTCATCGCGGCGCAGTGCGCTGGGGCGACTTCATCCACGCCGATCTGCTGGACCCGGCGTCGCTGGACCGGGCCCTGGCAGGTGGACACTTCGACGCCGTGATGCACTTCTGCGCGCGCTCGCTGGTGGGGGAGTCGGTCACCCAGCCCTACGCGTATTACCTGAACAACGTGGCCGGCACGCTGAACCTGCTTGAGGCGATGCGTCGTCATGACGTGGGCCGCATCGTGTTTTCCTCGACGGCAGCGGTGTTCGGCAACCCGGTGGCAGACCTCATCGACGAAGAGCACCCCAAGGCCCCGATCAACCCCTACGGCGCCAGCAAGCTGATGGCCGAACGCGTCCTGGCCGACGCCGCCCACGCCTACGGCCTGCGTTCGGTGACGCTGCGCTACTTCAACGCTGCAGGTGCCCTGCCCGATCAGGGTATCGGCGAGGCCCACCTGTGCGAGACCCACCTGATACCGAATGTGCTGAAGGCCGCGCTGGGCGACGGTCCGGCGCTGAAAGTGTTCGGCGACGATTACCCGACACCGGATGGCACCTGCGTACGGGACTACGTGCATGTGCAGGACCTCGCCCAGGCGCACGCGCTTGCGCTGGATTTCATGGAAAGCCAACTCGGCGCGCATGCCTTCAACCTGGGTAACGGCCAGGGCTTCTCGGTGCGGGAGGTCATAGCGACTGCGGCCGAGGTGTCCGGCAAGCCGGTGCCGTTCGAGGTGGCGCCGCGCCGGGACGGCGACCCGGCAAGCCTGGTGGCATCCAGCGCGAAGGCGCGGGCGCAACTGGGCTGGGTACCGCGCTGGACCGAACTGGGGCCGATCATTGAAAGCGCGTGGCGCTGGCACCGGGATCAGCCGGACTGGTCCAGGCAAGGAGCGTGACGACCTAAGGTCGTCCGCCACCACGAGCAGAAGCAGACGGCCAGCGGCCGTCACTACCGGGGGCGGGGGCCGTCACGCCTCTGCGTCCCACCGCCCCCGCCGAGCACGGGTCGGCGCTACCTGTAACGTCCGCCCCACCGCACCGCACCATGGCCCCGCCGGGCCCTCTGCTACCATCTCCGGCTCAGTGCGCCGCTGCCCCCAGGGCCTGCGGCTGCCCCAATACAACGCGAAAAGAGGGAGTCTGCATGTCTGCCAAGCTGCTCAAGGCCTTGGGCCTGGATGCGATCAACGCCGGTACCTATCTGGGCAACGGCGAGTGGTCCACCGCCACCGGCGGCGAGCTGATCACCCCGGTCAACCCGACCACCGGTGAAGCCATCGCCCAGGTCCGCGCCACCACCGCCGACGAATACGAAACCGTGATCGCGCGGGCGCAGGAAGCCTTCAAGACCTGGCGCACCACCCCGGCTCCGCGCCGTGGCGAAGCGGTGCGCCTGTGCGGCGAAGCCCTGCGCGCCAACAAGGATGCGCTGGGTTCGCTGGTTGCCCTGGAAATGGGCAAGAGCAAGCCGGAAGGCGACGGTGAAGTGCAGGAGATGATCGACATCGCCGACTTCGCGGTCGGCCAGAGCCGCATGCTGTACGGCTACACCATGCATTCCGAGCGCCCCGGCCACCGCATGTACGAGCAGTACCAGCCGCTCGGCCTGGTCGGCATCATCAGCGCGTTCAATTTCCCGGTCGCGGTTTGGGCGTGGAATGCGTTCCTGGCTACCGTCTGCGGCGACATCTGCCTGTGGAAGCCGTCCAACAAGACCCCGCTGACCGCGATCGCCTCCATGCGCGTCTGCAATGAAGCGCTGCGCGATGCCGGCTTCCCGGACCTGTTCTTCCTGATCAACGACGCCGGCACCGCGCTGTCGGAAAAGATGGTGGCCGACAAGCGCGTGCCGCTGATCAGCTTCACCGGTTCGACCCAGGTCGGCCGCACGGTCGCCGAGAAGGTCGCGCACCGCCTTGGCCGCTGCCTGCTGGAACTGGGCGGCAACAACGCGATCATCCTCGACGAAACCGCCGATCTGAAGCTGGCCATTCCCGGCATCGTGTTCGGTGCGGTCGGCACCGCCGGCCAGCGCTGCACCACCACCCGCCGCCTGATCGTGCACGAATCCATCCATGACGACGTGCTGGCCACGCTGGTCAAGGCGTACAAGCAGGTGGAAGGCAAGATCGGTGATCCGACCGACCCGGCCAACCTGATGGGCCCGCTCAACAGCGACGGCGCCGTGCAGCAGTTCCTGGCCTCCATTGAAAAGGCCAAGGCCAGCGGCGGCACCATCGAAACCGGCGGCACGCGCATCGACCGCCCCGGCAACTTCGTGCTGCCGGCCATCGTCACCGGCCTGAAGAACAGCGACGAGGTCGTCCAGCATGAGACCTTCGCCCCGATCCTGTACGTGATGAAGTACAGCACGCTGGAAGAAGCCATCGACATGCAGAACGGCGTGCCGCAGGGCCTGTCCTCCTCGATCTTCACCACCAACCTGAAGACCGCCGAGCGCTTCCTGTCGGCGGCCGGTTCGGACTGCGGCATCGCCAACGTCAACATCGGCACGTCCGGTGCGGAGATCGGCGGCGCCTTCGGTGGTGAGAAGGACACCGGCGGCGGCCGCGAATCCGGCTCCGATGCCTGGAAGGTCTACATGCGCCGGCAGACCAACACCATCAACTATTCGGATTCGCTGCCGCTGGCCCAGGGCATCAAGTTCGACCTGTGATGGATACGGGCCGCACTGCCGCCGGGCACGGCGCAACGCTGGCTGGCCGCCGGGTCGTCATTGCCGGTGGCAGCAAGGGCATCGGGCGCTGCATCGCGCTGGCCTTCGCCGGCGCGGGTGCGTCGGTGTCGGTCTGCGCGCGCGGCCAGCAGGGCCTCGCCGCCCTGGCACGTGATGCCCAGGACCAGGGCACCCCGCTGCATACCCACGCCGCCGATCTCTCCCGTCTGGAGCAGATCGGCGGATGGCTGGAAAACGCTGCCGAAGCGCTGGGCGGCATCGATGTGCTGGTCAACAATGCGACCGGCTACGGCATGGCCGACGACGAAGACGGCTGGGCCGCCAGCCTGCAGGTCGACCTGATGGCAGCGGTGCGCGCTTCGCGGCTGGCCCTGCCCTGGCTGCGGGCGTCCACCGATGCCTGCATCCTCAACCTGTCTTCGATCGCCGCCCAGCAACCGCGTCCGGGCGCTGCGCCCTACGCCGCGGCCAAGGCCGCGCTGTCCCACTACACCACCAGCCAGGCGCTGGCGCTGGCGCAGTACCGGATCCGGGTCAACGCCATCGCGCCGGGCTCGATCGAATTCGAAGACGGCCTGTGGGACCGCCGCCGCGTGGACGATCCGGCGCTGTACCACGGCACCCTGGCGAAGATTCCGTTCGGCCGCTTCGGCCGGCCCGAAGAGATCGCCCATGCCGCCCTGTTCCTGTGCTCGCCGCTGGCCGGATGGATCACCGGGCACGTGCTCAATGTGGACGGTGGTCAGGTATTGATGGGCTAATCGAGGCGCAACCTCTATCATGACCGGGTCTTTAGGGAGGACCCGCATGAGCGTGCCTAACCGTCATACCAGTGGACTGGCCGTCGCCAGCCTGGTCCTGGGGATCTGCAGCTGGACCGTGCTGCCCTTCATCGCCAGCATCGGGGCGATCATCACCGGGCACATGGCCCGCGCCGACATCCGCCGCCGCCCGCACGAGCTCGACGGCGACGGGCTGGCCATCGGGGGCCTGATCCTCGGCTGGCTGATGGTGCTGGGCGCGGTGCTGGCCATCGGCGCCTTCCTTGCCTTCTTCGGTGGCCTGGCCTGGCTGGCCCACGTTTCATCATGAGGTGGGCATGAGCACTCCTGAATCGGCATCCCGTTTTTCCAACCGCGTTGAAGACTACGTGCGCTTCCGCCCGGGTTATCCGCCGGCCCTGCTGCGCTGGCTGCATGACGAACAGGGCGTGCCGCGCGAGGCGCTGGTCGCCGACATCGGGGCCGGCACCGGCATTTCCAGCCAGATCCTGCTGGCCGCCGGCCATCCGCTTATCGCGGTGGAACCCAATGCGGCCATGCGCGCGGCAGCCGAACACTGGCTGGGCACGGAGTACCCCCGCTTCCGCGCCGCCGATGGCACCGCCGAGGCCACCGGCCTGGCCGATGCCAGCATCGGATTGGTCAGCGCCGCGCAGGCCTTCCACTGGTTCGACACGCACGCCGTGCGCCGGGAGTGGAAACGCATCCTGGCCCCGGGCGGACGGGTGCTGGTGTTCTGGAACTCGCGGCTGCTGGATGCGTCCGCGTTCCTGCGCGGCTACGAACAGCTGCTGCTGGAGTTCGGCACCGACTACAGCGCGGTGGCCGAGCGTTACCAGACCGACGAGCAGATGCGTGACTGGTTCGCCGGCGGCCTGCAGGCCATCGGCTATTTCCCCAACGTGCAGATGCTGGACTTGGATGCCCTGAAGGGTCGCCTGCTCTCTTCGTCCTACGCCCCCACTGCCGGCCAGCCGAATCACGAATCGATGCTTGCCGCGCTGCGCACCTTGTTCGACCAGCATGCCGTCGACGGCAAGGTCGCTTTTGAATACCAAACCCGTGCCTTCCTCGGCACGCTGGACTGATCTGCCCATGTACTCGCTTGCACGCCCCTTCCTGTTCTCCCTCGATGCCGAGCGCGCCCATGGCCTGGGCCTGGCCGCGCTGGACACCGCCTACCGCTTCGGCACTACGCCGCTGGTGGCGCCGCGCATCGCGCCGTTGCCCACGCCCGCCTTCGGCCTGACCTTCCCCAACCCGGTCGGCCTGGCTGCGGGGCTGGACAAGAACGGGGCGCACATCGACGCCCTGTTCGCGCTGGGGTTCGGGTCGGTGGAGATCGGCACCATCACCCCGCGCCCGCAGGCGGGCAACCCCAGGCCGCGGCTGTTCCGGCTGCCGGACCACGGCGCCATCATCAACCGCATGGGCTTCAACAACGCCGGCGTGGACGCACTGGTGCGCAACGTGGAAGCCGCACGCGACCGCCGCGGGCTGCTGGGCATCAACATCGGCAAGAACAAGGACACCCCCAACGAGCAGGCACTGGACGATTACATCGCCTGCCTGGACAAGGTCTACCCGCTGGCGGACTACATCACCGTCAACATCTCTTCGCCCAACACCGCCGGCCTGCGCGAACTGCAGGAAGAAAATGCCCTGCGCCAGCTGGTTGCCGGCCTGCGCGAGCGCCAGGAACAGCTGGCCAGCGTGCACGGCAAGCGCGTGCCGATGCTGGTCAAGGTGGCGCCGGATCTCAATGAGCGCGATATCGATGCGGCAGCGCGCGTGCTGGCCGAACTGCAGGTGGACGGGGTGATCGCCACCAATACCACCATCGATCGCAGCCGCATTGCCGGCGATGCGCGCGCCAACGAGGCCGGCGGCCTGTCCGGTGCGCCGCTGCTGGACCAGTCCACGCTGGTGCTGCGCCGCCTGCGCGCGCGGCTGCCGGAAAGCATGCCGCTGGTGGGCGTGGGCGGAATCAGCTCCGGCGCCGATGCAGTGGCCAAGATGGCCGCCGGTGCCGCGCTGGTGCAACTCTACAGCGGGCTGGTGTTCCGCGGCCCGGCACTGGTTTCCGAATGCGTCGAAGCGATCCGTCGCCGCCGCGAAGCACCCAGTCGCGGTGCGGTGGGAGGCCTGTGATGACCAACGGCTGGACCCTCACCGAAAACGCCTCCCTGCTGGCGCTCAACACCTTCCATGTGCAGGCGCAGGCCGCGCAGCTGCTGGAAATCCAGGACTCCGCCACCCTACCCGAGGCCCTGGCCCTGCCGAGCGTGGCCGACGGCCCCTTGCTGGTGCTGGGCAGTGGCAGCAACGTGCTGCTGGCCGGTGACGTGCAGGGCACCGTGCTGGTGTTCGCCAACCAGGGCATCGACATCCTGGAACACCGCGCCGACTACACCGTGGTGCGCGCCGCGGCCGGGGTGAACTGGCACAAGCTGGTGCTCTGGTCGCTGCAGCACGGGCTGTCCGGACTGGAAAACCTGGCGCTGATTCCCGGCACCGTGGGCGCATCGCCGATCCAGAACATCGGCGCCTACGGCGTCCAGGTCGGTGAGTTCATCCAGACCGTCGAAGCCTGGGACCGCGACGCCGGCGAGTGGGTGCGGCTGGACACCGAACAGTGTGCGTTCGGCTACCGCGACAGCGTGTTCAAGCAGCAGCCGGAGCGCTACCTGATCATCGCCGTGGAGCTGCGCCTGCCGCTGCTGCACGCACTGCGCATGGACTACGCCGGCATCGCCGAAGAACTGCAGGCGCAGGGCATCGATACGCCCAGTGCGGTGGACGTGGCCAACGCGGTGATCGCGATCCGCCGCCGCAAGCTGCCGGACCCGGACGTACTGGGCAATGCGGGCAGCTTCTTCAAGAATCCGATCCTTGGCGTGGACCAGGTGGAGGTGCTGCTGCAGTCCTTCCCGGAACTGCCGGTGTATCCGGCAGAACGCGAGGACCAGCGCAAGGTATCGGCCGCCTGGATGATCGAGCACTGCGGCTGGAAGGGATTCCGCGAAGGCGATGCCGGGGTGGCGCCCAGCCATGCGCTGGTGCTGGTCAACCACGGCAACGCCAGCGGCGCAGAGCTGCTCGCCCTGGCCAGGCGCATCTCCGCTTCGGTGCTGGAAACCTTCGCGGTTGCCATTGAACCGGAACCGAGGCTGATCGGCGCGCAGTGGTGACCCCCTCCCTTTCGAGTACCCGTGCGCCGCCGATACGCGCGGCCTGGTTGATGCTGGGCAGTACGCTGTCGTTCGGCTTCATGGCCCTGGCCATCCGCTATGCCACCGCCTACGTGCCCACCCAGGAAGTGGCCTTCTTCCGCAACGCGTTCGGCCTGCTGGCGTTGCTGCCAATGCTGCTTCGCCCCGGCCGCGCTCCGCTGAAAACCCAGCAGCTTCCGCGCTACTTCATGCGCAGTGCGATCGGCCTGGCCTCGATGCTGTGCGCCTTCTGGGCGCTGGGTCATCTGCCGATGGCGCAGGCGGTATCGCTGTCCTACTCCACGCCATTGTTCGTCACCATCGCCGCGGTGCTGTGGCTGGGCGAGACGGTGCGCGTGCGGCGCTGGGCCGCGGTGATCATCGGCTTCATCGGTGTGCTGGTGATCGTGCGGCCGGGCACCGGCAGCTTCAGCGCGGGCAGCCTGGTGGCAGTGGCCGCGGCCGTGCTGAGCTCGGTGGTCGCCATCCAGATCAAACAGCTCACCCGCGTGGACAGCGCCGATACCGTGGTGTTCTACACCTATGTGTTCTGGGTGCCACTGTCGTTGATACCGGCGCTGTTTGTCTGGCAATGGCCCAGCGGCATCGCCTGGCTGTGGCTGGCGCTCACGGGGGTGCTGGGCACGCTTGGCCAGCTGCTGTGGACCCGCGCCCTGCGCCTGGGGGAGGTGTCCGCATTGACCCCGATCAGCTTCATGCAGTTGCCCCTGGTCAGCGTCATGGCCTGGCTGTTGTTCGACGAGGTGCTGGATCGCTGGACCGTGATCGGCGCGCTGATCATCCTCGGTTCCAATGCCTACATCGCACACCGCGAGGCGGTGCTGGCACGCCGGGCGAAGAGCGAAGCCGCCAGCGCGGCCGCCAAGCCGGGCGAATAGACGGCCGCCGCGGTGGGATCAGCCCGCTCCGGCCCACCATAACGTATCGCCCTGCACGCTCCGGGTCCGCTCGGTTTCCAGCAGGGCGTTCAGGCGCCGCAGCGCGTCGCGACGCACGCCGACCGGATGCCCTGACGCCTGCGGGCCCAGCAGCAGCTGCTGGGTTTCCACCAGATGCCGCAGCACGCGCTGGTGGCGGTAGGCTTCGTTGCATACCGGCGATGCGGCACCGCTTGGCGGGGCTTGTTCCAATGCCGACGCATGCCGGGCCAACGCATCGTGAAGCGCTTCGGCACGCGCGTGCATGGTCGCGATGTGCTGGCGGTTGCCGAGCCACATATCGACGAACGCCTGTCCCAGGATGTCCGTTGCCGTCGGCAGGCCAGCCGGCTGCGCGAGCCAGCTGCCCACCCGTTCCAGCGCGCGCCCGTCGGCGCACTCCCAGGCATCGGGTATGCAGGGCGGTGCCGGTTCGACCAGAAGCGGTTGCGGCGGCATTGCATCGCCCGGTCCGTCCGGCGCGGCAAATACTTCCCTCAGCACCCAATGCCGACCCCAGCGGGTCGCGCCAGGGGGCCGCGCGTGGTGGCCCGCCTGACGGCGCAGGGGCGCTGCGTCCAGCCGCCACTGTCGGCCGGCGTCATCGACGACGTCGAACCTCGCCGTCACGCCGTCATTCTCATTGGACTGCCGTCGTACGCTCGCTGCGACGACCCCGAACGCGCGGGCCAACATCTCCGTTGCGTGGACGATCGGCACCTGGTTCATGAGGAATCCGCCATAGGACTGGTCTGAATCCGAACTATCCCAGAAGCGGGAAAAGCGGATGTAGAAACAGCCTCAGGGCGACATCGCAGGTCGCTCCCGGCCCGATGGGCCGGCTCACCGACAAGCCATTTACGCCACACAAGGCTCAGGATCGTCGAGAGGTGCGGGCTATGGCCCGACTTCAACCGCAAGATGGACGACCGAGCCCGCGCAGGATGCGGTGTCGGCGGAATGCCGGCTACCAGGAATCGCTTGCACGCACGCTTGGGAATCTGGCGCAATCTGGCGCGTTCAGCCAGTGATCCGCGCAATCGCCTTTCCTCGTCCTTTCGACGCCGTTCCCGCGCCCCCCCAACCCATCCCGGCCTGACGCCCGGACAGGCCTGAGGCGGCGCCGGCGGCGTACCGCAGCGCGTCGTGTAAGCGCTTCCAGTGCCTGTTAGCGTCTGCTCACCCCAGCGTGGGGTTACCAACGCGTAGAGGAGTGGAGAGATGGTGCTGCAAGCCGGTAACGGGAAGACGATCCGCGGCGCGACGGCGGGCATGGCGCGCCTGCTGTTGCTGCCGACCCTTGCCTGGGCCGGGATCTGCAGCGCGCAGGAACTGGCGCCACGCAGCCAGTGGCAGGCCAGCAGTTCATCGCAGCAGGTAGCGGCGATGGCCATCGGCCACCTGATCGACAACGATCCCAGGACGGTGACCGGTGGCGCCTTCAGCCCCGGCCACTGGTTCCAGGTCGATGTCGGCCAGCCGGCGCTGCTCGGCGGCGTTCGCATCACCTGGGACGTCTCCAATCCGGAGGGCTACACCCTGCAGACCTCGCTGGATGGCAAGCAGTGGGACCTGGCTTACACCATGGGCGATTCGCTGGGCGGCGTCGAAACCCTGTTCTTCGCCCCGCGCCAGGCCCGCTATCTGCGCGTGGCAAGCCCCGAACGTACCTCGGACTGGGGCGTGTCGATCCTTGAAATGGAACCGCTTGATACGCGCAGCAGCGCGCGTCTGGCCCAGCTGGGCGCCGAGCCGGCCGCCGCGCTGTGGCAGGGCGGCCGCACGGTAGGGGTTCCCGCTGCAGCCGATGGCACGCATGTGCTGGATGTCGCCCTGCCCCGCGCCCTGGCCACGACCGGCCTGGTGGTGGACTGGGCGGAAGGCGCACATGGCGCTGCGCAGCTTGAGGTGCGGGACGCGAACGGCAGATGGACCGTGCTGGCGCGTGACCCGCAGGCAGGCAGCCGCCAGCAGAGTTGGCTGGCCGGCACTGCCGCCGTCAGCGCACATGGCCTGCGCCTGCGGGTGGAGGGTAGCGCGCCGTCGATCCGGCGGATCCGCCTGCTGGGACCTGCCGCGGTAATGACCCCGATGAAGCGCTACCAGGTGGCCGCCAGTGGCGCGCAGCGTGCGTTGGCACCGGCATCGCTGCAGATGCAGCAGACCTACTGGACCGCCGTGGGCGTGCATGCCGGCGTGCAGAAATCGATCTTCGACGAGTACGGCAACATCGAAGCCTTCAAGGGCGCCCCGCTGGTGCAACCGATCTGGCGCAATGCCGACGGCCACGCCGCAGGCGCCGCCGGGCACCCGCTGCGGCATGCACTGCGCGATGGCTGGAAGCCGATGCCATCGGCAGCGTGGTCACCGCAGCCAGGGCTGGACCTGCACAGCGAGGCGTTCGCCATTGAACTGGGCGGGCAACCGGTGACGCTGCTGCGTCATCGCCTGCACAACACCGGCACGACGGCGATCAGCGGCACGCTGACACTGGCCGTGCGCCCGATGCAGATGAACCCACCGTGGCAGAACGGCGGCCTGTCACCGATCCGCGAGGTGGCAATCGAAGGCCGCACGATCAGCGTCAATGGTCGCCGCCTGCTGCAGTCGCTGACGCCGGTGGACGCCGCGGGCGCCGCACCGTTCGGCATGGAGGGCAGCAGTGAAATCAGCGCCGCCATTGCCAGCGGCCAGTTGCCCCACGCGCAGCGTGCGGAAGATGCCGACGGACTGGCCGCGGCCGCCCTCGCCTATCGCATGGCGCTGCAGCCGGGTGAATCCCGCGCCGTCGTGGTCGCCTTCCCGCTGGGTACCGCGCCAGCGGCGGCCGATGGCAGCCTGCCGCAGGCGCCGCCGCTGGTGCTGCCCGACGCCCCTGCTGACGCCGACGCGCAATTCGATGCACTGGCCGCACGCGCCTCCGCCGACTGGCAGGCGCGGCTGGGCCAGGTCGGCCTGCGGCTGCCGGACAACTCACTGGTGGACATGCTGCGCGCACAGGCCGCCTACATGCTGATCAACCAGACCGGCCCGGCGATGCAGCCCGGCCCGCGCAACTACAACCGTTCCTTCATCCGCGATGGCATGGCCACCTCGGCGGTGCTGCTGCGCATGGGCGAAGCGGCGGTGGCGCGCGACTACCTGGCCTGGTACAGCGCGCACGGCGTGCATGCCAACGGCCTGGTCTCGCCGATCCTCAACAACGACGGCAGCGTCAACACCGGCTTCGGTTCGGACATCGAGTACGACAGCCAGGGCCAGTACATCAGCCTTGTCGCTGACGTGGCACGGCTGGATGGTGGCCCGGAATCGGTGCGGGCTTTCCTGCCCAAGGTGAAGGCCGCGATGCGTTTCCTGCAGGAACTGCGCGAGCGCACGCTGGTGCCAGGCTACATGGCCAATCACCCCGCACCGGAGCGTTTCGCCGGTATCCTGGCGCCTTCGATCAGCCATGAAGGCTATCCCGCACCCACCCACAGCTACTGGGATGACTACTGGGGCATCAAGGGCTGGCACGACGGCGCATGGCTGGCCGACGCCTTGGGCGACCGCGAAACCGCCCTCTGGGCGCGCGCACAGGGCCGCCTGCTGCATGACGCCGTCGCCGCTTCGATCCGCGCCACGATGGCCTGGAAAGGCATCGATTTCATTCCGTCTTCGGCCGACCTGGGCGATGGCGATCCGACCGGCGTTTCGATCGCGCTGGACCCGACCGGCGCGCAGGACGTGCTGCCCGACGCGGCCCTGCGCACAACGTTCGCGCGTTACCTGGACGATGTCCGCAAGCGCGCACAGCCGGGCGCGCTGTATGCCTATACACCGTACGAAATCCGCAATGTGCTCAGCTACGTGCACCTTGGCCAACCGGAGGCGGCCAACGAACTGCTGCTCGGCCTGCTGCATGACCGCCGCCCGCTGGAATGGCAGGTGCTGGCCGAAGTGGTGCATTCGCGGCTGCGGTTCCCGCGCTACCTCGGCGACATGCCGCATACGTGGATCGGCGCGGAATATGGCCGCACCTTGTTCGGCATGCTGATGCGCGAGGACGATGACGCGCTGTCCCTGCTGCCGGGCACGCCAGCATCCTGGCTTGTGGGCGACGGTCTGTCGGTGGAACGCCTGCCGACGGCCTACGGCACATTGAAGCTGGACGCACGGCAGCGCGACGGCGTGCTGAGCGTGACGCTGGGCGAAGGCCTGCGCGAAGGAACCGCCGTGCGGGTGTGGTGGCCGAGCCGAACGCGGCCGCGCGCGGTACACGTGGACGGACGCCGCGTGGACGCATTCGATGCCGATGGCGTGTTGCTGCCGCGCGCGTTCAAGCATCTTGAAGCGCGCTGGTAAAACAGGCGGCCGTCGAAGTACGTGACGTTAACCGGCTTGCAGATTGTCGCCTGCAGGCAGCGACTGCAGACCCGTCCTGTTCCCATGCGCTGCGGGGCAGGGCTCGACGCATATCCCGGCTTGATGCCACCGCCGACGTCACCTTGAATCGACCTTGCAGGGCCATCACGGCCCTCCAAGGAGACCAATGTGTTGAACCGAAGATCAATGATGGTGGGAAGCGCTTCCGCGCTGATCCTGGCAGGCGGACTGGCAGGCTCGAAACGTGCATCGGCACAGCAGACCCTCCGAGTGCGCCGCAATATCGCGAACATGTCGCTGGACGACCCGGACCTCGTTGCGTTCAGGACGTTTGTCGGGGAGATGCGCGCTCGCGACCAGTCCAATGCGCCGAGCTGGATCAAATTCGCGGACATCCATGGCGGCTCCTTCAACTTCAAATACTGCCAGCACAGCAATTGGTATTTCCTGCCTTGGCACCGGGCTTATCTGGACATGTACGAGCAGGCCGTCATCGAGCTGACCGGACATACCCGGTTCGCCCTGCCCTACTGGGACTGGTCGACCCAGCAGGCATACCCGCCTGCATTTACCGATCCGATGTACCAGGGCATGCCCAATCCCCTGTTTTCTCCTTTTGCTGGCGACGATATGCGCCAGGAGAGGAAGCCGGTTCCCAGCCTGCCGGCCGCCGAAACAGGAGTGGGGAAGATAAGCGGACTGCTCAACGCCACGATCCTGGAAAACTTCGCCGGGGGCCGCCCGTTCGATGAAACCGTCACGCCACCGCAGGTCCAGAACAACGTATCACCGGTATGGCTGGGGCGCCGCGGCGCGGTTTCAGAGCTGGAATCGGGTCCGCACAATTATGTCCACGACGAGATAAACGGTTATATGGGGTTCCCCGCCGCCGCGCGTGACCCCTTGTTCTTCCTGCACCATGCCAACATCGACCGGATCTGGGAGAACTGGATCCTGCAGGGGCACGTCAATACCACCGACCCGCTCTGGCTGGACATGGTGTTTCCCAATCATTTCCTGCGCATGAATGGCCAGACCTACAGCGTCCGGGTAGACACGGTGCGGCGCACTGCAGACCTGGGCTACAAATACGATGACAGCCGCGCCGCCGCCGCCCCGCTGCGCAGCCTGGCGCAGACCGGCACAGACGAAATCCGCTTCAAAGCCCTGTTCAACCCCGCTGCCACCACCGTGGTCCCCCGCGCGCGTACCGAACGCATCGGCAGCGCGACGCCGTCCAGGCCCCTCAGCATTCCGCTCAACGTACCATCGGCATCGGCTTCCAGCGGCAAGCGCGTCTTCACCGTCATGCGCGGCACGCACGTCGGCAGCAACCTGCAGTGCGTGCGCGTCTTCGTCAATCTGCCAGGTGCCGGGCCACGCACGCCGACGTCCGATCCGCACTACGTCACCGCGATCAACTTCTTCGCCAACGCGGCACATCAGGGCCATATGGATCCCGGGCATTGTTATTCGGTCGAGTTGACCAATGCATTGAAGAAACTTGGACAGAACGGTCCGCCGGCGCCGGGATCACTGACATTGCAGCTGGTGCCGATCCAGCGGACCGGGGCACCCGCCACCGACCTCGCCGTCGGCCCCGAGATGATCGACGTGGGCCTGGTGTAACGGCTGCATCGCGTTGCCCACAAAGGCATGCTGATCCGCTTCGGTAGTGACGGCCGCTGGTCGTCAAGGCGACCACCCACCCCGGTGGGTGGTCCCTGCCCTACCAAGCGATCCCCTGCCCCGGTGGATGGTTCCTGCACCGGTGGGTGATCCCTGCCCCGGTGGGTGACGACCGTTGGTCGTCACGCTTCTGCTCTGACGGCCATCCCCAACTTCGCAACTATTCTCATGGACGCCTACCCCACCCCATCGCAAGCTGGCCGTGCTGAAGCCGAAGAGCAACAGCCGGGATTGGCATCCTGTTTGATTGATTCCCTACTTAGCTCTGTTTTGCCCTCTGGGCACGGCGGAGAATGCACAGCATTGCCCATCGGTTCGACGGTGGGCGATGCGAGGGGATCCTGATCCGCCGGCTTTTTTGGGAATCATCACCGGTATGCCAACCCGCATCGCCCGCCACCTTGCGCCTTCGCGCAAGTGGCCACCCGCCATGCGAAGGACGATCGATGGAAACCAACTACCCCCTCAGTGCCAAGCGCCTGTACGCCTTGATCGGCGACCGCATCAGCGAGTTCCCGCCCTACTTCATAGAACGCCTGGAACATCGGCTCGAAGAGTCCGAGCTGCTGCGCGCTCGCAGCGCATGCTGCGACAGCGTCGTCAGCCTGCGCCGGTCACCCGACGTGGCCAGTGAAGCCGGGCGCAGGCGGCAAGGCGAGGTCGGCGTCCCCCTGCACAGTCTCCACGCACTGGGCTCCATCCTGGAGACCCTGCACGCGGTGCACGCGGCCAGACCCGAAGCCCATCCGGACGCCGGAATCACCGCGCAGATGGTGGAAGGCCTGATTGTCTGCGGACGCGAAATCGTAAAAGCGTCGATGGCTGAGACGGGAGGCACACCATGAGCGCAGACGACTTCAGCGGCCCCGCCGTCAACGGCCCCGAAGCCCGCGCCGCGCAGCGTGCGGAGTTCCTTGATGTGCGCCTGCGGATGAACGGCTGCGATGAAGCCAGCTTCTCCCGCGCGTTGCTGCTGGTCGCGGAACTGGATGGAATCGACGATGTCGCCAGGGCGTGCGGCGTGGGTACCGAGTTCATGCGAAGGCAATTGAACGGCACGCGTCCGCTCCACTTCGACTCGGTGCTGCAGGTGACGCGTGCGCTAGGTGTGCAACTGCGGGTAGAAGCACTACCCGACCGCCCCCGGTAGTGCCGGCCGCTGGCCGGCAACCCTGCAGTGAACTAGCGGGCTGTCCAGCCACCATCCATGGGAAGCGCAGTGCCGGTCATCTGAGCCGCCGCATCCGAAGCCAGGAAGACCACCATTTCCCCGAGCTGCTCGGGCGTCACGAACTGCAGCGATGGCTGCTTCTCGGCCAGCAACGCGCGAGCGGCCGAGTCCTGATCCGTTCCGTCCCGCTCCGCCAATGCGGTGATCTGCTGCTCGACCAGCGCCGTTCGCACCCATCCGGGGCAGATGGCGTTGGCGGTGATGCCGGTGCCCGCGGTTTCCAGCGCCGTCGCCTTGGTGAATCCCACCACGCCATGCTTGGCCGTCACGTACGCCGCCTTGTTCACCGACGCAACCAGTCCATGCACCGACGCAATATTGATGATGCGACCGGCCCCCTGCTGCTTCATGCAGGGCAAGACCGCCGCCGTCGCATGGAACACTGCCGATAGATTCAGCGCGAGGATCGCATCCCACTTCTCGACGGGGAACTCCTCGATCGACGCGGTGTGCTGGATGCCTGCATTGTTCACCAGGATGTCGATGCGCCCCATCGTCGCAACCGCGTGGGCGATCATTTCCCGCACCGCCTCGCCACGCGACAGGTCGGCGCCATCATGGGCAATCCGCACACCGAAGTCGGCCTCCAGCCCGGCGCGGATCCTTTCGATCTCCTGCGCATCGCCGAATCCATTCAGCACGATGTCGGCACCCTGCCGCGCGAGCGCGGTGGCAATGCCAAGACCGATACCGCTGGTGGAGCCGGTGACCACGGCGACTTTTCCACTGAACATGGGGGAGTTTCATTCGGGCGTAGGTGGGCAGTGTAGCCGGTGTGGTTGCATTCGCCCTGTCCGAAGACAATGAAAATGCCGCGTGCTTCGCATGTGGTTCTCCGGAACCCCACAGGCTCTCATCGAACTGAGCGGCATAAGTCACTTCGTGGCCCCCCCCCTTCCTATACGTCCGGCCACAACCGGGTTGAGGGCAGCCCTTCTATTGCCGAGTGCAGACGCCGTTGGTTTCACCGCCATGTGCCGGTCGTACAACATTCGCGCGGCGTGCCAATCACCCCATATCGGAAATGGTGAGCCGATAGCGCAAGGCGCGATTGCCTCGCTTGAACTCCGAGATGAGATGGAAAATCCTCTCAACCTGACCGTAATCGGTCTCGCGCCCAGGTTTACTCCGCCATTCCATCATCCATCGCAAACCGGGATGTTTGGCCTGTAATAAATCAATATCAGGTGGGCCTACAAGATCGAGATATTCGACCTCGGTGATCTCCCGCGACCAATCAGCGAGAGCATGCGGATCCGAAACGAGAGGAAGGTTGAAGCGGTCTATCAAGCGGTATCCATCGCGACACATCCCTAGCAGGCCGAGGTCGACGTAGAAATCCCGATCTTTGGTATTGGAACGCCCCTCGTACAGAATCGGTTCGGCGAAGGTGACAATGACGTCTCTCGAGACACTCATAAATTATTCCTTCGATAAGGCGATCGCGCACCTAAGGATCCATGCTCGTGTAGAGTATTTCTCTGCACCAGTAGCGCACTGCCCTTCCGCGCATCAGAATGTGCACCATGGCTAAGTTAATGCTAGCAGTCACATAGGTCACCGGTACGGATCTGCTCTCAATCCTGAAAACCATGGGGGCACCGGCTACTAGCGTTGCTACGAGCTAGGGACATCTGGCAGCGTGGACAGCAGCCGGCACTACCGCATCCAGACAGCCCCCAATTCCAATGTCTGCGGCGCCTTCCCCTCAATGAACAAGGGCGCCTCTCGGCGCCTCGTTCTTTCAACTCATTCCCACTCAATAGTAGCCGGCGGCTTGCCCGAGATGTCATAGACAACCCTTGAAACTCCCCGCAACTCATTGATGATCCGATTGCTCACCGTACCCAGGAACTCATACGGCAGATGCGCCCAATGCGCGGTCATGAAGTCAATCGTCTCCACGGCACGCAGCGCAATCACCCACTCATAAGCCCGTGCATCGCCCACCACGCCCACCGACTTCACCGGCAGGAACACGGCGAACGCCTGGCTGGTCTTGTCATAAAGATCCGCCTTGCGCAGCTCTTCAATGAAGATCGCATCGGCCTTGGCCAGCAGTTCGGCGTATTCGCGCTTCACTTCGCCCAGGATACGCACGCCCAGGCCCGGGCCCGGGAACGGGTGGCGGTAGACCATGCTGCGCGGCAGGCCGAGTTCAACGCCAAGGCGACGCACTTCGTCCTTGAACAGCTCGCGCAGCGGCTCCACCAGGCCCAGCTTCATGTGTTCCGGCAGGCCGCCCACGTTGTGGTGGCTCTTGATCACATGCGCCTTGCCGGTCTTGCTGCCGGCCGATTCGATCACGTCCGGGTAGATGGTGCCCTGCGCCAGCCACTTGGCGTTGCTCAGCTTGTTGGATTCTTCGTCGAAGATGTCCACGAACAGGTTGCCGATGATCTTGCGCTTGGCTTCCGGGTCGCTGACGCCTTCCAGCTTGGCGAAGTAGCGGTCGGCCGCGTTGACGCGGATCACCTTGACGCCCATGTGCTCGGCAAACATCGCCATCACCTGGTCGCCTTCCTGCCAGCGCAGCAGGCCGGTGTCGACGAACACGCAGGTCAACTTGTCACCGATCGCCTTGTGCAGCAGTGCGGCCACGACCGACGAATCGACGCCGCCGGACAGGCCCAGGATCACTTCGTCATCGCCGACCTGTTCGCGCACGCGGGCGATCTGGTCTTCGATGATGTTGGCGGCGGTCCACAGGGTTTCGCAGCCGCACACGTCCACCACGAAGCGGCGCAGCAGCGCCTGGCCCTGCAGGGTGTGGGTCACTTCCGGGTGGAACTGCACGCCGTACCAGCGCTTTTCTTCGTTGGCCATGGCGGCCACCGGGATGCGGTCGGTCGTGGCGGTGATGGTGAAGCCCGGCGGCGCCTTGGAGACGTGGTCGCCGTGGCTCATCCACACATTGAGCTTGGCCTCGCCCGGATGGTCGCTGAGGCCGGCGAACAACGCATCCGGGGCCACGATATTGACTTCGGCGTGGCCGAATTCGCGCTGGTCGGCCGCTTCGGTTTCACCGCCCAGCTGCGCGGCCAGGGTCTGCATGCCGTAGCAGATGCCGAAGACCGGCAGGCCGCTGTCGAACACTTCCTGCGGCGCGGCGGGCGCGCCCGGCAGGGTGGTCGATTCCGGGCCACCGGACAGGATGATGCCCTTGGCACCGAAGCAGGCGATGTCGGCCGGATTGTGGTCCCACGCCCAGATTTCGCAGTAGACACCCAGTTCGCGGATGCGACGGGCGATCAGCTGGGTGTACTGCGCGCCGAAATCGAGGATGAGGATCTTGTCGGTATGGATGTTGGTCATGATGCCCGGGCGATGCAGGAGGAATAACGGAGTACGAAAGCGCAACCAGCGGCGTATGTAGAAAGAGGAACGGGAATCAGCTTCCTCGTTCCTCTTCCTGCGTCCGGCCTCAGGCGCGGTAGTTCGGCGGTTCCTTGGTGATCTGCACGTCGTGGACGTGGCTCTCACGTTGGCCGGCGCCGCTGATCTTGACGAACTTCGGCTTGCTGCGCATGTCTTCGACCGTGCCGCAGCCCACGTAGCCCATGGTGGCACGCAGGCCGCCCATCAGCTGGTGGATGATGCCGCCGACCGGGCCGCGATACGGCACGCGGCCTTCGATGCCTTCCGGCACCAGCTTGTCGGCACTGGAAGCATCCTGGAAGTAGCGGTCCTTGGACCCCTTTTCCATCGCCGCCAGCGAGCCCATACCGCGGTAGCTCTTGTACGAACGGCCCTGGAACAGCTCGGTCTCGCCGGGCGATTCTTCGGTACCGGCCAGCAGGCCACCGATCATGATGGTGGAGGCACCGGCGGCCAGCGCCTTGCCGATGTCACCGGAGTAGCGGATGCCACCGTCGGCGATCAGCGGGATGCGATCCTGCAGCGCCTCGGCGACCAGGTCGATGGCGGTGATCTGCGGCACGCCGACACCGGCGACCACGCGGGTGGTGCAGATCGAGCCCGGACCAATGCCGACCTTGACCGCGTCCGCGCCGCAATCCAGCAGCGCCAGTGCGGCTTCGCCGGTGCAGATGTTGCCACCGACCACCTGCACCTGCGGGAAGTGCTTCTTGACCCAGCTGACGCGGTCCAGCACGCCCTGCGAATGGCCGTGCGCGGTGTCCACCACCAGCACGTCCACGCCGGCGGCGACCAGCGCTTCGACGCGGCGATCGGTATCGCCGCCCACGCCGACCGCCGCACCGACCAGCAGGCGCGTGGCCGAATCCTTGGCGGCGTTCGGGTAATCGGTGTTCTTCTGGATGTCCTTGACGGTGATCAGGCCACGCAGGGCGAAATCATCGTTGACCACCAGGATCTTTTCGATGCGGTTGCGATGCAGCAGTTGCTGCACTTCTTCGGACGCGGCGCCTTCCTTGACCGTGATCAGGCGATCCTTCTTGGTCATGATGTGGCGGACCGGATCGTCCAGCTCGGTTTCAAAGCGCATGTCGCGGTGGGTCACGATGCCCACCAGCTGGCCGCCATCGACCACCGGCACGCCGGAGATGTTGCGGGCCTGGGTCAGCGCCAGCACGTCGCGGATGGTGGTTTCCGGCCCGACGGTGATCGGGTCGCGGATGACGCCGGCCTCGAACTTCTTGACCTTGGCCACTTCGGCGGCCTGCTGTTCCAAGCTCAGGTTCTTGTGGATGATGCCCATGCCGCCGAGCTGGGCCATGGCGATGGCCAGGCGTGCTTCGGTGACGGTATCCATCGCAGCGGACAGGATCGGGAGCTTCAGCCGCAGGTCGCGGGTCAGCCGGGTTTCCAGGCTGACATCCTTGGGCAGGATGATCGAGTGGGCGGGGACGAGCGAGACGTCGTCGTAGGTGAGAGCTTCAGCCTGGATGCGCAGCATCGGCATACCCGAGATGTGGGGAAGCGCGTCATTTTACCCTGTTTCTCCGTCGAGCGGCAGGGGGTAGATGCGACGCAGTGTCGCGCCGGTGGGGTCCGTTCAACCACCGGAGGCGAGCGCCCCCGAAGTTCGGGGGCGGCCGCGAAGCGGCGGGGGCGTGGGTGATGGTGAGTGGGGGCCCGCCATTTGCGCAGCAAATCGCGGGAGCGTCAGCGCGATTGCGCGGACGCGTACCCTTCGGCCGCTTCCAGGGTGTTCTGCATCAGGGTGGCCACGGTCATCGGGCCGACGCCGCCGGGCACCGGGGTGATCCAGCTGGCGCGCTCTGCAGCCGCTTCGAAGCCGACATCGCCGACCAGCCGGCCATCGTCCAGGCGGTTGATGCCCACATCGATCACCACCGCACCCGGCTTGACCCATTCACCCGGCACGATGCCGGGGCGGCCGACCGCCACCACCAGGATGTCGGCGTTGCGCACGGCCTGTTCCAGCACGTCCTTGGGGGTGAACTTGTGGCAGCTGGTCACCGTGCAGCCGGCGATCAGCAGTTCCAGTCCCATCGGCCGGCCGACATGGTTGCTGACCCCGACGATGGTGGCGTTGCGGCCCCGCACCGGCTGGTCGGTGTGGCCCAGCAGCGTGGTGATGCCGCGCGGGGTGCACGGGCGCAGGCCGAACTCGCGCAGGGCCAGGTGGCCGACGTTTTCCGGGTGGAAACCGTCCACGTCCTTGCGCGGATCGATGCGCTGGATCAGCCGACGCGCGTCGGGAATGCCGGGCAGCGGCAGCTGGATCAGGATGCCGTGGATCTTCGGGTCGGCGTTCAAGCGGTCGATCAGGGCCAGCAGCTCGGATTCGCTGGTGCCGGCCGGGAGATCGAAATCATGTGCCTCGATACCGACCTTTTCCGCCGCACGGCGCTTGTTGCGCACGTAGACGGTGGACGCCGGGTCGCCACCCACCAGCACCACGGCCAGGCCCGGACGGCTGCCACCGGCGGCGACACGGGCGTCTACGCGCACCTTCAGGCTGTCCAGCAGGTCTTCGGAAATGCGGCGGCCGTCGAGGATGCGGGCGGGGTGGGAGGCGGTGGCTGGCAGGGTCATCGAAAGCGGGCGTGGAGCGGCGGGGATGGCTATTGTCCCTGATTCAGGCCCGGTAGTGACGGCCGTTGGCCGTCAGCCAGGGAATGACGGCCAGCGGCCGTCACTGCCGGGCGGTCCCTCCCCTGCTCAGGCCTCGGGCGGCACCTGTTCGGCGTTCAGCGTGCGCGACTGGCGCTTGGGCACGGTGAACGGGGTCGGCGTAGGCACACCCGGCAGTGAACTGCCGAAGGCCATGTGCGCGCCGGCCCTGAGGTCGCCGCCGGCCATTTCCAGCTGCAGGCGCTCGGCGTCGCGCTCGCGGATCTGCTCGGCGATGTCGCGCGCATCGTCTTCGTCCGCACCCAGTTCCATCAGCGCGGCCTGGCCGAACATCACCGCCGATTCGAAGGTTTCGCGGATCTGGAAATCGACGCCGGCATGGATCAGCCGCAGCGAATGTTCGCGGTCGAACGAGCGCACCAGCAGCTTGGCCTGCGGGAACTCATGGGAGACCAGTTCGACGATGCGGTCGGCTTCGGCAGCATCGTTGACGCACACCGCGATCGCCCGGGCGCTGCCCGCACCGGAGGCATGCAGCACGTCCAGCCGGGTGCCGTCACCGTAATAGATCTTGAAGCCGAAGCGCTCGGCGCTGTGGATCATCTCCACGTCGTTGTCGATGATGGTCACGTCCACGTCGCGCGCCAGCAGCGACTGGCTGGCGACCTGGCCGAAGCGGCCGAAGCCGATCAGCAGCACGCTGCCGGACAGCCCTTCGGCGGTTTCCACGCCTTCCATGCTGACCACCGCAGGCGCGGCGAAATGCTTGTGCGCCAGCACCACCAGGGGGGTCAGCGCCATCGAAAGCACCACCACGGCAGTGAAGTTCGCATTGATGTCGACATCGATGACGCCGGCACTGGCGGCCGCGGCGAACAGCACGAAGGCGAACTCACCGCCCTGCGCCATCACCACGCCGCGGTCCAGCGCCTGCGCATGGCTGCTGCCCATCACCCGGGCCACGGCATAGATGCACAGTGCCTTGGCCGCCATCAGCGCCAGCACCAGCCCGACGATCAGCGGCCAGTTGCGCGCCACCACGCCCAGGTCCAGCGCCATGCCGACGCTGAGGAAGAACAGTCCCAGCAGGATGCCGCGGAACGGCTCGATATCCGCTTCGATCTGGTGCCGGAAGGTGGATTCGCTGAGCAGCACGCCGGCCAGGAAGGCGCCCATCGCCATCGACAGGCCGGACAGCTGCATCAACAGCGCCGCGCCGAGCACCACCAGCAGCGCGGCGGCGGTCATCACCTCGCGTGCCTTGGCAGCGGCCAGGATGCGGAACAGCGGATTGAGCAGGAAGCGCCCGACCAGCACCAGGCCGACCACGGCGCCGGCGCCGATGGCCACCGAAAGCCAGCGCGAGCCTTCGCCGTCGGCACTGCCGGCCGAGGGGCCCATGAAGGCGACCAGCGCCAGCAGCGGCACGATCAGCAGGTCTTCGAACAGCAGGATGGAGACGATCTTCTGGCCCGGCGGCAGCGCGATGTCGCCGCGTTCGGCCAGCAGCTGCATCACCACCGCGGTAGAGGTCAGCACGAAGCCGGTGGCGCCGATGAAGGCCACCTGCCACGGCAGCCCGAACAGCTTGGCGACCAGGGTCAGCACGATCGCACAGGTGGCGATCTGCGCCGTGCCCAGCCCGAAGATCTCCTTGCGCAGGCTCCACAGGTGCGAGGGCCGCATCTCCAGTCCGATCACGAAAAGAAACATCACCACGCCGAGTTCTGCGGTGTGCAGGATCGCCTGGGGATCGGAGAACCAGCCCAGCCCGAACGGCCCGATCGCCAGGCCAGCAGTGAAGTACCCCAGCACCGACCCAAGGCCGAAACGCCGGAACAACGGCACCATCACCACTGCCGCGCCCAACAGAGCGACGACCTTGACCAGTTCACTGCTTGCAGCTGCTTCCACCGCCATGCGGCCATTCCTGTGATGCGTTGAAGTGCGTCAACGATAGGGCATGCACGTCGCAATCAATAGCACGTGGGTTGCGGTTCATCGTTCCGGATATGAAACAAATATCCGAACGACCCTGATCATCGTTGCGGATTTGAGCAGAACGCAGCGTAGTCGATGTAGCCGGGGAAGGCCTGACCGGGCGCGCAGACGGCGCAGTGGGGATCCGGCGACAGCCGGGTTTCGCGGAAGCGCATGGACAGCGCATCGAAGCGCAACAGCCGGCCGGTCAGCGGTTCGCCGATGCCCAGCAGCAGCTTCAGCACTTCGGTGGCCTGCAGCACGCCGGCCAGCCCGGGCAGCGCGCCCAGTACCCCGGCTTCGGCGCAGTTGGGCGCGAATTCCGGCGGCGGGGGCTGCGGGAACAGGCAGCGGTAGCACGGCGCCACGCCACGCTGGCGACCGGCATCGAACACACTCACCTGGCCGTCGAAACGTTCGATGGCCGCATACACCAGCGGCGTGGCGTGCTTGATGCACGCATCATTGAGCAGGTAGCGCAGCGGGAAATTGTCCGAACCGTCCAGCACCACGTCCACGCCGTCCATCAAGGCGTCGATGTTGGCCGACGTCGCGCGTTCGGCGATGGCTTCGATGGCGATGGAAGGGTTCAACGCCAGCAGGCGCTCGCGCGCCGAATCGACCTTGTACTGGCCGACGCTGGCGTCGGTGTGCACGATCTGCCGGTGCAGGTTGCTGCGCTCCACGCGGTCATCGTCGACGAAGCGCAGCTGCCCTACCCCGGCGGCGGCCAGGTAGAAACCGGCTGGCGAGCCCAGGCCGCCGGCGCCCAGCACCAGCACGCGCGAACGCTGCAGCAGGCGCTGGCCATCCACGCCGACCTGCGGCAGCAGCAGGTGGCGGGAATAGCGGTCATGGAAATCGCGGTCTTCGGCGCTGCCGGCTGGCTGCACCAGCGGCAGCTGCTGCAGGCGCCAGGCGACGGTGCCGCCGGCCACCGAGGCGACCTGCGCGTAGCCTGCGGCGTGCAGGAACTGCGCGGCATCGGCAGAGCGCCTGCCGGTCTGGCAGATCAGCAGGATGTCCTGTTCCCGACGTGGCAGGTGGGTTGCCGGGGCCGCCTGCAGATCGGCCAGGGCGATGCCGCGCGCGCCTTCGGCCATGCCGCCGGCGCGCTCGTGCGGCTCGCGCACGTCGATCAGTACGGCGCCTTCGGAAAGGCGCTGCAGGGCGAGTTCTGGAGTGATTTCAGGAATGCGCATGGCCGCATTATCGGCCATGGACGCCGGATGCGGTCGCAGCGCCGAGCCATGCTCGGCGGAATCCTGCCGCGCACCGCCCGCTGCGCTCGCCGACCAAGGGTCGGCGCTACCCCTCGTCGCGAACGGGCCTCAGCGGCCCTTGACGTGCTTCATCAGGCGGCGCTTGGCCTTGACCTGGCGTTCGGTCAGCGGGTTCTTCTTGCCTTCGTACGGGTTGGACCCTTCGCGGAAGATGAACTGCACCGGGGTGCCGACCAGCTTGAAGCGCTTGCGGAAGAAGTTTTCCAGATAGCGCTTGTAGGTCTCCGACAGTTCCTTCAGGCGCGTGCCGTGCACGATGAAGGTCGGCGGATTGGCGCCGCCCGGATGCACGTAGCGCAGCTTGGACACATGGCCCCGGATGGTCGGCGGCGGATTGGCGGTGTAGGCCATTTCCAGTGCCTGGTTCACTTCGCTGGTGCTGAACTGGTGGTTGGCCGAGTCATGCGCGCGGTGGATCGCGCTGAACAGCTCACGCAGGCCGGAGCCGTGCATCGCCGAGATGCGCACCGATTCCGCCCACGGTACGAAGCCCAGGCGCAACGACAGCTGGGTCTCTGCCTGCTCGCGCTGGTAATCGGTCAGCCCGTCCCACTTGTTGATCGCGATGACCAGCGCGCGGCCGGCATCCAGCACCGCGCCCAGAACGGTCGCGTCCTGGTCGGTCACGCCTTCATGCGCGTCCAGCATCAGCACCGCGACCTGGCACTGTTCGATGGCCTGCATGGTCTTGACGACCGAGAACTTTTCCACGGCTTCGTCGACCCGACCACGACGGCGCAGGCCGGCGGTGTCGATGAGGCGGTAATCGCGACCTTCGCGTTCCAGGTCCACCGAGATCGAATCACGCGTGGTGCCCGGCACTTCCGAGGCGATCATCCGCTCCTCGCCGAGGATGCGGTTGACCAGCGTGGACTTGCCCACGTTGGGACGGCCGACGAAGGCGATGCGCACCCGGTTCGGGTCGTTGTCCATCTCTTCGGCGCTGCCCTCTTCGGGCAGCCGCTCGACGATTTCCTCGAGCAGGTCGTCCAGACCCTGGCGATGGGCCGCCGAGACGGTCAGCATTTCGCTGAAGCCGTAGCGCGAGAACTCCGCGCGCACGGTGTGCTCGTCGGTGCCGTCGATTTTGTTGATCAGCAACACCTTCGGCTGCTGCTGCTTGCGCAGCCAGGCCAGGATGTCATCGTCCAGCGCAGAGGTGCCATCGCGTGCATCGACCACGAAGACGATCAGATCGGCTTCTTCGGCGGCGGCACGGGCCTGGCGCGCGGTGGCGCCGGCCAGGCCTTCTTCTTGTTCGGCGATGCCGCCGGTGTCCACGATCAGGAAGTGATTGTCCTCGTCCAGGCGACAGACACCGTAGTTGCGGTCACGGGTCACGCCGGGCTGGTCATGGACCAGCGCGTCGCGGGTGCGCGTGAGCGCATTGAAGATTGTGGACTTGCCGACATTCGGCCGTCCGACCAGGGCGACCAGGGGCAGCATCGCGTTTACTCCGTAATTAATTGGCCAACCGGAAAGCGGTCAGCTTGCCTTCGATGTTCTGCACCAGCAGGACCCCGTCGGCGACTATCGGTTGGGCCTTGACGGTCCCGCCGGTCTTTGCCCGGGCGGCCATCGCGCCATCGGACTGTTGCAGCCAGTGAACGTAGCCGTCGAAATCCCCGACGACCACGTAATCGCCCTGCAGCGCCGGGCCGGTCAGCTGGCGCCGGGCCAGGCCGGTCTGCGACCAGCTGGCCGCACCGCTCTGCTTGTCCAGGCCGAACACGCCGCCCTGGTTGTCGGTGACGATCACATAGGACGAAGACAGCGTGACGCCGCCTGCTCCACCGTGGTCGCGCGTCCACAACGGACGCCCGGTCGGACCTTCGATGGCGATGGTCTGGTTCTTGAAGCTGCTGGCATACAGCGTGCTGCCTTCCAGCACCGGAGCGCCGTCGACATCGGCCATGCGATCCAGTTCGGTGCGCCCTTCCGGGTTGCCGACCACCTGGTCCCACAGCGTGCGTCCATCGGCAGCGCCCAGCGCGGCCAGGGTGCCGTCATCGTTGCCGACGAACACCACGCCCGGGCCCTGCACCACCGGCGCGTTGCCACGCACGGTCAGCATCGGCAGTTCGCGCGGGTTGAACCAGCGCTGGGTGCCGTTGGTCGCGTCGAAGGAGGTGATGCGGCCATCGTTGCTGCGCACGAACACCATGCCCTGGCCGACGGCCGGGGCGGAAATCACTTCGCCGGGAACCTTGGCGCGCCACTTTTCAGTGCCGTCAGCGGCATCCAGCGCGATCACCTGGCCGTCCAGCGTGCCGATCACCACCAGGCCGTCACCCACGCCCGGACCACCGGAAAGGCGCAGCTTGGGCTTCTTCTTTTCCTTGGCCGGCTCATACGTCCAGACCTTCTTGCCGGTCTGCAGGTCGATGGCATGCACGCCGCCGGTGATGGCAGCGGCAAACACGCGGCCGTCGGCCACTGCCGGGCCCTGGCGGACGCCGATGCGCTCTTCGCCCTTGCCCAGGTTGACCGTCCACAGCTTGTCGACCTTGACGGTGGCGTCGAACTTCACCAGTTCCACCGGCTCCTGCAACTTCTTGGCTTCAGCGTCCTTGCCGGCGAACCAGCCCTTGACCGTGCTGCAACCGGACAGCGCCATGCCGAGCATGGCAACCGTGGCAACCCGCTTGAGGATGACCATCTGACTCATTAAACCGACTCCTCAGTCGCCGCGACGGTGCCGCCGGCGTCCATCAACTTGGTTTCCAGCAGGCGCCGCTGCGGCGCTGCCACGTCCAGCGTCTTCAGCGCTTTCTCATACTGCCCACGCGCTTCGTCGCGCTTGCCGGCGGCGATGAGGGCATCGCCGTGGATTTCCAGCGACGCCGGGTCGGTGGCGCTGCCCAGCAGGGTGATCGCTTCGCTGCCCTTGCCGGTGGCCACCAGCAGGCGCGCGATGCGCTGGTCGACGACATGCTTGAGGTCGCCTTCCACGGTCACCGCGCGCAGGGTAGCCAGCGCGTCATCGTTCTTGCCCGCTTCCACCTGCGCCTTGGCCAGCTGCAGCGCAGCCAGTTCGGAATAGATGTTGGACGGACCGGCGTCGAGCGCCTTGACCGCCTTGCCGGCGTCGTCGAGCTTGTTTTCCTGGATGCCCTGGAGCACTTTCTGGTATTCGACGTTGGCCGAAGCCAGCTTGTTGCCGTGCTCCTGCTGCCAATAGCCCCAGCCCCAGATCGCACCGACGGCAATCGCCACGCCGCCGATGATGCTCAGGCCATTCTTCCGCAGCCAGGTGCGGACGCGTTCACTTTGTTCGTGCTCGTCGAGCAGGTCGTCGATCGCCATGCGTACTCTCGCCCTACCCGAGCCGGAGGCAAGCTCGCCGGGGAGGACTGTTCAATGGGTTGTGGATTCCAGCCCGGGCCTCAGTTTGAAACCGGGACCACGGAGCCTTCAGAGGATACCGTAAAGCGTGCGACGTTGGCTCGCCGATACGGGCCAAGATCGATGATGGCGCCGTTCTGCTGAACCTGCACCTGCGCGGCGTTGCCCAGCACCACCCGGCCCACCTGGCCCGGCGTGAAGCTGCGCGACTGGCCGGCCTGGACCAGCGCCTTTTCCACCGTGGAGCCGTCCGGCGCGGTGATTTCAATCCAGCTGTCACCGCTGAACTGGAGGCCTAGCGCGCCCTTGCCAGCGGCCGGTTCAGTGGCCACGGCAGGACGCGGTACCGGCGTCAGCGAGGCCATGTAGGGCTGGGTTGCCGGCCTGGCCGGCGCGGCGGCCGGGGTGGCCACGCGGGGGGCATCGTCGTCGTTGCGCGGCGGAGCCACTGCCACGGTCGCCGGAATCACATCCAGCGACGCGGTGCTCGGGCCCTGCCCGTCCGCATCCAGGTGGCTGCGGGTGGCGAACCACACCGGCACCGCCAACGCGGCGGTGATGCCCACGTACAGCAGGCGGCGACCGATGCTTTCGGCGATGCGGCGTGCACGCGGGGTATGGGTGTGGCTGACCAGGGTCGGCGGCACGATCGGGCCGACCTGCGCCTGTTCCAGCACCTCGCCGACATCCACCCCCAGCAGCCGCGCATAGCTGCGCAGCTGGCCACGGACGAACACCGGCGCGCCGAGGCGCTGCCATTGCTCTTCTTCCAGCGAACGCACCACCTGCGCCGGCATGTGCAGGCGCTGGGCCACATCGTCAAGCGTCAGTCCTGCCGCTTCACGGGCCTGGCGGAGGCGTTGGCCACAGCCGGCTGCCGTCTCGAAAGCGTTCACGGTCTGGTTGTCAGTCACAGTGCTTCAACCCTTGGAATTGAGGTCCGCATCCTGCGGAAATTCCTGTCGAATCCGCTGCTGGTAGCGCTCAGCTGCTCGCTGATCACCCAGTCGCGTCTCTATTTGCGACGCCAGTTGTAACACGGAACGCGTTGGCGGTGCAGCCGCGAGCCGGCGCTCGGAGAACGCGCGGGCTTCCATGTAACGGCCATCGTCGAAGGAAAGCTGGGCCATGGCATCCAATGCCTGGGCATCACGCGGGTCCTGCGCGAGCGCCGCGCGCAGGTAGCGTTCGGCCACGACCGGCTGCCTGGCGCGCAGCGCGCAGGCGCCGGCGTTGGACAACGCGACGCCGGGGCTGGCGTAACCCGGCGCTGCGATGGCGCGCTCGAACATGCCCAGCGATGCCTGGGCATCACCGTGCTGGCACATCCAGGCCGCGTAGTTGTTCAGCACGTCGCCGCGCTCCGGGGCCTGTGCAACGGCCCGCTGCAGCAGTTCACCGGCACGCGGACCCTCACCGCGACGGTCGGCGATGGCGGCCAGCAGCAGCAGCGCGTCGGGACGCTCGGGAATGAGTTTCTGCGCGGCACGCGCACGTTTTTCCGCCGACGCCAGGTTGCCGCTGCCGAAGTCCGACCCGGCCAGCGTCAGCTGGCTCTGGTACTGGTGCAGCTTGCGGATGCGGCCGTCATCCTGGGCCACGTAGGTGGGCGCCACCGCCAGCTGCGCCTTGGGCAGCTTGACGCCCTTGGAACCGCTGTTGCAGGCGCTCAGCGCGATCACGCAGAGCGCAACGAAGGCAAGGGACAGCGGGCGGTCAGGCCGCCGCATCACGTCCGGCCCCATCCTTGAGCGACTCGTTGAGGATCTTGTTGAACTCGGCCTGGCGGCGGGTGCGGTCCATCACCTGCCCCTTCAGCTGGCCACACGCCGCATCGATGTCATCACCGCGCGTGCGACGCACCATGGTCAGCACGTTGCTGTCCAGCAGGATGGTCTGGAAGGCGCGGATCTGGACCTCGTCCGAACGCTCGTAGCGGGTGCCCGGGAACGGGTTGAACGGGATCAGGTTGATCTTGCCCGAGCCCTTGGCCTGCACGGCGTTGTCGAACTGGCGCATCAGCCGGGCCAGCGCACGGGCGTGCTCGGGCTGGTCGTTGATGCCCTTCATCAGGGTGTATTCGAAGGTCACCGATTCGCGGCGCTTGTTGGCGCGCAGGTAGCGCGCGCAGGACGCCATCAGATCGGCGATCGGGTATTTCTTGTTGAGCGGCACCAGGGTCTCGCGCAGCTCATCGGTCGGGGCATGCAGCGAAACGGCCAGCGACACATCGCTTTCGGTGGACAGCCGGTCGATCTGCGGCACCAGGCCGGAGGTGGACAGGGTCACGCGCTTGTTGGCCAGGCCGTAGCCCAGGTCATCACGCATCACGCTCATGGCGCGCACGACGTTGTCGAAGTTCATCAGCGGCTCGCCCATGCCCATCATCACCACGTTGGTGAGGCGACGCTGCTTGTGCGGGATGTTGCCCAGGTGGCGCGCGGCCACCCACACCTGGCCGATGATCTCGGCGGTGGACAGGTTGCGGTTGAAGCCCTGCGTGGCGGTCGAACAGAAGGTGCAGTTCAGCGCGCAGCCGACCTGCGAGGACACGCACAGCGTGCCGCGGTTCTTGTCCGGGATGTACACCGCCTCGATGGCGTTCTTGCCATCGGTGCCCATCGCCAGCAGCCACTTGTGGGTGCCGTCGGCGGACGGTTTTTCGAACACGATGTTCGGGACGAGGACCTCGGCATGTTCCTGCAGCTTGGCGCGCAGGTTCTTGCCGAGGTCGGTCATCTCATCGAAGTCGGTGACGTAGTGATGGTGGATCCACTTCATCACCTGATGGGCCCGGAACTTCTGTTCGCCCAGTTTTTCGACGAAAAAGCGCTCCAGGCCCGCGCGATCGAGGTCGAGCAGGTTCTGCTTGCCAGCCGTGGGTGCCGACTTCGGCAGCGGCTGGATGGCGGGTGTCTGTACGACCTCGTTCACGTCGACCTCTTAGCGGGAGACCACTTCGGTAGCGGCAAAGAAATAGGCGATTTCGTTGGTGGCGTTCTCGACCGAGTCCGAGCCGTGGGCGGCGTTGGCATCGATGGATTCAGCGAAATCGGCGCGGATGGTGCCCGGCGCAGCTTCCTTCGGATTGGTGGCACCGAGCAGGTCACGGTGGGCCAGCACGGCGTTCTCGCCTTCCAGGGCCTGGATCATCACCGGACCGGAGATCATGAACTCGACCAGTGCGTTGAAGAACGGACGCTCGCGGTGCACGGCGTAGAAGCCTTCGGCTTCACGGCGCGACAGCTGCTTGTACTTGGCGGCAACGACCTTCAGGCCAGCCTTCTCGAAGCGGGCGTAGATTTCACCGATGACGTTCTTGGCAACGGCGTCCGGCTTGATGATCGAAAGGGTGCGCTCCAGCGCCATGGTGGTATCTCCGAAAGTCCGGGCCACTCAAGGCCCGAGGGTAACATGAAAAAAACCCGCGTCAAAACGCGGGCTTAGCCTGATAAACGTGCGCGGATTGTAACGCCTCGCTCCCTTCCACGGTAGCCCCGGCCATTCATGTAAGGGACGTGGATGAACGGTGGCCTCGGCATGCTGCGGTGCACAATGCACTGATCCGTGGCCGGGTCTAGTATCAAACAATCGTTTGATTGAACCTGCCCCGCCCCATGGCCAAACCCGCCCACTTCTCCACCAAGGACCGCATTCTCGGCGCTGCCGAGGAGCTGTTCGCGCTGCATGGCTTTGCCGGGACCTCGTTGCGCCAGGTGACCACCCAGGCGGACGTGAACATCGCGGCGGTCAACTACCACTTCGGCTCCAAGGAAAACCTGGTCAACGAGGTGTTCCGCCGTCGCATGGACGAGATGACCGCCGCGCGCATGGGCCAGCTGGAAAAAGCCCTCGGCAACCACCCCGGTGAGCTGCGGCCGGTGCTGGCCGCCTTCGTCGAACCGGCGCTGGCGATGGCCCAGGACCGGCAGAGCGGCGGCGCCTTCGTGCGGGTGATCGCCCGCGCCTACGCCGAGAAGAACGACAACCTGCGCCGCTTCCTCTCCGACCACTACGGCCACGTGCTGCGCGATTTCGGCCGCGCCATCGCCACCTGCGTGCCGGGCCTGAGCAAGGAAGAGCTGTACTGGCGGCTGGACTTCCTGGCCGGCTCGCTGACCTACGCCATGGCCGACTTCGGCCTGATCAAGCGTCCCGCCGGTGTCACCGAAGAAGCCCATCGTGCACAGGCCGCCCAGGAACTCATCCACTTCGCCGAGGCCGGTTTCCGCGCCGCGGCACGCAGCGAAGGCAGCCCCACGCCTTCGACCCCTGCTCCCTCCCTTTCCACCCAGTAACTGCTGACCAACCAAGGCTTATCGACATGTCCAATTCCCTGCCAGTCCGCCGCGCCGCCGTGCTGGGTGCCGGCGTCATGGGTGCCCAGATCGCCGCCCACCTGACCAATGCCGGTGTCGACACCGTGCTGTTCGACCTGCCCGCCAAGGAAGGTCCCGCCGACGGCGTGGTGATCAAGGCGATCGCCAACCTGACCAAGCTGAGCCCGGCCCCGCTGGCCAGCAAGTCCTACGCCGAATCGATCACCCCGGCCAACTACGAGACCGGCCTGGAACAGCTGCGCGACTGCGACCTGATCATCGAGGCCATCGCCGAGCGCATGGACTGGAAGCAGGACCTGTACAAGAAGATCGCCCCGTTCGTGGCCGACCACGCCGTGCTGGCCTCCAACACCTCGGGCCTGGGCATCAACAAGCTGGCCGACGTGCTGCCCGAACAGCTGCGCCACCGCTTCTGCGGCGTGCATTTCTTCAACCCGCCGCGCTACATGCACCTGGCCGAGCTGATCCCGGCCACCACCACCGATGCGTCCGTGCTGGAAGCCCTGGAAGCGTTCCTGGTCACCACCCTGGGCAAGGGCGTGGTGTATGCCAAGGACACCCCGAACTTCATCGGCAACCGCATCGGCGTGTTCTCGATCCTGTCCACCATCCACCACACCCAGGAATTCGGCCTGGGCTTCGACGAAGTCGATGGCTTGACCGGCCCGCTGGTCGGCCGCCCGAAGTCGGCGACCTACCGCACCTCCGACGTGGTCGGCCTGGACACCATGGCGCACGTGATCAAGACCATGGGCGATACCCTGCCCAACGATCCGTGGCATGAGTTCCTCAAGTCGCCGAAGTGGCTGGACGCGCTGATTGCCAAGGGCGCGCTGGGCCAGAAGACCGGCGCCGGCATCTTCCGCAAGGTCGGCAAGGACATCATGGTGCTGGACCTGGAAAAGCAGGACTACCGTCCGGCTGACCGCGCCGCTGCGCCGGAAGTGGTCGAGATCCTGAAGATCAGGAACCCGGCCGAGAAGTTCGCCAAGCTGCGCGAGAGCCAGCACCCGCAGGCGCAGTTCCTGTGGGCGACCTTCCGCGACCTGTTCCACTACAGCGCCTACCACCTGGCCGACATCGCCGAGACCGCGCGCGACGTCGACCTGGCCATCCGCTGGGGCTACGGCTGGTCGCTGGGCCCGTTCGAAACCTGGCAGGCTGCCGGCTGGAAGCAGGTCGCGCAGTGGATCGCCGATGACATCGTCGCCGGCAAGAGCATGAGCAACGCGCCGCTGCCGGACTGGGTGTTCGATGGCCGCGACGGCGTGCATGCCGCCGAGGGCAGCTACAGCCCGTCGCGCAATGCCAAGCTGCCGCGCTCGGCGCTGCCGGTGTACCAGCGCCAGCGCTTCCCGGATCCGCTGCTGGGCGAGACGTTCGCCCCAGGCGAAACCGTGTTCGAGAACGACGGCGTGCGCATGTGGCACGACGGCGACGGCATCGCGGTGGTCAGCTTCAAGACCAAGATGAACACCGTCTCCGACCATGTGCTCGATGGCCTGCAGGAAGCGATCAAGCGCGCCGAGCAGGGCTTCCAGGGCCTGGTGATCTGGCAGCAGAAGGAACCCTTCTCCGCCGGTGCCGACCTGGCCGGTGCACTGGGCCTGCTGCAGGCCGGCAAGGTCGAGCAGTTCGAAGAGATGGTGCACAACTTCCAGCGCACCAGCCAGGCGATCAAGTATTCGCTGGTGCCGGTGGTGACCGCGGTGCGCGGGCTGGCGCTGGGCGGTGGCTGCGAGTTCCAGATGCACAGCGCCAAGAGCGTGGCATCGCTGGAAAGCTACATCGGCCTGGTCGAAGCCGGCGTCGGCCTGCTGCCGGCCGGTGGTGGGCTGAAGGAACTGGCGGTGCGTGCCTCGCAGGCCGCTGGCCCGGGCGGGGACGTGTTCGCCGAACTGAAGAAGACCTTCGAAACCGTGGCCATGGCCAAGGTCTCCAATTCGGCCGTCAACGCACAGGAGCTGGGCCTGATGCGCGCCACCGACAAGGTGGTGTTCAACAGCTACGAGGCCCTGTACATCGCCAAGGCCGAAGTGCGCGCACTGGCCGAAGGCGGCTACCGTCCGCCGATGCCGGCGCGCCGCATCCAGGTCGCCGGTGACGTGGGTATCGCCACCTTCAAGATGATGCTGGTCAACATGCTGGAAGGCCGCTTCATCAGCCCGTACGACTACGAAATCGCCGTGCGCATCGCCACCGTGCTGTGCGGCGGCGAAGTGGATCGCGGCACGCTGGTGGACGAAGAGTGGCTGCTGACCCTGGAGCGCAAGCACTTCGTCGAACTGGCCCAGCAGGAAAAGACCCAGGCCCGCATCGCGCACATGCTGAAGACCGGCAAGCCGCTGCGGAACTGACGGAAGACATCGGTAGTGCCGGCCGCTGGCCGGCAACCTCTTCCAACCCCTATTCGAGAGATCACTGCAATGACCAAGCAAATCCAGGACGCCTACATCGTCGCCGCCACCCGTACCCCGGTCGGCAAGGCGCCCAAGGGCGTGTTCCGCAACACCCGACCCGATGACATGCTGGCCCACGTGCTGCGCAGCGTCGTCGCGCAGGCCCCCGGCATCGACGTCAACCGCATCGATGACGCGATCATCGGCTGCGCCATGCCGGAAGCCGAGCAGGGCATGAACGTGGCGCGCATCGGCGTGCTGCTGGCCGGCCTGCCGGACACCATCGCTGCGCAGACGGTCAACCGTTTCTGCTCGTCCGGCCTGCAGGCCGTGGCGATGGCCGCCGACCAGATCCGCCTCGGCAACGCCGACCTGATGCTGGCCGGTGGCACCGAGTCGATGTCGATGGTGCCGATGATGGGCAACAAGATCGCGATGGCACCGAGCGTGTTCGACAACGACCACGTCGCCATCGCCTACGGCATGGGCATCACCGCCGAGAAGGTTGCCGAAGAATGGAAGGTTTCGCGCGAGGAGCAGGATGCGTTTGCCCTGGCCTCGCACCAGAAGGCGATCGCCGCGATCCAGAACGGCGAGTTCAAGGACGAGATCAGCCCCTACGACGTGCGTACGCGCCAGCCTGACCTGGCCGACGGCCGTCGTATCATCACCCGCGACAAGATCGTCGACACCGACGAAGGCCCGCGCCTGGACTCATCCGCCGAAGGCCTGGCCAAGCTGCGCCCGGTGTTCCGCAACGGCCAGTTCGGCGGCACGGTCACGGCCGGCAACTCCTCGCAGATGAGTGATGGCGCCGGCGCGGTGCTGCTGGCTTCCGAGCAGGCGGTGAAGGACTACGGCCTGAAGCCGCTGGCCCGCTTCGTGAGCTTCTCGGTGGCCGGTGTGCGCCCGGAAGTGATGGGCATCGGCCCGATCGCCGCGATTCCGAAGGCGCTCAAGCAGGCCGGCCTGACCCAGGACCAGCTGGACTGGATCGAGCTCAACGAAGCCTTCGCCGCGCAGTCGCTGGCGGTGATCCGCGATTGCGGGCTGGATCCGTCCAAGGTCAACCCGCTGGGCGGTGCGATCGCGCTGGGCCATCCGCTGGGCGCGACCGGTGCTATCCGCACCGCGACCCTGCTGCACGGCCTGCGTCGTCGCCAGCAGAAGTACGGCATGGTGACGATGTGCATCGGCACCGGCATGGGTGCGGCGGGCATCTTCGAATCGCTGTAAGTCGGGGGTGTTGCCGGGGCTGCGCCCCGGCAGCCTGCTGGAGCCAGGGCAACGGCAACAGCCGCAGCCGCAGGGCTGTGTGTTTGGCGGGGCGGGGTGGGTTCGCGGGAATCGCCGTGAATCCATCCCTGGAGGCTCGCCATCCGCATCCATGCGGATGAGCGTTCCCGCGAACCCACCCCGCCCCGCCTTCGACAGGTCCTGGTTGCTCTGGTAGCGCCGAAGGCAGCGGCAGGAGCCGCTGCCAACGTTGCTTGCGACGGCCCGCAGGGTGCCTGTCAGGACGACCGGCATACCCATGGTCGGCGGATGGGGATGAAACATGAAAAGGGGGTCAGAGTCCTTTCGCTGCGCGAAAGGACTCTGACCCCCTTTTTTATTTCTTGCGTGGCTGGCGGCCACCGGACTATGTCAGGGGTCGGGCGGTGGGGCTGGGCGGGGGCGTTGAGCGCCATGGATGGCGCGAAACGAGGCCCGCATGGATGCAGCTTTTGCCGTCCCCCGACCAGCCCCACCGCCCGCCCCCCACCCCGCAGCGACAGCAACAAAGCCGCCAGCCACGAGGGGCCCAGCCGCTCGCCGGATCAATCGTCTTCGGCGAGCATTTCCTGCAGCTTCTGCCGCGCCGGCTTGGCCAGCTTCTTGCTGTTCAGCGCGAAACGGATGGTGGCTTCCACCAGGCCCAGATGTGTGCCGCAATCGAAGCGACGGCCCTCGAAACGGTAGGCATCCACCGGCTCGGTCTTCAGCAGTTCGGCAATCGCATCGGTCAGCTGGATCTCGCCGCCGGCACCGGTGCCGGTCGCTTCCAGCAGTTCGAAGATCTTCGGGCTCAGCACGTAGCGGCCGACCACGGCCAGGTCACTGGGCGCGTCGTCCGGCTTGGGCTTTTCCACGATGGCGGAAATGCGACCACGGTTGCCGTCGAACGTCTCGGTGGCGACGATGCCATAGCTGGCCGTCTGCTCGTGCGGCACATCTTCCACCGCGATCACGCTGGCACCGGTGGCCTCATTCAAGTCGGCCATCTGCTTCAGCGCGCTGTCGCCACGGTTGTAGATCAGGTCATCCGGCAGCAGCACCGCGAACGGTTCGTCGCCGATGATCTCTTTGGCGCACAGCACCGCATGACCGAGCCCCAGCGCTTCTGCCTGGGTGACGAATACCGCGCGCACGCCGTTGGGGAGCACGTGGCGGACCAGCTCCAGCTGTTCCAGCTTGCCGGCACGCTCGAGCTTCTGTTCCAGCTCATAGGCCTTGTCGAAGTAATCGGCGACGGCGTGCTTGTAACGGTTGGTGATGAAGATCAGGGTATCGCAACCGGCCTCGATGGCCTCATCGACGGCGTACTGGATAAGCGGACGATCAATGATCGGCAGCATTTCCTTCGGAACCGTCTTGGTTGCCGGCAAAAAGCGCGTCCCGAGCCCTGCCACTGGAAAAACTGCTTTTCTGATTCGCTTGCTCATCGATTACCTGTTGGCCTCACGTGCCGGGAAGGGCACTACGTTAGCGGATGGAATGTATGCATCCTGTTGAAGCGGATCGAACTCCGGCATGGTCGCGAATAGAATCTGCTGGATCGCATCGATATCGTAAGTGGTGATGGCGTCGCGCAGCTTCGGCACGTTGCCCAGCACCAGGTCGCGTGAGAACGTGCGCACCCCGGCTTCCAGCACCTTGGGGTGCGAAGTGGGACGGTAGTCCTCATCGGAATAGAACAGCGTCTCATGCAGCTTCTCGCCGGGACGCAGTCCGGTGTAGATGATCGCGATGTCCTTGTACGGCTGCTTGCCGGCAAGCCGGATCATCTGTTCGGCCAGCACGCGGATCGGCACCGGTTCGCCCATGTCCAGCGTGTAGATGGCGCCATGCGAGGCGGAGGCAGCCGCCTGCAGGATCAGCTGGCAGGCCTCGGGAATGGTCATGAAGTAACGCGTGACCTCCGGGTCGGTCACGGTGACCGGACCGCCCTTCATGATCTGGTCGCGGAACAACGGAACCACGCTGCCGGCCGATGCCAGCACATTGCCGAAGCGCACGGTCACGAAACGGGTATGCGTGGATTTCTGGTCCAGGCTCTGGCAGATCATCTCGGCATAGCGCTTGCTGGCGCCCAGCGAGTTGACCGGGTCAACGGCCTTGTCGGTGGAAATGAACACGAAGTGCTCCACCTTGGCCTCCATGCAGGCCCGGGCCACGTTTTCGGTGGCCAGGATGTTGTTGCGCACGGCCTCGCGCAGCTGGCGCTCCAGCACCGGAACCTGTTTGTAGGCCGCGGCATGGAAGGCCGCTTCGATGCGGTGCAACGACAGCGCGTGGCGGATCACCGCCGGGTCGCCGCAGTCGCCCAGCACCGCCTCCACTTCGATATCAGGGAAGCTGCGGCACAATTCGGCTTCGATGGTCAGCAGCAGCAGCTCGCTCATTTCCAGCAGGACGATGCGCCCTGCCCCGTGCCGGGCGCACTGCCGGCAGAGTTCCGAACCGATCGAACCGCCGGCGCCAGTGACCAGCACCGTACGCCCGCCCAGCCAGTTGCGGATCAGCGACCAGTCCGGCTGGATCGGCTTGCGGCCGAGCAGGTCCTCGATCGCCACCTCCTTCAGCTGGCCCGGCAGCGACTGGCCCTGCAGGATGTCCGTCAGCTTGGGCACGGTGCGGAACGGCACGCCGGTGCTCTCGCACAGCCCGACCACGCGCTGCATGCCAACTGCATCCAGCGACGGAATGGCGATGACGATCAGTTTGGCGGAGGTTTCGCGGGCGACGGCAGCGGCATCGTCCAGCGTGCCGAGGATCGGAAGGCCCTGCAGCTTGGCGCCCTGCAGGTGCGGGGCGTCGTCGAGCAGGCCGACCGGGTCGAATTCGCCTGAACGGCGCAGGTCACGGACCAGCGCCTCGGCCGCCTGACCAGCACCGAGGATCAGCACGCGCCGGCCGCTGGTGTCGGACTGGACCGACTGGTAATCCTTCCAGGCCCGGTACAGGAGCCGCGGGGCACCCAGCAGCGCAGACAGCGCAAAGGGATAGATGACCAGCACCGACATCGGCACGCCGTCGAAGCGCTTCCACATCAGGGTCAGGACAATGGCCACCAGACCGATGAAACTGGCCTTGAAGATGTTGATCAGGTCGGCAACGCTGGCGAACCGCCACAGGCCGCGATACAGGCCGACGCGCCAGAACACCAGCGCCTGGATGCCCAGCACCAGCGAGGTGTCGACATTCCAGAGCGGCAACGCGGGGGCGTCGGGCAGGATGGAGTAACGACCGGCATGCAGCAGCTGCCAGCACGCCCACACCATGAACAGATCATGGACGACGATGGCCGCGCGGGGCACCAACGCGATTATTCGATTCCACCGAGCTGACATGACCAGGTTAAACCCTCAATAGTTGCGCAGGCGAACACGCATGACAGCCCACAGGCAGGCCAACAACGCCCCCCAGGCGACCGCCACGCCGGCCTGCTGCAGCGGCGGCAGTGGAACCAGAGCCGCCATTACTGCCGCGCCGGCAAGGCCGAGCAGAATATACACGCCTGTCACACGCGTGTGGCTGGAGCCGGCCTTCACCGCGCGCTGGTAGACATGCTGCGTATGGGGTTCCATCCAGCGCTGCCCCGTGAGCATGCGGGATGACAGCGTGAAGCCTGCGTCCACGATGAAGGCTGACAACGGTATCAGCAAAGCCAGCCAGTTAATGTCAGTTACCGCGCTTGCCAGCCCGGCCAGCGCGGCCATCAGGTAACCCAATGCCCCGCTGCCCACGTCGCCCATGAAGATGCGCGCGCGCGGGAAGTTGAATGGCAGGAAACCGAGGCAGCCCGCGGCGACCACCACGGCGATCAACGCGAACGGCATCGGCATCACCACGGCCAGGCTCAACGCGCCAACAAGCGCATAGCCGCTGGCGATGCCGTTGATGCCGTCCATGAAGTTCCACAGGTTCACCAGCGCGGTCGCCACCAGGAACAGCAGCAGGGCCTGCAGCGCATTGCCGGTCGCCTGCCAGGCCAGTCCGGCCAGCAGCGCCGACGCCAGCATGTGCACCAGCAGCCGGCGCACGGCCGGCAGCGGGCGATGGTCGTCCCACCAGCCGATCCCGGCCACCATCACCAGGCCGGCGGCAAACACCGCCAGTTGGGGCGCTGCGGCCGGATACAGGAACGCGCCGGCGGCGGTGCCGGCCAGCACGGTGACCACGATCGCAATGCCCCCGCCCCGCGGTGTCGCGACGTGGTGGCTGCGACGTTCGCCAGGGTGGTCCAGCAGCTGCCGCCGCAGCGCGTAGCGACGTGCCAGCCAGGTCAGCCCGGCCGACAGCAGCGCCAGCACCAGCAGCGCCATCCACGGATCAACATCCCGCATCGGTTACAGCACCGCGTAGTTCAGCAGCGGCTTGACCGTTCCCCATTCCTTGCAGCTGGGGCATTGCCAGTGATGGGTGCGTGCACCGAAGCCACAGCGCGTGCAGCGATACGCCGGGTTGCGCACCAGCAACTGGTCGGTGATGTGCTTGAGGTCATGCAGGGTCGCGGTGGGATCAGCGCCTTCGGCCAGGGTGAGGTCGATCAGCGCCGACTCCCCACGTACCGACGGGCGGTCCTTCAGCTGCCGGCCCAGGTAGGCACGGGCCGGCGAAACGCCTTCCTGCTCCTCCATCAGGCGGGTCAGCGCCAGCACCGGGGCGATGCCGCGGTAATGCTCGGTCATTTCCGACAGGAAACTGCGCGCGCCGCCCATGTCGCCAACCTTGCGGTAGTTCTGCATCAGCGCCTGCAGCACTTCGGGCAGGTATTCCGGATCGTTGCGTGCAGCACGTTCGAACGCGCGCACGGCCGCTTCCGCGTTGCCCGCGTCGGTTTCAAGACGGCCTTCGATGATGCCGGCACGGACCGACATCGCATCGGCCTGGTAGGCGCGCGCGATGGCCGCCCTCGCCTCTTCGACGTTGCCGGCGCCACGGTGGCGTTCGGCCAGTTCACATTCGAACTGGCCCACCAGCTTGCCCATCGGCTCGCCGGTCACTTCTTCGAAGCGCAGGGCGTTGTCGATCGCCTTTTCCCAGTCGCGCTCGGCCTGGTAGATGCCGATCAGGTGCTTGAGCGCCTGCGGCGCGCGCTGGTCGATCTGCGCCAGTTCGCTGAACACCGTTTCGGCCCGGTCCAGCAGGCCGGACTTCATGTAGTCCTCGCCAAGCGCCAGCAGCGCCTGCACGCGCTGGGCATCACTCAGGTCGGTGCGGTTGACCAGCCCCTGGTGCAGGCGGATGGCGCGATCGACCTCACCGCGACGGCGGAACAGATGGCCCAGCGCGACCTGGGTCTCGAAGGTTTCCTTGTCCAGTTCGGCGATGTGCAGGAACAGCTCGATCGCCTTGTCCGGCTGTTCATTGAGCAGGTAGTTCAGGCCGCGGAAATAGGTGCTGGACAGGCGGCTGACCTGGTTGTCACCGTGCCGCTGCCCACCGCGACGCCCGATCACCCAGCCGGCGACGGCGGCCAGCGGCACGCACAGGAAGAACCAGAAATACTGGGAAACGAATTCCATGCGTGATCAGCGTCCTGTAAAAGGAGGTTGGGGGGGCGTCACCGGGGTCGCCGGTACGGCCTTGTTGGCGCGGCGCAGCTGGGCATAGAGCGGGACGACCACGCTCACCAGCACCAGACCGGCACCGACCACCACCCCGACCAGCAATGCGGCGATCATCGCCACGCCGACCGAGGTATGCAATTGGGTGAATACGAGATTGATCGACATCTCGGTCATGTTGACCGCGCCGATGATGAGTCCAAGGACCAGAACGGCCAGCAGGACCAGCAAACGGAAAACCTTCATGCGACAGCTCCAGTCATGCCCGGTCTGTAGCTTATCCGACCCGGCGGGGGAATCGCACGCTCTACATCACTGCGCTCAGGCAGGATCAGCATCCTGCGGGACGACGTCACTGACGCGTTCGCGCAGCTCCTTGCCCGGCTTGAAATGCGGCACATGCTTGCCCGGCAGGGCCACCGACTCACCCGTCTTGGGATTGCGGCCCAGCCGCGGCGGACGGTAGTGCAGGGAAAAGCTGCCGAAACCGCGGATCTCGATACGGTCACCGGCCGACAACGAACCACCCATCATTTCCAGCAACGACTTGACCGCCAGATCGACATCATCGGCCTTCAGGTGCGCCTGCCGGCGCGCGAGGATTTCGATCAGTTCGGATTTGGTCATTGCAGGCTCTGCTCGGGGGGCTCAAACCCTGAAACGGCCCGGACATGATGTCCGGGCCGTCCAGGAAACTACGACAGCGTAAGGCCGATTACTCGGACTTGTTGCCGCCCAGCTGTGCACGCAGCAGCGCGCCGAGCTGGGTCATGCCACCGGAAGCAGCAGCCGACTGGTAGTCGTCCATCACTTCGCGCATCTCGGCATCGTCCTTCGCCTTGATCGACAGCTGCAGGGTGCGGCCCTTGCGGTCCATGCCCACGAACTTGGCTTCGATCTTGTCGCCAACCTTCAGGTGCTGGGTCGCATCGTCGACGCGGTCGGCGGAGATATCGCGGGCAGCCACATAGCCCTCGATGCCGTCAGCCAGTTCGATGATGGCGCCCTTGGCGTCAACTTCCTTGACCACACCTTCGATCTTCGAACCCTTCGGGTTCACGGCCATGAACTGGCCGAACGGGTCCTGCTCCAGCTGCTTGACGCCCAGGCTGATGCGCTCGCGTTCCGGATCAACGGCCAGGACGACTGCGTCCAGGTTGTCGCCCTTCTTGAAGTTGCGGACGATGTCTTCGCCAGTGGTTGCCCAGCTGATGTCGGACAGGTGGACCAGGCCGTCGATGCCGCCGTCCAGACCGATGAAGATGCCGAAGTCGGTGATCGACTTGATCTGGCCCGACACCTTGTCACCCTTCTTGTGGGTGGCAGCGAAGGTTTCCCACGGATTGGCGGCAACCTGCTTCATGCCCAGCGAGATGCGGCGACGCTCTTCGTCACAATCCAGCACCATCACTTCGACTTCGTCACCCACCTGCACAACCTTGGACGGGTTGACGTTCTTGTTGGTCCAATCCATCTCGGACACGTGCACCAGGCCTTCCACGCCCGGCTCGATCTCGACGAACGCGCCGTAATCGGTCACGTTGGAGACCTTGCCGAAGACGCGGCTGTTGGCCGGGTAACGACGCGAGATGTTATCCCACGGATCTTCGCCCAGCTGCTTCAGGCCGAGCGAAACGCGGTTGCGCTCGCGGTCGAACTTCAGCACGCGCACGTCCAGCTCGTCGCCGACGTTCACGACTTCGGACGGATGGCGCACGCGCTTCCATGCCATGTCGGTGATGTGCAGCAGGCCGTCGATACCGCCCAGGTCCACGAATGCGCCGTAATCGGTCAGGTTCTTGACGACACCCTTCAGGATCGCGCCTTCCTGCAGCTTGTCCATCAACTGCTCGCGCTCTTCCGAGTGCTCGCTTTCGACGACAGCGCGGCGCGAAACCACGACGTTGTTACGCTTGCGGTCCAGCTTGATGAGCTTGAATTCCAGCTCCTTGCCTTCCAGGTAGGCCGGATCGCGCACGGGGCGCACATCGACCAGGGAACCCGGCAGGAACGCGCGGACATCCTTGATGTCCACGGTGAAACCACCCTTGACCTTGCCGCTGATGCGGCCGGTGATGGTTTCGTTCTTTTCCAACGCTTCTTCCAGCTCGTCCCACACCATCGCGCGCTTGGCTTTCTCGCGCGACAGCACGGTTTCACCGAAGCCGTTCTCGATGGAATCGAGGGCGACCTTGACGATGTCACCTTCGGCGACGTCGATCTCGCCAGCGTCGTTACGGAACTGTTCGATCGGCACGATGCCTTCGGACTTCAGCCCGGCGTTGATCACCACGACATCGCCGCGGACTTCCACGACGGTACCGCTGACGATCGAGCCCGGCTTCAGCTTGGCCAGATTGGCCTGGCTGGCTTCAAACAGTTCGGCAAAAGATTCGGTCATTAGATTTACTCTGTTGATCACATGGGTCAGCGGCTTCCATCAAGGAGTCCGTCTGCCCGCCTGTTGGTCGACCCCGGAAAAGCAGGCCGTGTGTGAAGTGGTTAAACCGCCACGCATCATTGCGCGACGGAGCATTTACTACCTTGCAGTACGTATCGCCTTGCGGCGGCGACAACCGCCACGACTGCTGGCGGTACTCCTGTACGAACGGATCAGGCAGCCGAAACCGGAAGCAGATCCATCACTCTTGCAACGACATCATCGATGCCGATACCAGTGGTATCGATGAGGACGGCATCGTCTGCCGGCTTCAGGGGCGCCACAGTGCGCTGTGCATCACGGGCGTCGCGGGCCATGATCTCGCGCAGGAGGTCATCAAAGTTAACAGAAACCCCTTTGTCATTCAACTGCTTATGCCGGCGCTCGGCGCGCTCCTCGGCGCTGGCGGTCAGGAAAACCTTGAATGGGGCGTCAGCGAAGATGACGGTGCCCATGTCACGGCCATCGGCGACCAGGCCCGGCGCCAACCTGAATGCGCGCTGGCGTTCCTTCAATGCGCTGCGCACCTCCGGAATGGCGGCAATCGCCGAGGCCAGTGCCCCGGTGGTCTCCAGGCGCAGCTCGTCGGTGGCGTCGGTGCCGTTGACCAGCACCCGCATGGTCTCGCCCTGCTCCACGAACTGGACCTTGGTATCAAAGGTGCAGCGCACCAGCGCCGAGGCGTCCGAGGTATCGATGTCGGCCCAGCTGGCGGCCACGCCCACCGCCCGGTACAGCGCGCCCGAATCCAGGTAATGCCAGCCCAGCCGGCGGGCTACGATGCGGCTGATGGTACCCTTGCCAGCCCCGGAAGGGCCGTCGATGGTGAGGACGGGAGCGAGTGCGGACATGGGGTTTCCAGCAGGTGTGAAGACCCCATTCTAGCCCCAGCCTGAGCGGCTGCTGCGATCCGTCTGTGCAACCACTTGAAACGATGGAGAAAAGCCCGGTAGAATGGCGGGCTTGAACGAGCGTCAACGCAGTATTGTCTCCGGCATATCGCGGCGCGCTCCACCTGAACACTTACTTTTACACTCAACGTGTACGCCGAGGTATGCCATGAAAGTTCTGTCCTCCCTGAAGTCGGCGAAGGCCCGTCACCGTGACTGCAAGGTCGTGCGTCGTCGTGGCAAGATCTTCGTCATCTGCAAGTCGAACCCGCGTTTCAAGGCGCGCCAGCGCTGAGTCGGCCGGCCTGACGGCCGTCCACGGTTCCTTCGCGGGGCCGGTTTGATGCTGAAAGCCGCCTCCGGGCGGCTTTCTGCTTTGTTTATGCTGTAATCGCCGTTCTTGACCACTGGGGAGTAGCTCGAGATGAAGCGTTACCTGATGTCCCTGGCCGTGCTGGCCACCCTGGCCGCCGCAACGCCGGCGCTGGCCGACACCCTGCTGATCGACCGTGCCGCCGACAAGCCGGCCGGTGCCCTGCCCGTGCGTGGACAGAGCATGCAGCAGGTGCAGAGCCAGTTCGGCTCACCCGCTGAACAGCTCGATGCCCGCGGCGGCCAGAAGCGCCAGTGGCCGACCATCAACCGCTGGGTCTACCCGCAGTTCACCGTCTACTTCGAAAAGCAGAAGGTGATCGACGTGGTGGCCAACAAGGCGGCCCCCAACGAGATCGGTCCCAAGCCGCCGATTCGTTGACGAACCCGGCCCGCGCCTGCGCGGGCGCATCCAAGCGAGACCATGAACCAGACCCTTCGTTTTCCTGCCGAATGGGAAGCCCAGAGCGGCGTCCTGATTGCCTGGCCGACGGCCGACACCGACTGGGCCGACCGCCTGGGCCAGGTGGAAGAGACCTACATCGCCCTGGTAGCCGCGATCACCCGCTTCCAGCCGGTGCTGATCTGCGTGGCCGACGATGACGTGGAGACCTACGCCGAGATGCGGCTGCGCTCCAACCGCATCGACATGCAGCGCGTGCGCTTCGTCACTGCAGCCTACGACGACACCTGGCTGCGCGATTCCGGCCCGATCACCCTGCAGCGCAAGGACGGCGGCTTCCAGCTGCTGGATTTCCGCTTCACCGGCTGGGGCGGCAAGTTCGACGCCACGCTGGACGACCAGTTGGTCGGCGTGCTGGATGCCGCGCGCGTGTTCAACGACGCACCGGTGCGCAGCATTGCCTTCGCACTGGAGGGCGGCGGCATTGAAACCGATGGCCAGGGCACCCTGCTGACCACCTGGAAGTGCCTGCACGAGCGCCACCCGGACCGTGACCGCGCCAGCCTGTCCGCCGACCTGACTGACTGGCTGCAGCAGGACCGCGTGCTGTGGCTGGACCACGGCTACCTGGAAGGTGACGACACCGACGCCCACATCGATACGCTGGCGCGCTTTGCTTCGGCCGACAGCATCGTGTACCAGGCCTGCGACGATGCGTCTGATTCGCACCACGCGGAACTGCAGGCGATGGGTGCTGAACTGGCCGCGCTGCGTACCGCCGATGGCCAGCCGTACCGCCTGTTCCCGCTGCCGTGGCCGCAGCCGGTCCTGGACGAAGGGCGTCGCCTGGCGGCGTCCTACGCGAACTTCCTGATCGTCAATGGTGCGGTGCTGATGCCGACTTATGGCGATGCGGCGGACGAGGCGGCGCGTGATGTGCTGGCGGCGGCGTTCCCGGACCGGGAGATCGTGCAGGTGCCGTGCCGGTCGCTGATCTGGCAGAACGGGAGTCTGCATTGCATCACGATGCAGCTGCCGGCGGGGTTGCTGGCGAACGGCTGAGCCCCTCGTGGGTGGCTGTAACACCGCATCGTTGGGTGGGCCGGGCGGTGGGGCTGGTCGGGGGACGGCAGAAGCCGCTCCTGCGGGCCTCGTTTCGCGCCCTCCATGGCGCTCAACGCCCCCGCCCAGCCCCACCGCCCGGCCCTCGGACAATTCCCGTGGCCGCCAGCCACGTATGAAAATAAAAGAACAGAGGCAGGGGGTCAGAGTCCTTTCGCACGAAAAGGACTCTGACCCCTTCTTGGTCCTTTCTCCAAGGCCACCGCCGGCCTGTCGAAGGTGGGGCGGGGTGGGTTGGTGGGACCTTGAGCGGCAGGAGCCGCGAAGCGCTGCATGGACGTACTTGTGCGTGTCCCACCAACCCACCCCGCCCCACCACCCCTCAGCCCTGCAGCTTTGGCTTTGGCTTTGACTTCGGCTTTGCCTTTACGCGTCGGCTTTACGCTTTGGCTTCTACCGGCCGCAGGCCAGCAAAAACCGATCATTCAGCCGCCACCACGCCGCCCTTCCCCATCCGCGTTAACATGCGTGTTTTCCCCCGCAGGAACGCTTCCGGATGAGCCCCCGCCAGCCCCTTACCGTCGCCCTGATCCAGGAGCGCAACCACGGTGATGCCGCCGCCAACCTCGCCGTGATCGAATCCCGCGTCGCTGAAGCGGCCGCACAGGGTGCCAAGCTGATCCTGCTGCAGGAACTGCATAACGGCGCGTACTTCTGCCAGCACGAAAGCGTCGACGAATTCGACCTGGCCGAGCCGATCCCGGGGCCCAGCACCGAGCGCATCGGCGCACTGGCCAAGCAGCACGGCGTGGTCATCGTTGCCTCGCTGTTCGAACGCCGTGCCGCCGGCCTGTACCACAACACCGCAGTGGTGTTCGAAAAGGACGGCAGCCTGCTGGGCAAGTACCGCAAGATGCATATCCCGGACGACCCGGGTTTCTACGAAAAATTCTATTTCACTCCGGGCGACCTCGGCTTCACCCCGATCGATACCTCGGTCGGTCGCCTCGGCGTGCTGGTGTGCTGGGATCAGTGGTATCCGGAAGCGGCGCGCCTGATGGCGCTGGCCGGTGCCGAACTGCTGCTCTATCCGACCGCCATCGGCTGGGATCCGGATGACCAGCAGGATGAAAAGAACCGCCAGCGCGATGCCTGGGTACTCAGCCACCGCGGCCATGCCGTGGCCAATGGCGTGCCGGTGCTCAGCTGCAACCGCGTCGGCCATGAGCCTTCGCCGATGGGCGCCTCGGGCATCCAGTTCTGGGGCAACAGCCACGTGCTGGGTCCGCAGGGCGAGTTCATCGCCGAAGCCGGCGGCGAGGAAACCATCCTGGTGTGCGAGGTCGACCTGCAGCGCAGCGAGCACGTGCGGCGTATCTGGCCGTTCCTGCGCGACCGCCGCATCGACGCCTACGGCGACCTGCTGAAGCGTTACATCGACTGATTCCCTGCCGGAACCTGCGCCCATGGCCGTGCTTATCCGTGATGTCAGCGAGGCTGACATCGCCGCGATCACCGCGATCTACGCGGTGGAAGTGACCGACTTCGTCAACACCTACGAGTACGACATCCCGGACGCGGCCGAAATGCAGCGACGGATGCAGGACATCGTCGCCCGTGGCTTCCCCTACCTGGTCGCCGAAGTCGACGGCGAGGTGGCCGGCTATGCCTACGCCAATACCTACCGCACCCGCGTGGCCTACCAGTGGACGGTGGAAAATTCGGTCTACGTCGATGCGCGCTTCCAGGGCCAGCGCGTCGGCACCACGCTGCTGCAGGCGCTGATCGATGCCTGCACCGCGCGCGGTTACCGGCAGATGGTCGCGGTCATCGGCGAACCCACCAATACCGCCTCCATCAAGCTGCACGAGCGCTTCGGCTTCCATCTGGTCGGCGTGTTCCAGGGCCTGGGCCGCAAGCACGGCCGCTGGCTGGACACCGTCCAGATGCAACGTGCACTGGGCGATGGCGCTGACAGCGCCCCAACAAACGAGTAAACGCATGACTGACACCCTCCTTCCCTCCACCGACGCGGCCGCAGGCGATACGCTGTTTGCCGGCCAGCCGGTGCGCATCGTCGAACGCGATGGCGTGCGCTACACCCTGCTGGGCACCGCGCACGTGTCGCACGCCAGCGTGGAAGCGGTGGAAAAGGCCATCCACAGCGGTCGCTTCGATGCGGTCGCGGTGGAACTGGATCCGCAGCGCCTGCAGGCGTTGACCGAGCCGGACACGCTGGCCAAGCTGGACCTGGTGGAAGTGATCCGCAAGGGCCGCGTGGCGCTGTTCGCCGCCAACCTTGCGCTGTCGGCATACCAGCGTCGGTTGGCCGAACAACTGGGCATCGAGCCGGGCGCTGAACTCAAGCGCGCGGTGCTGCTGGCCCGGGAACAGGGCCTGCCGGTGCACCTGATCGACCGTGAGGTCGGGCTGACCTTCAAGCGCGCTTCGGCGCAGCTGGGCTTCTTCGGCAAGATCAAGCTGATGACCGGGCTGGCCGCCGGCCTGTTCTCGTCCGACGAGGTCGGCACGGACGAAATCGAAAAGCTCAAGCAGGGCGACATGCTGGAGTCCAGCTTCGGCGAGTTCGCCAAGGAAAGCCCCGCGCTGTACGACGCCATCATCGGTGAGCGCGACCGCTACATGGCCACCCGCCTGCGCGAGGAACGTGCCCTGCAGGGTGCCGTGCCTGCCCAGCGCGAGGTGCTGGCGGTGGTCGGTGCGGGCCATCTTGCCGGCCTGGCGACGTATCTGGAAACCGACCACGACGCGCCGGTACCGCTGCGCGCGCAGCTGGAAGAAGTGGCGAAGAAGCGCAACATTCCCTGGTTCACGCTGGCCATCCTGGCCATCGTGGCGACCGGCATCGGTGTGGGTTTCTACCGCGGCGGGTTGGGCGTGGGCGGCGAGCTGCTGCTGACCTGGGCGATGTACACCGGCGGCCTGGCCGGCCTGGGCTGCCTGCTGGCCGGCAGCCATCCGCTGAGCATCCTCACCGCGATCGTTGTGGCACCGTTCAAACCGTTCCGCCTGAGCATTCCCACCGGCGCCTTCGCCGCGCTGGTGGAAGCGCGCCTGCGCAAGCCGGCCTACGAGGATTTCCTCAAGCTGCGCGACGATGCGCAGAGCCTGAAGGGCTGGTACCGCAACCGCGTCACCCGCGTGGTGCTGACCTTCATGCTGACCAATATCGGCAGCATGCTGGGCCTGTGGCTGACCGGTTTCCAGGTATGGGGCAAGGTCGCCGCATGAAGAAGGGGTAGCGCCGACCCAGGGTCGGCGAGTGCAGCGGGCTTTTGGCCCGGACATCCCGCCGAGCATGGCTCGGCGCTACCCGTTCCGCGGTTCAGGCTTCCACCACCGGGGTGTCCACGCCCCGGCCGCGGGCCTTGCCGATCAACCGCGCCGCCGCACTGCGTGCATCATCCAGCACCGCGTAGATGGTCGGCAGGAACAGCAGGCTGACCACCGTGGAGAACGCCAGCCCGCCGGCAATCGCGCGCGCCATCGGGTAGTACGGCGGGCCATCGCCGAACATCTGCGTGTCGGTGAGCGAGATCGGCACCATCGCCAGGATCGCCGTGCCCATCGTCATCATGATCGGGCGCAGGCGTTCACGTGAGCCCTCCACCAGCGCCTGGGTACGGGCCATGCCGCGCCGGCGCAGGTTGTTGATGTGCTCGATCATCACGATGCCGTTGTTCACCACCACGCCCATCAGCACCAGGATGCCGATGAAGGACATGATGCCGAACGAGGTGCCGGTCAGCCAGAACAGCCAGAACACGCCGAAGATCGAGAACAGCACCCCGCTCATGATCGCCGCCGGGAACAGCAGCGACTCGAACACAGCGGCCATCACCACGTAGATCATCAGCAGCGCGATCACCAGGTTGAACAGCATCTGCTGCATCGCCTCGTCATCGTTGCCGAAGTCGCCGCCGTCGAAGCTGAAGCTGTAGCCGGCCGGGAAGTTCATCGGCTTGAGCACCGCCTCGATCGCCTTGCGCCCATCCGGGGCGGTGACCTTGTCGGCCAGGTTGGCCTTGATGGTCAGCGTGGTCTGCCGGTTGGTGCGGCCGATCTGCGTGGCCGAGGACAGGATCTCCACCGAGACCAGGCTCAGCAGTGGCACGGTGCGGCCATCGCCGGTGCGCACGCTGAAGCCATCCAGGTCCTCCGGCGTACTCTGTTCGGCGCCGGCGAAACGCACCCATACCGGCACTTCGTTGTCACCGCGGCGGAACTCGCGCATCGGGGCGCCACGCAGCGCCAGGCCGACGAAACTGGCCACCTGTTCGGCGTTGAAGCCGAACGCGGCCGCACGCTCGCGGTCGACCTTGATCGCCAGCTCGCTGCCCTTCTCGCCGTTGTCGATGCGCACGTCGCGCAGTTCCTTGCGCTGCGCCAGCAGCGGCAGGACTTCCTCGCCGATCTCCTGCAGCATCGAACTGGAATCACCGACCAGCTGCACCTGCACGCCGCTGTTGCTGCCGCCGGAATCACCGCCCTGGTTGCCGACGAAGTAATCGGCACGCGCGGACTTCGGCAGGCCCTTGCGCAGTTCCTCCTGGATCGCCTTGAGGCCACCAGCGTGCGCCTCGTCCAGGGTCACGATGGTGGAACTGCCCTCGTCTTCGCTGTACCAGGAATACACCTGGGTGATGTGCAGCCGCTCGCGGTTGGCATCCAGCCAGTCTTCCACGCGCTTCACTTCATCGGACATCTGCCGGTAGGTGTAGGCGCTCTTCCACATGTAGCCGATGAACACGTCCTTGCCGCCTTCGCCACCGAACATGTCCACCTTGGTCAGCTTCATCGGCACCAGGCTGACCAGCACCACCAGCAGGATGCCGAGCAGGCTCCAGCCACGGTGGCGCAGGGTCCAGTCCAGCAGCACCGCATACCGGCCCTGCAGGCGCGCGATGACGCCGGTCTTGGAATGCAGCAGCTTGGGCGTGTCCATGCGCGCGGACAGCATCGGGATCAGGCTCACCGCCACCAGCCAGGACGCCAGCAGGGACACCGAGATGGTGATCGCGATCTGCGACATGAAGATGCTGATGTTGTTGGTTTCACCGAACAGGTTCGGGATGAACACGATGCAGTGGCACAGGGTGCCCGCGCTGAGCGCGATGGCCACGTTGCGGGTGCCGATGATCGAGGCCAGCCGCGGCTGGTCGGGCATCCGCTCGCGTTCCTGGTAGATGCTTTCCACCACCACCACGGCGTTGTCCACCAGCATGCCCACCGCCAGCAGCAGGCCCATCATGGTCAGGATGTTCAGCGTCACCCCGACGAAGTACATGAAGCCCAGGGTGATGATGAAGCAGATCGGGATGGCCAGGGTCACCATCAGCGTGGACGGCCAGTGGCGCAGGAAGAAGAACAGCACGGTGACCGACAGGATCAGGCCGACCGCACCGGCTTCGGCCAATTCCAGCAGCGAGGACGTCACCGTCTTGCCCTGGTTGTCGATGACCTTGATCTGCACATCGCGCATGCTCGGCTGCGCGCGGATCGCCTCCACTTCGGCCAGCGCAGCGCGCGAGACTTCCACCAGGTTGGCGCTGCGCTCCTTGAAGATGTCCAGGCCGATCGCCGGATTGCCATCCAGGCGACGGCCATAGCTCATGCGGGTCGGCTTCAGGCGCACCTCGGCGATGTCGCCCAGGCGCAGTCCCTTGGCGTTGATCACCAGGTCGCGCATTTCCTGCAGGTCGGTGATTTCGCCCACCGGCTGCACGCGCACGCGCTGGCCGTTGTCGTCGATCTGCCCGGCCGACAAGGAGAAGTTCAACGTGCGCAGGCGCTCGCTGAGTTCGTTGATGCTCAGCCCATGTGCGTTCAGCCGGTTCGGATCGATCGCGATCTCCACCTCGTTCGGTGGTGCGCCGGAGATGTTGACCCGGGCCACGCCGGGGATCCGTTCGATGCGCCGCTTGAATTCGCGGTCCAGCATGTCGTACGCGCCGGTCAGGTCGGTATCGCTGGCCAGGCGTACCTTCAGCACCGGTTCGTCGCTGCTGGACCACTTGAACACGTTGTAGCGCTGCAGGTCGTCGGGCAGGTCGGTGCGGATGGCGTCGATGCGCTCGCGTGCATCGGACGCGGCGATGGCGATGTCGCGGTCCCAGTCACTGAACTCGATGAAGATGTTGGCCCCTTCGGAGGTGGCCGACGAACGCATCCGCTTGATCCCGGTCATCGTCGCCAGGCTTTCTTCCACCGGGCGGATCAAGGTGCGCTCCACCTCTTCAGGGGTGGAGCCGGTGTAGGGAATCTGCACGAACAGGAACGGTGCGGTGATGTCCGGTAGCGCCTCCAGCGGCAGCCGGAACGAGGCGATCAGTCCCACCACCACCAGTGACACGAAACACATGATGGTGGTGACCGGGCGGCGGATGGAGAACTCGGCGATGCTCATGCCGGCTCCTCCCGTCCCTGCCCGGCGTCGGGCGCATCGAAGCCTGCATCGTGGGCCAGCTTGCGGCCGCGCTCGCGGTAGTACGCATCACCCTTGCGGTCCATCAGGTCATACACCACCGGAATCACCAGCAGCGTCAGCAGGGTGGACACCAGCAGGCCACCGATCACGGTGATCGCCATCGGCGCGCGCACTTCGGCGCCCTCGCCCATCGCCACTGCCAGCGGCAGGAAGCCGAACAGCGTGCACAGGGTGGTCATGATGATCGGACGCAGGCGCGAACGTGCGCCTTCCACCAGCGCCTCGTGCTTGGCCACGCCGGCTTCGCGCAGCTGGTTGACCTTGTCGATCAGGATGATCGCGTTCTTGGTCACCAGCCCCACCAGCAGGATCAGGCCGATGAACACCACCACCGAGATCGGCTTGCCGCTCAGCAGCAGCGCCAGCACCGCGCCGACCAGGGCCAGCGGGATGGTGAACAGGATCACGAACGGATGCAGCAGCGATTCGAACTGCGAGGCCATCACCAGGTACACCAGGAAGATCGCCAGCCCGAAGGCGAAGATCAGCGAGCGCGCGGATTCTTCCAGCTCCTCGCCCTGCCCGCCGATGTGCATGCCCACCGCCGCGCCCAGCGGCTGTTCGGCCACCATCGCCTGCACTTCGCGCATAGCACCGCCCAGGTCGATGTCGCGCAGGTTGGCCGATACCACCGCCACCCGCGTCTGGTCGGCGCGATGGATCTCGCTCGGGCCGGTGGTGGCGACCACTTCAGCCACCGCGTCCAGGGTCACCGGACGGGTGCTGCCGGGATTGACGATCAGCCGGCGGATGCTGTCCACGCTGGCCCGGTCGCCCTGCTGCGCACGCACCAGCACATCGATCTTGCGATCGCGGAAGCTGTAACGGGTGGCGACATCGCCGCGCACTTTCTTGACCACCACATCGGCGATCTGGCGGGTGGTCAGGCCCAGTGCACCGGCGCGCTCCTGGTCGAAGCGGATCTGGATTTCCGGGAAGCCCTCTTCCACGGTGGATTTGACGTCGGCGTAGTGCGCGTTGTTGCGCAGCATCGCCGCCAGCCGCTGCCCGGCCTGCTCCAGCGAGGCCATGTCCTGTCCGCGCAGCTCGATTTCCAGCGGCGTGGAGAAACTGAACAACGCCGGTCGTGCGAAGTCCACCTGCACGCCGGGATGCGAGGCCATGGTGTCGCGCAGGCGTTCGGTGATGGCCGCTTCGCTGCGTGCATCACCGCCGCCTTCCATCACCACGGTCAGCTTGCCGATGTTCTCGCCGCTTTCGGTCGGGCTGGCATCCAGCCGGGTGCCGGCGCCACTCACCCCGTACAGCGAGGCGATGCCTTCACCGGCAGCCTGCTTGCCATCGCCATGCGCCAGCTGCAGTTCGCGCACCAGCGCATCGGTCTGCTTCAGCGGCGTGCCGGCCGGCAGCTTCACGGTCATCTCGAAGCGGTCCTGCGCCAGCTGCGGGATCAGGTCCGCGCCGAGCATCGGCACCAGTGCCATGGTGGCCACGAAGGCCAGTGCCGCCAGCCCCAGCACCTTGCCCGGATGGGCCAGCGCACTGGGCAGCAGGCGCAGGTAACCGCGTTCGGCACCGGCATACGGTTTCATCGCCATGTCGCTGGCCTTGCGCATCACCGGGCCGACCACCGCCACGATGCCGCGCCACACGCGCACCACCGCCCAGGCTGCGCCGAAGAAGCTCCAGCGCAGCGCGGCCACGAAGCCGCGACGGCCACCGGCCACCGGCTTCAACCAGCGGTTCTGCGGACGCCAGGCCTCGCCCGCCTGTTCCTCCGGGAACGCCAGCGGCGGGCGGCCCTTCAGTGAGCTCAGCATCGGGATCAGGGTCATCGACACCAGCAGCGAGATCGCGATGGCGATCGCCACGGTCAGCGCCTGGTCGCGGAACAACTGCCCGGCGATGCCATCGACGAACACCAGCGGCAGGAACACCGCGATGGTGGTCAGGGTGGACGCCACCACCGCCATGCTCACCTCCCGCGTCCCCGCGATGGCGGCCTGCAGCACGCCCAGCCCGCGTTCGCGTGCCTTGGCGATGCTCTCCAGCACCACGATGGAATCGTCCACCACCAGGCCGGTGGCCAGGGCCAGGCCGCCCAGCGACATCACGTTCAAGCTCAGGCCCAGCTGGCCCATGAAGAAGAACGTGGCGATGATCGACACCGGCAGCGACAGGCTGATGACGAAGGTGCTCCAGCCATCGCGCAGGAACAGGAAGATGATCAGGATGGCCAGCAGTCCGCCGATCACCGCATCCTTCTTGACGTCGCTGATCGCGTGTTCGATGAAGCGCGACTGGTCTTCGACGGTGGTGAGCTCGGCATCGGACGGGAAGGTGGTCTTGATCTGCTCCAGCCGCGCGCGCAGGGCCTCGGCGGTAGCCACGGTATTGGCATCGCCTTCCTTGTAGATCGCCAGCTCCACCGCTTCCTTGCCGCCCAGCCGGATGATCGCCTCGCGTTCCTTGTACCCCTGGCGCACCGTGGCAACGTCCTTGAGCCGCACCGGCACGCCGTTGGCGATGACGCTGGAATTGCCGCCCGAGGCACTCTGCGCCGCCGATGCGGCCGACATCGCCGCATCCGAGCCGGTCGCCGCAGCGATGGCGAACATCTGCGCCATCGCCGAATCGGCTGCGCTGCCATTGGACGACTGGGTGGTGATCAGCAGGTTGCGGATCTCTTCCAGATCGACGAACTGGTTGACGGTACGCACCAGGAAACGCTGCGACCCCTCTTCCAGGCGGCCGCCGGAGATGTTGATGTTCTCCTCTTTCAGGCGCTGGATGACGGTGTCGATCGGCAGGTTCAGCTGCGCCAGCTTCTGCTGGTCGATGTCCACCTGGATCTCGTCTTCCAGGCCACCGCCGACCTTCACTGCGGCCACGCCGGTGACCGGTTCCAGCTTCTTCTTCAGGTCTTCGTCGGCGTAGCGGCGCAGGCCGGTCAGTTCGCGGATCGCCTCGGCGTCGGTAACCGGTGCATCCTTGCTGGAAATCACCAGCCGCATGATCGGTTCGGTCGAAGGATTGAAGCGCAGCAGCACCGGGGCCTTGGCCTCCAGTGGCAGGTTCAGCGCTTCCATCTTGTCGCGCACCTCCAGGCTGGCCTGGTCCATGTTGGTGCCCCAGGCGAACTCCAGCACCACATCGCTCTGGCCGGTGCGCGAGATCGACTTCAGCTTGCGCAGGTTCTTGACCACGCCGACCGCTTCTTCGACCGGCTCGGAGATCAGGGTTTCGATTTCAGACGGTGCCGCGCCGGTGTACTCGGTGCGCACCGTCAGCGTGGGATAGCTCAGGTCCGGCAGCAGGTTGACCTTCAGGCTGTTCAGCGCTATCAGCCCGAACAGGATCAGGGTGACCGTGCACATGGCGATGGTCACGCGGCGGCGGGTGGCGAACTCCACCAGGCCGCCGCCCATGCTGCCGGGGTCGTGGCCCTGGTGGGGGTCGCGACCGTGGTCGTTACCGGCCGATGTCATGGGGCGCTCCCTGCCTTGGCAGCCGGCGTGGCCTTGGCCACCTGCTTTGGATCGGCGGGCACGATCACCTGCACCGCGGTGCCGTCGCGCAGCGCGACCTTGCCGGCGGTAACCACCTGGTCGCCTGCCGCCAGGCCCTCACGCACTTCCACCCAGGCGCCTTCGGCGTAGCCCAGCGTCACCGGCACCCGCGCGACCTTGCCGGCGCGCACGCGGAACACGGCCGGGTCACCATCGTCGAGCAGGGCCAGGCGCGGCACCACCAGGGCATCGGCGCGCTGGTCGTAATCAATGCGGATGCGGCCGAACATGCCCGGCTGCAGCGACTGCGCGCCGCCGTCGAAGGTGCTCACCACGCGGAACGTGCCGCTGCCGGAATCGACGACCGGCGAGATGCGATCGACCTGGCCGGTGAAGCGCTTGCCCGGCAGAGCGTCGGCCAGCAGGGTCACCGGCTGGCCGGCACGCAGCGTGGCCAGCTCGCGTTCGGGCACGTTGAGCGTGGCTTCCAGCCGCGAGTTGTCGACGATGCGGAAGATCGGCGTGTTGATCTGCACGAAGTTGCCGGTCTTGATCGAACGCGAGGCGATCACTCCGGAGATCGGTGCGGTGACCGTGGTGTAGGAGAGTTCCAACGTGGCCAGCCGATACTGCGCGCGGGCGTTCTCCACGTCGTAACGCAGCTGGTCGACATCGGCGGCGCTGACCATCTGCTGGCCCACCAGGCGGTTGGCGCGCTGGTAGTTGTTTTCCAGCTTGCGCATCACCGCTTCACTCTGTGCCACCGCCAGCCGCGCGCGGTCCGGATCCAGCCGCACCAGCGGCTGCCCGGCGCGCACCTGCTGGCCTTCTTCGACCAGCACGGCCAGCGCCACGCCGGAGGTCTTGGCCACCACCTGCGATTCGGCGCGCGGCTCCAGCGCAGCGGTGCCGGTGTAGCTGGCGGCCACGCCGCGATGGCTGGCCACCGCCACTTCCACCGGCACGGCATCGACCTTCTTCTGTTCGGACTTGCCGTCCTTGCCGTCCGCTGCCTTTGCTTCGTTGTTGGGGCCACCCGCGCAGCCGGACATCAGCAGCGTGGTGGAGATGAGCAGCGCGGCGGCGCAGATTCCGCTGCGGCCGGCGGGCAGGAAGGCATGGCGTGACATCGTCGGGTCCCTGGGGATACGTGAACAGGTGTGGTAGCAAAGTAATGCACCACCTCACGGGTACACCATATCCCAAAGGTCACGGTGACTTCACGCCGTCGGTCGGGCCGACCCCATTTCAGCAACATGAAACGAGCCGCTATACTCGGGCCGTTCCGTACCCCACGCCGGAACGACCAGACCCGTAGCCCGGAAACGACATCATGCGCCCGCAGCCGCTCGCCGCTTGTCTTGCTCTGGCCGTCCTCCTGCCCTTCGGGGCCGCCGTGGCCGCTCCCGCTCCTGCTTCACCCCCGTCCGCCCCTGCCGCTCCGGCGCCGCTTCCGGCCCCGCAGGCACCCGCGCCGGCCGCCGCCCTCACCGGCAATTTCGACAACGGCCGGGTCCTGGCGTACACCTGCCAGGGCTGCCACGGCATCACCGGTTACAAGAACGCCTACCCCAGCTACCGCGTGCCGAAAATCGGCGGGCAGAGCGAGCAGTACCTGCTGCAGGCCCTCACCGAGTACCGCCATGGCAAGCGTCGTCATCCGACCATGCAGGCGCAGTCGATGAGCTTCAGCGAACAGGAGATCGCCGATCTCGCTGTTTACCTGTCCACCGTCAAGTAAGGCACGCCTACATGTCGAAAGCCGCGCAGTTCACGCGTCATGCCATCGCCTTGTCCGTCGCCGTCCTGATGGCCGCCTGCTCGCCGTCGCATGAAGACAGCAGCACGCAGTCGCCCGACCAGCCGGGCCAGGCCAGTGGTGATCTCCCCGCCCCTTCATCGTCGGCCGGGCTGCCGGCCGGTCGCCTCGCCGCCGGTGAGGCCCGTGCGCAGGTCAAGGGCAAGGCCACCGGGCAGAGCTGCATCGACTGCCACGGTGCCGACGGCAATGCGCCGATCGACCCGACCTACCCCAAGCTGGGGGGGCAATACAGTGATTACCTGGCGCACGCGCTGCAGGCCTATCGTTCGGGCGATCGGCAGCACGCGTTGATGACCCCGCAGGCGACCGGCATCAGTGATCAGGAGATCGCCGACCTGGCGGCCTATTTCGCTTCACGCCCGACCCAGCTGCGTGACCTGCACGGGGTGAAATGAGCACCGCCGACAACGCGTGACGGCCAGCGGCCGTCACTACCCGGACATCAGGGGTCAGGCGTCCAGTTCCTGCCAGCGCGCGTAGGCGGCATCCAGCTCGGCCTGCACCTTGGCCAGCTTCTGGTTGTGCGCGGCCATGTCCGGTGCGCTGCGCTGGTAGAACGCGGGATCGTTCATCGCCGCAGTCAGCCCTTCGACGTCCTGTTCCAGCGTTTCGATCTTCTGCGGCAGCTGTTCCAGTTCGCGCGCGTCCTTGTAGCTGAGCTTGCGCTTGGCCGGCACCACGTCAGCCGCCGCCACGGCCGCCGGGGCGGCAGCGGCTGCCGGACGGCTGGCCACCACCGGCGCGTTGGCCTGCTGCGCGGCCACGAAAGCCGCATGCCGCTGCCAGTCGCTGTAGCCACCCACGTAGTCACCGACCACGCCCTCGCCTTCCATCACCAGCGTGGAGGTCACCACGTTGTCCAGGAAGTCACGGTCATGGCTGACCAGCAGCAGCGTGCCGGTGTAATCACCCAGCAGCTCTTCCAGCAGCTCCAGCGTTTCCACGTCCAGGTCGTTGGTCGGTTCGTCCATCACCAGCAGGTTGGACGGCTGCGCGAACAGCTTGGCCAGCAGCAGGCGGTTGCGCTCACCGCCGGACAGGCGGGTGATCGGCGCGCGCGCCCGTTCCGGGGTGAACAGGAAGTCCTGCAGATAGGCGTGCACGTGCTTGCGCTTGCCATTGAACTCGATGAAGTCGCGGCCTTCGGCCACGTTCTCGATGGCCGTCCAGTCTTCGCGCAGCACCGAGCGGTACTGGTCGAAATAGGCGATTTCCAGGTTGGTACCGGCGCGCACTTCACCGCGGTCCGGTGCCAGGTCGCCCAGCAGCAACTTCAGCAGCGTGGTCTTGCCACTGCCGTTGGGACCGATCAGGCCGATGCGGTCGCCACGCAGGATGGTGGCGGAGAAGTCGCGCACCATGCAGCGCTCGCCGAAGGAGAACGACACGTCCTTGATGTCGATGACCTTCTTGCCGGAATTGGCAGCCTGGGCCGCTTCCATCCTGACGTTGCCACTGATCTCGCGGCGCGACGAGCGCTCGTTGCGCATCGCTTCCAGGCGGCGCACGCGGCCTTCATCGCGGGTACGGCGGGCCTTGATGCCCTGCCGGATCCACACTTCTTCCTGCGCCAGCATCTTGTCGAAACGGGCGTTTTCCTGTGCCTGTGCGTTGAGCCGTTCTTCGCGGCGGCGCTCGTAGTTGGCCCAGTCGCCCGGCCAGCTGGTGACCTGCCCGCGATCGATTTCCACGATGCGGGTGGCCAGCGCGCGCAGGAAGCGACGGTCATGGGTCACGAACACCACGCTGCCGTTCCAGTTCTTCAGGAACATTTCCAGCCAGTCGATGGCTTCGATGTCCAGGTGGTTGGTCGGTTCGTCCAGCAGCAGCAGGTCCGGGCTGGACACCAGCGCCCGGCCCAGCAGCACCCGGCGCTTCATGCCGCCGGACAGGCGCGCGAATTCGGCATCGCCGTCCAGGTCGAGCTTGGTCAGGGTTTCGCTGACGCGCTGGTCCAGGCCCCAGCCGTTGGCGGCATCGATCTTGGCCTGCACCGCGCCCAATGCATCGCCGTCGAACTCTTCGGCCACGCTCAGGTGGTGGAATTCGGCCAGCCACTGGCCCAGTTCGCCCAGGCCTTCGGCGACCACGTCGAACACGCTGCCGGCGGCGCCATGCGGCACCTCCTGTTCCAGCCGGGTCACGCGGACGCCCTGCTGGACGCGGACTTCGCCATCATCGGGCTTGTGGTCGCCGGACAGCAGCTTGAGCAAAGTGGATTTGCCGGCGCCGTTGCGGCCGATCAGGGCGATACGCTCGCCCGGCTCGATCGACAGTTCGGCTTTTTCCAGCAACAACGGGCCGCCGACGCTGAAGTCGACGTTCTGCAAGGTAATCAGGGGCATGCGGGTATTGTAAGGGGTTAACCCCGTACAATGCGCCATGAATGAATTCTCGACCCTGCCGCTGAGCCCGGCCCTTCAGCCTGGCCTGGAAGCGCTCGGCTACACCACCCTCACCGCCATCCAGGCGCGCAGCCTGCCGGCCATCCTCGACCGCCGCGATGTGATCGCCCAGGCCCCCACCGGCAGCGGCAAGACCGCCGCCTTCGGGCTGGGCCTGCTGCAGGCACTGGATCCGGCCACCCAGCGGGTGCAGGCGCTGGTGCTGTGCCCCACCCGCGAACTGGCCGACCAGGTCGGCAAGCAGATCCGCAAGCTGGCCACCGGCATCCCGAACATGAAGCTGCTGGTGCTGACCGGCGGTTCGCCGCTGGCGCCGCAGCTGGCCTCGCTGGAAGCCCACCACCCGCACGTGGTGGTCGGCACCCCCGGCCGCGTGCAGGAACTGGCACGCAAGCGCGCGCTGAACCTCGGCGCGGTGCGCACGCTGGTGCTGGACGAAGGCGACCGGATGCTGGACATGGGCTTTGAAGAGCCGATCCGCGAGATCGCCGGGCGCACCCACAAGGACCGCCAGACGCTGCTGTTCTCGGCCACCTTCCCCGATGCGATCCGCGCGATCGGCCGCGACGTGCTGCGCGATCCGGTGGAAGTGACGGTGGACGGCGCCGACGATGCCCCCTCCATCCGCCACCTGTTCTGCGAAGTGGAGCCGGCGCACCGGCAGAAGGCGCTGGCCGGGCTGCTGCTGAAGTACACGCCGGAATCGGCGGTGGTGTTCTGCAACACCCGCAAGGATGTCGACGAAGTGGCCAATTCGCTGCAGCAGTTCGGCTTCTCCTCGCTGGCCCTGCACGGCGACATGGAACAGCGCGACCGCGAAGAAGTGCTGGTGCGTTTCGCCAACCGCAGCTGCAACGTGCTGGTGGCCAGCGACGTGGCCGCGCGCGGGCTGGACGTGGAAGACCTGGCGATGGTGATCAACTACGAACTGCCGACCGACATCGAAACCTACCAGCACCGCGTCGGCCGTACCGGTCGCGCCGGGGCCAGCGGCATGGCGATCAGCCTGGTGGCCGGCCGTGAGAAGTCCCGCGCCGAGGCCCTGGAAGCGCAGCGTGGCACGCCGCTGGACTGGCAGAAGACGCCCCTGGCGACCTCGCGCCCGGCCGAACTGCCGCAGGCCGCCATGCGCACCCTGCGCATCGATGGTGGCAAGACCGACAAGCTGCGCCCCGGTGACATCCTGGGTGCGCTGACCGGCGATGCCGGCCTGGCCGGCAAGCACATCGGCAAGATTGCGATCTACCCCACGCGTTCGTACGTGGCCATCGCCCGCGAGCACGCCAACCGGGCCGTGGCCAAGCTGGAAGAAGGCAAGATCAAGGGCCGCAGGTTCCGCACCCGCGTGATGTAAGCCGGCAGCGGTGACGACCAACGGTCGTCACCCACCGGGGCGAAGACAAGAGCAAGACGGCCAGCGGCCGTCACTACCCAGGGATGCCCCGGTTGCGCGGCGCGCGGGCGGTTGCTTCAGTACACCAGTTCGGTGTGCAGCGGCAGGCCGGCTTCCCAGCGGCCACGGCCGCCCAGTCCGTCCAGTTCCACCAGTACGCCGGCGCCGACCACGTCCACGCCCAGTCGACGCACCAGCGACAGCGCCGCCACCAGCGTGCCGCCGGTCGCCAGCACGTCATCGATGATCGCCACGCGGGCACCGGCCGGCAGGGCGTCGGCATGCACTTCGATGCAGTCGCTGCGGTATTCCAGCGTGTATTCCTCGCGCAGCACCTTGCCCGGCAGCTTGCCCGGCTTGCGCACCGGCACGAAGCCCACGCCCAGCTCCAGCGCCATCGCCGCGCCGAGGATGAAGCCACGCGACTCGATGCCGACCACCGCATCCAACTGCAGGTCGCGCCAGCGGGCGCTCATGGCCTGGATCGCCGCACGGAAATCATCGCCATCGGCGAGCAGCGGCATGATGTCCTTGAACAGGATGCCCGGCTTGGGGAAATCAGCGATGTCGCGCAGGCGCGATGCCCACTGCGGTTCGACGTGTGCGTCGGTCATTGCAAGGCCAGCGTTGTAGGGCGGCATAGGGTAACAGGCCGCCTGCCGGCCCGCTGTCGCCGGCGTCGCATTGCGTGCCTGTGTCGCTGCGTTCCACCGGTGATGTGCTGCGTTGACGCCAAAATCGCACATAGGTGCGATAATCGCCCTAACCGGTCATTCACCTCGTTTCCGCGATAAGCACGGGAACGCCAGCCCCTTCCCTACGGGAAGCGGTCTGCGGGAATGCCGACGGTCCCCGCCACGCAGCTGCGCGCGCGGGCCTGCCTGGTCCTTCCGGCCGGGTTTCGAATGTAGAGGTTCATGCAACGTGGACGAGAAAACGAAGATCCCGGCCGTGTGTCGCGTGCTGGTCATCCTGCTTGGCATCCTGGTATCGCTGTTCGGCCTGACCCTGCTGGTCGGCGGCGTGCGCCTGCTGACGCTGGGCGGCAGCGCCTATTTCGCCCCGACGGGCGCGATCACCCTGCTGGCCGGCGTGCTGCTGGTGCTGCGTCGCCCGCTGGGCGCGCTGCTGTTCGGCGTCGCCTTCGTGGCGACGCTGGTGTGGTCGGTGGTCGATGCCGGCCTTGAGTTCTGGCCGCTGGTCTCGCGGCTGGTGATGCCGGCGGTGCTGGCGATGCTGGTCGCGCTGAGCTGGCCGATGCTGCGTCGCAGCCGTGGCCTGCCCACTGGCCGCGGGGGGTACGCCGTCGCCGCGCTGCTGCTGGTCGGGCTGCTCGGCACCGGCGCGGCCGCCTTCCAGCCGCGTCCGGTGGTGGCTGCCGCCGGCACGCGCCCGGCGGTGACCCCGGTCGCCGCAGGCAGCGAGCAACGCGACTGGGCGCACTGGGGCAACACCACCGCCGGCACCCGCTTCGCCGCGCTGGACCAGATCACGCTGGACAACGTGGACCAGCTGCAGGTGGCCTGGACGGCGCGCACCGGCGATGTGCCGGAGAGCAACGGGTTCGGCGCCGAAGACCAGAACACCCCGCTGCAGATCGGTGACACCCTGTTCCTGTGCACCCCGCACAACCGGGTGATCGCCGTCGACGCCGATACCGGCAAGCAGCGCTGGGCCTTCGATCCCAAGGCCACCGCGCCGAACTGGCAGCGTTGCCGCGGGCTGGGTTACTTCGATGCCGACCTTGCACCGGCGCCGGGCCCGGCCCCGCTCACCGGCGTCGCCTCCCCGACCGCCCCGGCGTTGTGCCGCAAGCGCATCCTGATGACCTCCATCGATGCGCGGCTGTTCGCGCTGGATGCCACCACCGGTGCTGCCTGCCCGGACTTCGGCAGCAACGGCGTGGTCGACCTCAAGCAGGGCATGGGCGAGATCAAGCCCGGCTTCTTCACCATCACCGCCGCCCCGCTGGTGGCCGGTGAACTGATCGTCGTCGGCGGCCGCGTGGCCGACAACATCGAAGTCAACGAGCCTTCCGGCGTGGTGCGCGCCTTCAACGTGCGCACCGGTGCCCTGGCCTGGGTCTGGGACCTTTCCAGGGAAACCCCGGACGTACCGCTGGATCCGTCGGTGGAATACACCCGCGCCACGCCGAACGTGTGGACGTCGATGGCGTACGACGCGCAGCTGGGCCTGGTCTACCTGCCCACCGGCAACACCACGCCGGACCAGTGGGCCGGACAGCGCACGCCGCAGGACGACAAGTACAGCTCGGCCGTGGTCGCTCTCGACGTGGCTACCGGCAAGGAACGCTGGGTCTACCAGACCGTGCACCACGACCTGTGGGACTACGACCTGCCGGCGCAGCCGACGCTGACCGACGTACCCGACGGCAAGGGCGGCACGTTGCCGGCCCTGCTGCAGGTGACCAAGGCCGGCCAGGTGTTCATGCTCAACCGCCAGACCGGCCAGCCGATCGCCGCGGTGCAGGACATCCCCGCACCGCAGGGCAAGGCCCAGGGCGAGCGTTATTCCCCGACCCAGCGTCTGTCGGTGGGCCTGCCGCAGATCGGCGCGCAGACCCTGACCGAATCGGACATGTGGGGCGCCACGCCGATCGACCAGATGCTGTGCCGCATCCAGTTCAAGCAGTTCCGTTACGACGGCATGTTCACCCCGCCGGGCGAGGACCTCGCGCTGCAGTGGCCCGGTTCGCTGGGTGGCATGAACTGGGGCAGCGCATCGGTGGATCCGACCACCGGCTACCTGTTCGTCAATGACATGCGACTGGGCCTGTGGACCAAGCTGATCCCGCGCGCGCAGATGACCAGTGGCGATGGTGGCGTGGAAATGGGCGCCGCTTCGCAGACCGGTACGCCGTATGGTTCGCTGCGCGACCGCTTCCTGTCCAAACTCGGCATTCCGTGCCAGAAGCCGCCGTTCGGCACCATGTCGGCGATCAACCTGGCGACCCGGCAGCTGGTCTGGCAGGTGCCGGTCGGCACGGTGCAGGACACCGGCCCGCTGGGCATCCGCATGCACCTGCCGATTCCGGTCGGCATGCCCACCCTGGGCGGTTCACTGGCCACCCAGTCCGGCCTGCTGTTCTTCGCCGGTACCCAGGACTTCTACCTGCGCGCCTACGACAGCCGCAGTGGCAAGGAAGTGTGGAAGGCGCGGCTTCCGGTAGGCAGCCAGGGCACGCCGATCACCTACGTGTCGCCGACCACCGGTCGCCAGTACGTGGTGATCTCCGCCGGCGGCGCACGCCAGTCACCGGATCGCGGCGACTACGTGATCGCCTACGCCCTGCCGTCGAAGTAAGCCACCTGCAGGCACCGCGGTCACCCTGACCGCGGTGCCTGCGGTTTCGCATCTCCGGCGTCAGCACTTACCATGCACGATCACCGCGCGAACCTTCCGTACATGCCTGTTGTTCCCCCCAGTCGCCGTCCCAAGCCGTCCGCTGCCCTGCCACAGGACCGTGGCCTGTCCCACGAACTGATGCAGCAGATCCAGGACAACCAGGGCGATCCGGATTTCATGACTTCGCTCGGCCGTGGCCTGGCGGTGATGAGTGTGTTCTCGCAGCACCCGCGCGAAGTCACCATGTCGCAGATCAGCAGCGAGACGGGTATTTCGCGCGCGGCCGTGCGGCGCGTGCTGCATACCCTGCAGAAACTGGGCTACGTCGGTGAACAGGGCCGTGGCTTCGTGCTGCTGCCGCGCGTGCTGGGCCTCGGCGGCGCCTACGTGGCGTCCTCGTCGATGACCGCGGCGGCGCAACCGGTGCTGGATGCGCTGCGCGACGACCTGCACGAGTCGTGTTCGCTGGGCGTGCTGGATGGCGATGACGTGCTGTACATCGCGCGCGCCGAAACCGTGCGCATCATGTCGATCGGCCTGCGCGCCGGCAGCCGATTGCCGTGCTACTGCACGTCGATGGGCCGGGTGCTGCTGGCGGCGCTGCCGCGTGACACGCTGGAAGGCTATCTGGAGCGGACCCCGTTGCGTCCGCGTACCGAACGCACGATAACCCGCATGGACGAGTTCCTGGAGACGTTGGACAAGGTGCGGCGCGAAGGCGTGGCACTGGTCGACCAGGAACTGGAGATCGGCCTGCGTTCGATCGCGGTACCGGTGCTGCGCCGCAGTGGCGAGGTGGTCGGCGCGCTGAACATCGGCACCCAGGCCGGGAGAATCAGCCTGGGCACGATGCAGACGCGGATCCTGCCGCGGCTGCGCGAATCCGCGCAGCAGTTGGGGCAGCTGCTGGGCTGAGGTGGAAAGCTGACGGCCAGCGGCCGTCACTACCGGCATGACGTTGACGGCCAGCGGCCGTCACTACCGGGTCATCCGGCGGCCTGCTCTTCGAGGATCGGCTTGGCCAGTGCGAAGGCATGGTTGGCGGCGGGCACGCCGCAGTAGATCGCCGCCTGCAGCAGCGCTTCCTTGATTTCATCCGGCGTGACCCCGTTGTTGCGGGCCGCGCGGATGTGCAGCTTGAACTCTTCGTCGTGCCCCAACGCCACCATCATCACGATGGTCAGCAGCGAGCGGGTATGTCGTGGCAGGCCATCGCGCGTCCACACCGTGCCCCACGCCGTGCGGGTGATGAAGGCCTGGAATTCTTCGGTGAAATCCGTACGTGCCTGCAGCGAGCGCTCCACGTGCGCTTCGCCGAGCACCTCCCGGCGCACGGCCAGGCCGGCTTCGTAACGTTGCTGTTCGTCCATCGTGATGTTCCTCAGGCGTGCAGATGATCGGCCAGCGCCGCGTTGAACGCGTCCACCGACTCCAGGTTGCAGATGTGCCGGCCGGGCACGCTGGCATGGCGTCCCTGCGCCACGCCGGTCGCGATGGCCTGCAGGTCGGCCGGCGGGCAGACCGGGTCCTGGTCACCGGCAATCGCCAGCGTGGGCACGCGGATGTCGGCCAGCCGGTCACGGAAATCGGCATGCCCCACCGCATTGCAGCACCCGGCATACCCTTCGGCGGATGTGGTCAGGAAGCGTTGCAGGATGTCCTCGACCTGCTGCGCGTGGGTCTGCGCGAAGGCCGTGCTGAACCAGCGCTCGCGGGTGCCCTCCAGCAGCGGCTGCAGCCCCGCGTCGCGCACCTGGTCGATGCGCGCGCGCCAGCTTTCCAGGCTGCCGATCTTCGCCGCGGTTGCGGCCACCGTCAGCGAGAGCAGGCGTTCACCGGCGTGCACGCCGAGCCACTGGCCGGTCAGTCCGCCGATCGAAAGCCCACAGAAATGGCTGCGCTCGATGCCCAGGTGGTTCCACAGCGCCAGCACGTCGGCGCCGAGGTCATCCACCGTGTACAGGCCCGGCGGCGTGCTGGAAAGCCCGTGGCCGCGACGGTCGTAGCGCAGCACGCGGAAGCGGCCGCTGAAGGCCCGCGCCTGCGGTTCCCACATGTGCAGGTCGGTGCCCAGCGAGTTGCAGAAGGTCAGCCAGGGCGCGTCGGCCGGTCCCTCCACCACGTAGCGCAGTCGGTGCCGGGGAAGTTCAAGGAAGGCCATGCAATGCTCCGTCACGCATCGTGGGGGACGCGTGCGAGCACGCGGTCGATCCAGGTATCGGCCATGCCGCGCCAGCTGTCGGCGGCGAACAGCGCATCCAGCTGCGCGCTGCCCAGATGGCGGCTGACTTCCGGGTTGGCCTGCAGCACCTCACGCAGCGGCCGGGCGTGGGCAAGCGCCTGCTGCGCGGCCTGCTCCACCAGCGCATGCGCGGCCGCCTTGCCGATCTGCTCGGCCAGGGTGACCGCCACCGCTTCGGCATACAGCAGGCCGCCGTGGCTGCCCAGGTGCTCCCGCATGCGCTCGCGATCCAGCTGCAGGCCGTGCACCACCACCGTCACCTGGGCCAGGCTGCCGGCGCACAGGCGCACGATCTCCGGCACGGTTTCCCATTCTGCATGCCACTGCCCGGCGGCGCGCTCGTGCGGCTGTGGCATCGCGCTGAACAACGTGGACAGCAGGCCGGGCACGCGGGTGGCTGCGGCAATGGCGGCCACGCAGCCCACCGGATTGCGCTTGTGCGGCATCGCCGACGACCCGCCCTTGCCCTCGCCCGCCGGTTCGAAGGCTTCGGCCACCTCGGACTGCATCAGCAACACGATGTCGGTGGCGATCTTGCCCAGGCTGCCGACCAGCAGCGCGAACACAGTGCCCAGCTCGGCGATGCGATCGCGGGCGGCATGCCAGGGCAGCGCCGGCAACGGAAGCTGCAGTTCGTCGGCCAGCGCCTGCGCCACGTCCAGGCCACGGTCCTGCAGCGACGCCAGCGTCCCGGCGGCTCCACCAAACTGCAGCACCAGCGTATCGGCATGCAGCGCCTGCAACCGCTGCTGGCTGCGCTGCAGGGCATCCAGCCAGCCGGCGGCCTTCAGCCCGAAGGTGACCGGTACGGCCTGCTGCAACAGGGTGCGCCCCGGCAGACCGGTGTCACGCTCGGCCTCGGCCAGTGCCGCCAACGCGCTGCACAGCTGCTGCAGTTTCGCCTGCACCTGGCCCAGCGCCTGCCGCAGCTGCAGCACCGCGCCGGTATCGATGATGTCCTGGCTGGTGGCGCCCCAATGCACCCACCGCGCGGCCTCGGCATCATCGGCACGCACGCGCGCGGTCAACGCCTTGACCAGCGGAATGGCCGGGTTGCCCGCCAACGCCGTGGCCTGGGCCAGTGCCGCGATGTCGTACAGCTGCGCGTGGCAGGCCGCTTCGATGGCCGGCAGCGCCGTCTGCGGGATCACCCCGCAGCGGGCCTGCGCTCGGGCCAGCGCGCGCTCCACGTCGAGCATCGCCTGCAGGCGTGCGGCATCGGTGAATCCGGCATCGACGAGCGGATCGCCGAACAGGGCCCCAAGCAGGGAGTGGGTTTCGCTCATGTACCGCCATCCATCCAGAGGGGACCAGCGTACCCACGCCCGCGGTCAGCGGGCGTGGAGAACGGCTCAGTAATCGAAGAAGACCGTCTCGTCCGGTCCCTGCATGTGCACGTTCCAGTGGTACAGGCCCTCGCCCTGGGCCTGCGCGAGCAACGTGCCGCGACGCTCCGCCGGGACCAGGTGCAGGATCGGGTCTTCGTCGTTGCGCGGCTCGTCACTGAAGTAGATCCGTGCGCTGGCCGCACGCAGCAGGCCGCGCATGAACACCAGCACCACCAGGTGCGGCGCCTGTGCCCGGCCACCGGGACCGGCGACGCTGCCCGGCTTGACCGTGTTGAAGGCGAAGCGGCCGTTTTCATCGGTGGGCACCCGCCCCCAGCCGTCGAAGGCCGGATCGTGGTCGTCGCGGCGCGGATCCTCGGCATGGGCATAGATGCCCTGCGCGTCGGCCTGCCAGATTTCCAGTACCGCATCGGACACCGGCAGCCCGGTGCCATCGAACACCTGGCCGCGTACTTCCACGCGTTCGCCGAGCGCGCTGACCGGTGCGATCCCGGTGCGATACAGCGGTTCCAGGCCCAGCCGGTAGTACGGCCCCACGGTCTGCCACGGGGTAGATTGGAAACTCATTGGATTACTCCCACACGGTCATCTTGCGGCCGCGCAACACGATGTCGAAGCGGTAGCCGAGGGCGAATTCGTTGGCGCTGGTTTCCCAGTCGAACGCCGATACCATGCGCGCACGCGCCTTGGCGTCGTCCACGCAGTTGAAGATCGGGTCGTATTCCAGCAGCGGATCGCCGGGGAAATACATCTGGGTCACCAGCCGCTGGCCGATGCCTTCGCCGTGCAACGAGAAATGGATGTGCGCCGGGCGCCATGCGTTGTAATGGTTGCGCCACGGATACGCGCCGGGCTTGATGGTGGTGAAGCGGTAGCGGCCGTGCGCGTCGGTCAGCACCTGGCCGGTGCCCTTGAAGTTCGGATCCAGCGGCGCATCGTGCTGGTCGCCCTTGTGCAGGTAACGGCCAGCGGCATTGCACTGCCAGACCTCCACCACGCTGTTGCGCACCGGGCGGCCGTTTTCGTCCAGCACGCGGCCGCTGACGATGATGCGCTCGCCCAGCGGCTCACCGGCGAAGCCGGCGGTGAGATCCGCCGCGTGCGCGCCCAGGGTTATGCGGTCCAGGGTCGGGCCGGTCACTTCGGACAGCGTGACCGGGATCGCGATCGGATCCCGGCTGGGCCCGCGCTTGGCGGTGGATGCGTACGGCAGGTGGATACGGGGCGGCTGGGTGCCGGGATTCGGCTTTCGATAGCCGCGCAGTTCAGTGGGATCGCTCATCGCGTACTCCGGTTGGCAGGCGGCCCGCAGGCCGCGGCTGGTGCATTCGCGCACGCTGCCACGCAGGGCGGGCAGCGGCTGTGAAACAGGAAGGGGAACCCGGGCTCACACCCGTTCGATGGCCAGTGCCACGCCCTGGCCGACCCCGATGCACATGGTGGCCAGACCACGCCGGCCGCCGCTGGCTTCCAGCTGGCGCATCAAGGTCAGCGCGATGCGTGCGCCGCTCATGCCCAGCGGGTGGCCGAGCGCGATCGCACCGCCATTGGCATTGACGTGTGGCGCATCGTCGGCGAGGCCGAGTTCACGCAGGCAGGCCAGTCCCTGCGAGGCGAAGGCCTCGTTGAGTTCGATGGCATCGAAATCGGTGATCGACAGGCCCAGCCGGGCCAGCAGCCGGCGCGTCGCCGGCACCGGCCCCATGCCCATCACCGACGGCTCCACGCCCGCACTGGCGAAACCGAGGATGCGTGCACGCGGGGTCAGGCCCAGCGCCTGCAACTGCGCGGCGGACGCCAGCAGCAGCGCAGCCGCGCCGTCGTTGATACCCGATGCGTTGCCCGCGGTCACGCTGCCAGGCTGGCGGAACAGCGGCTTCAAGCGCGCCAGCGCCTCCAGCGTGGTATCCGCACGCGGGTGTTCATCGTGCTCCACGCGCACGGTCTCCCCACGCCTGCGGCCCGGCACATCGACCGCGATGATCTCGCCGTCGAAGAAGCCCGCCTGCTGCGCCGCCGCGGCGCGCTGCTGGCTGCGCAGCGCGAACCGATCCTGGTCCTCTCGGGAGATCGCATGGCGCTCGGCCACGTTCTCGGCGGTCTGGCCCATGGTTTCCACGCCATGCAGTTCGCGCAGGCGCGGATTGATGAAACGCCAGCCCATCGTGGTGTCTTCCAGGACCTGGTCACGCGCGAACGGAGTGCCGGCCTTGCCCATCACCATCGGCGCGCGCGACATCGATTCCACGCCACCGGCGATGGCCAGGCCCAGTTCGCCGGCGGCGATGCCGCGTGCCACCGTGCCGATGGCATCCAGCCCGGAACCGCACAGCCGGTTGACCGTGCTGCCGGGCACGGTCACCGGCAGGCCCGCCAGCAGCAGGCTCATCCGCGCGACGTTGCGGTTGTCTTCGCCGGCCTGGTTGGCGCAGCCCAGGTAGACCTCTTCGATCAACGCCGGATCCAGTCCCGGGTGGCGCGCCAGCAGCGCCTGCAGCGGGATCGCGCCGAGGTCATCGGCACGCACGCCGGCCAGCGCGCCCGCATAGCGCCCGATCGGCGTGCGGATGCCATCAATGATGTAGGTGTCATGCAGGCGCATTTCAGGTTCCTTCGGCCAGCTGCAGCGGCAGCCCGGTCAGTTCGCGCAGCATCTCCAGGCTGGCACCGTCGACCATCTCCACCACGCGCGCGCCGTCGGCGCCCACGTCGAACACGCCGACATCGGTATACACGCGCGATACGCAACGCAGGCCGGTCAGCGGATAGCTGCATTCGGCAACCAGCTTGCTCTCGCCCTGCTTGGTCAGCAGGTCCATCATCACGAACACCTGCTTGGCCCCGATCGCCAGGTCCATCGCGCCGCCGACAGCGGGAATGGCATCGGCCGCCCCGGTGCTCCAGTTGGCCAGGTCGCCGTGTGCCGACACCTGGAAGGCGCCCAGCACGCAGATGTCCAGGTGGCCGCCGCGCATCATCGCGAACGAATCGGCATGGTGGAAGTAGCAGCCGCCCTGCAGCAGCGTCACCGGCTGCTTGCCGGCATTGATCAGGTCCGGGTCTTCCTCGCCGGCGGCCGGCGCAGGGCCCATGCCGAGCAGGCCGTTCTCGCTCTGCAGGAAGATCTCCTTGTCGGCGGGCAGGAAGTTGGCCACGGTGGTCGGCAGGCCGATGCCCAGGTTGACGTAGGCTCCTTCGGGGATATCGCGCGCCACGCGCGCGGCCATCTGCTGGCGGCTCAAGCGGTTCATGCCGCGCTCCTGTCCAGTGCCTGCGCACTGTCGATGGCCACCACCCGCTGCACGAAGATGCCCGGCGTCACCACCGCTTCCGGATCCAGTGCGCCCAGCGCCACCACCTCGCGGACCTGCACGATCGCACAGCGCGCGGCCATCGCCATCAGCGGGCCGAAGTTGCGCGCGGTCTTGCGGTACACCAGGTTGCCCCAACGGTCACCCCGGTCGGCCTTGATCAGCGCGAAATCGGCATGCAGCGGAAGCTCCAGCACGTACTGGCGCCCGTCGATCTCCCGCGTTTCCTTGCCCTCGGCCAGCTGCGTGCCGAAACCGGTGGGGGTGAAGATCGCGCCCAGCCCGGAGCCGGCGGCGTGGATGCGCGCGGCCAGGTTGCCCTGCGGCACCAGTTCCAGTTCGATCTCACCGGCCTTGTAGGCGGCATCGAAATGCTGCGAATCAGATTGCCGCGGGAACGAGCAGACCATGCGGCGCACGCGCTTGTGACGGATCAGCGCGGCCAGTCCGGAATCCCCGTTGCCAGCATTGTTGTTGATGATGGTCAGCTCACGCGCGCCTTGTTCGATCAGCGCATCGATCAGCGCATCGGGCATGCCGGCGGTACCAAATCCGCCGATCATCACCGTTGCACCGTCGTGGATGTCGGCCACAGCAGCTGCTGCATCGGCCACGGTCTTGTCGATCACTGCATTGCTCCCTGCACCACCCCTGCATGGCCGATGGCGGCAGGCGGTGATGCGACGTACGAAGAAGAACCCGATACCCACATGGTCGCCATGCTGGCCCGGGCGGTCAATCCGATATTCGGACGTGCCGTTCGATAATCGAACACCGCGTCAGGTGCGGATACGTCACTCATGTGCGCGCCTGCCCCACGCCGACGCGCAGCCGCAGGCACGCCCATGCCGCCAGCCCCAGCGGCAGCGCGCACAGCACGTACAGCGCCGACGGCTGCCACCCTCGATCGACCAGCAGGCCGACGCTGAGCGGTGACAGGATGGCGCCAACCCGCCCGATGCCGATCGCCCAGCCCAGGCCGGTGGTACGCACGTCCGCGGCGAACACCACCGGGGCGGCCGCATACAGGCCCGCCATCGCACCGAACAGCGCCGCCCCGATCACGAAGGCCACCGGGAAGGCGACGCCGAGGGTGGTGTTGAAGCCGGCGAATACCAGCATCGCTCCCATCGCCAGCAGCAGGCTGGCGGCGGTCAACCGGGACAGCGCCCAGCGCGAGGCCAGCCAGCCGAACAGGCTGCCGCCGACGATGCCACCGAGGTTGAGCAGCACGCCGCCGGTGATGCCCTGCTGCGCCGATACGCCGGCAGACACCAGCAGCTTCGGGGTCCAGCTCAGCACGAAGTAGAACGCGAACATGTGCAGGAAGAAGGCCAGCGCGATGAACACCGCGACCGGTCGCAGGTCACCGACGAACAGCGCGGCATACCCCTTGCGCCGGCCATCGCGCGACGGCGCCGGCGGCAAGGCCTGCAGCGGTGCCATCTGCATCCGCGCCAGCAGCGTGTTCAGGCGCGGCAAGGCGTCTGCCGGGCGCCGGGCGACGAGGAAATCCAGTGACTCGGGCAGGCATGCCATCACCAGCGGGATGCACAGCAGCGAGGCCGCCGCGCCGATCAGGAACACGCTGTGCCAGCTGAAGTGCTGCAGCATCCAGGCGGCCAGCACCCCGCCCAAGGTGGCACCGATCGGGTAGCCGGTCGCCTGCAGGGCCACCGCCGTGCTGCGCCACTTGGCGTTGGCATATTCGGCGGTGATCACCCCGACGCCAGCCAGCATGCCGCCGATGCCGATGCCGGTGAATACCCGCAGCGCCGCCAGCTGCCAGGCCGTGGCGGCCAGCGCGGACATCGCCATGCCCACGGTCAGAATCACCAGGCAGCACATGATCATCGGCCGGCGGCCCCAGCGATCAGCCAGCGGCGCCAGCAGGAAGGAGCCCAGTGCCATGCCGACCAGGCCGGCGCTGAGCATCATGCCCAGCGCCTTGCCGGACAGTCCCCAGTCAGCGGATACGTGCGGCGCGGTGAACGCCATCACCATCACGTCGAAGCCGTCGAGCATGTTCAACAGCACGCAGATGGCAATGGCCGTCCACTGGAACGCGGTCATCTTTTCCAGGACCAGCGGTGGTGCGCTTGCGGAGGGACTGCTCATGCGGAATACCTGCGACGACACACGATGGAAGGAGGCTGGCAGGCGCGCTTCAACGGCCGGCCTGGCCGGAGGCATGGATGATCTGGAGCACGGATTGCAGCTGCTCCACATCGACCTGGCCGGGCGCGGAGGGCGTGCCGATCATGCCGAAGGTCATCGCCTGGCCGAAGGTCTCCCCGGCCAGCCGCGAGACCACGCCGGTGCCGCCCATCGCCATCGTCAGCAACGGGCGGTCGCTCTGCTGGCGCACCTGCCAGGTGGCGCCCAGCAGCGCCAGCACGTCGCCGGCATCACGCGGCATCACCGCGATCTTCAGCACGTCCGCCCCCATCGCCTGCTGCCTGAGCAGTCGCGCGACGATCTCTTCGCGCGGCGGCGTGGCGTGGAAGTCATGGCTGGACATCACCACCTTGGCACCGGCCGCGTGCGCCGCGTCGACCAGTGACTGCACCACCTGCCGATCACGGAACATCTCCACGTCCAGCATCTGCACGAAGCCGCCGCGCAGCAGGGTGGCGTACAGCGCCCCGTAGTCGGCATCGCTGATCGCCTTGCTGCCGCCCTCGGCCTGGGTGCGGAAGGTCACGATCAGTGGCTTGCCTGCCAACGCCTGCTCGATGCGCTTCCCCAGCGCCAGCAGCGCGGTGCCGTCGGTGGCGATATCCAGGTAATCGATCCGCCACTCGGCGATATCAGTGGACGCGCTGGCGGCGATCACCGTCGCCTGCTGCAGCGCCTGCTCCGCCGTCGCCGCGGTGATCGGCACGATGGTCTTGGGCATGCCCTCGCCGATCCGCAGCGTGCCGATCTGCAGCGGTTTGATGGCCGGCGGCGCGGCCTGCACCGCAGGAATCGACGTGGCGCAGGCCACGGCCAGCAACAGGGGCATCAAGGCGCGCATGGGAGTCACCGGGCAGGAGAAGAAACGCATCAGAAGGTCACCTTGGCCTGCACGCCGAGCGCCCAGGCGTTGTCGGTGCGGGTGTAGGCGAAGGTGCCCGGATTGACGATGTACTGCACGTCCGGGCGGATCATCAGCCACGGCGTGACCTGCACGCTGTAGGACAGTTCGAACAGCTCCTCGGCCTGGCTGAGGTGGTACAGCGGCGAGTCACCAGGCACACCAGCATCGACCAGGGAGGCGCGGCGGGCGTCGATCAGGCGGCGGTTGATGTCCGCGCCGACATAGCCCAGCGCGATGCTGTCCTGGGGGCGTGAACCAATGCCCTGGTAGACGCCGCCCAGTGCATACCAGCGGCGGATCTGCGCGGTATCGGTGTCGGACACCATGTACTGCGCAAAGGCCGTCAGGCCGCGCTCCGGGTCAGCCGCTTCACGGGTCAGACGCTGTTCGGCCAGCAGGTAGCCGCCATGGCGGCCGGTGGTGGCAGCAGGCTCGAGCCCACGCCGCGCCACGCGTGAAGTGTCGTAGTAACCGCCCAACTTGTAGACGCCGGGATGATCACCGCCCTTGCCGGGCGTCCAGGTCAGCTCTACCGGGAACAACGAGCCGGTGGTGCCGGAGGCGAACGGCCGGAAGGCGTTGCGTTCGATGTTGCCGCCCAGGTTCGGATTGACCTGGAACCAGCCGGTCCGCACGTTCAGCGCCGGGCTCACCTGCTGGGCGATTTCACCGCCCCAGCGCGCCACCGGATAGTTGTACCAGCCGCTGTTGCCGGACATCGCCAACGGATGCGCGCAGAACGCGGCGTTGACGAAATGGGTCAGCAGGCTGTGCAGCCCGAACTGGTTGCCCATCGCGTAGTAGCCCAGCTTGAAATACGACTGGCCATCGGCGAACTTCTGGTCGTAACTGAGCTCGGTCAGGCGCGTGTACTGGCCGCCGTAGGCTTCCTGGATCGGGAAACGATTGCCGACGAAGTCCACCGAGGTGCTGCGGCCGCGGCGGTCATTGAGGGTGACGTGCAGCGTGCCGCCGTCCCAACCGGCCAGCTTGCCCATGTCCAGGTCCATGCCCACGCGGACCTGCTGCGCGTAGCGCGCGCCGGTCTCACCGTAGCCGCCGTCGACCACGCCCATCGCTTCACCGACGTAGTCGCCGCGGAACGCGATGCCGCGCGCGGCCAGCTCGCTGCGCGTGCCACCCCAGTCACCGGTGAGCGTCTGGCCGTCGTAGGCGTTGGCATTGGCGGATTGCGCGCTGGCCAGCATCGGCACAAGCAGGGCGGCCACGGTGGCGGTGGCCAGCAGGCAGGAAGAGGTGGAGGTCATCGCAGGGTCCCGGAAGGAAGTCATCAACGCAGCGCCAGCGGCGCGCTCAACGGCGAGGTGGCGCCCAGCGCGGAGGTCAGCGTGGCGGTGACCGTGGCCAGCCCGGCGCCCTCGCCCGCATCAGCCAGCGGCACCTCGAAGCGCCCCTGCCCCTGTGCATCGGTGACCGCCTGCACCGTGCCCAGCACGCGTTCGGCTTCGCTGCCGTCCTTCGCCGTGTTGCCGAACAGTTCAACCTGGTAGCGCTGGTTCGGCGCGCCGTTGAACACCCCGTGCACGACGCGGGCAGCGCCCCTGCCCTGCACCGATTGCAGCGTCGGTGCAGCCTGGCCGAGGTTGGCCAGCGGCTGGCAGTCGGCCTGGCCGGCGGCGCTGCAGATGCGCGCACGCCTGGACGGGTCATTGTCCACGCCGCGGCCGCGGGATCCCTTGAAGCTGGCATGTTCCAGTCCCGGTACGCCGAACACGATCGCACCGCGTGCCTGGCCCGGCGCACACGCGCCACCGGCCTCGCAGCGTTCGATGTGCAGCCCATTGCCGGACAGACGGTTGCCGGTGAAGCGGTTCGCTGCACTGACCGGCTGCGGACGCACCGCGATGCCGATGCCATTGCCGGTGACGGTGTTGCCATCGACCACGTTGCCGCTGCCGGTGATGCTCAGGCCGATGGCGTTGCCGGTGAAGGTATTGGCGGCGATGTAGTTGCGGTTGCCCCAGTTGATCTGCAGGCCATCGGAATAATCGACGAAGCGGTTGTGCACCACGCTGTTGTCGTTGCCCCACAGGATTTCGATGCCCTGCGAGGGTTCCGGATTGGCGTCGGTGGACTGGAACAGGTTGTCGGCCACCAGGTTCCAGGCCGCGCCACGGGTCAGCTCCAGGCCATCGCCGTTGTCCAGGAACACGTTGCGCACGATCCGGTTGTGCACGGTGGTGGTGGGCGTGGACTGGCCCTTGCCATCATCGCCGGTGAGCATGATGCCGGCGCCGCCCTTGTTGGCGACGATGCGGTTGTCATGGATCTCGCTGTGGCTGGCGCGGTTGATCAGCACGCCGATGCAGAAGTTGCGGATCTCCAGCCCGGCCAGCTCCACGCCCTGCGTATCGCGCAGCACCAGCCCGGGCAGCGTGGTGGTGCGCACGTTGGTGCCGGACTGGCCCGGCTCGGCACCCGGGCAGGCATCGGTACCGCTGCCGGTGACATAGGCCGAACCATCGATGGCCACGTGCACGCCCTCGCGTGCCCACGGCGCGCCGACGATCTGCACCGGGCCGACGATCTCCGGCAACGGCGAGGCCGGGCGGATCACGTACGGAGCCTGGCCGACCGCTTCGATTTCGATCCGGTGGCGGCCGGGGGCCTGGTTGGCGGTGGTGATCGCCCAGCGCAGCGAGCCCGGCGCCGCATCGTCGGCGTAACGGTCAACGCGCAGCACCTGCAGCGCCTCGCGCGGCGGTTCGGCCTGGTAAGCCAGCGCCAGCGATGGCAGCGCCGCAAGCAGGGACAGGGAAACGGCAGACAGACGACGGTGCATGCGAACTCCGCACAGGTGGAAGGAATCCCGGCGGTCTTCCCCTGCACCTGGCTTCAGCACCGTCATGGCACTGCCCTCGCCCCGCCAGGGGTGGATCGCTTGGAACGAGGATGAAAGTAGTTTTATCGCACTGCACCATTCAAGTGCGTTTATCGACTGCGTGTGCGATTACCGAACTGAACGGGTAGTACCATCGTCGTACAGACGGATCCCCCCGACTGCGCGCCTCAGGAACTGCAGGACAGCATCGAACAGCCGGCCTTGTGATCGGCCCATGCAGGGCGCCTGCCGGCGTAATGCTCCAGCCCGGCCCGTTCGGTATACGGATCACGCAGGACCTCCTGCAGTGCCCGCACGCCGCCCATGTCGCCCTCGCTGGCGCGTTCGATCGCTTCCTGGGCCAGCCAGTTGCGCAGCACGTACAGCGGGTTGGCGCGCGTCATCCGCGCGATCCGTTCCGCTGCCTCGAGCGGATCGGCACGCAGGCGCGTGGCATAGTCGTGCAGCCATTGCAGCAGCGGCTCGCGCACTGCTGCCTGGCGTGCGGGATCGTAGAACACGCCGTCGAGCACCGCGGCATCCGGCGACGCCACGTCCAGCCCGATCAGCGCCCGGTACGCCAGGGTCATGTCCATCGCCCCGTCCTGCATCAGCTGCTGCCAGCGCTGGTGCAGCTGCAGGTCGGCCGCATCGGCTGCGGACAGGCCCAGCTTCGCCGCCACGTCGCGCCGGGTGCAGGCGGCCAGCGTGGCCTGGAAGGCATCCAGTCCAGCCTGCAGCGGCTGCACGTCGGCAAACAGCGGCGCCAGCGCCTGCGCCAGCCGGGTGAGGTTCCAGAACACCACCTGCGGCTGGGTACCGAAGCGGTAACGGCGTCCCTGCGCATCGGTGGTGTTGGGCGTCCAGTCCGGATCGTAGTCTTCCACCCAACCGTACGGGCCATAGTCGATGGTGAGGCCGAGCACGGACATGTTGTCGGTGTTCATCACGCCGTGGACAAAGCCCACGCGCATCCAGTGCGCCACCATTTCCGCACTGCGCACGGCGATCTGGCCGAACCAGTCGCCCAGCAGCGCTTCGCCGCTGCCCTGCAGTTCGGGGAAATCGCGCGCGATGCAGGTGTCCGCCATCTGCTGCAGCAGCTCCTGTTCGCCGCGCGATGCGGGCAGCTCGAAGCTGCCGAAGCGCAGGAACGAGGGCGCCACGCGGCACACGATGGCACCGGGTTCGATGTCCGGATGACCGTCGTAGAGCATGTCGCGCAACACGCCCTCGCCGCTGCCGACCAGCGACAGTGCGCGCGTGGTGGGCACGCCCAGATGGTGCATCGCCTCGCTGCACAGGAACTCACGTATCGACGAACGCAGCACGGCGCGCCCATCGGCGCCGCGCGAATACGGCGTCGGTCCGGCGCCCTTCAGTTGCAGCTCCCAGTGACGCCCATCGGCGCCGACCAGTTCCCCCAGCGAGATCGCCCGTCCGTCGCCCAGTTGCCCAGCCCAGCGACCGAACTGATGGCCGCCGTAGTTGGCGGCCCACGGCTGCATGCCCTGCAGCAGCGCGTTGCCGGCGAACACCTCGGCAAAATCCGCGCTGTCCACGAAGCCGGCCGGAAGTCCCAGCAGGTCGGCCACTTCAGGCCACACCGCCAGCGTGGACGGCGCGGTGACCGGCGTCGGCATGACCGCCGACCAAGCCGCGCCGCGTACCTCACGGCGCTGGTTGGACGGCTCCGGGTCGCCGGGAAGGCGCTGGATCAGGCGGTTGTCGAAACGGAGGGTGTCAGCAGTATCCATGCACCCGACATGGGGGCGGCCGGACCCAGCGGCAAGACGCCCTCAGCGCCCGCTGAGCGCCTCCAGGCTGCCGCCGCGGGCCACGGCACGCTGGTAGCCCGGGCGCTGTTCGATGCGCTGCAGGAAGCCGCGCAGCGCCGGCTTGTCGGCCAACCCATCGCCGCGGCTGGCAGCGGCCTGGATCGGGAAGCTCATCTGGATATCGGCGGCGGTGAAGCGCTTGCCGGCAAACCACGGGCTGGCGGCAAGCCGCTGCTCCATCCAGTCCAGGTGCAGGCGGCGCTGCGGCCCGACGAACCCCTTTTCGGCCTTGTCGGCGATCGCGCGCGCGATGGGTTTGGCGAAGAACGGCATCGGCGCGTTGCGGATCCGCGACATCACCAGGGTCAGCAACATCGGCGGCATCGCCGAACCTTCGGCGTAATGCAGCCAGTAACGGTAAGCCATGCGCTCGTCCGAAGCGGCCGGCAGCGGCGCAGGCGACAACACGCGCTCGCTGTCATAGCTGTCGGCCAGGTAATCCAGGATGGCACCGGATTCGGCCAGCACCCGCGTGCCGTCCTGCAGCACCGGGGCCTTGCCCAGCCCATGCACCTGCCGCAGTTCCGGCGGCGCCAGCATGGTCTTCGCATCACGCGCGTACTGCTTCAGCTCGTAGGCCAGCCCGAGTTCTTCCAGCATCCACAGCACGCGCAGCGAGCGGGAGTTGTCGAGGTGATGGACGGTGAGCATGCGGCGATCCGTGTAGTCAGGTGGGTACAGGGTAGAGAGCGGGGATCGGCGAGCGCGTGACGATGAACGGTCGCCACCCGCCACCGCAATGCAGGCAAAAAAAAACGCCGGAAGCTTTCGCTTCCGGCGTTTCTGGCTACCTTACGGCAGCAAGCGGATCAGACCGCCTGCACCTGGTCAGCCTGCATGCCCTTCTGGCCCTGCACGGCGACGAAGGTCACCTTCTGGCCTTCCTGCAGCGACTTGAAGCCGTTGCCCTGGATGGCACGGAAGTGCACGAACAGGTCCGGGCCGCTTTCCGGGGTGATGAAGCCGAAGCCCTTGGCATCGTTGAACCACTTGACGGTACCGCTCTGACGATCAGACATCTTTGAAACTCCTGAAACAATGTGAAATAAATCGCAGCCACCGGATATCGGGGCCGAGACTGAGTTGCAGGCGTTGGCAAAGCGGATCGATGGAGCAGATCGTGAGATCAACTGCACCAGGCCACGATTTACGGTGACCCTAGCAAACACAGTGAGACGGACGATACGCGTGTTTGTTCTAAAAAGCGATAGGCAGTGCGTTCATGGTCCACCGCCCGGGCGCAGCTGTGGCAAGGCGCGAGGCCGGATCGGGGCGCAGGCGGCCTCCCAATTCAGTTTCCGCCCTACGCCTCTTCCGGTGCAGCCAGCGTCAAGGCGCTGGTGAAGCAGCGCGATTCACCGCTGAAGGGGTCGCTGAACGACAGACGGCGGGCCAGCAGCTGCAGCGGTCGGCGATAGTCCCCCGGCGGCTGCGGCGCGTAGTCCGGATACAGGTCATCGCCCAGGATCGGCGCGCCCAGGGCCGCCATGTGCACGCGCAGTTGGTGCTTGCGCCCGGTCACCGGCTGCAGCCGGTAGCGCCAGACCGGACCCTGGCGGTCGACCACCTCGATGCGGGTCTCACTGTTGGGCTCGCCCTCCTCTTCGCACATGCAGTGGAACGGTTCGCCTTTCTGCAGCCGGCTGTGGCGCTGCAGCGGGAACGACCGCCCCGGCAGCGCGGGTGCCAGCGCCTCGTAGACCTTGTCGATCCGGCGCTCACGGAACAGCCGCTGGTAGGCATCCCGGCTGTCGGGGCGGGTGGAGAACAGCACCAGCCCGGCGGTCAGGCGGTCCAGCCGGTGCAACGGCACCAGGTCCATGTTGCCGGTGGCGGCCACCAGCCGGGCCAGCAGGGTCTGCTGCACATGGCCGCCGGCCGGCACCACCGGCAGGAAATGCGGCTTGTCCGCCACCAGCAGGTGGGCGTCGTGGTGCACGATGCGCTCGGCGAAGGGGATGACCGGTTCATCCTCGACTTCACGGAAGTAGCGGATTTCCAGGCCCACCTGCCAGGGCTGGCCGGGGCGCAGCGCCCTGCCCTGCGCATCCTGCACCCGTCCGCGCTGGAAGCGGTCCTGCCACTGGGCGCGGCTGACCCGCGGAAAGCGGGCGCAGAGCCCGTCCAGCAGGCTGTCCCAGCTGCCCGGGGGCAGTTGCAGGCGGCTGGCGGCAACGACGGGAAGGATCGGATCGGACGGGGTCATGGCGCACCCATTATCATGGTGCTCTTTGTCCACGGAAGCCTCATGGCCCTCACCGCCACCATCCGCAAGGCCGAGTTGCAGATCAGCGACATGGATCGCGGCTACTACGCGACCCATAACCTCACCCTCGCCCAGCACCCGTCGGAGACCGACGAGCGCTTGATGGTGCGTCTGCTGGCTTTCGCGCTCAATGCCGAGGACCGGCTGGAGTTCGGCCGCGGGCTGAGCACCGACGACGAACCGGATCTGTGGGAACAGGACTACACCGGTGACATCCTGCGCTGGATCGACTTGGGCCACCCGGACGAATCGCGCGTGCGCAAAGCCTGCAACCGCAGCCGCCAGGTGCAGGTGGTGACCTATGCCGGGCATGCATCGGATGTGTGGTGGCAGAAGCAGGGCAAGGCGCTGGAGCGCTTCAACAACCTGTCCGTGCTGGACCTGCCGGGCGCCTTCGTGGAGCAGTGGAGCCAGCAGATCCAGCGTGCCATGCGCTGGAGCGTGCTGATCCAGGACGCCGAAGTGCAGCTGATCAACGACCAGATGCAGCTGGATGTCATCCCGGCCTGGCGCAAGCGCGCCAAGGAGTGAGCAGCGTGGCGGCAACGCGGTGCGATGTGCTGGTGGTCGGCGCGGGCGCGGCCGGGCTGATGTGTGCGCTCACCGCCGGCCAGCGCGGCCGCGTGGTGCAGGTGATCGACCATGCCAACAAGGTCGGCAAGAAGATCCTGATGTCCGGCGGCGGTCGCTGCAACTTCACCAACACCGGCACCACCGCGGCCAACTTCGTGTCGGCCAACCCGCATTTCTGCAAATCCGCGCTGGCGCGCTACACGCCGGCGGACTTCATCGAACTGGTCGAGCGGCACCGCATCGCGTACCACGAAAAGGAACTCGGCCAGCTGTTCTGCGATGTGTCGTCCAAGCAGATCGTCAAGATGCTGGTGGACGAGTGCGTGGAGGCCGGCGTGCAGGTCCGCACCGACTGCGCGGTGCAGCGGATCGAACGCGGCAGCGACGGCTTCCATGTGCAGACCGCGCACGGCATGTTCTTCGCCGCCTCGCTGGTGGTGGCCACCGGGGGGCTGTCCATCCCCAGCCTGGGCGCCACCGGCTTCGGCTATGAGATCGCCAGGCAGTTCGGCCACGATGTGCTGCCCACCCGCGCCGGGCTGGTGCCGCTGACCCTCAGCGGTACCCACCAGCAACGCTTGGCGGACCTGTCCGGGGTGGCGCTGCCGGTGGAAGCGCGCAGCAATGGCATGGCCTTCCGCAACTCGCTGCTGATCACCCACCGCGGCATCAGCGGCCCGGCGATCCTGCAGATCTCCTCGTTCTGGCAACCCGGTGATGCGCTTGAACTGGACCTGCTGCCGGGCCAGGACGCAGACCACTGGCTGCGCGCGATGAAACGCGAGCGCCCGGACGCGGCCCTGCGCACGGTGCTGGCCGAGGTGCTGCCCAAGCGCCTGGCGCAGCGCCTGTGCGAGCACTGGCTGCCGGACCGCCCGGTCAAGCAGATCGATGAGCCGCAGCTGCGCCAGGCCGCCGCCCTGCTCGCCGGCTTCCCGCTGGTGGCCAGTGGTACCGAGGGCTACCGCACCGCCGAGGTCACGCTCGGCGGGGTGGACACCGCGCAGGTTTCGTCATCCACCTTTGAATCGCGCAAGGTGCCGGGCCTGCATTTCATCGGCGAGGTGCTGGACGTGAGCGGTTGGCTGGGCGGTTACAACTTCCAGTGGGCGTGGGCCAGCGGCCACGCCGCCGGCAGCGTGGTCTAGCCGCGGCCCCTCCAGGGCGCGGCCAGCGGGGCCGGCGCATGGACCTGCGGGCGCGCATCGTGTATCTAATGGGCAGCTTGGGGAGCCTTTGAATGCAGAACTCGAATGACATCACGCTGCGCCTGGTGATCGTGGATGACAGCGGCGAGAACGCTGAAGCTATCGTCAGCGCGCTGCGCAACAGTGGCATCGCGGTGCGGCCTTCGCGGCCGCAGGACGTGGGCGAACTGGGGCAGGTACTGGCCGGGCAGCCGATCGACCTGGTACTGGCCGCGCCGCAGCAGTCGATCAGCCTGGCCCAGGTCTCGCAGCAGATCGCCGCCAGCGGCAAGGACGTGCCGCTGATCCTGCTGGTGGACCACATCGAGGAAGATGCGCTGGTCGAAGCCAGCGCGCACGGCCTGCGCGCGCTCGCGCTGCGGCCGCGGCCGGAACACCTGCTGGCGGTGGTGCGCGACCAGTGGGTCGACCTGCAGGCACGCCGCGGACTGCGCCGGATCGAGGCGCAGATGCGCGAGACCGAACGCCGCTGCGACGCGCTGATCGCTTCCTCGCGCGACCCCATCGCCTATATCCATGAAGGCATGCACATCCGCGCCAACGATGCCTACCTGGAGATGTTCGGGTTCGAAAGCTTCGACGACGTGGAAGGTATTTCGCTGCTCGACATGGTGGCCGCGCAGCACGTGGAAGGCTTCAAGCAGCTGCTCAAGGGCCTGAGCAAGGGCGAGCCGCCGCCGCCGCAGTACCAGATCGACGCCCGCCACCAGGATGGCAACGCGTTCGCGGCGACGATGGAGTTCACCAGTGCGAGCTACGAAGGCGAGTCCTGCCTGCAGGTGGTATTCCGCCGCCGGCTGGAACTGGACCCCGAACTGGCCCGCGAAGTGGAGGAACTGCGCCAGCGCGACCAGGTCACCGGCCTGCTCAACCGCCCCACCTTCATGGTGCAGGTGGAAAACGCGGTGGCCCAGGCCAGCCGCAGCGAAGGCCGTTCCGGCCTGCTGCTGGTCGAACCGGACCATTACGCGCGCCTGCTGCCGGACATCGGGCTGGATTCGGCCGACGCGCTGATCGCTTCCATGGCCGCGCTGCTCAACGAAACGGTCGGCGGCCAGGCGCAGCTGGCCCGCTTCGGCGAGCACAGCTTCGCGGTGCTGCTCGACGGTGCCTTTGCCGATACCTCGGCCCTGGCCGAACGCATCCGCAGCGCCTATGCCGCGCATGTGTTCAGCATCGGCGAGCGCTCGGCCACGGTCACCGTCAGCATCGGCGGCGTGCAGGTCGGCGAGAAGATCGCCAGCATCGGCCAGGTGCTGGCGCGGGCCACCACCTGCGTGCAGGCCGCGGCCGAACTGGGCAACAGCGTGCGCATCTTCGACCCGGCCGCCACCGATCGGGTGGAAGAAGAGCGCATCGCGCGCTGGGTCAACCGCATCCGCGAAGCGGTCGACGGCGATGGCTTCCAGCTGCATTACCAGCCGGTGCTGAACCTGCAGGGCGAATCGCGCGAACTGTACGAAGCCTACCTGCGACTGGACAACAACGGCGAACTGATGAGCCCGGTCGCCTTCCTCGGCATCGCCGAAGAACACGGCCTGCTGGCCGACATCAACCGCTGGGTGGTGCGCCGTGCGATCGCCATCCTGGGCGAACGCCAGCGCGCCGGCCATGCCACCCACATGCTGGTCAAGATCACCCCGGAATCGTTCGCCGATCCGCTGCTGATCAGCACGCTGCGCGATGAGCTGCAGGCGCATGGCGTGCCCGGCGACCGGCTGTGGCTGCATGCCCCGGAATCCAAGGTCTTCACCCACCTGCGCAACGCCCAGCAGTTCCTGCAGGCGGTCGCCCCGCTGGGCTGCCGGATCGGGCTGGAGCAGTTCGGTTCGGGGCTGGATTCGTTCCAGCTGCTGGCGCATTTCCAGCCGCAGTTCCTGAAGCTGGATCGCGGTTTCACCCGCGACGCGGCGAGCACGCGCGAGAACTTCGACAAGATCAAGGAAATCACCGAACGCGCGCAGGCGGCCAACATCGCCACCGTTGCCGAGTTCGTCACCGACGCCAATTCCATGACCCTGCTGTTCAGCGCAGGCGTGGATTACGTGCAGGGCGAGTTCGTCGGCGAAGCCTTGCCGCGGATGGAGTTCGATTTCGGTTGAAGCGCCGGCTCATGGTGGGTGACGACCGTGGGTCGTCACCCATCGCACCTCAGGTCATGTCGACCAGGTTGTCGATCTTCACGTCCGGATCCACGTCGGCGTCGTAGTCCACGCCCTCCACGCCGAAGCCGAACAGGCGCAGGAAGTCTGCCTTGTAGCCTTCCAGGTCGCTGATCTCGTACAGGTTCTCATCGGTGACCTGCGGCCACAGCTGCAGCACTTCGGCCTGCACGCCCGGCGCCATTTCCTTGTAGTCCGCGCGCAGGCGGCCGGCCTCGTCGATCAGCTCGACGTGGCGGCCATCGGCGTCGGTCAGGTCGTGGCGCAGGCGCTCCACCGCCGTGCCGTCGGCCTTGCCGCCGTAAAGGATGTCGTACAGCACATCGAGCTGCTCGATGCAGCCTTCGTGGGTGCCCTTCTCCTTCATCACCTTGAACAGCAGCGACAGGTACAACGGCATGGTCGGGATCGCCGAACTGGCCTGGGTGACCACCGCCTTCAGCACCGATACGCGTGCGTCGCCGCCGATCGCCGCCAGCTTTTCGCGCAGGCCCAGCACCTTCTGGTCCAGGTCCTTCTTGGCCGCGCCGATGCTGCCGTTCCAGTAGATCGCCTGGGTGATCTCTTCACCGACATAGGTGAAGGCGGTGGTGCTGCAGCCGTCGGCCAGCACGCCGGCCGCAGCCAGCGCGTCGATCCACATCTGCCAGTCTTCGCCGCCCATCACCGCCACGGTGCCGGCGATCTCTTCCTCGGTGGCCGGCTCCAGGTGGGTTTCGGTCAGCTTGACCTTGTCGGTGTCCAGGCCGCGCAAGGTGATCGGCGCGCCGATCGGCTTGAGCGTGGAATTGATCACCTCGCCGGTCTTCGGGTGCTTGCGACGCGGGGACGCCAGGCTGTAGACCACCTGGTCGACCTGGCCGAGGTCGGCCTTGATCAGCGCGATGACCTGCTCCTTCACTTCATCGGAGAACGCATCGCCGTTCACGCTCTTCGCATACAGTCCGGCCTGGCCTGCGTACTTGTGGAACGCAGCCGAGTTGTACCAGCCGGCGCTGCCGGGCTTGGTTTCGCTGCCGGGCTTTTCGAAGAACACGCCCAGGGTGGCGGCGCCGCTGCCGAAGGCGGCGGTGATGCGCGCTGCCAGGCCGTAGCCGGTGGAGGCGCCGATGACGAGCACGCGCTTGGGACCGTTGACGATCTTCGGCCGGGCGCTGATGTAGTCGATCTGCTGCTTGACCGCCGCATCGCAGCCGGTGGGATGGGTGGTGACGCAGATGAAGCCGCGGACGCGCGGTTTGATGACCATGGAGACCTCGGTGTGGGACAGGTGCCGCGCGCTGGCGCGCGTGCACGAAACGCTGGAATCGTAGTGCGCGGCGGGATTATGCACAACCGACGGGGGCGTATCGTTGTTTCAGTGTGGGGCCGTCGGGTGAGGCGGTGCGGGACCCGCTGCAAGTACATCCATGTAAGCTCGTTTACGCCCATCCATGGGCTCCAACGGTCCCGCACCACCTCACCCGACGTCCCCCGCCAGGCTCAGCGTCGCCGCCCGTGGCGTGTGCGGGGAGGGGAACGGCAAAGAAAAAGCCGCACTTTCGTGCGGCTTTTTCAGTTTCTGCCGGCGGCCTTGTTACGGGCGGCGGGCCAGGGCTTCTTCGTCCTTGGCCTTGGGCAGCAGGTCCTGCTTGGTCACTGCCAGCACGCCCATGGTCAGCAACGGGCAGGCGATGAAGATCGAGGACAGGGTGCCGATCACTGCGCCGATCATCTGGCTCAGCGCCAGCCCTTCCAGCGAGCCGCCGCCGTAGATGTACAGCGCCAGCACCGACAGGAAGAACACCAGCGAGGTGATGATGGTGCGCGACAGGGTCTGGTTGATCGAGCGGTTCATCACTTCCAGCGGCTCGACACGCAGGCTGCGGAAGTTTTCACGGACACGGTCGAACACCACGATGGTGTCGTTGATGGAGAAACCCATCACCGACAGCAGGCCGGCCAGCACGGTCAGGTCGAACTCGCGGCCGCTGAAGGAGAAGTAGCCCGCCACCACCAGCACGTCGAACAGCGTGGTGATGATGGCCACCACCGCGAACTTCCATTCGAAGCGGAAACCAATGTAGATCAGGAAGCCGACCAGCACGAACAGCGCGGCGTACAGGCCGTTCAGGGCCAGCTCCTTGCCGACCTGCGGACCGACGAACTCCGAGGACAGCACGGTGGCGGCATTGCCTTCCAGCGACACCGCCGTACGCACCGCTTCGGCGGTGCGGTTGTTGGCTTCGCCGGCGCTTTCGCCTTCGGCCTGGGCCTGCGGCTGCAGGCGGATCAGCAGGTTGCTGCCGCTGCCGAAGCTCTGCACCTGGGCACCGGCATAGCCGGCGGTCTCCAGGTGCTCGCGTACGGCGTCGACGTCGGCCGGCCGGTCGAAACGCACTTCCACCACGGTACCGCCGGTGAAATCCAGCGCGTAGTTGAAGCCCTTGCCGATGATGCTGCCGAGGGCGGCGATGAACACCAGCGCGGCGATGCCGATGGCGATCCATCGGGTGCGCATGAAGTCGAACTTGGTGTCGTTCGGGATCAGGTGGAGCGGAAACAATTTCATGGTATCGATCCTTTTCCCGTCAGATGGCCAGGGTCTTGAGCTTCTTGCGGCGGCCGTAGACCAGCACTGCAAGGGCACGGGAAACGGTAATGGCGGTGAACATCGAGGCGATGATGCCGACGATCATGGTCACTGCGAAGCCCTTCAGCGGGCCGGTACCGAACGCATACAACGCAACGCCTGCCAGGATGCCGGTCAGGTTGGCGTCGAGGATGGTGCCCGATGCCTTTTCATAACCGGCCACGATGGCGGCCTTGGCAGGCATGCCCGCACGCAGCTCTTCACGGATACGTTCGTTGATCAGCACGTTCGCATCCACCGACAGGCCGATCGACAACGCCAGGCCGGCAAAGCCCGGCAGGGTCATGGTGGCGCCGAACAGCGACATCACCGCGACCACGATCAGCAGGTTGAACAGCATCGCCACCGAGGTGATGACACCGAACATGCGGTAGTACACGGTGAAGAACACCAGCGTGAACAGGAAGGCGAAGCCCACCGCGGTGACACCGCGCTGCACGTTCTCCGCACCCAGGCTGGGGCCGACGATCTTTTCTTCCACGAAGTCCATCGGCGCGGCCAGCGAGCCGGATTTCAGCAGCTTGGCCAGGTCTTCGGACTCACGCTTCTCCAGGCCGGTGGTCTGGAAGTTCTTGCCGAACACGCCGTTGATGTTGGCCACCGAGATGACCTCTTCCTTGACCCGGAAGCTGCGCACTTCCTTGCCATCGACGGTTTCCACGGTGGGGATGCGCTCGGTGTACACCACCGCCATCGGCTTGTTCACGTTGGCGCTGGTGAAGTCGAACATGCGCTGCCCGCCGACATTGTTCAGCGTCACGCTGACCGCCGCCGAACCGTTCTGGTCGGTGGTGGCCTGCGCGGCGACCATCTGGTCACCGGTGACGATCACGCGCTTGGCCAGCAGCACCGGGCCGCGGTTGTCGCGCAGCTGGTAGACCTTGGCTTCCGGCGGAATACGACCGCTGGTGATGGCGTCCTGCGCGTTGCCTTCGACCACGGCGCGGTATTCCAGCGTGGCGGTGGCACCGATCATGCGCTTGGCTTCGGCGGTGTCCTGCACGCCCGGCAGCTGCACGACCACGCGGTCGGCACCCTGGCGCTGGATGATCGGCTCGGCCACGCCAAGCTGGTTGACGCGGTTGCGCAGCGTGTTGACGTTCTGCTCGATGGCGCCGTTGGCGATGGCGTCCAGTTCGGCGTCGGGCAGGCTGACAGTCACGCGGTTGCCGCTGACTTCAAAGCCCAGCGTCGGCTGCGACTTGAACAGCGCATCACGGGCACGCAGGCCGGCACCCTCGCCCGCGCTCGGGCTCAGGTTGGCGACGATGGTGTTGTCCGCCCGGCGCTCGACCGACTGGTAGGGAATGCGTGCATCACGCAGGGTGGTGCGCACGTCTTCGGTGTAGCCGTCCAGGCGCTTGTCGAGGGCAGCCTTCTGGTCGACCTGCAGCACGAAATGCACGCCGCCCTGCAGATCCAGGCCCAGCGTCATCGGCCGTGCGCCCAGGTTGGACAGCCAGTCCGGCACGGTGGAGGCCAGGTTCAGCGCCACCACGTAATCCTCGCCGACGCTCTGCTTCAGCACGTCGTTGGCGGCGGTCTGCGCCTGCAGGTCGGGCAAGCGGACGATCAGGCTGTCGCCTTCCACTTCGGCCGCCATCGGGGTGACGCCGGCCTGCTTGAGGTCGGCCAGCACGCGGTCACGCAGCGCTGAATCCACCAGGCCGCCGCGGTTGGCGGTGATCTGGATGGCCGGATCCTTCTGGTAGATGTTGGGCAGCGCATACAGCGTGCTGATCGCCAGGACGATCAGGATGACGACGTACTTCCAGCGTGGAAATTCGAGCATTGCGAGGTTCCCGCGCGGCGCCATCCCCGGCGCCGCGGTTGTGCTTCAGAAAAGGGAGTGGATCAGACAGCCGACTTCAGGGTACCGGCCGGCAGCACGTTGCCGACGGCGCCCTTCTGCACGCGGATGCGCACGTTGTCAGCGACTTCCAGGGTGACGAAGTTGTCGCCGATGTCGGTGACCACGCCGGCGATGCCACCGTTGGTCAGCACTTCGTCGCCGCGCTTGATCTTCTCCAGCATGGCCTTGTGCTCCTTCTGCCGCTTCATCTGCGGGCGGATCATCAGGAAGTACATGATGGCGATCAGGATGACCGGGAACAGCAGGGTGGTCATGGTGAAGCCCTGCGGTTGGCCGCCGGCAGCCTGGGCGTGGGCGGCGGGAATCAGGAAAGCAAGCAGGTTCATCGTGGAGTCCTTTGGTTGGGCGGCGCTCCGGTGCCACAAGTGGCCGGGCGCGACCGCAGATCGGTGTCAGCCGTGAAGTATGCCACGGGCCCAGGGATTCGTCCTTGGGCCCTTCGGCAGGGGGCGGCCGCTCAAAGCGGCGGGACGGCAGCCCCCCGGGCTGCGTAGAAAGACCCGCGGAAGGCCTCGAAGGTTCCCGCGGCGATGGCAGCGCGCATGTCGGCCATCAGCTTTTCGTAGTAGAACAGGTTGTGCAGGGTGCCCAGCATCGGCGCCAGCATTTCATTGCAGCGGTCCAGGTGGCGCAGGTAGGAGCGGGTATAGCCGCCGCTGCAGGCAAAGCAGCCGCAGCCCGGCTCGATCGGGTCCATGTCGCGCTCGTAGCGGGCGTTGCGGATGCGCACGGTGCCGAAGGAGGTGAAATAGTGGCCGTTGCGCGCGTTGCGGGTGGGCATCACGCAGTCGAACATGTCCACGCCGCGGGCCACGCCTTCCACCAGGTCTTCCGGCCGGCCCACGCCCATCAGGTAGCGCGGGCGGTCTGCCGGCAGCACCGGATTGAGGTGGTCCAGCATGGCATTGCGTTCATGCTCGGGTTCGCCCACGGCCAGCCCGCCAATGGCATAGCCGTCAAAGCCGATCTGCTGCAGGGCGTCGGCCGAGCGGCTGCGCAGGTCGGTATGCACCCCGCCCTGGACGATGCCGAACAGCGCGGCGTCGTTGCCCAGCGCATCGTGGGCATCGCGCGAACGCTGGGCCCAGCGCAGGCTGAGCTCCATCGAGCGGCGGGCGACGTCTTCGGTCGCCGGGTACGGCGTGCATTCGTCGAAGATCATCACTACGTCCGAATCCAGCACCTTCTGGATCTTCATGCTTTCCTCGGGGCCGAGGAAGACGCGGGCGCCGTCGGTGGGCGAGGCGAAGGTCACGCCCTGTTCGGTGATCTTGCGGCGATGCGCCAGCGAGAACACCTGGAAACCGCCGGAATCGGTCAGGATCGGGCCGTCCCAGCGCGCGAAGCCGTGCAGGCCACCGTGGTCGGCGATGACGTCCAGGCCGGGGCGCAGGTAGAGGTGGAAGGTATTGCCGAGGATGATTTCCGCGCCCAGGGCACGCACCTGGTCGGGGAAGATGCCCTTGACCGAGCCATAGGTACCGACCGGCATGAACGCGGGGGTTTCCACGGTTCCGCGCGGGAAGGTCAGGCGGCCCCGGCGGGCACGGCCATCAGTGGTCTGGAGCTGGAACTGCAGTCGGGACATGGTGCGGTTGTTCGGGACAGATAGCGTTGTATTGTCTCGCACTTTTCGGTTTACCGCGAAGAGCGTGGCGCCTCGGGTGTCTTCGCGGGGCGCGGGCGGGGCAGGCTGCACGGGACACGCCGCAAGTACGTCCCTGTAGGCTGCATCGCCGCATCCATGCGGCTCAGCGTCCCGCGCAACCTGCCCCGCCCGCCCCTCCCGCATTCCGCGCCTGCCGCGGCGGATAGAAACCAACGGCGCCGACCCACCGCTTTTATCCCCCTCCCCCACCGCACGGGCGGCTCTACCTCCGGCCGCGCGCGGGAAACTGTCCAGAGGCAGCGGATGGGGGCAGGCAGGACGCTTGGAGCCCCGGATGGGCGGAAAGCAGCCCCCAGGGATGGGTTCACGGCGTGTCCTGCCTGCCCCCATCCGCTGCCTCGTCCCGTATCAGGGAGCCGCGCAAACCAACAGAAACCCGATCAGCCCTGCGGGAACAACAACATCGCATCGCCGTAGCTGAAGAAGCGGTAGCGCTGCTCGATCGCATGCCGGTACGCCTCGAACACCCGCTCCTTGCCCGCGAACGCGGAAATCATCATCAACAGCGTGCTCTCCGGTAGGTGGAAGTTGGTCACCATCGCGTCCACGCTGCGGATCCGGTAGCCGGGGGTGATGAAGATCTGGGTCTCCCCGGCAAACGGCAGCAGCTCGCCATCGCGCATCGCGCTTTCCAGCGCCCGCACCACCGTGGTCCCCACCCCGATCACCCGGCCACCGGCCTCGCGCGTGCGCCGCACCTGCTGCACCAGCTCGGCGCCGACGTTCAGCCATTCGCGGTGCATCACATGGTCTTTCAGATCGTCCGCGCGGACCGGCTGGAAGGTGCCCGCGCCCACATGCAGGGTGACATGGCCGAAACCCACGCCCTTGGCCTGCAGGGCCGCCAGCAGCGCATCATCGAAGTGCAGGCCGGCGGTCGGCGCGGCGACCGCGCCGATCTCGCGCGCAAACACCGTCTGGTAGCGCTCACGGTCATCCAGCCCCGGCTCGCGCTGGATATAAGGCGGCAACGGCAGCCGGCCGGCATGCAGCAGCCACTGTTCCAGCGGCTCGGGTACATGGAACTGCAGCACATAGAACTCGCCATCGCGGCCCAGTACTTCCACCTCGCCACCGGCGTCCAGGGCGATGCGGCTGCCGGGCTTGGGGGTCTTGCTGGCCCCCACCTGCGCCCGCGCCTGCTGCGCGCCCAGCAGGCGTTCGATCAGGATCTCCACCCGGCCGCCGGTCGCCTTCTGGCCGAACAGCCGCGCCGGGATCACCCGGGTGTCGTTGAACACCAGCAGATCACCTTCGCGCAGCAGCGCGGACAGGTCGCGCACATGCGCATCCTGCAGCGCTTCCGGCGCAGGGGGCACCAGCAGCAGCCGGCTGGCCGAGCGCTCCGGCAGCGGCGCCTGGGCAATCAGTTCAGCGGGAAGGTCGTAATGGAAATCGGACTTCTTCAAGGGAACACGCAGCAACAGGTCGGCAATGGCGCGCATTGTACGACCGGCCACCGATGGACAGCGCGGTTGGCGGCAAACGCCCGCGAAAATGCTGCCATGCAGCAGCGAACGCACGGGGTTATCGCGCAAAAAACCGCGTGCTAGCATCGAAACGGAAGTCCGAATGCACGAGCCATGACCCGACGCGCGCGCTTGCCGCGCGTTCTGCTTTTACGGGGCCGTGCGACCTATCGTTTCAGGAGATCTGCAATGAGCTTCATCGAACGCCTCGCCCCCCTCCGCGCCCAGCCCGGCACCCGCCTGACCACCGGCCTGGATGACGCCACGCTGGAGCGCCTTGCCGCCTCCCACCCCGCCCTGGTGGCCGCAGTGGACGCCGCCGCGGCCGCATTCTCCCGTCTGCAGGGTGAGCTGGGCGAGGTGCTGGCGCTGGACGAACAAGCCCAGATCGACGCCATGCAGGACGGCTTCATCAACTTCTACGCCGACGACGCGGTGACCCCGTATGTCGCCCTGACCGCACGCGGCCCGTGGGTGGTCACGCTCAAGGGTGCGGTGCTGTACGACGCCGGCGGCTACGGCATGCTCGGCTTCGGCCATACCCCGGATGCGGTGCTGGAGGCGATGGCCCAGCCGCAGGTGATGGCCAACATCATGACCCCCAGCCTGTCCCAGCAGCGCTTCATCAAGGCACTGCGCGCGGAAATCGGCCACCGCCGCGGCGGCTGCCCGTTCACCCGCTTCATGTGCCTCAACTCCGGTTCCGAAGCGGTCGGCCTGGCCGCGCGCATCGCCGATGTGAACAGCAAGCTGCAGACTGATCCGGGCGCCCCGCATGCCGGTGCCACGGTCAAGCGCGTGGTGATCAAGGGCAGCTTCCATGGTCGCACCGACCGCCCTGCCCTGTACTCCGATTCCAGCCGGCGCACCTACCAGCAGCACCTGGCCAGCTACCGCGACGAAGACTCGGTGATCGCCCTCGCCCCGTACGACGAGGCCGCCCTGCGCGCGGTCTTCGACGAGGCGGCGCGCAACAGCTGGTTCATCGAAGCGGTGTTCCTGGAACCGGTGATGGGCGAAGGCGATCCGGGACGCTCGGTGCCGCCGGCGTTCTATGCGCTGGCGCGCGAACTGACCCGCGCCCACGGCAGCCTGCTGCTGATCGACTCCATCCAGGCCGGGCTGCGCGCGCATGGCGTGCTGTCGGTCGTGGATTACCCCGGCTTCGAAGGCCTGGACGCGCCGGACATGGAAACCTATTCGAAGGCGCTCAACGCCGCCCAGTACCCGCTGTCGGTGCTGGCGGTGAACGAACGCGCCGCGCAGCTCTACCGCAAGGGCATCTACGGCAACACCATGACCAGCAACCCGCGTGCGCTGGACGTGGCCTGCGCCACGCTGGCCCAGCTCACCCCGGAAGTGCGCGGCAACATCGCCGAACGCGGCGTGGAGGCGCTGCGCCGGCTGGAAAAGCTAAAGGACGAACTGGGCGGGCTGATCACCAAGGTGCAGGGCACCGGCCTGCTGTTCTCCTGCGAACTGGCGCCGCAGTTCAAGTGCTACGGCGCCGGTTCCACCGAAGAATGGCTGCGCCGCCAGGGCGTCAACGTGATCCACGGCGGCGAGCGCTCGCTGCGCTTCACCCCGCACTTCGGCATGGACAGCAGCGAGCTGGAACTGCTGGTCGGCATGGTCGGCCGCGCCCTGCGCGAAGGCCCGCGCCGCGAACAGGCCCAGGCTGCCTGAACCCCGCCTCCGCTGGCACCGGGCAGCGTCCGCTGCCAGCGGGTAAAATACGCCGCACACTGATCCCGCACCCCGCCCCTGGCGGGGCGCTTTCGTTTCAAGGAATACCCAATGAAGTCCCTCTGTGTTTACTGCGGCTCCAACGCGGGCAGCAAGCCGATCTATACCGAGCGCGCGATCGCGCTGGGTGACCGCATCGCCCGCGACGGCCTGCGCCTGGTCTACGGCGGCGGCAACGTCGGCCTGATGGGCACGGTGGCCAATGCCGCGCTGGAAGCCGGCGGCGAAGTCACCGGCGTGATCCCGCAGCAGCTGGCGGACTGGGAAGTCGCACACCGCGGCCTGACCACGCTGGAAGTGGTCGGCTCCATGCACGAGCGCAAGTCGCGCATGTTCGAGCTCTCCGATGCCTTCGTCGCGCTGCCCGGCGGCTTCGGCACCATGGAAGAAATCTTCGAGATGCTGACCTGGCGCCAGCTCGGCATCGGCAACAAGCCGTGCGCCTTCCTGGACGTGGACGGTTTCTACGCCCCGCTGATCGGGATGATCGACCGCATGGTCGAAGAGCGCTTCCTGCACCCGGCGCAGCGCGCCGACCTCTGGTACGGCTCGGACATCGACGCGATGCTGGACTGGATGCGCAGCTACGAGCCCGCCCAGGCCTCCAAGTGGATCGACGAAAAGCGCCGCAACGCCCTGGTCTAACGCGGGGCCGGACGGCCGAGCAGGTAGCCCTGGCCGAAGTCACAGCCCAGGCCCAGCAGGATCTGGCGCTGGCTTTCGGTCTCGATGCCTTCGGCGATGGTGGTGATACCCAAGGTCCGCGCCAGTGACACCACGCCTTCCACCAGCGCCAGGGTGCTCTGCGCGTCCGGGCCGTTGAGTCCGGCGATGAAGCTCTGGTCGATCTTCAGCGTGGAAATCGGGAATCGATGCAGGTAGGACAGCGCCGAGAAACCGGTGCCGAAGTCATCCAGCTGCACCAGGATGCCGCGCTCGCGCAGTGCCTGCAGCACGCGCAGGGTGCGCGGGCCTTCGTCCAGCAGCGCCACTTCGGTGATTTCCAGGCGCAGGCGGTGCGGGTCGGCGTCGAAGGCTTCGATCAAGCCGAACAGCCGGTTGCTGAATTCCGCCGAGCGGAAGTGCCGCGGTGACACGTTGACCGACACATAGCCGGTGCCGCCGCGGGCCAGCCCGGCGATCACCTGTTCGTAGATCAGCCAGTCGACCTGTTCGATCAGCCCGCTGCCTTCGCCCAGGTCCAGGAACGCGCCCGGCAGCAGCATGCCGCGCGTCTCGTGCTGCCAGCGCAGCAGGGCCTCGTGGCCGACCACCACGCCGTCGCTGAGCCGCACGATGGGCTGGTAGTACGGCAGGAAATCCTGGTTGATGATCGCCCGGCGCAGGTCCGATTCCAGGTCCAGGCTGCGCATCGCCTGTTCGCGCATGTCCTCGTCGAAGATCGCGCAGCGGTCATGGCCCTGCGCCTTGGCGCGGTACATCGCCGCATCGGCGTCGCGCAGCAGTTCTTCGCCACGCTGGTAGCGCGCATTCCACAGCGCGATGCCCAGGCTGCCCGATGGGAACAGCTCGCGCCCGGCCACCCACATCGATTCCTGCAGCGCCAGCAGCATGCGCTGGGAAAACTCCAGTGCCTGCGCCAGGCCATGCGGGCATTGCAGCAGGATCGCGAACTCATCCCCGCCCAACCGCGCCACCACGTTGCCCGGGCCGAGCATCGACACGATGCGTTTGGCCACCTCGACCAGCATCTGGTCACCGGCCGCATGGCCGATGCTGTCGTTGACCAGCTTGAAGCGATCCAGGTCCAGGAACAGCACCGCGAACTCACCGCCTTCGCCTTTGCGGGCGCGCAGCAGCGCGTCCTCCAGCCGGTCCAGCAGGTGGATGCGGTTGGGCAGGCCGGTGAGCCCATCGTGCATCGCCTGGTGGGTCAGCCGCTGTTCGGCGCGCAGCCGTTCGGCGATCTGCCCCAGCAGCTTCTCGTTCACTTCGCCCAGTTCGCGGGTGCGCTCTTCCACGCGTTGTTCCAGTCCGGCATGCGCCCGTCGCAACCGTTCCTGGTCGCGCTGCCGCGCCAGTCCTACGCCGATGTTCTGTGCCACGAAGGTCAACAGGCGCTGGTCGTGCGCGGTGAACGCCACGTCCGGGCTGTAGCTCTGCACCACGATCACGCCCACCACTTCGTCATCGCGCAGCAGCGGCACGCCGAGCCAGCACTGCGAACGCACGCCGGACTCGCGCACCTGGCCGGCGTCGATCATGGCGTCGATGTCGGCGCGGGCGGCAAGCAGCGGTCGCCGCTCGCGCACCACGTGTTCGGTGAGCCCCTGGCTGAAGGGACGCGGCGCGCGCGCGACGGTGTATTCATCGACCGAATAGACGAACTCCAGCCCGTCCCCCGCCTCGTTGACCAGGGCGATGTAGAAGTTGCGCGCGTCCAGCAACGTGCCGACGATGCCGTGTACCTGCGCGTGGAACTGCGACAGGCTTTCGGCCTGCATCGCCAGTTCGGCGATGCCATACAGCGCGGCCTGCAGCTTTTCGGCACGGCGGCGTTCGAAGACTTCATCCTGCAGGCTGCGGTTGGCACGCTGCAGTTCCAGCGTGCGTCGCTCCACCTGCCGCTCCAGCTGCACCTGCGCTTGGCGCCGGTCCATCGCGGTGCGCACGTGCTGGGCGACGAAGCCAAGCAGCGCGCGGTCCGCTTCGCCGTAGCGGTCATGCTGGTCGTAGCTCTGCACCACGATCGCCCCGCACACCCGGCCTTCGCGCAGCATCGGTACGCCCAGCCAGTCCAGGCTTTCCGGCCCACGCCAGTGCTGCCCGTCCTGGCCCACGGTGGCCAGCAGTTGGCGCGACGGACCACTGAGCGGTTGCCCATGCTGCAGCAGGGCGAAGGTCAGGCTGCCGGGCAGCTCGCTTTCGGCATAGGCGCGCGACGGATCGGCGATGAAATCATCGATCTGGTCGGCGAAGTACAGGAAACGGATGGTCTGCCGCGTGTCGTCATATTCGACGATGAAGCAGTTGTGGGCGTACATCAGGGTGTTCAGCACGCGATGCACATGCCGCAGCATCTCGGCCATTTCCAGTTCGGCACCGGACAGATCGGCGATCTCGTACAGCGCCTGCTGCAGCCGCTTGGCGTCTTCCAGGGCGTGGATCTGGCCGGCCTGGCGCGCCTGCTGCAGCCCCAGCTGCAGGGCCTCGCGCGCGACCAGCCACCAGCCCGCGCTCACCGCTGCGCCTTCGACACGCAGGCCGATGCGCGCACCGTCGTGCTGCCATTGCGCGTGCTGCGCCGGGTGCGCCCCGGCTGCGCGCAATGACGGCATCGCCTGCGGCGGATGGCACTGGCTCCCCTGCCCCAGCAGCGGATCGTCCCAGTCCACCCACAGACAGGCACGGTCTGGCAGCAGGCCACACAGGGCCTCCAGCAATCCGGTGGTCACCACCGCCTTGCCCGGTGTTTCCATCGTGGGTGCAACGATCTGGCTGGACAACATGACGACCCCATGGTGCGGGAACTCCCGGCACCTCCCCTGTGCGCGGAGCATAGCGCTTTCCGCGACTTGAATTTGTCGTCCCGCAACCCCGTTCCGCCCCTGCATGCGTTGACGCTCGGGACATGCCCATTTCCGCTCCCTCGGCCGCATCCCTCCGCCCGCCCGTCACCGGCTATGCGCCATCGCAGGCAGGCCTTACCCTGTCCCCCGTGGATACCGCCGCACTGCCAACCGATGAAGCCTTGATGCTGGCCTGGGCCGGCGGCGACCTGCCCGCCTTCCAGGCCCTGTACGAGCGCCACCGCCGGCGCCTGCACGGCTTCCTGGTGCGCCAGCTGCGCGACCCCGGTCTGGCCGAGGAAATGTTCCAGGACGTGTGGCAGCGGGTCATCGCCGCGCGCGCCGGCTGGCAGCCGGAGGCGGCCTTCAGCACCTGGCTGTTCCGCATCGCGCATAACCGGCTGAACGATCATTGGCGCGCTGCGCGCCACCGTCCCCCCGCACCGGCCGACGCCGAAGCGCGCGTGGAGGCGGTGGTCGATGGTCACACCCCGGAAAGCGAACTGAGCGGCTTCGAGCAGCGGCGCCGCGTGCAGCAGGCCATGGATGCGCTGCCACCGGACCAGCGCGAAGTACTGCTGCTGCGGCTGGAGCAGGAACTCAGCCTGGAAGAGATTGCCCAGGTCACCGGCGTGGGCCGGGAAACGGTGAAATCGCGCCTGCGCTATGCGATGGACAAACTGCGTGCAGGATTGACCCCATGAACGGCCGCGATCCCCTGACCCCCGAAGAACGCGAACTGGCCCGGCTGCTCGGCGGCCGGTTGGACAAGGCGCCGTCGGCCGCCGTGGATGCCGCCGTGCTGGCCGCGGCACGGGCCGCCGTGCAGGCCGCACCGGCCGCAGAGCGTGTGGATGCGCCGGCAGCCGCCAGTGCGCCGGTGCAGGAGCGGCGCCAGCGTGCGCGTCGCCCGCGCTGGCCGGCCGTGGCCGGCATCGCCGCCTCGGTGATCTTCGCGGTGGGGCTGGCCTGGCAGATGCAGCCGGCACCGCCGCAGGCGCCTACGTTGCAGGAAATGGCCAGCCCCGCGCCGGCGGAGCCGGTAAACGCGCCCGAGCCCGCTGCGGCAGCGGCACCGGTGCCGGCCGAAGACGATGCCACCCGATCCGCCGCGCCGGCTCGCCGCACGCCGGTCCCCGATGCGGCCCCGACGCCCATGGTCGTCCCTGCGCCGGCGCCTGCCGCACGCACGCAGCCCCCAGCGCCAGCACCGCCACCGCCCGCTGCAGCGGCCACGACCGGAACCGCGGATGCACCGGCGCCGCAGGCGTTCCGTGCCCGCGCAGCCGACGCGTCGCGCGTGCTGCCACAGGCCTCCCCGGCCCCCGCCCCACCACCGGCCGCGCCTGCGGCGATGTCGGCACCGGCCCCTGCCGAGCGAGCGCCCAGCACCTTCGCCCGTACCGCCCCGGCAGCTTCGGCGCAGGACAAGGCCGACGCGTACAGCGCGACGGCAATGCCCGCGCTGAGTGCAGCGGCGGTGCAGCAGGAAGTCGATGCCGATGCGCTGCTGACGCGGCGGCAGTGGCTGCAGAAAATCCGCCATCGGCGTGACGCCGGTGATGTGGACCTGGCACGGGCCAGCCTGGAGCGCTACCTGGCGCAGTACCCGGAAACCCGCCTCCCGCGTGACCTGCAACCGCTGCTCGCCGACTGACACCGCGCCCTGTCCGGTATCTGGCTGGCGTGCGCACGGTAAGATTGCGGGGATGCCCGATACCCTCGCCGCTGCTGTCGACCACTGCCTGGACATCAAGCACAGCCGATTCCTGGCGCATGCCGCGCCGATCCGCGATGCCAGCCACGCGCTGGAGTTCCTGCAGCAGGTCGCCGTTGCCGACGCCACCCACAACTGCTGGGCCTATCGGCATGGCAACGAATACCGTTCCAGCGATGACGGCGAGCCGTCGGGCACGGCTGGCCGGCCGATCCTGGCCGCCATCGACGGCCAGGGCTTCGACCGGGTCATGGTGGTGGTCACCCGCTGGTACGGCGGCATCAAGCTGGGCGCGGGCGGGCTGGTGCGCGCCTACGGCGGTACCGCCGCCGAATGCCTGCGGACCGCGCCGCGTGAGCCGTTGGTGGCGCTGGCACAGCTGCAGATCCTCGCCCCGTTCGAAGACCTCGGCGCCCTGCACGCCGCACTGGCCGCGCACCTGGCGGTAAAGCAGGAAGAAACCTTCACCGCCGACGGCGCGATCATGCGCGTCGAACTGCCTGCCGACCAGTGCGATGCATTGAAAACGCGCCTGCGCGACGCCACCCGTAACCGGGTACGCCTGCACTCTCCTTCCGAGTCCCGCACTGATGACTGACACCGACGCGTCCCGCCCCGCCCTCAAGCGCCTTGGCAGCCTGGGCACGCTGTGGCCGTTCGTGCGCCGCCACGTGGGGTTGTTCAGTGCCTGGCTGGTGGCGCTGGCGGTGTCATCGGCGGCCACGCTCAGCCTGCCGCCGGCGGTCAAGCAGATGATCGACCACGGCTTCACCGGAGGCGGCCAGATCAACCGTGCGTTCGCCCTGCTGATGGTCGTGGCGGTGGTGATGGCGCTGGCAACCGCCGCGCGCTTCTTCTTCGTTTCGCTGCTCGGCGAAAAGGTCGTCGCCGACCTGCGCGCACAGCTGTACGGGCACCTGATCACGCTCGGCGCCGGCTTCCATGACCGCAACCGCAGTGGCGAGCTGGTCTCGCGCCTGACGGCCGACAGCGAACTGCTGCGCAGCGTGATCGGCTCGACCATGTCGGTGGCCCTGCGCAGCAGCGTCACCGTGGTCGGCAGCCTGGTGATGCTGTTCGTGACCAGCCCGCGGCTGGCCGCCTGGGCACTGCTCGGCATTCCCCTGGCGGTGCTGCCGATCGTGCTGGGCGCGCGCCGCCTGCGCGGGATTTCCCGCGACAGCCAGGACCGTATCGCCGATGCCAACAGCCTGGCCGCCGAAACCCTGGGCGCGGTGCGCACCGTGCAGTCGCACGCGCGCGAGCCCTACGAACGCGGCCGCTTCGACCATGCGCTGAAAGATTCGATCCGTGCCGCCCGGCGGCGCATCCGCGCACAGTCGCTGGTCACCGCCAGCGCCATCCTGCTGGTCTTCGGCGCGATCGTGGGCGTGCTCTGGCTGGGCGCGCACGACGTGATCGCCGGCCGCCTGTCTGCCGGTACGCTCGGCCAGTTCGTGCTGTATGCGCTGATCGGTGGCGGGTCGGTGGGTGCGCTGGCCGAAGTGTGGAACGAACTGCAGCGTGCGTCCGGCGGCATGGGGCGCATCAGCGAACTGCTGCAGGAAGACATCGAGATCCGCGCACCGGCCTCGCCGGCGGTGCTGCCGGTTCCGCTGCGCGGCGAGATCCGTTTCGACGACGTGGTGTTCCATTATCCGCAGCGCCCGGACACGGCCGCGCTGGAGCATTTCAGCCTGCACGTGCGGCATGGCGAAACGGTCGCGCTGGTGGGCCCTTCCGGGGCCGGCAAGAGCACCGTGCTGCAGCTGCTGCTGCGTTTCCACGATCCGCGTTCCGGTGCGTTGAGCGTGGACGGCATCGACCTGCGCGCGATGGATCCGGCGGCGCTGCGTGCCCAGTTGGCGCTGGTGCCCCAGCAGCCCACGCTGTTTGCCGCCAGCGCACGCGACAACATCCGCTATGGACGGCTGGACGCCAGCGATGCCGAGGTCGAAGCCGCTGCCCGCGCCGCCGAAGCCGATGAGTTCCTGCGTGGCCTGCCGGACGGCTATGACAGCGAACTGGGCGAACGCGGCGCACGCCTGTCCGGCGGCCAGCAGCAGCGCATCGCCATTGCCCGCGCCCTGCTGAAGGACGCGCCGATCCTGTTGCTGGACGAAGCCACCAGCGCACTCGACGCGCAGAGCGAACGCGCCGTGCAGCAGGCGCTCGAACGGCTGATGGCAGGCCGCACCACGCTGGTGATCGCGCATCGCCTGGCGACCATCCTCAAGGCCGACCGCATCGTGGTGATGGACCATGGCCGGATCATTGCCCAGGGCACCCACGAACAGCTGCTGGCCGAAGGCGGCCTGTATGCGGAGCTGGCCCGCCTGCAGTTCATCGATTGACCACGCGCGGCTAACAAGCGGCGGCGCACGCTGGCCGCCGCAGACCCGTGGAGTGAAGGAGGTAGACGATGTCGTTCCGTCAGTTTCCCGCAGTCGATTCCAATGGCGACAGCCGCATCATCCTGGAGTTCACGCCTGACGCCGCGTCCACGCAGGGCGCGCGGGCGGAACCGCGTTACGAACTGGAAGATGGGCGCGTGCTGGTGCGCAGCGGGCGTGAGTTCGTGACGCCCGGTGGTGATGTGCGGCTGAGCATCTGAGTAACCGGGCGAACGGGCGCTGCCCCCTCGCGGGTGGCTGCGTACAGCTGGCTACGTGCTTGGGGCCGGGCGGTGGGACTGGTCGGGGGACGGCAAAAGCTGCGTCCATGCGGGCCTCGTTTCGCGCCATCCATGGCGCTCAACGCCCCCGCCCAGCCCCACCGCCCGGCCCCCCTGACAGGTTCCGTGGTCGCCCGCCGCGTAATGAAAATAAAAAACAAAGGCAGGGGTCAGACACCTTTCGCGCAGCGAAAGGACTCTGACCCCATCTCATCTTCCACTCTTCCAACACCTCACAAAGTCCGCCGACCATGGGTCGGCTCTACCAAAAGGCCGCCGTGATCTGTCGAAGGGAGGGGCGGGGTGGCTGTGCAGGACCGTCTTTTCGCATGGATGCGAAGAGCGAGCCTACATGGACGTACTTGCGGCGTGTCCTGCACAGCCACCCCGCCCCGCCAACCCACATACCTGCAGCTTTTGACGTTGACGTTGCGTGGAAAAAGCGGGCCGCCGGGCCGCAGGCCCGGCCCCCCCCTCAACACGCGATGGCGTAATTTTCGCCACCCATCTTGACAGCGTCTGGTGCCAAGGGCTGAGACCGGTTATCCACATGTTTGTGCGACAACGATCCACACCGCCTGTGGATGAAACCGTCAGCGTTCCAGCACCCGGCCGATTCCGCTGTCATCCACTTCGGCCGCCGCCGCGGCGATCGCCATGTCGCTGCTGCCGGGCACGAAACCAATCCGGAAATGCACTTCGCCCCCCGGCGTGCGCGAGGAATGGATCGAGGCCAGGCTGATCTGGTGCTGCTCGAACACGTGCAGCAACGCACGCAGCGAACCGGCACGATCTTCGGGCAGGTGCACCGACAACGACTGGCGTTCAGTCAGGTCGGCCAGCAGGTAACCCACACGCTCGAAGGTGTAGTTGCCATCGCCAAGCACCTGCTCGCCGAACGCATCACGATTGGCCTGCAGCATCTGCTGGCGGAATCCCGCACGCGCCGCGTCGTCGCCCTGCAGCACCTGCGCCTGCAGCTGCTGCAGCTGGCCGATCAGGCGCTCCAGCATCGGCGCCACGTGCGGGTTGCCGAACTGGATGTCCTCGTAGATCGCCGGGTTCAATGACAGGATGCGCGAGATGATCGCCGTATCCAGTTCGAAGGCCGCCGAGCGATACGGCAGCAGCGCGGAAAGATCGCCGAGTTCGGCGGCATAGCCGCGCAATACGCCGGCCTGCGCCAGATGGCCGGCATGCACCATCGCCTGCACCAGCGTCATCACCTTGTCGTGGTGGGCCGGCGTGGCACGCACGCACTCGGCCTGCAGGGCGGCGCACAATTCGTTGAGCCAGGGCTGCCAGCGCTGCACGCGGGCTTCGCAGACCACCATCACCCTGCCCTTCAACGTCGGCGACTTGGGCGGGGCGGTCATTGGATGCAGGCCGGCGACGTCCGCCTGCGAGGCCAGCATCGCCTGCACCGGGGCCTCTTTCACCGAGGTGACGTCCAGCCACAAGCGACCTGCCTCGCGACCCGCCGACGCCTGCACGTACTCGGCGATCAGCGCGGGGGTATGCCGGATCGGTGCCGAAAAAAGCAGCACGTCGGCCTGTTCCAGCAGCTGCTCGGGGCTGTGCGAGGTGGCGTCGGCAGGATCATGACCGATCACCTGCAGCTGCATGCGTTGTTCGAAGAAGCGGGTCAGCCAGCGCCCGAACGCACCGGCGCTGCCGACGATACCGATCACCCGCGGCGACACGCTCATTCCAGCCGCTCCACGGCAAACCGGTGCGGCTGCGCCAGCGCAGCGGGTGCGGCGGCATGCACGTCGAATTCTTCGTGGCCATTGGCCAACGTCGCTTCCAGGGCCGCGTGGGTACCCGACACCGCGCGGCTGATCGCCTGCTGCATGTCTTCCCCGCGCAGCAGGAACGCCACGATCAGGGCCATCAGCACATCGCCGGTACCGGCTACGTCCACCGGCAACAGCGGCGAAGTCCAGCGCCAGATGCCCGACGCGCTCACCGCCAGCGTCACCAGCTCGCCGCCGTCCCCGGAAACGCTGTGCGCCAGCACCCAGGTCGGCCCACGCGCCAGCAGCACGCGGGCGGCAGCAATCGCGTCGTCCTGTGCCAGCGCGGGCATCCCGGTCAGGCGGCCCAGCTCGAATGCATTGGGCGTGACCAGCCAGGCGTGCGGCAGCAGGCGCTCGGCGAACACTTTTTCCAGGCCGGGTTCGACGTAAGGGCCGGTGTGCGTATCGCCGATCACCGGATCCAGGCAGTACCGCAGTTGCGGACACGCCGGCAGCGTTTGATCCAGCCAGTCCGCGAACGCGGCGCCGTTGTCGACGCTGCCGAAGTAGCCCGATACCAGCATCCGCGCGCGCTGCGGCAGGCCGCGCTCGCTGGCGCCGCGCAGCAGGTCGGCAAACCAGTCCGCCGGCAGCACGCGCCCGCGGGTGGTTTCGTAGAAGGGCGCGTTGCTCAGCAGCGTGGTAGGCACTTCGGCCACGCGCAGGCCCAGTGCCCGTAGCGGGGGCGCGGCGGCGCTGTTGCCGGCATGCCCGTAGACGAGCTGGGACTGGACCGAAATGACATCGACCGGCGACGGACCGTCCGGGCGCTGGCGACGGCCGTGGACCAGGTGGTTTTCGAGGGATTCGCTCATCTGCCCATTTTACGCCTGTGACAATCAACGGTCGTCACCCGGCAGACGATCAAGGGCATGACGGCCAGCGGCCGTCGCTACCAGACGGCCGCGCAGGAGCGTGACGGCCAGCGGCCGTCACTACCGGCGTCAGGACGTCATCCGGTCCCAGAAACCCTTGACGCCATCAATGAACGTCGCCGACTTCGGCGAGTGCTTGCGGGCGTCTTCGCCGACGAAAGTGGCTTCGAACTGTTCCATCAGCTTGCGCTGGTCCGGCGTCAGGTTGACCGGGGTTTCCACCACCACGCGGCAGTACAGGTCGCCTTCGCTGCGGCTGCGTACCGAACGCACGCCCTTGCCACGCAGGCGGAACAGCTTGCCGGTCTGGGTTTCGGCCGGGATGCGGATTTCCGCCTCGCCACCGAGCGTCGCCACGCGGATGCTGTCACCCAGCGAGGCCTGCGAAATGCGGATCGGTACTTCGCAGTGCAGGTCATCGCCATCGCGCTGGAAGATGGCGTGCTCGCGCACCCGCACTTCCACGTACAGATCGCCCGGCTGGGTGCCTGCCGGACCCGCTTCGCCTTCGCCTGCCAGACGGATGCGGTCGCCGGTATCCACGCCCGCAGGCACCTTCACCGACAGCACCTTGTCTTCTTCCACGCGGCCGTTGCCGTGGCAGGTCTTGCACGGCTGGGCGATGGTCTGCCCGCGCCCGTTGCAGTGGTGACACGCCTGCTGCATGGCGAAGATGCCGCGCTGGATGCGTACCTGGCCGCGGCCATGGCAGACCGTGCAGGTTTCCACCTTGCCGTCTTCCGACCCGCTGCCATCGCAGTCGCCGCACTCGGCCAGGGTCGGGATTTCGATGCGGCGCTCGATGCCCCGCACCGCTTCTTCCAGGTCCAGCTCCATCACGTAACCGATGTCGGCACCGCGACGGGCCTGGCGCTGGCCACCGGCGCCACCTCCGAAGATATTGCCGAAGATGTCGCCGAAAATATCATTCATGTCCGGACCACCCGGACCGCCGCCACCGCCCATGCCGTGTTCGAACGCAGCATGCCCGTGGGCGTCGTACATCCGGCGCTTGTTGCCGTCGGACAGGGTTTCGTAAGCTTCCTTGCACTCCTTGAAGGCCGCTTCGGCGGCCGCATCCCCCGGGTTGCGGTCGGGATGGTGCTTCATCGCACAGCGACGGTAAGCCTTCTTCAGCTCTTCGTCGGTGGCGGTGCGGGCTACGCCCAGGACTTCGTAAAAATCGCGCTTGCTCATGGAGTGGATCGCTTTCCGGTACGTCGGGATTCGTCAAAGCAGAAAAGCGGACAAGGTCCGCTCCTGCGTCGGGCGCCCCGACTCGCCTCGCGGCGGCCAGGACCCTGATGCGACGACGGGACGCTGCGCCAGGCAGCGTCCCGCGTCGGTCTGGATCAGGACTTCTTGTCGTCCTTTACTTCGGTGAACTCGGCATCGACGACGTCGTCGTGCTTCGCACCGGCGCCGGCATCGGCACCCGGGGCACCGCCCTGGTCACCGGCCGAAGCGGCGGCGAACAGCGCCTGGCCGGCTTCTTCCAGGGCCTTCGAGCGCGATTCGATCTGCGCCTTGTCCTCACCCTTCATCGCCGTTTCCAGGTCGGCCAGTGCCGCTTCGACCTTGCCGATCACATCGCCGCCGACCTTGCTGCCGTGCTCGGTGATCGCCGAACGGGTGCCGTGGATCAGCGCATCGGCCTGGTTGCGGGCCTGCACCAGTTCCTGGAACTTCTTGTCTTCTTCGCGGTTGGCTTCGGCGTCAGCCACCATCCGCGCGATCTCGTCCTCGGACAGGCCCGAACCGGCCTTGATCTCGACCTTCTGTTCCTTGTTGGTCTTCTTGTCCTTGGCCGACACGTGCAGGATGCCGTTGGCGTCGATGTCGAAGGACACTTCCACCTGCGGCAGGCCACGCGGCGCCGGCTCGATGCCGGACAGGTCGAACTTGGCCAGCGACTTGTTGAAGCGGGCCTGTTCGCGCTCACCCTGCAGCACGTGCACGGTCACCGCCGACTGGTTGTCCTCGGCGGTGGAGAACACCTGCGAGGCCTTGGTCGGGATGGTGGTGTTCTTTTCGATGATCTTGGTGAACACACCGCCCATGGTTTCGATACCCAGCGACAGCGGGGTCACGTCCAGCAGCAGCACGTCCTTGACGTCGCCGCCGAGCACGCCGCCCTGGATCGCCGCACCCAGTGCCACGGCTTCGTCCGGGTTGACGTCCTTGCGCGGTTCCTTGCCGAAGAACTCGGTCACCGCCTGCTGCACCTTCGGCATGCGGGTCTGGCCACCGACCAGGATGACTTCGCTGATGTCGCTCGAGCGCAGGCCGGCGTCATTCAACGCAACGCGGCACGGCTCGATCGACTTCTTGATCAGCTCGTCCACCAGCGACTCCAGCTTGGCGCGGGTCAGCTTGATGTTCAGGTGCTTCGGACCCGACGCGTCAGCGGTGACGTACGGCAGGTTCACTTCGGTCTGCTGGGCGCTGGACAGTTCGATCTTGGCGCGCTCGGCAGCATCCTTCAGGCGCTGCAGGGCCAGCGGATCCTTGCGCAGGTCGATGCCCTGGTCCTTGTTGAACTCTTCGACCAGGTACTCGATGACACGGTTGTCGAAATCTTCGCCGCCCAGGAAGGTGTCACCGTTGGTGGCCAGCACTTCGAACTGCTTCTCACCGTCGACGTTGGCGATCTCGATCACCGACACGTCGAAGGTACCGCCGCCCAGATCGTAGACCACGATCTTGCGGTCCTTGTTGTCACCCTTGTCCAGGCCATAGGCCAGCGCGGCCGCGGTCGGCTCGTTGATGATGCGCTTGACGTCCAGGCCGGCGATGCGACCTGCGTCCTTGGTGGCCTGGCGCTGGCTGTCGTTGAAGTACGCGGGCACGGTGATGACCGCTTCGGTGACCTTCTCACCGAGATAATCCTCGGCGGTCTTCTTCATCTTCTCCAGCACCTTGGCGGAGATTTCCTGCGGCGCCATCTTGCGCGCATCGCTGGTGGACACCCAGGCATCGCCATTGTCATGGGCCAGGATGCCGTACGGCACGTGGGCGATGTCCTTCTGCACTTCGGCGTCGGTGAACTTGCGGCCGATCAGGCGCTTCACCGCGTAGAAGGTGTTCTTCGGATTGGTGACCGCCTGGCGCTTGGCCGAGGCACCCACCAGGACTTCGCCGTCCTTGGTGTAGGCCACGATGGACGGGGTGGTGCGATCGCCTTCCGAGTTTTCGATGACGCGGGCCTTGCCGCCGTCCATGATCGCCACGCACGAGTTGGTGGTGCCGAGGTCGATACCAATGATCTTGCCCATGGGGGACTCCTGAAGAATATTCGGTGAATCCGGCCGTAGCCGGTGTATGAATGGGATGTGGGGGAGGCTCGTGGAACATTCAAGCCATCCCGGGACGCTGTATTCCACGATTCAGGGTCCAGCCAGCGCCGAGCCATGCCCGGCGGGCCCTGTCCCTGCCGGCGCGCTCGCCGAACAGGGCGCGGCGCGACCGGAGTTACCGCGCTGCGGTCAGTCGCGGGCGACCACCACCAGCGCCGGACGCAGCAGGCGGTCGTTGAGCAGGTAGCCCTTCTGGAACACCTGCACCACGCTGCCCGGGGCGGCGCCGTTGGCGTCGACCTGGCTGATCGCCTGGTGGTGTTCCGGGTTGAAGGGCTGGCCGGTCGGGTCCAGCAGGACCAGTCCGTTGTCCGCGGCGACCTTCAGCAGCTGCTTGTAGGTCATTTCCAGGCCGTCGCGCAGCGGGCTGGCGTCCTCGCCTGCGGCCTTCAGGCCAGCGTCCAGGCTGTCGAACACCGGCAGCAGCTCGCCGAGCAGCTTTTCGTTGGCGAAACGGCGGGCCTGTTCCACGTCCCGGGCCACGCGCTTGCGCTGGTTGTCCAGGTCGGCGCGCTCACGCAGCGCATCGGCCTTGACCTGCTCCAGCTCACCGCGCAGCTGCTCCAGCTGGTCGTGGTGGGCCATGGCGGCCTCGTCGGCGGCCGGGTTGGATTCGATATCGTGATGATCTTGGTTCATGTGCGTTTCCCTGGCGGTGACTCCCCGCCTCCATCCCACCTAGTGTGGGCGGGAAACTGCGTTTCAAGCGCCGCGGGGCATCGAGTTGCCCGATCCCGGCGAAAAGGCCGCCCCGAGCACCTCGGCGGTGGCCTGCACCAGCGGGATCATCCGGTCATAGGCCATCCGCTTGGGCCCGATCACCCCCAGCACGCCCAGCACCTGGCCATCGGCGGTATACGGCGCGGTGACCAGCGAGACGCCTTCCAGCGGCACCACCCCGGTCTCTTCACCGATGAAGATGCGCACGCCGGGCGCCTGGATGGTGCGCTCCAGCAACTGCAGGATCTCGCGCTTGCTGGAAAACAGCTCGAACAGCTCGCGCAGGCGCTCCAGGTCGGACAGGTCCTGCACGCCCATCAGGCGGGTCTGGCCAGCCACCAGCATGTCGTTGGCCGGCGGCTGCAGGGCCTGCTCGGCCAGCTCGATGCTATGGGCCAGCAGCTGTTCCATCTCGCTGCGGGTGTCGCGCAGCTCGTGCAGCAGGCGGCGGCGGATCTGCACGACCGGCAGACCGGCGAAGTGGGTATTCAGGTAGTTGGCCACCTGCTCCAGCTCACCCGGCTCCCAGGGCCGGCGCGCCTCGATCACCCGGTTCTGCACCTCGCTGTCGGCGAACACCACGATGGCCAGCACCCGATGCGCGTCAAGCGCCACGAAATCGATCTGGCGGAAGGCGAACTGCTCCCGCGTGGGCGCACTGACCACGCCGACGAAATGGCTCATCGCCGACAGCAGTTCGGAGGCACTACCCAGCAGCGCCTGGGTGCCGGCACCACTGGCCAGCTCGCTGCGCAGGCGGCTCAGGTCCTGCTCGCCGGGCGGATGCATCTGCACCAGGCTGTCCACGAACACCCGATAGCCATGCGCGGTCGGGATGCGCCCGGCCGAGGTATGCGGTGAACTCAGCAGCCCCAGGTCTTCCAGGTCGCCGAGGATGTTGCGGATGGTGGCCGCGCTGACATCCAGGCCGGCCGTGCGCGCAAGCGTTGCCGACCCGACCGGCTCGCCATCCTGGATATGGCGGGCAATCAGGGTGCGCAGCAGATGGCGCGAACGTGGGGCCAACTGGTCAAAGGACGGCGGCATCGGATCAGCCTGTGAGACTCCCCTCCTAGATAATGCCGACAAGGACGCTTGGCAAGTCATTGGTACATGCCAACGTGCGTGCTAGCGTTGCGCGGCTCGAGAGACCTACTGGACCATGCTCAGACACTTATCAATCAAGGATTTCGCCGTTGTCCGCGCCACCGAACTGGAGTTCGGCCCCGGCATGACCGTGGTATCGGGCGAAACCGGCGCGGGCAAATCGCTGATGGTGGACGCCCTGGGCTTCCTGTCCGGCCTGCGCGCCGACAGCGGCGTGGTGCGCCATGGTGCGCCGCGCGCCGAACTGTCGGCCGAATTCGCGCTGGACCAGCTGGCCGGCGCCCGCCGCTGGCTGGCCGACAACGAACTGGACGACGACGAGCAGTGCCAGCTGCGCCGGGTGATCCGCGCCGATGGCGGCTCGCGGGCCTGGATCAACGGCCGCCCGGTGACCATCTCCCAGCTCACCGAGCTGGCCGGCCTGCTGGTCGAAATCCACGGCCAGCACGAACAGCAGGCCCTGCTGACCCGGCCTTCGCAGCTGGCGCTGCTGGACGCCTACGCCAGCAACGCCGAACAACGCCGCGCCGTGCGCGTGGCCGCTGCGGGCTGGCAGGCGCTGGTCGACGAAGCCGCCACGCTATCCCAGCAGGGCGATGTCAGCGACCGCATCGGTTTCCTGGAACACCAGCTGCGCGAGCTGGAACGCGAGGACCTGGAACCTGAATCGATCATCGCGCTGGGCGCCAGCCACCGCCGCCAGGCCCACGCCAGCGCGCTGCTGACCACCTGCGACACCTCCACCACCCGCATCAACGGCGACGACGACGCCTCCGCGCTGGGCCTGCTGGCGCAGGTGCGCGGCGACCTGTCGCGGATGGTCGAACACGATGCCCGGCTGGGCGAGGTGGATGCGCTGATCGACAGCGCCAGCATCCAGTTGCAGGAGGCGCTGAGCCTGCTGGACCGGGTGCACGATGACCTGGATGCGGACCCGGAACAGTTCGAAGACAACGAGCGCCGGCTGGGCCGGCTGCATGACCTGGCCCGCAAGCACCGCGTGCCGATGGAAGACCTGGCCGCCCAGCGCGACCGCATGCAGGCCGAAGTCGAGCAGCTGCGCGGGGCCGACGTGCGCCTGCAGAAGCTGGCCGGGGAAATCGAAAAAGCCGCCGCCGCCTGGCGCGAACACGCCGCGGTGCTCAGTGCCGGGCGCCAGCGCGCGGCCACCGAGCTGTCCACCACCACCACCGGGCTGATCGCCGAACTGGGCATGGGCGGTGGCCAGTTCCTGATCCAGCTGGAACCGCAGGACCTGGCCAAGCCGGACCCGCAGGGTGCCGAGCGGGTGGAGTTCCTGGTGGCGGCCAATGCCGGCCAGCCACCGCGCCCGCTGCGCAAGGTCGCCTCCGGGGGCGAGCTGTCGCGCATCTCGCTGGCCATCGAAGTGGCGGCGTTGGACCTGGATGCGGTGCCGACCATGGTGTTCGACGAGGTCGATTCGGGCATCGGTGGCGCGGTGGCCGACATCGTCGGGCAGAAGCTGCGCGCACTCGGCGAAAAGCGCCAGGTGCTGTGCGTGACCCATCTGCCGCAGGTTGCGTCCAAGGGCCATGCGCACTACCGGGTCAGCAAGGCGCCGGTGGATGGCATGACCCAGAGCGCGGTGGAAAAGCTGGACACCAAGGCCCGCGAAGAAGAACTGGCGCGCATGCTGGGCGGCGTGGAAGTCAGCAAGGAAGCGCGCGCGGCGGCCAGGAAGCTGCTGGCGGGCTGAGCCGAGGCCGGGCCGCCCGACGGCCCGCCCTGGTAGCGCCGAGCCGTGCTCGGCGGAATCGTTCAGGCTGCGCGCCTGAACGAAAAACCCCGGGCAAGCCCGGGGTTTTCAGCAACCACCTACCCCGCAGGGCTCAGCGGCGCTTCTTGCGCACGTAGAGGACCAGCGAATGCTCTTCCAGCTCGTACCCGTGATCAGCTGCGATCTTGCGCTGCAGCTCCTCGATTTCAGCACTTTCGAACTCGATCACGTTGCCCGAATCCACGTCCACCATGTGGTCGTGGTGGCCGCCGCGGTCCAGCTCGTAGACGGCTTGGCCGCCCTCGAAATTATGCTTCAGCACCAGGCCGGCCGCCTCGAACTGGGTCAGCACACGGTAAACCGTGGCCAGGCCGATCTCATCGCCGTGCTCCAGCAACTGGCGGTAGATGTCTTCGGCGGTCATGTGGTGCTGGTGGTTCTGGGCGTTGCGCTGTTCAAGCAACGCCAGGATCCGCATCCGCGGATGGGTCACCTTCAGGCCGACTTTGCGCAGGTCGTGGGTTTCCATATGTCTCCGTTCATTGGCGATTTAGCGCCAGCTGCCTCGGATTGGGTCGCGGTGGCACGCCGGGAGTGTATCATCGGATCGATTTCCCCAAACGCGATTCCCGATGCGCAATCTCCTGCTGGTCGCCGCCGTTGCCCTGTCCACCACGGGCTGCGGCATCATCTATAAGCAACCCATCTATCAGGGCAACCTGATCCGGGAAGATGCCGTGTCCAAGCTGCAGGTCGGGCAGAGCAAGCAGCAGGTCAGCGCCCTGCTCGGCACCCCGTCGGTGGCCGACCCGTTCCATGCCCAGCGCTGGGACTACATGGCCAGCCAGCGCATCGACCGCGTCGGCCGCACCGAGACCAAGAATTTCACCGTGTACTTCGAAAATGATGCGGTCACCCGTTGGGAAGGCGACTACTTCCCCGCCCAGGACGGCAAGCTGGCCACCCAGACCGTGCGTCAGTTCGGCCGCAACCTGCCGAAAGAAAAGAAGAAGGGCGGCGGCTGACCCGGTAGTGACGGCCGCTGGCCGTCAGTCGGTAGTGACGGCCGCTGGCCGTCACCCTGCCCCCCGGACAACCTACTTCGGCTGCGCCTTCGCCCGGCGCCGTCGGTTGTCCTTCGGGTCTGCCAACAGCGGCCGCAGCAGCTCCACCCGGTCACCGTCCTGCAGCAGCTGGTCAGCGCGCGCCACCACCCCATGAACGGCCACCGCCGGACAGGCATCGCTGCCCTCCAGCGCCGCAGCGGTGATGGCCTCGGCAACGGTGGCGCCTTCTGGCAGTTCCAACCTGCGATCCCCTACCCGCTGCGGCCAGGCCAGCACCACCTGCACCCGGATCACCGGCTCATTCCTGCTCGTCAGCCACGCGCACGAAGTCGTTGACCATGCGGTCTGCCAGTCCCTGGAAACCCAGCGCCAGTGCCGGCGCCAGCAAGCGGGACTTCGGCTCGAACTCCAGCTCCAGGCTGACCTTGCAGGCGTCTTCAGCCAGCGAATGGAACTCCCAGCGGCCATGCAGGCGCTTGAACGGACCATCGCGCAGCTGCATGTCGATGGAATGGGGGCGGACCAGGGTGTTTTCGGTCATGAACCAGGTCGAGAACGAGCCCAGCCCAAGGTCCAGCCGGGCCACCAGGCGCTGGTCGCCCTGCTCCAGGATCTGCGCGGCCGAACACCAACGGAAGCGCTGCGGGTAGGCGGCGATATCGTTGACCAGATCAAACATGCGCGCCGCGGAGTGTTCAACCAGGGCGCTTCGACGGATGGTAGGCATTTCAGGTTCGGCTGCAGGTGATCGACCGGGCGGGCCCGAATCGGAGACAATACGGGAATGAGCAAGAACAGCAGCAAGGATAAAGCAAAGAACGCGACGGCCAACAAAACCATCGCGTTGAACAAGCGTGCACGGCACGAATACCACATCGAGGAGCGCTTCGAGGCGGGCCTCGCGCTGCAGGGCTGGGAAGTGAAGTCGATCCGCGCGGGGCGCGGCAACATCGTCGACGCCTATGCCTATGTAAAGCAGGGCGAAATCTTCCTGATCGGCGCGCAGATCACTCCATTGATCCAGGCCTCCACCCACGTGGTGGCCGAAGACCGCCGCGAGCGCAAGCTGCTGCTGCACCGGAGCGAGATCGACAAGCTGGTCGGCAAGGTGGAGCGCGATGGCTACACCATCGTCCCCACTGCGATGTACTGGAGCAAGAACAAGATCAAGCTGGAAGTGGCGCTGGCCAAGGGCAAGCAGGACCACGACAAGCGCGATGCCGCCAAGGACCGCGAATGGGCGATCGAAAAGTCGCGCGTCATGCGCCGCGGCAACCGCGACGCCTGACCCAACCCAGCACTGACGGCCGCTGGCCGTCAATGCATCGCTCCAGTAGTGACGGCCGCTGGCCGTCAATGTTTCGCTCCGGTGGGTGACGACCGTTGGTCGTCACGCCGTTCCCGCCCCACCCCTCAGACGTCTACCGCCCCACCCTGCATCCGCGGTGACAACGCCGCGTGCATCACCGCCAGGTGCATCACCACGGCCAACTCATCGGCGTGGCTGTCGTCCCCGGCGCGCCAGCGATCGGCCAGTGTCGCCGCTTCGCCCGGCAGCAACGCCAGCAGCCGAGAGTCATCCATCGCGTCGGCCGCCTGCTGCAGTCGGCGCGACAGCCGTCGCGCCTGCAGCACATGCGTCAGCGCACTGACAGTGGCCAGCGCCAGCAGTGCGATTGCCAGGCCATGCTCGAACCATTGGGACAATACGTCCGGTTCCGGCGCCCATGCCAACACTGCCAGCACTACCAGGCCCAAAAGTCGCCAATAGCCCAGCGATGGGCGCTTGCGACGCGGCCAGTGCACCACCACCGCGCTGGCCACCAAGGCCGCGGCGGCCGTCACCGGCAGTTCGATCAGGCACCCGGCGGCCACCAGGGCAACCAGCGCCGTCCATACCCACGGCGGAGGTACGGCCCTGCGCAGGTAGCCCATTCCCACCGGACCGACCAGTTGCCGAAGGCTGCGCTTGTTGCTTACGTCCACCTGTTACCTCGCCTGCAGAGCCTGTCCCCATGCTCACCCGGCAGGTGTCGCAAATAGGTCGGCAAGACGTTAACAGTTCGACATGCAGGCTTGCCACCGGAAATCGATCATTTGCGTGACTGTTCAGCCGGATTGGCGTAGCATCACTCGCGTTGGGCAGCCCTGCTCCAGCGTCATCGGAAACGGGCCAGTACTTGCAGGCACTTGTTTGAAACCGGGGGTGCATTGGTTTCGACGGGGGTTGTGAAGTCGCTTGGCGCATGCCGAGGGGGTAGCTTTCCTCGTAAATCCAGCTGCAAAACTCTAGTTGCCAACGACGACAACTACGCTCCGGTCGCACTCGCAGCCTAAAAGCTGTTGAGTTAGACCTTCTGCCGACTTAGGCGGAGCCTCGAAACTGCTTGTGTCCATGCTCGCAGCGTAGAGTCATTATCATGGAATCGAGCTGGGCGGCTGCCTGTCAGTCCAGCACTAGAACGCAACAGGCTTGTTCCGGGATGTGCTTCGCACACCGTGCTGTTCCGGGACGAGACTCAACGGTGAGCTAAGCATGTAGAGCTGGGGATGGAGTGCCTTCGGACGGCGGTTCAATTCCGCCCACCTCCACCATTGAAGGGACCGAGAAGGCCCGCGAGAGCCCGGAAACCCCCGCATTTCAAGGGTTTCCGGGCTTTTTCGTTTTCGGGCTCGTTCGTCCCCGTGCGTTGCAGTTGGTGAGACGGTGGGGGCATATTCTGGGGCATCTGCCCCCTGGCCCCGACCTGATGCCCCCACTTACCGATCTGGCCCTACGCAGGGCGAAGCCTGCTGCCCGTACGCAGAAGCTCTTCGATGGCGGCGGCCTCTATCTGGAGATATCCCCGCGTGACGGCCGCTGGTGGCGTCTCAAATACCGGTTCAACGGAAAGGAGAAGCGCCTAGCCTTGGGGGTCTACCCCGACGTCCCGCTTGCCTTAGCCCGGCAGCGCCGCGAAGAGGCCAGGCAGCTGCTTGCTCGCGGCATCGACCCCGGCGAGCACCGGAAGGCGGTAGCCCAAGCAAAGTCCGAACTGGGGTCCAACACGTTCGAGGTCACAGCGCGCGAATGGCTGGCCAAGCGGGATTGGGTGCCGAAGTATTCAGTCAAGGTAGAGGCGTGGATGGCCAACGACGTCTACCCTTGGATTGGGTCCCGCCCCATCGGCGAACTGACAGCGCCTGACTTCCTGCGCGTCGCCCGAAAAATCGAGGCCCGGGGCGCCATCGAGTCTGCCCACCGGATCATGCAAAACTGCGGCCAGATCATGCGCTACGCCATCGCGACGGGCCGGGCTGAGCGAAACCCGGTAGCGGACCTGCGTGGCGCGCTCGCGCCGGCGCCTGAGCGGAACCACGCCGCCGTTGTCGACCCCGTGGAGCTGGGCGGCCTGCTGCGGGCCCTGTACGCCTACCGGGGAACCGTCGTTGTTCAGTCGGCCCTGAAGCTCGCGCCCATGGTGTTCGTTCGTCCGGGCGAGCTGAGGCAGGCCGAATGGGCGGAGATCGACCTTGATGCGGCACTGTGGAGCATCCCGGCGGGGCGGATGAAGATGCGCCAGGCGCACGTCGTCCCGCTCGCACGTCAGGCCGTTGAGGTTCTGCGCGACCTCCACAGGCTGACAGGCAGAGGCACGTTTGTTTTCCCTGGCGCCCGCAGCAGCAAGCGGCCGATGTCTGAGGTGGCCGTGCTGGCCGCGCTGCGTGTGATGGGATTCGATAAGGACACAGCTACCGGGCATGGGTTCCGCGCCAGCGCGCGTACGCTGCTGGACGAGGTGCTGGGCTTCCGTCCGGACATCATCGAGCACCAGCTGGCGCACGCGGTGAAGGATCCGAACGGCCGCGCCTACAACCGCACCACGCACCTGGTGGAGCGGACGCGGATGATGCAGGAATGGGCCGACTACTTGGACCGGCTGCGCATGGGCAATGTGGTGCCGCTGCGGCCCGGTCAGGCGGCCTGATCGTCGAGGGAGGGATCGAGGCGGCGCGCGATCGATTCGAATCGGGCGGCCTCGGTGCGGAGGCGGTCGGCAGCGCGGCGGCGGCGTGCCCTGTCTTCCCAGCTGCCGGTGCGGTCACGGTCCAACTCGGTGGCTTGCTGCCATAGGCCGGCAGCCTGAGTGCGCGCCCAGCGCGCCTTCCCCGCATTCGTCTTCGTCATGGCAGCCATGGTGCCGGCGGCGCGTCGCAGGGGCCGATACGCAGGCAACGGCAGCTAACTGCCTCAGCCCCGCCCTAGAACGTCCTGCTGGTCCAGCTGCTCGCCCCTGCCGCGCAGCACGACGTGGTCCTGGATCCACTGCAGCTTCTTCGCTACCTTCCGGCGCAGCACCTGCTCGTGGCGCAGGGCCCACATCTCGCACCCGCGACGCCCAGCATCAAACGAGCTGCAGCGACGGAGCAGCAAGGGCGCATGCACCCCTTCTTCGGGGCTAAGCCTGGCCAGCCACGTCCCGTCGACCCTCTTTTGCATGCTCGCCACAATCTCCCCATGCAGGAACAACCCTGTCGGCAGCGTGTCGAGGTGGCAGCGGGGCTTCCAGTAGAAGCCTTCGGGCATGGGGGTCAGGGTCTGGGTGTCGGCGTCCATGGGGCGGGAGCATAGGCCGGCCCAGTCTCACGGCCCGATACATCGGTGAAGCGTTCACCCCGGCCCTACCCCGCCCGGCCTATGGTCAGCCCATGTGCGGCCGATTCGTCCAGACCCCAATATTCAAACCTGACCAGCTCGGCCTGCCCGATCTGGCCCAGGACCTGCTCGAGCTGCCGCCCAGCTACAACATGGCGCCGACGCAGCGCGCGTCGGTCATCCTCGACCGCGGCACGGGCCGGCAGGTCACTCGGCTGGCGTGGGGCCTCCTGCCCTTCTGGGCCAAGGCCAAGGGCCTGCAGGGTTCGACCATCAACGCCCGCATCGAGACCGTGGCCACAAAGCCTGCCTTCCGCACCGCCTTCAAGAAGCGCCGCTGTGTGGTGCCGATGGCCGGGTACTACGAATGGTCGGTGAGCCCCGAGGACGGGAAGAAGGACCCGTGGTTCATCCACGCGGCTGGGCCGCTACTGGCGGCCGGCCTGTGGGAAGACACCAGCCCGCTGCTGGCCGAGGGCAACCTCGGCACCTTCACCATCATCACCGGCGACAGCAGCGGCGTGTCAGCGGACATCCACGACCGCATGCCGGTGTGGCTGCAGCCTGACCAGGTGGACGAGTGGATGGCCTCTGAACCCGACGACGCCATAGCGATGCTGCTGGCCAGCGAGCCACCAGCGATGGAGGCCTACCGGGTCAGCCGCGCCGTCAATTCACCCAGGAACAACGTTGCGGAGCTGCTGGAGCCGGCGGCGTAGTCAGTAGACGGTGATGCCGCGTTCGGCTGCGCGCTGCTTGGAGCGTTGGTACAGCGCGTCAACCTGCGCAGGCGTGAGCGTTTCGCCGAACACAATCGCTTCCGCGAGACGCATACCGGCCGTGTAGGTGCCGCCGGTGTAATAGGCGTTACCGACCGCAATCTGCCGGTCGGAGAGTCCGATAGCCGATGGCAGGGTGCGGGTAGCCCGCCCTACGCCGCCGACGAACGTAGTGACCGACTGCGCAGCGACTGCCACAGCCAGAAACACGTAGTTGCCCAACGCCGGAGCGAGCTGTTCTGCAGTGAGTGCAATGCCAGAAGCATGCGCGCGCGGGGTGATATTGACCGTGTTGGCGGCTGGCTGCGAGATCAGGACGCCCTTGTTGTCCAGCGTGGACGCCCCCGAAGGCCCGCCGATCACCCGCCCGTTGCCACCCACCTCGCTATCCAAACGGAACACCACGGCCAGGGTGTAGGCGGCCGCGTCGGCAACTCCCGTCTTGAGTCCGTTGATTCCATTGGGGATGACGGCGACGTTCGATTCGAAAGACGGCATGGCACCGGCCGGCACCAGGCTGCGCTGCGTTTTGAGATCCGCCAGCGAGGCCGTGTTGCCGCCCAGGAGCCAGTGCGCGATCGCGGCCGACTCAGGCCGCCCGGGATACAGCGGCTTGATGTTCGATGCGGGCACGACCGGCGCACCGGGGGCAGCGGGGATACCGGCGATCATGGTGACGATGGACTGCATGGTTACGCTCCGAGATTGATGATGGTGGCGCGGCAGGAAGGCGCTACGTGCCAGGCGGGATAGGAGTTGCCAGCCACCTCGCAGCGGCCGGGTGTCGAGTCGCGGAGGTTGCCGGTCTCTTCGTCGTTCCAGGTGGTGCCGGTGCCGAGGTAGTCCAGGCTGTAGCGCACCTGCGCGGCAGTAGCGCCATCGCCCACCAGCGTGACGACGACGGTGTCGCCGTTCTCGATGGCCACGCTGTCCACCGGCAGCGCCACTCCGCTGGCGTCATTGACCCGGAACCCATAGTCCTGCGTCGGCGGGAGGCCTGAGAGATCCAGCACCAGCGGCGCCTGCGGCACTTCGAAACGCCAGGAGATCCGTCGACCGGTCCGTACCGCAGCCAGCGGCCTGATGAAGGCAGGCGCCTTCTTGTCGATGAGGTACTGCTTCACGGCCCGGCCAAGCGCCCAGCCCATGCGGTAGCTACCCACGTTGTCCACGTGCGTGCCATCGGTGCTGTGCAGGTGGTAAATGGGACCGCCGAACGCGAACCCCGGTTCGTTCATCGCCAGGTCCAGCTGCGCCTGGCTGATCTGCCCGTCGAGAGCGCCGTTGTTGGGCGTTTGGTAAGTGATGAACAGCGGATCGAAGGCCTGACCGGTGATACCTCGGATCCAGGTGCACAGGCCCATGCGGAAGGACACCATCGCGGCGCGGTAAGCGGCAAAGGTGGTGTTCGAATCAGCCTCGCCCTGTATCCACGGAATCGCGCCCACAACATAGGTCTTGCCGGCCGCGTCGGCCAGCGCCTTCGCTTCGGTGACGTGATCCTTCAAGACCTGGATCCACGAGCTGGCCATGTCGAGCTGATCAAGGCGATATCCACCATGCCCAGGAGCCGAGACGAACAGGACGCGCTCCGCTGGTGCGATTCCCTGCTCTACCGCCGCGTGGGTGGTGAATGCATTTGCCAAACCGCTGGCCGGCGTCTCGCCGCGGTTGTTCTGCCCGTCGCCCGACACCGCGTTCTCGAACAAGGGCACCGCGGCGCCGGTGCCGGGGTTGTCGCCCGTGCTCCCGGCCTTGGTGGCACGTGGCCCGGCTTGGAAGGTCAGGTGGCTGTACCTGCTGCTGGTGCTGAGCGGCGGCAGCGCCGTGGCACCGATCGACAGCGACTGGCCGTAGAGCAGGATGTGGACCCAATCAGCAAGTGCCGGCACAGCTGCAGCAGCAAGGTCACGAAGCGGCGCAGACGCATACGCGGTGCCCGCCTGGGACGCGGAACCAAAGCGCTCACCGGTCTCGATGTTGATGGCGTCGATGATCTGCCGCTGCTCGTTGATGATGAGCGGGACCCACGGCCCGGGGCCGTCGTAGAGGAACAGCCTTCCATCCGGGTCGATCTGAGCGAATCGGTTGTTCAACGACGCCACCAGGCCCGGGTTGTTCACCGGGATGCGAGCCAGCAGATTCCCCGTGGCCACCTCCACACCCACGGGGAAGCTACCGTCATCGTTGACCAGGCCCAGCGGCACAGCGCCGTTGAAGGGGGCGACCGCCACCATATCCTGCAGCGGGCGGCGCGTTGCCTGCGTCTCTTGGGCAACGAAGGCAGTGTCAGCCTTGGAGGCCAAGGTGTTCGCACTCAGCCATTCCCAGCCATTTGCTGCAGAGGTGCGCCGCACGAACCTGCCCGCATTGGGCACGACCTGCCCGCCCGCCTTGATCGGGTCGACGTGGGAACCGCCGTCGGTTTCAGGCGGGATGTCGGCCGCGCCGCCTATTGCGACGCTCAGGCCCGGCTCAACAGAGATCAGGCGTGCCCACGTGGATTCTGCGATAGCACCAGCCTGCTGGGCCGAGGCAATGGTGTCCAGCTGCACCTGCAGCTCGCCCGCTGCCGCAGCGAGCTGGTCAGGCTGCACCGCGCTTTCCGCCTTGGCGCCCTGGGAGGCCGAGGCGAACGCTGCCGCCGGCACGTATGCCGCGTCGCCGAGGGAATCCTCCAGCTCCACGACACGTGCGACGGCAGCGGCGCCGCTCTGCTCAGCCCCGCTTACCAGCGACTCGATCTCGTCCAGATTTTCGTTGTGCTTGCGCCACGCCGTGCGGGTCGGGTCACCGAACCGGCCGCCAGGCTGCGGCGTATCAAGGTCTACTTTCTGCAGTGCCATTCTGGTTCCCCGTTACTAGGCTTGTTCTTCAACCGACACAATCGAAAGGGACTGCGTGATCGTTTGCACGTTGAAGCTGCCGGATTGGTGATAGATGTCCTGAGCGGTGAAGCCCACGATCTGGGCTCGGTAGCTGCGGTCTGCGGCTCCGTCCGCGCTGTCATTCACGGTCAGCGCGCCCTCCCAGGTGGCGATGGCGGTATCCGGACCATCGAACTCGTTGGTGATGTCCACCCCGCCGCCGCAGGTAAACGACTGCCACAGCGTCTCCGGGTTTCCAGCTATCTGCCGGTACACGTTGATCGTCGCCGTATTAGTCCCATCGCCCGCCACGAAGCCGTCGGAGCCTTGCGCCTGCTTGATGCGCACGTGCCGACGGTTGAAGCTGATGACGACGTTCTTGTTGCGTCCGTTGGTGGCGAATGGACCATTGAGCAGACTGGTCCCGATGGTTTGGGTGGTAGTCGTCTGCACCGCGTTCTTCAGCACACCCGCCGACAGCGAGCCGCCGAAATACCCGCTGCCGTTGCGATCGGTCCATAGCGTGGCCATGCCCTTTGTTGCCTGCTCGGCACCGACATTTGGGCCAGTGAAGATCATCAGATCCTGGTTGGCGCCGAACCCCGCACCGAACACCGCCTGAGTCGGCCCAGCCCACGCACGCATGTAGCCGTCGCGGAACTCGAAGCCGTCCTGGCCATCGGGAGCGGCGATCTCGAAGATGTCGTTCTGGAACCGGGTGCGCACGATCTGGCCGTTGTTGCTGATGGTCATGCCGCCCAGAACAGGCACGCCGTCCGGCCCGACACCGATCACGCGCAGGTAGGCGCGGGATTCGACCTCCGCCACGCCCATCTCATTGACCGTAACGCGCGCCTCAAGACCGCTGATCGCCTCAGCCACTACCCCGTCGACCTCGGCTCGCACCGCTTCCAGACGCTCGGACAGCGCGCGGATACCCTCGGGGCCTTCGAACACCTCCGTGCGCATCAGCTCCAGGTTGTTGGCAACCAGCTCCACCTCTCCATGCAGCTCGCTCTGGACTTCGGTCACCCGCTCAGCAAGCGCCTGCTGGTCGTTTGCGAAGGCCTCGAACGTCTCAGTGACGCTGGCTTCGAACTCGCCGAACTCGGCCACCACGGTGTCGACCCGCTTCGATACAGCGCGCGTGGCGTCCGCTGCCACCGTCATCACGGTGATCTGGCCCGCGTAGGAGTCCGGATCCCCTGCCCCGGTGTCGTCGTCGCCGGCGTGGTCGCCCACCACCTGGGCCGTGAAAGAGGTCAGCCGCTGGCCCAGTGCACTCAGGCCGTTCTCGTTTTCTTCGACGCGGACGATCACCTGCTCCACGTCCTCAACCGACGCCACCGGGCCATCACCGGCAGGCAGCCGCACAAGGATGGCGTCGAGCCTGGCCGCTTCGGCCTCGATGTCGGAGGCGTTCTGGTGCGCCATCGCGATCGCAGCGGCCAAGGCATCGCCGACGCTGGCGAACTGGCCGACCAGCTGCCAGTCGTCCGGGCTGCTGGCCGGCGGCGCGTCGATGTTGGCCCGCAGAGCACGGTAGAGTCCGTCTTCGTGCTTGACCACGGCGCCGACTTCGTAGCTGGTGGCTGGGGCCCACTCCGCCGCACCGACCAGGTCGCCGATCACCGCGCTCAGGGCGTCCGCGTGCGCGATCGCCGCCTCCCGAGCCGCATTGGCCTTGGCCGTCGCATCCGCCGCCGCCTGCTGCGCTACGCGGGTGTCCTCGTTGAACCGCTCCAGCTTCTCCTGCTCGAGATCCAGCTGCAGCTGCACCAGCTCCGCGACGCTCTGTTCGAAGTCCTCGATGATCTGGCCCAGGTTAGGCTGCAGGGTCACCGTCATCACCCGCGCCAGGGTGGAGAGCGTGCCCGAGGTGTTCCGGCTGCGACACGCGTAGGTCCACTGGCCGGACTCAGGCAGGATCGCCTCGAACGCCGCCGGGTGGTAACCCTCGTCGCCGAGCGGCGTCATCAGCTCCCAGGTCGGGCTGGGCACAGACCCGGGCACGTACCGGATCTCCACGCCGGCAAAGTTGGCCGATTGGATCGTCTCGCTGAAGAAGCCCCAGGTGTATCGCCGCACGCCTCCGCTCAGCTGCTCCACGTCGAAGAAGTCGACCAGCACCGGCGGCGCGTCTGCGCCGCGAGTGGTATAGATCACGGACGCGGCGACGCCGGCGTTGCCGTCCGGGCTGTAGGGCCGAACGGTGATCGGATAGGTGCCCGCGCCCGGGATCCGCCAGCTGGCCGTGCGCGTAACGGTGCGCGCGACCTGCTCCAGCTCGCCGTTTCCATCTGTGTCGGAAAGCACCACCGTGTCGCCGACCGGGCCGGTGATCGAGAACGTCGCCTGCAGCTCGGTGAACTCGGTGTCGCCCTGCACCACCTGCCGCTCGGTGATCTTCAGGTCGCTGGCCACCGGCCGCGTCTGCAGCAGCGACTCGTTGGGCGACGGGATGTATTCCCCCGTGTGGACGTAGTGCCAGAACTCGGCGCTCTCGGCCACAACCTCGACTGCTGCGCCCTTCAGGTCGTTCTGAGGCCGGATCCCGGTCACGCGCACGCGCAGGCCCGGCGTCTGCTTGAAGTCGTAGATCCAGATCGAATCCCAGGCGGGGTTGTCTTCGCTGTCGCCGGGCAGGGCCGCGTCGCCGGGCCACGGGTCGGCCAGCTCGAGCACGGTCGTCGTGCCGGCGAACGGCACCACGCGCATCACTCGGTAGACCTTTTCGCCCGGGATGCGCACGCCGATGAAGGCGTTCCCCTGTGCAGGCGCCGGCACCTCGGCATCCAGCTGGAGATTCACCCGCCCGCCGACAAGGCTGGCGCCGAGGATCTGCCCGCTGAAGCCCCACTGTGTCATGTCATGGGACAACGCCAACATCGACATGCGGCTGTAGGACAGGTGCTCGATGTCAGCGCCGAAGCCGATCGCCTTGTACTGGTACAGGCTCTGGGCCAGATGCCAACGCGCCATCAGCGCAGCATGCGCTTCGTTGGTCACGCCCTCGCCGGTGACCTGCGCCGGGTTGAGCATGGTGGTGACGCCAGGCGCCGGCACGCGAAGCGTCTTGGCCTCCCAGGTGGCCGCATCGAGGTAGCTGTACTCGATGCCATCGGCGGCGTTGGCCAGGGTGTAATCGACCTGGAACTGGCCCTTCTGGATCGTGGCCATGTTGACCACCCCCGAAAGAGGCTGCTCGTCGGCTGCCCACCCCACGGTAAGCTGCCCACGCGGCCAGGTGATCTGGCCGAAGCCGGCCAGCGCCAGGACATCGAGGACCTGCTGGCGGCTGCGGACGTCCGTGATCCAGTTGTCGTAGGTCAGGTTGTTGGCCGCGCAGTGCAACATGAAGCCCTTCAGGGCCTCCACGTTGATCTGCCGCTCGGGCAGCGCCATACCTGCTACCAATTCACCGGTGGGGGCATAGATTCCGCGGGCGAAGGCAAGGATCCACGCGCCTGGATTGCTGGTGCGCTGGGTCACCCACTGGACGCCATCCCACACAGGGATCGGCATGGAATGCGCCACGCAGCGGATCTCGTCCGGCGCCCCGTTGAGCTGGCCATTGGCCTGCATCCGGATGCCGATGCGGGCGATACCAGCATAGGAGGCCTGGTCACGCTGCACACTGGTCAGCGTCGTCCAGACGAAAGATGCCTCCGCGCCACTGCCGTCCGTATTGTTGCCGGCCACACGCACGCGCACGTCGTACTGCCCCTCGGGCACGTCGATCGCGTAGCTGGCACGCTGGCTCTTGTTGTTGGTGCCGCGGACGTTGTAATTGCCGAACACCTGCCAGTTAGCCGTGCCAGCGGCGCGGTACTGGATCTGCAGCTGGTCGCTGTTGAGCTTGTCCTTCCCCTTCGTGGTGCGATCGAAGATCTGGAACTCGACTCCCACCATAAGGCGAATCGTGCTCGGGGAGCTGGTTCGCTGTACCCACGGCCCGGGCTGGTTCTTCGGATCGTTGGTGGTGTCCAGCAGCGTGCCACCGTCGGTGACATCGGCGTTGCTGTAAAGCGGGATCTCCTGGCTCACCATGCCGGGGAAGCCGTTGTACCAAACCCGCACGCCCTCGTAGGAGGACAGCAGCGCGTCGCCGTTGTAGAGCGCGTCAACACTGTGGACGTTGAGGCCGGGCGTCAGCACGAACGACAGGAACTGATCGTCACCCTCGTAGTGGGTGTAGTAGTTGCTGATCAGGTCCGGAGCGATGCGCATCGAGCCGATGAGCAAGCCCAGCGGTTCGTACGGGCGCAACCGGTTCCGGCCAGCCGCAATGGAATAGACCGTGGGGGCCGCGGAACCTGCTTTCGGCTGCTTGGGCTGCAGCACCCTGTTGATCAGGATCGAGCCGGCCATGAAGAGGCCAGTGCCGATCGCCGCCGCAGCAGCACCGCCGGCGGCAACGCCGAACGTGCCGGCGATCCAGCCCGCGCCCGCACCCATGGTGAAGTACGTCAGTGCGACCATCGCTACCAGCGCGATCGCGGACCTTCCCACGGCCCCACGAGCCTCGATCAGCTGCCCGTGTTTCGGATAGACATAGGGCCAGGCGCTGCGCGGCACAGCCTTGCCGCCGATCAATACGACCCAGTCCTGGGCATCCAGGTCGATGACATGCCGGTGCAGGAACTCGCAAAGCGACTCGCCGGGGCGCAGGTCCGCAGGCTGATTCCGCTGCCCGTCAGCGAGCACCGGGTGCGGCGTCACGACGAGACGTCCAGCATCAGCCTTTTCGAGCATCAGACCCATTCGTATATTCCCTCGACGCGCAGGCCGAATCCCTGCAGGTCGCGAAGGCGATGCAGGACGGCGCAGCCGTTGCTCTCGTTGCTGTGGAGAACCCACTGTTCGTGGGCCAGAAAGAAGAAAACCCCGGCATGGCCGGGGTTTCGTTGTCCGTGGTCGAACATCAGCACAAGGTCGCCGTCTTCGGGCGGCCCCTCCCGGTGCTTCGCGTAGGGCCTCGACAACTCACCCAGCTGCCCAGAACCCCGAACGCCACGGGGCCGACGGCTGGGCATGGAAACATGGCGACCGAACAACTCCAGCTGCACCTTTGCTACCAGGTCCGCACAGTCGAATGCATCTGCGTCGTAAGGCATTCCCACGAAACGCTCAACGTCCGCCAACCGCATCAGAAGATCCCTGGTGAAACGTGAGGATTGAAGCGGACGCGCACCGCCTGCTGCCTTGTGAGGAAGTCCACCCCACAGGCAGCAGTAGCAACCTGGGTGTTCACCGAAACCGAGATCATCGGCAAGAAGTGATCCTGCTCGATCAGATTCGGGTTGGCGCGGTCAGTGATCATCAGCCTGGCGGTCACTATCTCCCCAGGGGCAAGGCGCTCCAGATCCTCGGTGATGGCTCTGCCCACATTGCTCAGGACGAGCTGCGCGCGTGGCGCTTGGCCGTTCACGTCGTCGGGCAGCTTGAACCCGAACTGGGACGCGATGTACTCGATACCGTTGCTCGTCCAGTTGCGTGTGTCGTTGACGATCCTCAGAACCTCAGGGAAGGATGGCGCCGAGACCTCCAGCAGCATGAGCGTGGGTGCGTCGTCGGTGGTGCGCTGGCGGCGCTCAAGGAACGTGCTCATCGCAGGTACTCCAGAACGACGTCCCGTACCGAGAACTTGAACTGGGTCATCAGCGGAACAAGCCTGCCGATGCTTCCGTTCTTGAATCGAGCGGTGATCATCGCCTTGGTCCTCGGGTGTTCCATGGTGAACCAGCCAATCCGCTTGATATCGTCGAAGTACCAAGCCTCGAATGCAGCCGCCTCGGCTGCACTGTTGAACTGCAGCGTGGCCATAAGGTCCTGCATCACGTGAGAGTTCACGAGGCGCATCTTCGGCACGCCGCGCTCCATCTCGACCCGTTCGACCGAAGGGTCGAACTCTTCTGCGTAGCCGGCGAACCGGATCTTCACGTAGCTGGGAAACTGTGCCATCAGACGGCCTCCGACCAACCGAAGCGCTGCCGGCCCGCGGCAGCTACCTGGCCGCCATTGGCAAGGTCGTCGGAGATGACGTCAACGATCATCCGACGAAGCACTGACCCATCGGGCATGCGACCGTTTTCCTCGCGGGTGGTGACCCTGCCGCTGGTGTGGTTGTTGATGACGACCTGCAGGGCTCCCGCGCCACCGGCGCCCGGGCCATTCAAGCTGCGACCTGCAGTGATGGGGCGCACCGTGCCGGCATCGCCAGGGATGAGGTAGGTCTTGCCGCCCTGCTCGAACAGCTCAGGGCGTCCCCCCTCGCCTACCCGGTAAGGGTCGTAGCCGGCCGCTGGACCGCCGCCGGCGCGGTTCCCCTTCGCTCCGAAGGCCCCGCCTATGGCGTTGATCAGGCTGCTGCCGGCGCCGCTGTAGCTTGACGCCCAAGACCCGAGGCGCTCAAAGATCTGTGCCGCCGCCGCCTCCGCGGCCATACGCTTGATGGCATCGGCGAAGCTGTCGACCATGCCACCCAAGCCGTCGGAGAACGGATCGAACAGGAAGTCAGCGAAAGCATCCTGCATGTTTCTTGCTGCCTGGTCTGCGTAGGTGGAGATCTGGCTGAAGTGTTCCTCGCTGGCTTCGTCGCTTCGCCCCAGCATGCTGTTGAAGGCATCGGCAAACCGCTGCGCATCCTCGGCCATGATCGCCTCGGCCTCATCGATGTTGCCGAGCATGTCCAGCAACGACGCACCGGACCGCAGCGCGGACTGGGACGCCTCATCGACTCCTTTCAGTCCGCCGAACTGGATCTCATAGGTGACCCGGGACAGCTCCGATGCATCGCCATAGAGCGCGATCTGCCGCTCCAGCTGCTGATTGGCTGACTTCAATGCCTCGGCAAGCCGCTTGGCGGCGTTCTCACCCGTCTTGTCCTTGTCAGCGGCCACGGTGGCGCGAAAGCTGCCAGCTTCCTGCGGCTTGATGATTCGACCGGTGCTGTCAACGCTCCCGGTGACGCCCTTGAAGTTCTCGGCTGCGTTTTCAGCCTTGTAGCGACGCGTCAGCTCTCGCTGGACGCGTTGCATCTCCAGCATCAAGCGCTGGGACTCCTTCGCCGTTCGCTCGTTGTCGCCTTCGGCAGCCAGCATCGCCCGACGCACTGCGCCCAGCTCGCCGATCTTCTGATTCAGCGCATCCTCGGAGGCACCAGCCAGATCAGCATCTCCGGCGCCGTCAAGCCTCCGCATCTCCCGGAACCTGGTGATGAAGCTGGCGATCTGCACGACCCCATTTGCCATCTCCCCTGCAATGTCCGCCGCGAATCCGGCAATGCTGGTGAAGGCACGCTTCGTGTCCTCAGCACCCAGCAGCTGAACGAGATCCCGGAACTGCGGCAGCAATTGCGTGGCCACTTCGCTACGCAGCCCTTGGAACGCCAGATCCATCTGGTTGGACTGATCCTTCACTTCCTTCATCGCCGCGATGGTCGGACCGTCGAGGATCGCCCCCACGCGCTCCGCCTCTGCGCCCCACTTGCGGAACCCCTCCCCGTTGTTGGCCAGCAGCGGCGCCAGCATTGCCGAGTCGCTGGCGATGGCCTCCATGTAGAAGACCATGTCCGCTTGCGACGCACCGGCATCCTCCAGCGCCTTGTAGTACTTCTGCAGGACCTCGGGGCCGCTGAGGTTCCGGAAGGCGTCAGCGGTCAGATTGACGCGCGGCGCGATCTGCTCGAAGAAGTCCTTCATCGCACCGCCGCCGGTGCTCAGGAAGTCACCCAGCTTGTCCTGGGTGTCCTTGAAGATGTCGCCCAGCTTGTCCTGCTGGATGCCCACGGTGCTGGCGCCGGCGGCCAGGCGCTGGAAGGTCTGCTCGCTGGTGCCGGAGAGACGCGACAGCTTCTCCACCTCAGCGGAAGCGACCACCAACTGCCGGGTCCAGTTGACCACCGCCACCGTGGCCACGGTCAGGCCACCGGCTACGACGCCACCAATCTTGCCGAAGGCGGCGCCCACCTGCGCCGCGCTGTCGCTGGAGTCCTTCCCCAGTTTCTTCACTTGCTTGGCAGCGCGGTCAGCGTCGGTCTCGAAGGACCCGGTACGCATCAGCAGATCAACAACAATGGAACCGGCGGTTGCCATGGTTTATCCCGTCAGGAGGTGAAGCCCAGCGCCTTGGCAACGTCGCGATCGGCGTCGCTCAGTGCAGAGTCGATTGGGTCGGGCGAGAGGTATTTCAGGACCTGCTCCGGCTTGGCGCCGAAGGAGCCGGCGATTGCGGAAGCGGGCCGATGGAAGCGATGCAGGTCGTCGAACGGGTAGAGCTCGAAGAAAGCACGCCAGCCGGCCAGCTCCACTTCGCCCAGCGCATCGATCTCCGCGACGCTCTTGCCCAGGCTCAGAGCGAGCTGGTATCGGAACCACTCGGCGCTGCCTCGTCGGGCGAGCTCGCCTTTCCCTGGTAACTGTTCACCTCGCGGATCGCGTTCACCAAGGCGGCCTGCACGGGGAACTTCAGGGCACGCGCCCGGTCCAGCGACAACACCAGCTTGCCATCCGGATCGACGACCGCTTTCGCGATCAGCCGGGGCCACGAGTCAGCCTGGCGATCAGCGCTCTCATCCCGCTGCGCGTTGATGAAGGCATGGAACTCTGCCGCCGGCAGCTCGCGGAAGTGGAACTTGTGCTGCTTCCCGTCGGGCAGCTCCACGTCCTTCACGTGGACCCGGTCGCTGATGAAAAGGGAGTCGTCCAGCAGCACGGCGGCCGCCTTGTTCGCGTCATTCATGCCCGTTCTCGAAGTGTTGGGGCCGGCGTGGCGCCACGGCCTGACAGCGCCAGATGCCGACCCAGATTGAAGCCACAGCCGTTGCCGCTGCTTTAGGCCAGCGGCTTGCCGTAGCGGAGGACCGGGCCGCTGCGCTGCAGCGTCACGGTGCCGCGGACGATCTCGTTGGTGGCGATGTCGATGTTGAAGTCAGCCACATAGGCCTGGAAGCCGAAACCCGAGCGCGCAGTGGCGGCGGGGGCCGTAAGCACGTCGTCCACCAGCGTGGGCGCCGCGGTGCCGTCACTCAGGCCGATATACCAGCCCACGTTCTGACCACTGTCCTTCAGGTCAAACAGCGAGGCGTGCGAGGCAGAGCTCGGGATGTAGTTGAACGGCACAGTGACCTGGCCGGGCGTGCCGAGGCCGCGCTGATAGGTCTTGTCGACCAGCGCGTCGAGGCAGGTGTCCTCGATCTGGTCGGCGGCGCCGCCCAAGCCAGACGCACCGGTCGGGCAGGCAAACTTCACGATGGCAGGTCCGCCGGCCGCATTCGGGTCGACGAAGAACAGATGGGTGCCCTGGGTCTTGACGACGCCCTCGGTCATGGCTTGATCCTCTCTTGAAGCCGCGCGAGGGCGGCAGTGCGTGGTTGGTGATGGTTTCAGCGGCTCAGCGCTGGTCGATGAAGTCGGCTTCCAGTCCGACCCGGTAGAGCTCGGTGTCCGAATCGATCGTGTCGATCGCGACACGGTTGACGATCAGCTCCGCGTCCAGCGCGTCCCGCACGGCCAGCGCCAGCGCCTGGGCGCCCGCCTCATCCTTGTGGTAGCAGTCGATCTGCACCGTGGTGAAGTCACCGCCCGGCGCGCTGCTGAGGTTGCTGTAGGGATCGCCGGTGACGATCTGCCAGGTGATATAGGGACGGGGATCCGTCTGCGGCGCCTTGCCGTGGCCACTGACGCGCTCGCCAACCAGCGCGATGACCGCAGGCGTACGGATGGTCCTGTAGACCTTGGGGAACATCAGCGCTTACCCCCGTTCTTGGCTGCCAGGCGCTTGGTGATCAGTTCCACCCGCTTCAGCAGGTCCTCGGTCATCGTGTCGATGATCTGGCTTCCCCGCCGCTGGAATGCAGGCCGCAGCCACGGCCGTGCAGGCTGTAGCGCGGATCCCCACTCCATCAGCTGTGCAGCGCGCAGTGTTGTGGTCCGAGCGCCCTTGGCATTGACGAAAACCTTGCGCTTGACGCGTACCAGCTGGCGCTCGCCTTTGGTCCCGGTGGGCGCCTTGCCGCGGCTGGCGATGATGTTGTTGACCGTGGTGTCGGTGCTGCCCGCGCCGCCTACAGCCGCTGAGCGCCGAAAGTTCTCTTTGGCCTGGTCGCGCAGCATGCGTGCGCCCTTGGCCAGCGCCAGCTTTACCGGCCCGCCGCGCTTGCTGACGACCTCTGGCGGCAACGCCTGCAGGGTGGCCAGCAGGCCGTCCACCCCGTTGATCTTCATTTCCACCTTCATGCGCTACCGCCCGTCGTTGACGCCGGCGGAGACCGGGATCGTGATGTACTCCAGCCCCGACGCCTTGTCAGGCAGCAGGCCGGCTATGTTGTAGGTCTGGCCGCGGTGCACCAGGCGCATGCTCGGCAGCATGCCGGCGCGGTATCGGATGGTGATGCGCGCCGTCACCGCCGCCTGGGTCTGTCCCGACTGGATGAAATCGCGTGCAGACAGCGGCTCGACGCTGGCCCATACCGTGTCCACGTCCACCCAGCTGGTGGTCTGGACGCCGTCCCCGTCGCGCGTGGTCACCTGCTGCTGGATCAGCACGCGGTGGCGGAGATCCCCAGCGGCCAGGCTCATACGCCGAGGCCTACGCGGTGCGGCCAGAGCAATGAGTGGGCGCCGAGAGGCAGCTGAACAGCGTTCTCCGAAGTCACGGCTTCACGGTTTCGGTACAGGTGTCCCGTCAGCAACAGAATCGCTGCGATGATTGCCTGGTTGGCCACAATGGGATCGTCCCCTGCCTTGCCGTCAAGCACCGCAGCGGCAAGCTCGTCCACGTCAGAGAAAACTTGGCGGTTCAGGAAATCCTGCGCAGCCTGCTCTGCTGCCTCGGCATAGAGGGCCAGCATCTCGTCGTCAGCGGTATCGACCCGGCAGTGCTGCCGGGCCTGTTCGATAGTCACCAGGCGCATGGCTTACACCTGCGGCTGGGCAGCGGCGATGGCAGCGGTGAGCGCCTCGATCACGCTCTTGCGTGCTTTTTCCCCTTTTCCCTTTTCTGCCTCGAGGCCTGCGGCCAGCAGATCGGGGTCGGTCACCTGAGCAAGGGCGGTGACGACGTCAGCCGCGTTCTGGGCAACCAATGCGACGCCGGCGCTCTCAGGTTGCTTAGCCCCCTTGTCGGCGTTACCGCCTGGCTGAGATACCTCACCAACCACCTCGACGAGGCCTTTCCCGACAAGCAGGTCAACGTGCGCCTGGGTCGCAACAGGAAAAACTTGGTCGCGCTTGATCGTCCCACCGTGCTCCAACCCGCGCAGTGCCTTTACTTCAATCATTTCGCTCTCCTAAGGGGCGCCGCTTGGCGGCGCCCCCGTTCCAGGTGGGATCAGCCGCCGCCAGCGGGCGCGTCGAGGCCGGCAAAATCACCGGTGACGAACGCTTCCTGCCGATAGACGGTCAAGGTCAGGCGCTCTTCCATGAGCACCTTGACCATGTTCTTGACGAAGTCGCGATCGTCCTGGGTGGCAACCATCACCTGCACGTCCTCCCGGTCGTGGATCTCCGCGGCGATGCCACCGCCGAAGGCGCCCACCAGGAATTCGGACGCGTCCATGGCCTGCGTCGGAACGACGTTGCGGCCCCACAGCGCCGGCGTGGCGATGCCACGCGGGTTGGCGAACAGGTAGGCGTTGTCGTCAGTCTTGGTCAGCTCAATGGCAGCCCAGTCGAGTGGCGACAGCACGATTCCATCGGCCCACGCCTCAGCCAGCTCGACCTGCAGGAGCGCCAGACGCAGGCGGTCAAGGCGAGTTTCCGCCTGAACCGTGACGCCGGGGTTCGCATAGGCGGTTGCCTGGGTGACCAGCCCGTTGATGTTCAGGCCCACGCCCGAGCCCTTCAGGAGCTGAGCCTCTTCCTTGAACTTCAGGCCGTAGCGCAGGCGCCCGTCGATGTACCCGCGCAGGGTCGGGATGTCACTCAGCACCTGTCGGGATGCGTGGATCCAGTGTGCGATCGTCACCACGGGCGCGGAGTCGGCTTCAAACGTGATGTTCGATTCCGGCTTCGGGTTGGTGGGGTTTTCGGCGACCACGTTGGCGTTGTTGGTGAATCCGGTCTCACGCACATACTCGATCGCGTTGGAGCTGGTCGGGACCGAGTTCATCAGGTCCCTGATAGTCAGCCGCCGCTGTCCGGGCATGATGATCCCCTGCCGGCGGTCCGGAACAATGAGGTCGCCCGCAGAGGCGCCGTCGCTGGTAACGACAGCCTTGACGTCCATGTGGAACTTCGAACTCGGGCGAGCCGCCCATGCCTTGAAGTCCTCGTTGTCAACGAGCTGTTCGCCCATCGACTTCGGCTGCATATCGCCGCCGAACCCGCCATGTTCCAGCTTCGCCATCAACTGCTCAGCGCCTTGCAGCCGTGCCTGCAGCGAGCCCTGCTCCGTCAGCAGCTTGTCGACGGATGCTCGCGTTTCCTCGGAAAGTCGGGCGTGGGTCTTGATTTCCTTTTCAGCCTGCTCGGCTTGCAACTTGACCTGGTCACTGATCTTCTTCAGTTCGGCGCTGATTGCTTCAGGCAGGGCCGCCGCTGCACTTGCCATCGCGAAACCATGCGGCCCCATGTTGAGGAAATGCGTGCCAGCGAAAGCATCGGACGCGAACAGTGCGACGAGGACCACCGTGATGGCCCAGAGGGTGTACTTCATGGATTTTTCTCCTGGGTGAGGTCAAACGAACGAAGTGCAGCGACAATCGCTGCTGTTGGATCGGTGGGATCGCCCTCACCGCTGCCGGCTGGATCGCCCGAGCCGGACTTGAAATCACTGATCAGTCGCATCGCGTCTGCCTTGGACATTCCCGAGGCACGCAGAGCGGACTCCATGCGGCGCACCGCTGCTGCCGTGCCACCAGTGCCACTGTCCTTCTTTACTGCCTCGGACTCGAGAAGAGAGTCCGCGAATCGCTGATCCACGGCCGCGCTGCCACCAATCCACGTTTCGCGATCCATCAGCTTGGACATAGCCTTGGGGTCATCCCCGGTACGCGCCGCATAGACGTCGGCCATGGCGGCATCAAACGGCTCAAGCTGATCCGCAATGTCGCGGAGGTCGTGGCGATTGCCGGCGGCCATCAGCCAGCAGTTGTGGATCATCAGGAAGGCTGGGCGAGCGATCTGCACGGCGTCACCGGCCATTGCGATGATCGAGGCGGCAGAAGCAGCCAGCCCCATCACCTTGACCGTCACCTCACCGGGGTGTTCGCGCAGCATGGAGTACATCGCGATGCCTTCGAACATGTCGCCGCCCGGGCTATTGATTGCCACTGTCACCGGCCCCTTACCAAGCGAGCGTAGGGCGGCCGACATACGCTTGGCGGTAAACCCGCCGCCGGTCCACCAATCCTCGCCGATCACGTCATACACACCGATCGTGCGCTCGTCCGCGTCCTTTTCCTCGGCCGCCCGCAGCGTCGAGTCCCAGCGGCTCAAGGCCATCTGGGGCACATAGCTGCGCACATCCATCTGCGGCCGACCCAGCGGGACGCCCGGAAGTGCTCGAATTGTCATCTTGGCCTCAGCCTTTTCCGTTTCGAAATTGGTCCAGCCCAAGCTGGGCTCGGAGCGCGGCGCGCGTCTCCGCATCTGTGGTGTTCGTGCCACCCAGCGCATCGAGAGGCACCATTGCAGACTGCACAGTCAGCACCGCAGCGTTGCCGCCCATGGGCTCCCGGTCCTCAAGTTCACGGACTTCGTCGCGCGTCATGATCCCGTTGTTGACCATGACCGAGTAGAAGGAGGCGCGCGCCGCGCTGTCTGCCCGTAGCAGCCCCTCGACGGCAAATTTCGCGTAGAAGCGCTGCCCCTCGGCAGGACTCAGCAGGTCCTTGCGGATCGCCTGCTCGATGCGGCGCAACCATGGCGCCAGGGTAAAGGTCAGGAAGCCAATCATCTGGGACTCGATTCCGGTGCCCCAGCTGGTTGACGTTTCCGTGTGACCCACCATCCACGGCGGGACGCGGAACCAGCGGCAAACCTCCTGCACGCTGAAGCCACGGGATTCCAGCAGCTGAGCATCGGCGGGGTTGATCCCTAGCGTGCCGGCCTCAGTCCCACCCTCGAGCAGGGGCGTCTCCCCACGTTCGATTGTGCCCATGACATTGCGGCGGAACTCGTCGCGCTGGTCCTTCTTGAGGAATGACGCGACCTTGTAATAAACGGTCTGGAGCATCCCATTGGTGAAGGTCTTGCTCGCCGCTTCATCAGCGGCGATCGCGTTGCCGAAGACCTTGGCGCCGTACTGGATCACCGAAACGCCACATTCTCCGTCGAGGGTGAAGCCGGGAACCTCCCAGATGCGAGATCGCGGGATCACCCGCTGCCGACCGCTCTTGTCTGTGTATCGATATTCGAGGTTTCCCCGGCTGTCCCGCGCCTTGGTGGTCCTGTCGGGGTTCAGGAATGCCAATCCAATCACCTGACCTGCCGACATGAGCTTCTCTGCCCTGCCCACGCCCCGGAGCAGCATTGCGGCCACCATCGCTTCCCAGAACACCGCAGCCGTGGAGTCCGTGTTTGGTTGATCGTGGATGACGAAGTGCAGCGGGTGACGCGAGGCCGGGATCTTACCGGCCGAGGTCTTCTCGAAAAGCGTCAGCGGCAACGTAGCGATAGTCTCCGAGATGAGACGCACACAGGCCCAGACTGCCGACACCTGCATGGCGCTTCCGGTGCTCACCTTGACACCCGCCACTCGATAGCCCCCCATGCTGCTCCAGGCCTGTTCGTTCGTCAGATCGAAAGAAATCCCTAGCCAGCTGCGCACTGCCGCAGCTACGCGACCGACCGGCTTACGTGAATTGTTCGCGGTCATGCGGCTGCCTTCGCAGGGCTGCTGAGCCAATCGTCCATACCGTCGCCCGCCTCCACGTTGATTGAAATACCGACAGCCATCAGCAGTGCGGTCATGTCATCGATCTTGTCCGCGGAACGCTTCTTGTCCGGAGCCTTGTTCATGTTTTGATCCGTTCGGGCAACTAGGTTCGCCGCGCACCAGGTGAGAACCGGATCTCCGTCATGGACCAGGTTCCCGGCGATGTATGCCCGCTCCAGCTCTTGCATCGCCGGGTGATAGGACTTCGTGCCTTGGATGAACTCCACCAGCGGCACTTCAGCCTTCACTAGCCGGCTGACCATTTCCGTGGCGTTCCAGCGGTCGAACGCGATGGACTGCACGTTGAACCGCTCCACGACGTCCAAGACCGCTCGCTCGATAACCGCGTAATCGGTGACTTGCCCCTCGGTCTGCTCGATCAGGCCCGCCGCAACCCAGCCGGCGTAGGGCACAGTGCCACGCTCTGTGCGTTGCTCAACTGCATCAGCAGGAACCCAGCGGCGTCCCCAGGTAATGATCTTGTTGCCAACGCGCCAGACCAGCCGCAATGCAGTCAGGTCGCGGGTACTGGCCAGATCGAGCCCTCCCCAGCACGGGACATCCCGCAGTGCCTCAAGGTCGATAGCGCCGGCGCAAGCTTTCCACTTCGGCAGAGCCACCCAGCTGTTGGCCGAGGCCGCCGGCCGATTGACCCTCTTGATCTCGAACTCAGCCAGCTTCGACGGCATTCTCTTCGCTTCGACAGCCTCCTTTCGGATAGCTGCGAGAAGGTGCTTATTGACATCGATCAAGGGATTCGCCTTGATCCACTTCGACTCATCGAAGGTGTCGTCGGCCTTGATTCCGGCCTCCTTGTCTTCTTCATCGATAGCGTAGAACACCGCCAGGTAGTGATCGGCCTCGTGACCAAACAGCCCGGCCAGTAGCTGTTTCACGAACTGCCTGATCTCAGCCCAAGGCCCGGGGTTGGTGTATCCCTCTGTGGTGGTGAACAACCACAGAGGATTCTCCCGAGCACCAGCAGCCGACTGCAGAACATTAAGCAGGTCAGGTGTTTTATGCGCGTGGATCTCGTCCAGGCCGACATGGGAAGGGTTCAGGCCATCCTGCGTACTAGCCTTGGCGTGGATTGGCTTGAAGCTTGCTCCGATTTCCATGCGACTGATCGACTTCGCCCAGGTCTCCAGACCGTAGGCCTCTCGAAGTTCCGGAGTCTTCTCCACCATGCGCTTGGCAACGTTGAAGATGATCGATGCTTGAGGGAACGTGGTCGCGGCCGAGATGACCTGCGCACCCTCCTCGTTCTCGCAGCACTGACAGTACAACAGGATGGCCGATGCCAAGGTGGACTTGGCGTTCTTGCGCGCCACCGCGAACAGCGCCGAGGTGAAGCGCCTGGTTCCGTCCGGTTTGCGGAAACCGAACAGCTGTACAACGAAGAACACGTGAGACCTATGCATCCGAATCTCGGGCGTCTCCCACTTACCTTCGACATGCGGCAGCAGCTCGATGAAGCCGCATGCATGGCAGGCGTGTTCGGCCGAAAATCGAAACGGTGCACCGCGCTTCTTCGCGCGGGCCAGATCGTCAATGAACCTTCGTGCAGCCTGGCGGATCAGCTTCCCGAACCGCGCTCGCTTCTTGTCCGCAATTGCTTCCTGCGCGTATGCGATGGCTACCGCGACGTAGTCAGATGGGTCCGGCGCCTTAGCTCGCGCTGGCCGCCGCGCCGCCTTCTTCGTGGCGGCCTCGCTTTCAGGCTTACCTGCCCGGCGAGCCGAGCGCGCCGAACTTGTTCCCGGTCTTCTTGCTGTCGCCACCTGAACTCACCTTCCGACGGCTGGCCGGGGTCATGCCGAACTCAGACATGAGCGCCTTGAGCGCTGTCTGCTCGGCTGCTGTGATGTCGACGCCGGCCATCTGCTTTGCGACCTGGACCTGCCAGGCGTAGCAAAGCTGCTGCAGCGCATAGAGATCGACCGTCTGGAGCACCCGCGCCGCAACTAGTTGCGGACCAAGGTCATTCCACATAGCAGCGCCGTTTACGTTGAGATGCTGCGGTGGATCTGGGAACTCGTCGATCAGATCGAACTCGGGGGCATCCGGCACCTCACGGTCCGGCCGGGCGGTCCCGGCGATCACCTTGAGGGCCGGAGCAGTCGGCTTCCGTCCTCTCATTTTTCAAATCCTAATTTTGACCGTGCAAAAATTTGGCTGAGCGGCCGGTGTCCGAGGGCAAACCCTCAGACTTTCGACCCTCCCCCCCGGGTCTGCGCGCCCGCGTCCACGTTCAGCTTCTCGCCGCGACGTGGATGAGAACGGTTCGCGCCTCGCGCGATCTCCGCCTTCGTCTTCACGTCGTGGCACGGTCGGCAGATGGCCTGCAGGTTGTCCTCCGCATCGGTGCCGCTCTCTGCGCGGGGAACGATGTGGTCTACCTCGTCCGCTGCGGTGTACCGGCCGGCAGCGAGACAGGTTTGGCAGATGTATTTGTCACGAGCCATGACTGTGTCGCGTTTGCGCCGCCAAGGGCGACCGCCGCGGCCCTTGCCGTAGTTCTCTTCATGACCTTGCGCCTCATGCACGGGCGCCAGCCGTGGCATCGGCTTGTGACGTGAGGGGAATCCAGGCATCAGCCGAGGCTCTGCGTCTGGTCACGGTCGCCGGCAGCGATGGCCTCGCCGTCCAGTGTCACGATGCGGTGCTGATCTTCCTGGTCGTCCTGCTCTTCGGCCAGTGCCGCGATGAGGGTGTCCAGCTTCTGCTCGATGCGGTCCAGCTGGGTCGGCCGCTCAGGCGGCCCACCAGACAGGATCATTCGGTCGCTGTTCCGGGTATCAGTCATGGGGTCGCCTCGGCTCGGTCTGCGGCGACGACGGCTTGGCAGGCGCGGAGCTGGTCGTCGGCGTCTCGGCCGATTCGAACAGCAGGGCCCGCAAGCGTGACTCCGAGGTCGGGGGCCGCATCACGTTGGCCGGCGCTGGCGGCAGCCTGGGACAGGCGGTCGGTGTGACAGGCGGCGAGGTCGTTGCGCAGGCGGAGAGCGCCAGAGCGCAGGTCAGCCACAACAGCATCAGCGACGGCCGGGGCCGCAGCACGTTCTTCTTCATGCGTTGCTCCAATGATGGCCATGCTGTCGGCCCTCTGTTGTTCTTCGGCGCGGGCGCCCTGCTCAGCGGTCAAGTTCTGCTTGACCACTGCCACCTCCTGCACGGCAACGGCTGCTTCAGCGCGGTCCCCACGCCAGGTCCAGCCGCCGGTGAAGCCAGCAGCAAAGATGGCGATAGCGATCACAACTGCGATCAGGATTCGGTTCATCCAGGTATCTCCGGTGGGATGACAGCACCAAGTCCGCGAAGGGACGCTTCCAGAGACAGCACGCGCAGCCGCAACTTGTGGGCGAGCTCCTGAGCCTCCATCCGCAGCTTCATCTCTTCGGCGAGCTGCTGACCCAGCTTCAGCTGACTTGCTTCAAGACCCTCAACGCGAGCCGTGAGGCCGGCGATAAGTGCAACGCTTCCCTCTGATTCGGCTCTGTCTTGCTTGCGACTCAGCACTGCACCGATGAACTCACGAGCAATCCAGAGCGCGGCCGCACCACCGGCGAGCCACCAAGGGGCTGTCGTCTCTTCCATCAGGGCACCACCTTGCGAGCGGTGCGGTCTACCGTGCCGCTCACTCTACTGAAATCAGCTGCCGTGGCCGCCTTTGCTCGCTCCGCCAGGATCGGCAGCGCACGCGCATACCGCGCCCGGCGGTCGGCGGCGCCGGTCTGTCCGTTGTTGATCCGCTGGGTGATCTCATCGAACCTGCCGGCGTCGGCCAGTTTGTTGAGGCTGTTCGCATCCCAGTACGCAGCAGCCGCCAGGGCGCCCCACTGCGGAACCTCAAGCAGCTCCGGGCTCGCTTCGAAGTCTGGAACCGCCTTGACGCCCTTGGCGCGCAGCGTGTCGCGCATGCCTGCGTGGTTCGCCTTGCCCGTGTTCTGTATCGGCCCACGGCCTCTGTGCTTCCAGCCATCGCCGCTCGACTCCGGCCCGTTGCCCATCCGGTTGGCGTAGGCGTTGTTGGCGATCGCCTGTGGCTTCCGCTCCAGCGCGCGCGCGAGCTGGTTCGGCACGCGGGGACGCGCATTCGGATTCACCGAGTACCGGTTCGGCCAAGTGTCGGCCAGGCCTTGCGCTCCGTAGTTGAGGTTCTCCTCCAGCTTCTTCAGACCGGCCGATTCGTGGCCCACCTGGGCGACGAACGCCGCCAGCCGTTTCGGCGTGCTGATTGCATACAGGGCGCACGCATCAGAGAGTGGCTTGGCCCACAGCTGCGCGGTAGCGGCACTGCAGCCGACCGCCTGCTGGATTGTCGAGGCGGTAAGGAGCATATGGATTCCGGAAATGAAAAAGCCCCCGGAGCTATCCGGAGGCTTCTATGTCACAGTGACCGAAATACTACTCCTATTTGTCTGACCGTCAACCGTTTTTTGCGGAATCGAGCGGAACCAGTACGACCGGTGGTAACTGGCCGTCGAACATGATCCCGTCTCCGGTGGCGAGCCTCTCTTTGGCCGCAAGAAGCTCTTCCCTATCCGACTCGAAGAGCAACATTCGATACTTCTCTTCGGTGATGACCTTGCCATCCTTGCCCCACAAGAAAAGGCTAAGTTCGTACTCACCCTGCTGCCAGACAAAGTTCCTCTCGAACCTTGCTTTCAGCGGCAAGGCAACCGCAGGATCAGCGTATACGAGCGCCGTGTTGCCGGCCGGACGCACAGACAACTGACTCTGGATATTGGTAATCAAGGCCGATTTTTCGCGCCGATACGCGCGCTCGTCTTCTCGGGATAGGCTCGCGAAGAAGTTCAGCGTATGCGTCCAAGCATCCTCTGGGGCAACGAAAAAAGGGTGGAAAACCACGGGATTGGTGGAGCCTAGGGTCTCAAAGTAACCTTGGGCATCGACCTCCATAAGGGGCAGCCTATCGCGGCGAACCGCAAGGCTGACCCGATCCACTCGAACTTTAGTCGTCCCTATGTTCTCAACTCGCAGAAAGAGTTGGATCATCGGCCCGTTTGCAGATGCCCTAAGCGCCGCCTGATTCCTTACCATGAGCGACAGACCTGGTTTTTTAAACCAAAGTCTTACCGGAGGAAGCTGCGAAAGAATGATCGCGGCGCAGGCAAGCAAAGCCGACCATGCTTCTGGCGACAGTCCCAAATCCATTTCTACCCCTATGCGGCGCGTGCCAGCCCCGTCAGGAACCCCCTGACTTCAGCGAATCCTACCTCATGTTCTGCGTAATACTTGGGGCGACTGAGCACCTTCTTGGAGCAGTTAGCCAAGAGCAGATTCGCTGTCTCCCATCGTTCAACCCCCTTCCGGCCTTGCCCGCAATAGAACGCGCGCAGAACGCAGGCACGCTGCACGTTGTAGCGGCTAATCTCGAAGATGATCGTTTCTATACGCTGAGCGCGCTGATCCAACTCCAGCGGCTTGTACCCCTGCGCCCTGCCCGGCATGTCGCCCTTGTGCTCGATCAGCACCTGCAGCACGTTCTTCGAATGGTGGCCTAGGTAGTCAAGGTCCCGGTGCAGCGCGAACTCCCTGCCCCAGTGCTCCAGCTCCGCCCGCACGTATGCCCCGAACGTATCAACCTGCATTGTCCTGCTCCCCTTGCTGCTGGGCTGCTGCTGGCAGCTCGCCCGTGATCCGGATCACCACTTGCCCGCCCGGCCGGCGCTCGTCCTTCACGTCCGGGTGGCTCTTGAACCGCTTGTCGTCGATGCCCAGCGTCTGGGCGATCCCATCCCGGTACGCCTTGCACCGGCCAATCATGTTGTCGTCGTCCGGCAGCTTCTTCCCCGGCGCCTGGTAGCAGTCGATCCACAGGTGCAGCCGGCCCTCGGGCAGCTGCAGGCCTTTCCAGCCGGCCTCGTGGGCCAGCACCACCGCTGTCTGTCGCGCCAGCTTCGTGGCTGCAGCCTTGACCCGGTAATGAACTCGGGCGTTCGGCGACAGGTCCTTGCTCGGCCAGGGCAGCACCAGCTCGAGTGCGCGCTCAGTCATTGGCAGCTCCCGGCCGGGCGGCCAGCAGCGCCTTGTATCGATGGGCCCAGCCGCCCTCGCTGCACATCCATGCCGCGTACATCTCCTGCGTCGCCTGCATCGGCAGCAGCACGAAGCCATCGGGCGGCATGCGGGCGGCATGCCACGCGAGAACTACGCGCGCGGCCCTTACCTCTTCCCGCGACAACTCTGCCTCATCACATGCGAACGCTTCGGCCAGCAGCTCCCGCGCATTCTTATCCATCTCGCTCATGCGCCCACTCCCAGTGCAGCGCGCGCCTTGGCGTACTTGATGCGGAGCCTTTCGGCCGTAGCCGGATCCAGCAGCGCCAGGCGAGCCTCATCGCTGTTGTCGGCGATGTCGGCCAGCTTCACCTTCAGCGCCAGCGAGTTTCGGCGGATGTTCCAGTAGTAGGACGCGTCACCGAAGCGCGTTCGGGTCAGGTCCAGAACTGCCTCCGCGATGATCGGCGGGAACTTCACCACCAGGTGGGCATACGCGGGGCAGTCCTCCAGCACGTCGTGCAGCCATGCCACGGCCTCGGCCTCGTCATCGCCCTCCACAGCCAGTGCCACCCGGGCCACGTGCTCGATGTACGGTCGGCCCGCTTTGTCGACTTGGCCAGCGTGGGCGGCATGGGCTACGCGCCACGCCTCGTTGACGATCGGGCAGATGCTCATGCTCCCGGCTCCAAAGGCTCCAAGCTATCGATCCATTCGATAGCCTCGGCGGCGTTGTCGAAGTATTGGATCGCTTCCTCGGCAAACAGCTCATCCACCTCTGGACCGAACTGCACCTCCCAGCCAGGAACCATCTCTCCGGGCGTTGCTGTCCAGCCGTAGTGCGCTGACTCAACAGTCAGCCCCTTGCGCTTCGCCGCCGCGATGATCTTCCGCTTGCTCATGCTGCCTGCTCCATCTGCTCCCAGTGGGTCGTCAGGCGCTGCACCTTGCCGCCGCGCGCCCGGAACTGCTCCACTGTTTCGGCAACCGGCCGAGCCGTGGGCGCCGTCATCGGCGGTTTGGGCACCATCGCAGCGCGCGAGTCCACCCGGGCCGTGCGATTGCTTTTCTTCGGCGCCAGGGTGCGCGCAGCCTTCCGCTCTTCGTAGCGGCGCCGCTCACGCTCGCGGCGGTTGGCGGCCGCCGCGTCCTTTCCTACGTGCTGCTTCGTCATTGGCTGCCCGGTCGTCCGGAACGTAGCCCCTGCCCGCTCGCCCTGCTTAGCCAGATATCCGCACCCGACCAGGTAGCGCAGCGTCTGGAGAATGCGCGCGCGCAGGTCCATCTGGAGCACGCCGTCGGCGCCTAGCGCCTGATACAGCTCCGTATGGGTGAAGGCATAGCCCGGGCGAGCGAGAAATGCCTGCCGCACCTTTTCCGCCACTGATTGGATCTGGTCGCTCATGCTGCGCTCCTGAGTTCGTTGATATAGGTCTGCTGGGCGATCAGGTCGTCGTCCGAGCCGTAGGTCTCGTGGAAGGTCCGCGAGCCGTCCAGCAGGCTCGGGCCGTAGGTCGCGCGCATCCGGGCGAAGCTCTTGCCTTCCATGGGCACGCGCATGTGGTGCCATTTGCACAGGGCGAAGCCGAAGGCATGGCCGCGGCGGATGTTCCCGCTCTTGGCGTGGTTGTAGTCGCAGCCGTAGACCACCTGCCACGCTGCCAGCAGGTGCTGGGTCGTCAGTGCCAGGCACGCCATGCACGGGCCGACCTTGGCCAACTCGATGCGGGCGGCCTCTTCCTTCGTCGCTGGCGGAGCTTTCGACCACATCAGCGCGCGCTCCCTTGGGCTGGCACAACGCGCGTGGGAACGCCGTCCGGAATGGGGCCGGCGTAACCAGTGATGGGCACCTGACGCACGCCATCGCGCCAAACGGTCTGCCCGCGCGATGCGTACAGCACCAGCGGCTTCACCCCGTACCCGTAGCCGAGATACCAACCGGCCGCCGACACCGGCTCGCTCACCGGGCGGATCTCCATCTCGAATCGCGTCGGGGTCCTGCTCATGCCGCAACCTTGGCGCTCGGCGCGCCCAGCAGTTCCGCCAACTCGGCCAGCCGTGCGCGCGTGCGGGCGCTGGCTTCCGGCGATGCCTCGACGCGGCCGGCCAGCAGCGCGACCGGATTGAAGGCCGGCGTGGCCGGTGGCAGCGCTAGGTGTTCGGCAACCTGATCGTGCGCCAGCTGGCCGGCGGCGACCGCACGCTGCAGCACCGCGTCCCGGCCCGAGGCGTCGAATCCGATCGATGCGTGGTGCACGGCCAGCTGGCCAGCAGCGCGCGCATCCTTGGTCAGGCGGGCGTAGACCTCGAGGAAAGCCTGGCGGGCCGCGATCTTGTCGCCGGCCTCGATCAGCGGCAGCGCCGCGGTCCAGCTATCACGCGTCTGCTCGGTCCAGACCACCGTTGCCGACTCGTCCGCCGCGCGGATCGCGATGGACCACGCTTCGTTCGGTGCAGGGTGGCCGTCGTCGATGCGCTCAAGGATCGCGGCCAGCGACAGCCGGCCCTTCAGCTCCCGGCGGCACGCTGCCAGTGCCTTCTCCAGCGCCGACAGCGGATAGCCGGCCAGGTCGGTGACGATGAAAGCCGCGGCAGTCGGGCGCATCTGGTCGCCGATGACCTCGGCCGTGGCCACCAGCAGCTCCACCAGCCTGTCCTGTTCGTGATCAGCCAGCATTGCGTACCCTCCCCTGCGCCAGGATGGCCTTGGCCTCTTCCGCCGCGCTCAGGTTCGACTGCGTCTGGTCCGCCTGCTGGGCGCTGGTGGCGGTCATCTGCCGGCCGGTCGCCCACTGTGTGCGGTAGGCCTCACAGCGCGCGAGCAGCAGGCCGAGGTCGTGCATGCCCTGAACCACCATCCGCTCGTTGACCCGCAGGAACCAACCAGCCACCTGCGGAGCCTCCACCACGCCTAGGCGCTTCACCAGCTGCTTCACGTTGGCGTTGACCTTGGCGTTGCGCACCGGCATTGCGCCGTGGCGTTCGCGGTAGGCCATGGCGTAGGCCGTCCAGGCTGCCCGGCACGCCGCCTGCAGCTCGGTCTCCGATTCGACCACCGGCGGCGCGTCCGGCAGGACCGCCGGAAATGACGGTTCATCTGATGGTTCAATGATGGTTATATGACGGTTAGGCGGCACGGGGCGCACCTCCAGACCTGCGCCCCGTGCCGGACCCCCTGCAGCGGGCGCATCCCCTACTGCATCGGGCGCACCCCCTGCATCTGATGCACCCCCTGCGCCCGGTGCAGTACCCGGCTTCGCAGCCTTCCGCTTTGCCTTGGTGCCCACCGCCGACGCATCGAACTTGGCCGGCGTCACCGAATACACGTTGCTGCTGTTGAATCGACGCTCACGGCTCAGCAGGCCCACAGCCTCCAGATGGTCCATCGCCGTGCGCACCGCGCGCTCGGACATGCAGCAGCGCTTGGCGATGGTGCCGATGGCCGGCCAGCAGACGCCGTCGTCGTTCGCCTGATCGGCCAGCGAGATGAGTACTGCTTTCTGGGTGACGCTCAGCTGCTGGAGCGGCCAGCACTGGGACATGATGATCGTGGACATTGCTTAGACCGCCAGGGTGAAGTTGTCGCCCTGGGCCACTGGCCACCAGGTGCAGACGGTGATGTTGCTGATCGGACACACGGTCTTGGCGCCACGGAATGCGCGGCCCTCCTTCGCGAGATCCGGCAGGCGCCTGGCAACCATGTGCCGGTCCATGCCGGTGACGCGGGCCAGCTGCATGCTGGTCATGCCCGGGTAGCGCTGCACGGCTGCGGCGGTGAGGTCCTTCTGCGCCGCATGGGCACCGCTCCGGACGATCCGGTCCGCAGCCTCGTGGCTCCCGCTGGAATCGTTGTTGCGGGCAAGCTGGGCGCTCATGGCACATCCCTCGCTGCGGCCGCTGCCGCGTGATTGGAAAGTTCCGCGAACACCGCCTGCAGCCGCGCGCAGTGCTGTGCGATCGCGTTCGCCTCGTTCGGGGTAATGCGCTGGTCCTTCGTCGCCTCGGCGATGATGTCCGCCAGGTCGCCCTTCAGGCCGCTGGCCGCCAGCAGCGCGCCGATCAGGCTGCCGGTAGCCGGCGCCTCGGTGCGGGCCAGCGTGTAGCCGTGCTGCGACGCCAGGGCGTGCAGGATGCTGTCGTCACCGGTCACCCCCATCACCTCGCTGGCTTCCGCCAGGGTCAGGTGGTGCGTGGTGTTGTTCGGGTTGACCTTGTTCCGCAGCACCGCAGCGGACATGCCGATGCGCGGGGCCAGCGATTCGCTACCGCCCGGATAGGCGTGGACGGTCTTGTGGGCGGCATCTGCGATGTTCATTGGGTGGTCTCGTGAACGTGGATTCGGGCACTACTGCGGCGCAACATGTGCGTCATGGACATCAACAACTCATGGACGACTGGCGCCGCCCTCCTTGCGCTACGCTGCAGGCACCACACGAACAGCCCGCAAGGAGGGCGACATGGACGAGAAGACAAAGAAAGCGGTTCTGGATCTAACCAAAATCCTCGAAACCTCCAACAACTTGATGCGTACCCAGACGCGGCGCATCGCTGCTCTCGAGGTGATGACAATCGGATTGATGAAAACGCTCAGGGACAGGCCGGATGCGACCCTTCTGATGGAACAGACGCTCGCAGAGGTGGCTACTCATCCTCTTTCCTCTTCGGAAGAGGCGCGCGCGGAAATACTGGGGTACGCCCGGTCGATGCTCGAAGGGGCATACGACTACTGACGTTCGGCAAGAGATGTGGGTTCCACGTGTCGCGCAGTGCGCACATCTCAGGCCACCTCCAAGGTGACAATGCGGTCGGCGTCCGGGTCCTGCGGGCGACGTTGCTGGGCCGGCTGTTCCTCATGGCCCAGCAGCTTCACTACCTGCGGCAGCGCGGGGATGATGTCCGTCTCGCCCCACCCTTCCACCTGCTCCAGCGGCAGGCCCAGCACCTTCGCCAGGTGCGCGTCCGTCTTGAAGCCGAACTTCTGGCGCAGCGCGCGCTTGTTCATGCGGCTATCCACCAGCTGGCGGATTTGAGCGACGGGCGTGGCTTGCGGAGCGGACTCAGCATCGCCGTTCGCGGCTGGCGGACAGCCGAAGACATCGGGGCGCAGGACGTGCCGGGACACACCGGTGGCGGCCTCTATAGAAAGCACATGCCTCGGCGGAACCGGCCTGTTGCCGCTGACCCACTGGTTTACCGCCTGCGGGGTAACACCCAAAAGGCGTGCAATTCCGGCCTGGCCGGCCCCCAACTTCTCGATCGCGGCAGAGATAGCGTTCATATGGCTAGCTTAAGCATCACTTTAGTATTCAGTCAAGCGATGCTTTCTTACAATCATCCCGCGTGCATTCGACAATCAAGCGATGCTTGACAACCACGCCATGGCGGCCGCAATCAGATCGGCCATCGAAGACTCAAAACTGACCCAGAAGGGAATCGCAGATGCCTTCGGCGTGACCGAACAGGCCGTGTCCGGCTGGCTGCGGACCGGCAAGGTAGATAAGCGAAAGCTGCCGAAGTTGGCCAGCCTCACTGGGAAGCCCTTGTCTCACTTCGGGATGGGTGAGGCGATAGGCGTCGTCTCTTCCCCTGCGACTTCTGCCAGCTATGTTCGCGTCCAACAGCTTGACGGAGACGTAGACATGGGGGATGGAAGGATCAACGACGACTATCCAGATATCGTGCGGGGTATGGACTTCGCTCCGACCTACATCAGATCAGTTGTTGGATTCGTCCCTGCCCCAGGGCGCCTGGTGCTGGTCACTGGCCGCGGTGACTCAATGATCCCTGTGATTCAGCCAGGTGAGTCGCTGATGGTCGACACCGGGATCAACTCGTTTGATGGCGATGGCATCTACTTACTCAATACGGGGAACGGGCAACAGGTGAAGGCCTTGCAGGACCGCGGCGATGCAGTCTACGTAGTGAGCGCGAATGCGTCGCTGTACCCAGCCTTCCCCATGCCGGTGAACACGGTCATCGGGGGCAAGGTGTACCTGCGTAACAGGATCGACCGATTCAACTAACGGACTAGAGCAATAGGGGGATGAAGTGGCTTTGATATCGTGCGTAGAATGCGGCCGCCAAGTTAGCGACCAAGCAGCGGCGTGTCCCAATTGCGGCCATCCGGTGCGCGCTGCCGCCCCGCCGCCAATTCAGGCGACTTACCAACCTCCGCCGCCGCCGGCACCTAAGAAAAAAGGGTCGTCGGGTTGCGCAGTGATCATCCTGCTGGTCGTGATTTTTGTCATCGTCGCCTCTTGCCTCCCGTCCCGCGATAAAGCTGACACAGCTGCCAGCTCCCCGGCGCGGGCTTCTGAACCGATCACGCGCGAGGCTCCAGAGGTGCAGCGCGCGCGGCTGCTGGCCGAGGCCAAGAGCGAGACTGGAACGCATCAAAGCAGGCTATCAGCTGCTGAAAAGCTCCTGAGCTCCTTTGCGGTATCCGATGAGGCCAAGCAGGCTGAGCCGATTGCAAAAGAGATGCGCGAGGCGATTCGCAAAGCCAGCTTGGGCAAGCAGTGGCAGTACTGGGATCAGGACGATGGGATGACCAGCCGCATGTCCCGTGGCGCCACAGTGACGAGCAGCAATACGCACGAGTTTGATTTCCCCTACGCCGGCGCGCAGCGAGCAAAGCTCGTACTGCGCAGGCACCCGAGGCACGGCAACGATGTAATGCTGGAGATCGAAAGAGGCCAGCTGCAGTGCACCAGTTACTCGGGTTGCGACGTGCTCGTTCGCTTCGGCGAAGGTCAGCCACGGCGTTACAAAGCGATGGGACCGGCCGACAATTCTAGCGAAACCCTTTTCATCGAAGGCTATGCCGATTTCGTGAGGCGCATGCAGGCAGTGGAGACTGTCCGCATCCAGGCCAACGTTTACCAACAGGGCGCCCCGCTCTGGGAATTCGACGTCAGCGGGTTCTCACCCGAGCGCCTCACCAAGTAATCCGCGCAAGCCATAGCCCCGCTCTCGCGGGGCTTTTTTTACTCGATCACTAAAGCGCTGCTTGACATTGACCTAAAGCGTCGCTTTACTACACCTGTCGCCGAAGACGCCCCATCCCGGGGCCGGGCGCAGGAGACCCAACCATGCCGACGCATGAGCGCCCCATCCGGGCAATGGCCACCGCAATGCGCTGCATCAGCGCCTTTGCTGCCGGTTTCACCGCTGCTTTCGTCAGCAGCTTCGACAAGGGCCGCTGACCATGGCCGCCCTCGCCCTCGCCTCCCAAGGCCCCATCACCGCCGAGGCCCGGCCCCGCGCTGGCGTGGTCTGCATCCAGCTGCCCAGCGACGGATACCTCCACGCCAATCCCGAGGAAGCTGCCCGGCTCGCCCAGGACATCGAGCGCGCGCTCGTCGAGCTGCGCATGGCCGACACCACGGCCCAGCAGTACGCCAATGCCCTCACCTTCACCAAGGCGGAGGCCGCATGAGCGGCCAGGTCTTTGACTTCCGACAGTTCCAGACCGTGCGGGACAACGTTCGCGAGGCCGGACTGAACCCTGCTCCGTTGTTCGCTCAGCTCCGTTCGGCACAGCGCGCGGGTAACCGTGGCAACGCCGTAGTCGCCGCCGCTCAGAAGCTGAGCCGCCAGTTCCGTGACGACCTGTCGCCGGGTGCCGCATGAGCCTGCGCCACTCGATGGGCCTCGGTGCCCGACCGTTCGTCGCGTCCATGGATCTCCCGCCAAAGAATCTCCAGGCGCGGCGCACCATTAAGCACGACTGGGCAGGCTACGGAACGCTTCGAGCCGTGATGGAGTTCACGAAGTGGGCCCACGAGCAGGAGCGGTTCCCAACCGTCGATGCCGTGCAGACCAGGTTCAACGTCTGCCGCGCGACCGCTTTTCGCTGGACGCGGGCGTTGGCAGAAACCTACGGCATCCCGCCGGAGACACGGCACCAGGCTGGTGGCGAATGACCGATCTCGACTTCATCGCCGCCATGCAGACCAGCTTGCCGCCCCTGCCCGCCCCGAACGCCATGGCGCCCGCAGTGATCCTCAAGGGCAACGCCGATATCGCCATCCACCATCCGGACGCCGTCGGCGCAGGAGCTCCCATTGAACACGATTGATATCAGCGTCCCGACCGAGCAAGGCCCTTGGGATATCCAGGCGCTCAAGGTGAGCGAGAACTTCTGCATCCACGGTGCTATTGGCGGGGACCACGAGGTAGTTGTCACCCACGTGCGGACCGGACGGGTGGCCGTGACCGCCAATACGGTCGCCGCAGCAGCCGAGGCCGCTTGGGCGCTGGAGCGCCTGCCGATCGACTGGTCGTTCGATGACTGGACCGTCAGTTCCCGCCTTGCTGCCTCGCACGGCGATGTTTTGAAGCAGATCGGCAAGGCTTGCGCATTTTCCGATCTTGAAGGCCTGCGACAGATCGGGAGCGCGGGGGTGCGCCAGTGAGCCACCTTACCGTGCCCGCCTACTGCGCCTTCGCCGCCGGCTTCTGCCTGGCATTGCTCGCCCGCGCTATCCAGACCGCCGCCCACACCTTCACTGCCGTTTTTCTGATCGCCGCCTTGTACTTCGCCTGGCGCGCGGTGGTGGAGACCCGCAAGAACTGGCCGGCCTTCAAGGCGGAGATGCGCCGCCGCAACGACGACCGCCGTCGCGACGCGCAGCAGAAGCGCTACCCCTACACCGATACCCACTGAATCCGCCCGCTCGGCCATGCCGAGTCCCGCGCCGGCCGGGTTCCACGCGCCGGCAATCCCTTTCAGGAGCAGCCATGTTCTTCCGTAACCTCGTCATGTTCCGCTTCCCCATCGGCCTCGACTTCTCCCAGGTCGGCGAGCTGCTGCCGGCGGCCACCCTGAAGCCGGTCGGACCGCTGGAAATGTCCTCCCGCGGTTTCATCTCGCCGTTCGGCCGCGAAGAGACCGAGCAGCTGCATTTCGCCATCGACAACTGGTTGTGGCTGACCGTCGGCGCCCAGGACAAGATCCTGCCGACATCCGCCGTCGCCGATGCCTTCGAGCAGAAGCTGGCCGAGATCGAGCGCAACGAAGGGCGCCGCCCCGGTGGGCGCGAGCGCAAGCGCATGAAGGACGACCTGATCCACGAGCTGCTGCCGAAGGCTCTCGTGAAGTCGTCCCGCTGCGATGTGTTCCTCGACCTGGCACGCGGCGTCGCCTTTGTGGACACCAGCAGCCGCAAGCAGGGCGAGTACCTGATGTCGGACATCCGTGGCCTGCTGGGAAGCTTCCCGGCTATGCCGCTCAATGCCGAAGTCGCGCCGCGGTCGGTGCTCACCGGGTGGATCGCAGGTGAGACGCTGCCCGCTGGCCTCTTCCTTGGCGAGCAGTGCCAGCTGGAAGACCCCGTCACCGGAGGCGCGATCGCCAAGCTAGACCGACAGGAGCTCGTCAGCGACGAGATCCGCAACCACCTCGATGCCGGCAAGCAGGTGACCCGACTCGGCCTCGTGGTCGAGGACAACGTCTCGCTGGTGCTGGGCGATGACCTGGTCGTGCGCAAGCTGCGCTTCCTCGATGGCGCCCTGGACAAGTTGGAGGACTGCGACGACGGCCGCCGCGCCGAGCTGGATGCCCGCTTCGCACTGCAGGCCGGCGAGCTGGGCGCGCTGTTCGACCGTTTGGCCGATGCATTCCGCATCAGCGCCGCGAACTGAGGCCCGGCTATGGACCAGAAAACCAAAATCCTGTCTCCGACCGCCGACGATCTGCGCCAGCTGATCATCTGCGACACCGATTTCAGCGAGGTGGGCCAGACCGACCTCAATCCCGAGACCATGCAGCGCCTGGAGCAGCTGGGCTGGCTCGCAGAAGGTGACGAGAACGGTGAGTACGCCTTGACCGCTTCCGGAAAGCTGGCCGTACGGCGGGCGCTGGGCGATGTCGTGGCCTTCGTGCAGTTCAAGGCTGACCGGGTCGGCCGCACCTATATCGCGGGGCCGATGACCGGACATGCCGATTTCAACTATCCCGCCTTCAACTTTGCGGCAGCGCTGCTGCGCTCCGCCGGCATCGCGGCAATCAACCCGGCCGACCACGGCGTCGTGCCAGGCGCCACGTGGGAAGACTACCTGCGCAGCGATATCGCGCAGCTGGCCACCTGCGAATCGATCTACTTCCTGCCGGGCTGGTCGCAGTCCCGTGGCGCGCTGCTGGAGCACCACATCGCCACCTCCCTTGGCATGCGGCTGTTGTTCGCTGAGGGCGCCGAGCCCGAGGCCGTGCGGCTGCGGGATGAGCTGCGGGATCGGGCTGATGCCCCCGACGTGCGCACCAGCGAGGGAGGCCGGCGCTTCATTGCCGAATTCTTCGCCCGTGAGCTACGCCGCAACGACTTCGGTCGCTACATCACCACGACGCTTGCGGCGGATTTCGCATGCGCCCTGGCTCAGTACCTCGCCGCCCGCCAGCCGGTGGGGGAGCCGGTCACTGTTGAGGCTGTAGCAACCGTTCGACGCGGCGGCGATGGCGAGCGATACATCGACTGGCTGACGGAGGGCGGGATTGCCGATCTGGAAGTGGGCGACGTGCTGATGGTGTCCGACCGGGCAATCACCGATGAAGACGGATCGGGCGAGGTCTACGCCGCCCCGCCCGCGCAGGCCGTTGACCTGGAGCAGTTCCGTTATCTCGCTCAATGGGTGAAGGACGGGTGCAATTTCCTTCAATGCGATCCGGCGAAGATCGACAGCTCGGCCAGCGAATTGCTGCGGGCCATCAACGCTACGGAGAGTGCAAAGTGAGCCGCGCGGATGATTTCAACCGGATTACGAAGGGGGTTCCGGTTCGCGTTCTGGCTCGGGCCTTTAACGTGCTTACACCGGGCCTTGATTGGCGAGGCAGCGGCAGGCCAGCAATTCGAGATTTCTACACCGGCGCAGACTCCCTGAGTAAAGAGGGGGTCAATATCACGGCTTCCAATCTGGAGGCCAGTATTGCCGCAGAGCAAGCCACGAGCGTAACTGAGCGAAACCGCCTGCTGGCCCTGATCGACATCGGCAAGGCGGTGCCCAATGGCTGACGCCACCGCTTCGGCTTCTCTACCCGCCGAGCAGCTGGATATTCTCCGGCACGCCCTCGGCATCGGCCACGGCGGATGGGAGCCGAGTCACCGCAACCACTTTGCGGCCGGCCATGGCAGCGCCGACCACAAGCTCTGTGTGGACCTGGTAGAGCGCGGCCTGATGTCGAGACATCAGGGGAATGCACTCTCGGGCGGCGATGACGTCTTCTGCGCTACCGGTGCCGGCCGAAAGGCCGCCGTGGCGCTGCCGCCGAAGCAGACCCCAGGCCAGCGCCGCTATGCCGCGTTTCTCCGCGAGGACAGCGACGTCTCTTTCGGAGACTGGCTGCGCCGCGAATCGCGGGCACGCTCTCTCGGACTGCCGCGCTATGGCTGATCCGGTCCGCAACGTCACCAGCGCGCGCCCTCACGGCGCCCGCTTCTTCCTCGCCACCCTGCAGTGCGGCCATCAGGTCATGTGCCCGGCCATCCGCATCCGCGGCTCACGCTTCTCCGTGCGCGCTCCGTCCACCGCTTCTTGCAACCAGTGCCCCAAGGAATCTACCCATGGCTGATGGCTCTCGCTCTTTCAATTTCCCGGCTCCGCAGAAGTCGCGCCTGCGCCCTGGCGAGATCGTGGTGGACCTATTTGCCGGCGGCGGCGGCGCCAGCGAAGGCCTTAAGCAGGCGCTGGGCGTCGACCCGGCGCTGGCCTACAACCACGACGAGCTGGCCATCGGCATGCACGCGGCCAATCACCCTCTAACCCAGCACCACCGCGAGGACATCTGGCACGCGGATCCGCGCGTAGACGTGGCCGGCCGCCCCATTGGCTGGTTCCACGCTTCCCCGGACTGCACTCACTTCAGCCAGGCCAAGGGCGGCCAGCCGCGCAGCCGGAAGACGCGCGCCCTGTCTTGGGTGGTACTGAAGTGGGTTGGCCAGCTGCGGCGCGCGGATGCGCTCTACGGCACCAATACTGCGCCGCGCATCATCTCCATGGAGAACGTCTGGCAGATCCTGACCTGGGGCCCGCTGGTGGCGAAGCGCTGCAAGGCGACTGGCCGCGTCCTGCGCATGGATGGCACCGTTGCTGAGCGCGGCGAGCGCGTGCCGGTGGACAACCAGCAGCTGGTGCCCGACAAGCGCCACAGCGGCCGCACCTGGGATCAGTTCGTCGCCGCCTTGCGTGCCCTTGGCTATGTGGTGGAGTGGAAGAAGCTGATCGCAAGCGACTTCGGGGCCGGGACCAGCCGCGAGCGCCTGTTCCTGATCGCGCGTCGGGACGGCGAGGCCATCGTATGGCCGAAGGCCAGCCACGGAGCCGGTCCAGGCCAGCAGCCGCGCGTGTCAGCCGCCGACTGCTTGGACTTCAGCATCCCCTGCCCCTCCATCTTCGGACGGAAACGTGACCTTGCGGACGCCACCATGCGCCGCGTCGCCAAGGGCGTAATGCGACACGTGCTGCAGGCGGCGGATCCCTTCGTGGTGCCGGTGCCTTCCGCGTGCGCAGACAACTCAGCCGCCGCAGCAGCCTTCATCGCCGAGCATGCCAATGCCAGCAACCAGCGGACGATGGCTGCCGACGAGCCGCTGCGCACGGTCTGCGCAGGGGTAAAGGGCGGACACTTCTCGGTGGTGACGCCTATCCTTGCCGGTGTTGGCGGCCGTGCTGGCCAGACCGAGCCTCGCTCAGGCGCAGATCCGCTGTACACCATGACCGCGAAGGCGGACACCGCGCTGGTGGCGCCTTCGCTGGTGAAGTTCCGGGGCGACAGCATCGGACATCCCGTGACTGATCCTGTCCCGACGATCACATCGGGCGCTGGCGCAAAGCGCCCGGCGGGGGCTGCGCACGCCCTCGGCATTGCGGCAGCGAGCTTGGTGACCCTGCGTAACAACATGGTCGGCGCCGACGCTGGTGCGCCGCTGAGCACGATTGCGGCGCAAGGTGGCCACCACGCCCTCGCTACGGCTTTCGTCGAGCAGGCCAACGGAGGTTTCTACCAAGGTGCAGGCAACGACGCGCGCGACCCAGTGAGCACCATCACCGCCAGCGGCAGCCAGCAGAGGCTGGTCACGGCCCACCTGATGACCAACACCAGCGCGCACCGCGGCGCCGGCGGTTCCGACCCGGTGCCGACCATCACCAGCGTTGGGAATCAGGCGCTGGTGGAATGCACGCTCAGTCAGGAGCAGATCGAAGGCGCCGAGCGGGTGGCGGCCTTCCTGGTGAAGTACTACGGCACCGGCGCCAACGCGCCCAGCCTGCTCGACCCGATGGCCACCGTAACCACGAAAGACCGCCTCGCGCTGGTCACCGTGGTGATCAAGGGGACGCCTTACGTGATCGTGGACATCGGCCTACGCATGCTCAAGCCGCACGAGCTGTTCCGTGCGCAGGGCTTCCCGCAGGGCTACATCATCGATCGTACCGCCAACGGCACGCCGCTCAAGACCACGGCCGCTGTGCGCATGGTCGGCAACAGCGTCAGCCCACCGCCACTGCGCGCACTCGCGGAGGCCAATCTGGATCCCATCGCATCACCGCTGGCGGTCGCGGCATGACCACGCTATCGCCTGCACTGCTCCAGCTCGGCCAGTACTTCGGCCAGGCCGCGGTTGCTGCCCAGCGCGCGAGCGTGCCGGGTCTGTCCGGGCTGGCCCGCCTCCAGCCACGTCGCAGCGTGAGTCCGCAGGGTGACGTTTGCCGCCTCGAGCACCACATGATGCCGCGCGTTCCGCTGCAGCTCCACCAGCTTCGGACCGAAGACGCCCAGGAGCGTGGCATCGGAATCCTGCAGCAGCTGCTCGGCATCGCCCTCGATGTACGTGCCGTGGTGCACCTGCTTGGCGAGCGCGTCGAGCAGGTCCGCAAGCCTTCGGTCGACACCAGGCGCAGGCGTGCGCAAGAGCCTTCGCTGGTGGGGCGGCACATACCGCTTGTCCAGCAGCAGGTCCTGCACATCCGCGCTCATGCGCAGCTCGCCAGCCAACCCCTTGGCAGCGCCATGCAGCTCCGCATGCGTCGAATTAGCGAACAGATTCATCCGTTCCATCGTATTGGCTTCCGCTCCTTCCATTCCAGTCGAGGTGCCCAATGACCCAGTGCCAGATCGACCACCCCGAGGGCCTGCCGCCCTGCGCCGCCGGTCACAGCGCGCGGCATATCCATGACGGCCGCTGCGCCAGCGCCGGCGGCGGCCACTTCGTCGAATGCCGCTGCAAGAAGACGGCCAAGCACGCCGATCCGGGCGCGGCGCTGGCCAGCTGGCGCCAGCTGAACCGTCCCGTGCGCAGCACGCGCAAGGCTCCTGAGCCGGCCAGCAACGTTGTACAGATCCCCCTGCGCCTGGCGGCTTCGGCCGCCGGATCCGCGGCATGACATCGAGGAAGACATGACCGAATCCATCACCACCGCCGCGCCGCCGCGCCTGCTCCGCCTCAAGGAAGTGCAGGAGCGCGTCGGGATGTCGAAGACGACGATCTATGACCGGATCAAGGCGAACACCTTCCCTGCCCCGGTCCACCTGGGGACTATGGCCGCATGGGTGGAATCCGAGGTCGACGCATGGATCCACGCCCGGATCAACGAGCGGGATAGCAAGGCAGCATAGGTTGGGGGCATGGCTGGGGGCACCTATGCCCCCAGCATCGCAATACTAGCTGTCTACTCAATCACTTACGAATGGAAATGGGTAGAGCCCACCTCCACCATTGAAGGGACCGGGAAGGTCCGCGAGAGCCCGGAAACCCCCGCATTTCAAGGGTTTCCGGGCTTTTTCGTTTACCGCTTCAGTCATCCTGCACCAATGAACCGCGCTGGATGCGCGACAGCCTCCAGCCCGCATGGGACCGGAAATACCCGGTGTCGCCGGTCAGGGCATAACGGCATGCGGCCCAGGCCGATACCAACGGTGAGGCGTGCCAATGGCGCGCTTTTGCATAGGCGTAGCGAACAGCAGTCATCAGGCAATCGATCTCCTGATGGCTTCGCGCCGCAAGCGGAGCTTCTTCCATACGAGTGTGGCCGCCTGCAGCACGACCAGCGTCGAGGCAAAGGCTGCGGCAATGCCGAGCAGCGCAATCATGAGCTCCATGAGTGAGTCCTGTGTGTGGGGGGCTTTTCACGCCTACGCAGGCTTTCACCTCCGTGCAGAGTCCCCCTGTTGACCCTTCGCGCAGCGTCAATTTGTCGACGCGCCGGTTAAACCCGCGTGATTCTGACGCGTTTGGCCAATTGGGAAGTCCAAGGTGCGAAGCAGGTCACAGAACAGTCTGAACGAACATCCTGAAGCGTTAATGTTAACCGTTCATCAGAGTACTGACAGCGGGGCAGCCTCATGCAAATCTATGCGCCCCCTACGCCAGACCAGTGACGCTGGCGAATCGATCCAGAAGGACGCTGCATGAGAGACCTGCGACCGATACTGCTCGTAGAAGACAGCCTGCAGGACGCAGAGCTGACCATCGCCGCACTGGCCCGCTGCCAGTTGCTCAATCCGGTCATCCACGTGCGCGATGGCGAAGAAGCGCTGGATTACCTGCGCAGCACCGGACGCTACGCCGGCCAGCACCACGGTGGCCCGGTCGTCGTGCTGCTGGACCTGAAACTGCCCAAGTTGAATGGCCTGGAAGTGCTCGCCGAGATCCGCCGCGACGCCGCCCTGCGACATACCCCGGTGGTGATGTTGACCGCCTCCCGCCAGGACCGCGACCTGGTGAAAAGCTACGAAGTGGGCGTGAATGCGTTCGTGGTCAAGCCGCTCGACTTCGACGAATTCCTGTCCGCCGTACAGGAGCTTGGCATGTTCTGGGGAGTGACCAACCAGCCGCCGCCCCCGTTCCTGCCGACCGCCTGAGGCGGATGCTTCGCGCAGCCGGCCGCGCGGCGCGCGGATTCACTGCATCGGGGTTGTGGCACGCCTCATCGCCGGCCTTCATGCGTTGGTCCACATCGCGCCGGCGTGGCCCTTCAACAGTTCCCGCCCGCACACGATCAGGCACTCCACGCTCTGTTCGGACACCATGCTGGCGGTGATGTGGTCCTGCTGGAGCAGATGCGCGGTGTGCAGGAAATCCAGGATGTTGGACAGCGCGCGCAGCGTGCTGACCGGGACCGCCGTGCTTCCATCCTGCGCCGGGTCGGCCGCATGGCTCGCGCGCTGCAGCGTGCCGGTGGCCGGTCGCAGTGGCACCACCACGTCGCACGGTCGGGAACGCTCCGCCTGCATCGCTTCCAGCCGCTGTTCCAGCTTTTCGATGAAATGCGGCGGGAAGAGATGCCGCCAGCGCTGTATCCCGCGCAGTGCGGAAGCCGACACACCGCTATGCTCACCGTCCGTTCCCCACTGCGGTGTCCGATGTTCCACCATCTTTCTCTGGGCGTAAGCGACCTCGCCCGCGCCGGTCTCTTCTACGACGCCGCCCTCGGCGCACTGGGCTACCGCCGCGTCTTCGACGGCGATGAATCCATCGGCTATGGCCTGGTCAACGACCAGGACCTGTTGCTGCTCAACCTCACCGACGATGCCGCCCTGCCGCGCGATGGCTTCCACATCGCTTTTGTAGCCACATCGCCGGAAGCGGTTGATGCCTTCCATCGTGACGGTGTCAGTGCTGGCGGCCGGGACAATGGTGCGCCCGACCCCCGTCCCGATTACGGCCCCCACTACTACGCGGCTTTCCTCATCGATCCCGATGGACACCATGTGGAAGCGGTGATCAACGCATCTTCCTTCGGCTGATCCGGCGCCCGATAAAAAAGCCGCATCGTCACCGATGCGGCTTTTTGCTGACTCGCTCGCGAATGGCCGGTCAGGTCACTTTCTTGGCGATCGTCATGCCAAGCAGGAACAGCACCACGGCGATGATGATGCCCGCCCAGAACAGGAACTTGGCGATGCCGACCGACGCACCGGCGATGCCGCCGAAGCCGAGCGCGCCGGCGATGAGGCCGATGATGGCGAAGATGATGGCCCACTTGATCATGACAGTCCTTTCCGACAGGGAGTTACGTGTTGGCCCAAGCGTATCGGGACCCATGTCGTGTGCCGGTGATCCCGCCGATTGCGTCGAGTGAAGAACCTTGACGGCGCTGCCGACGACATTGGACGGAAATCGCTACAGGCGCATCCCGCACATTGTCGCGTTCGCAACAAACCCACTTCTTCCATCAGAAAGATCTGAACTAAATGACCCGCGCGTTGCGACATTTCATGCGGCCAAAAAGCCATGCATGACGCCTTGAACTTTATGTATATACCTTGACGACCAGCACTGTGACCGGCCGCACACCCGGCGCGCGACTCCAAAACTAAGGTCGCACTTCCTACATTCATGCGGTCACAGTTTGAATGAATGTTCCAGACGTTGTGCAGTATTCGGCCCACGCCTTTCCCGCGCGGGAAAACACATCGACACCGGTTGCAGGAAAATCAAACAGGGTAGAAAGCGTCCTCGCCGTGCGTCATTGGAATGACAGCCTTTTCAGTTTCACCACCACACGCTCGCCGTCATTCCGGTTTGAAAGTGGCCAGTTCGTGATGGTGGGACTGCAACGCGAAGGGCGTGCGCTGATGCGCGCCTACAGCCTGGCCAGTCCCAGCCATGAAGAACATCTGGAGTTCTTCAGCATCAAGGTGCCCGGCGGCCCGCTTACCACTGAACTCCAACACCTGCAGCCTGGCGATGGGGTGCTGGTGGGTAACAAACCGACCGGCACCTTGATCCTTTCCGACCTGCGGCCAGGCCGGGTGCTTTACCTGCTCTGCACCGGCACCGGACTGGCTCCGTTCCTCAGCCTGGCAGGCGACCCGGAAACCTATGACGCATTCGAAAAAGTGGTGCTCATGCACGGCGTGCGCGTGGCCGCCGACCTCGCCTATCGCGATTATCTCCAGCACGAGTTGCCGCGCCATGATCATCTCGGCGAGGCGGTCCGTTCGAAACTGCTGTATTACCCGACCGTCACCCGCGAGCCCTTCTTGCACCAGGGCCGCATCACCGACCTGATCGCCGATGACCGGCTTGGCGATGCGCTTGGCCTGCCTGCGCTTTCGCCGCACAACGACCGGGTGATGATCTGCGGCGGGCCGGCCATGTTGGCAGAAACACGCGCCCTGCTCGATGCCCGTGGCTTCGCCGTTTCCCCGGGACGCGGTCACGCCGGCGACTACGTCGTGGAACGCGCCTTCGCAGATGCCTGATTCTCGCTTGCCGCCACCACGCGGCGACGCCCCATCTCCCTTGCTGCAGGAGACCAGCACCATGGATAAACCCGTTACCCCACCGCCGCGCCGCGTCGCCGTTACCGGTTACGGCGCCATCAGCTCGATGGGCACCAGCGCCGACGCGATCTGGCAGGCGATCATGGCCTACCGCGTCGGTTACAAGCGGTATACCCACGACGATCCCGCCATCACCGCGCGCTATTTCGGCTTCATCGATGACTTCGGGCGTGAGCAGATGCGGCCGTTCCCGAAGAAGACGTCCAAGATGCTGCCGCTGTTCGCCAAGTACTGCCTGGTCGCGGCCGAGGAGGCCATCCGCATGGCATTCGGCGAAACCACGCTCGACGAGATCTGCACGCCGTTCGAACGTGGCGTGATGCTCGGCACCGGCTGGGGTGGCCTGGATACCGCCAATGACAACAACAATGACTACCGCCAGACCGGCGTGGCGACCTCGTTCGCCACGGTCATGTCGATGTGCAACGCGGCAACCGCCGGCGTCACCATGAACTGGAACTTCCGTGGCGTGCAGAACAGCCCGGTGGCCGCCTGCGCGACCGGCACCATCGCCATCGGCGAAGCCTACGAGGCCATCCGCAGCGGACGCGCCAAGGTCATGCTGGCCGGCGGCAGCGAGTCGTTGAAAGAACAGTTCAACGTCTGGTCGGTCGATGTGATCCAAGCCCTGAGCAAAGAGCAGGAGAACATCCGGCGCGCCTGCTGTCCCTTCAGCCAGGACCGTAGTGGCTTCGTGCTGTCCGAAGGCGCAGCGGTGCTGTGCCTGGAGGACTACGAACTGGCACGGCAGCGTGGCGCCCGCATCCTGGGGGAGATCACCGGCTATGCGAATTTCTCCGACGCCTATGACATGACCGCACCGGCCGAGGACATGCAGGCACGCGTGCAGGTGATCCGCCAGGTGTGCGCGCAGGCGGGCGTGGCCCCCGAAGACATCGGCTACGTGAACCTGCACGGCACCTCCACGCCGCTCAATGACGTCAATGAAACCAACGCGCTGAAGGAAGCACTGGGCCAGGCCGCACATGCGATTCCGATGTCCAGCACCAAGTCCTATACCGGCCACCTGATCGGTGCGGCCGGCGCGCTGGAGGCGGTGCTGTGCCTGAAGGCCATCGCCCATCGCACCATCCCCGCCACCATCCACCTGGACCGCCCCGACCCCGAGTGCGATCTGGACTACGTGCCCAACCAGCACCTGCACGACCAGGACATCCACAACGCTTTGAACCTGAGCTTCGGCTTCGGCGGCGCCAACGCGGGCGTGATGATCGCCCGGGCGGAGTAAGCATGGACCTTCGTTTCGACAGCCACGACATCGAGGCCTGGGCGCGGCTCTCCGGCGACCGCAACCCCATCCATTTCGACCGCGAAGCGGCCTTGCGCATGAATGCCGCCGACGTGGTGGTCCACGGGATGCTGGCGATGCTGCCGATCAAACAGGCGCTGGGGCGGGCAGCGGCAGCGGAACCGGGGCAGGACGCCGCACCCTGGATCCATTTCAAATCGCTGTTGAAGGCGCCGGTCCTGCGCGACCGCGACGTCAGCCTGGCCTTGGTCCCTCGGGTAGGCCGTACCGCATTCAAGCTGCGTCCCTGCACGGGCGATGCGGAACATTTCATCGGCAGTGCACGCCGCATCGAACCGCCTGCCTGGGACTCCGATGCGCAGCGCATCACCCTTCCGGTGGGCGAAACCGCTGCGTGGCTGCACCAGTTCGAAGGCGGCCTCGGCAAACAGCTGGATCGATGGGTCGCGCTCGATGCGCTGGTATTCGGTGACTTCGTCCGCTACCGCCTCGGCACGGTATTCGATCGGCTTGGACCCGCCTTGCGGCTGGACGACCCGCTCGACCTCATCCACACCCTGACCTCGCACCTGCTGGTGCAGACCACGCACCAGACCGTATTCGCCGGCGAACTCTGCCTCGCCGGTGCGCTTCCCCCCGTCGTCGATTACCAGATCGACAACATCGACCTGGTCGAAAGTGACGATGAAGCAGTGGGCACGCTCGAGCTTGGCGTGCACCTGCAGCAGCGCCACGTCATGACCATCACGTTGGGCCTGATGATCCGGAAACTGGCCCACCCACAGGAGAACGATACCCATGAACACCACTGAATCCGTCTTCAACATCATCCGCGAACTGATCCTGGAACTGAAGGATGACGAGATCGAGAACATCACCCCGCAGAGCACGATCGAAGCACTGGACCTGGACAGCCTCGACTTCGTGGAAATGCAGGTGGTGGTGAGGAAGAAGCTTGGCGTGTCAATGGATCCCAAGGCCTTCGCCAGCGGCGACATCAGCACGCTGCAGGCGCTCTGCGACTACATCCTGGGGCTCACCCAGGCAGCGCAGGCGCCGGCTTGACCGCGTGTTCCTCACCGCCTGACCAACGCGCCGCAAAGGACCACCATGCAGACTGAAACCACGCTCACCCTCACCCCTGCCCGGATCGGGAAAGTGCTCCGCCTAAGTGAAGCTTCGCACCTGGACACGATGGACCACGCCACGGTGTTGCCGTGGCACGAACCCGTCGACAAAAGCATCGCGCCGAAGCACCTGGAGCACCTCTGGATCACCGGCACGCCCTTCGCCGAGGCATTGACCGAGGACAACCGGCTCGAACTGGCCTGGCTGGAAACCGCGCGCGATATCTCCATGTTCATCTGGCTGGAACAGACCCTGCCACCGCTGTACATGGGCTACATCACCCGTGACCACGCACGCATCGCGCCGGAGCTGCAGGAATACCTGATGGTGTTCTCCAAGGAGGAAATCGTCCATACGCTGACCTTCAAGCGCTTCATGGACAAGGCCGGCCTGCCCTTGTTCCAGCCACCGCAGGGCCTGTACACCCTGCTCACCGACACGCTGCCGGCCATGCCACCGCCGGTCGGCGTGCTGTTCACCCTGCTGCTGGAATGGGTGGCGGAGATGGGCGCGATGCATACGAGCCAGGGGCCGGACGTGGAGCCGATGACCCGCACCCTGTTCCGCGCACACCACCACGACGAAGCGCGGCATATCGCCTTCGGCAGGTGGATCGCCGAGTGCTACTTCGAAACCGCAAGCGCGCAGGAGCTCGAACAGGTCCGTGCGATGTGCCGGCAGATCTTCCCGCGGCTGATCGACATGTACACCTACAATCCGGAGATCGCGCTGCACACCTCGTTCGAATTCCCCGTGCAGCCCGATGATGCTGCGGCGATCGAGGCGGTATGGCGGTCGCAGCACAACGCCCGCTTGAACGCACAGCGCTTCTCCGCGCTGTACGCGTGGGTGGACAAACTGGGCCTGCGCTGATGACAGCGCAGCACTGGGATGCCATCTTCGTCGGTGCCGGGATCACCAGCCTGGCCTGCGCGGCCATGCTGGTGAAGCGTGATCCGTCAGCGCGGCTGCTGCTGATCGACAAGCACATCGTGCCGGGCGGCTATGCGTCCACGTTCTCTCGCCCGCGCGTGGAGGCCACCTTCGACTGCAGCCTGCACAAGCTCAGCGGCATGGATGAAGGAGGCAACCTGCTGCGCATCCTGCGCGGCCTGGGCCTGGAGGACGCGCTGGGACTGGTACGGCCTGCCGATTACTTCTGCGCCCAGCACGTCGACCAGTCCCTGCTCCTGCCCAACGATGCCGCCGGCGTGCAGGCGCTGCTCAGCGCGCGCTTCCCGCGGCAGGCGGCCGGCATCGCCACGTTCTTCGAGCAGGTGCTCACCCATGGTCGCAATGGCTACCACCAGTTCCAGATGCAGGACGGCAGTTTCGAGCCGGACATGGCGCAACTGCGCCATGCGCACCGCCACCTGAAATCCAGGACCGTGTATGAGGGCCTGGCCGAACTGGTCGACGATCCCTTCCTGATCGAACTGCTGGCCGCACCGGGCATCTACGTGGGCGGGTATCCGGAGGATCTGGGTTACCTGTATTACCTGCACGTGATGTACGCCACGTTGTGCCGTGGGAATGCTTACGTCACCGGCTCCTCGCAGCACCTGTCCAACCTGCTGGCGCAGCAGGTGATCGATGCCGGTGGCCAGCTGCTGCTCGGCACGGCGGTGGAACAGGTGCTCACCGATGGCGGCGAACGCGTGACCGGGGTGCGCACGCGGCGCGGCACGTTCCATGCCGGGCAGGTCTACATCAACACCTCTCCGCACTATGCAGCGAGCAACCTGTTCGGCAGCGAGGTGGCGCTGGAGGACACGATCAGCCGGCTGGCCGCGCTCAAGCCGGCCCGCTCTACTACTACCGTCTACCTGGTGACCGACGGGGACCCGTCCACGCTGGGCGTTGCACATACCGAATCGATGCTGTTCGCCGACGATCCGGCGGCGGCGGTTGCCGCGCGCCGCGCCGCGATGCAGCCGGGCGCCGGTGAGGCCGCCAGCGAGCACGCTTACTGGCAGTGTTCGCCCATGGAGGTGACCAACTACCGGGCGCTGGATGCCAAAGGTGGCAACGTGCTGTGCCTGAACGTGCTGGACTCGGCCGCGCACTGGCCGCCACGGCGCACGCCGGCCTATCGGGAAAAGAAGGCGCGCGCCGCGGCCATGCTGGTGCAGCGGCTGCAGCGGCAGGCGCCCGCGCTGCGCGGACACGTGCTGCACACCGAAACCGCGACGCCGCATACCTACGCCCGGTTCACCAACAACACCGATGGTTCGGGCTACGGGGCGATGGTCGGCACCAGCCTGAAGGGCCACACCTTCCACCATGGATTCCCGGTACGCGGCGTCCACTTCCTCAGCGCGTGGGTGGCCGGGCCCAGTTACGAAGCGGCATTCGGCTATGCGGAGATGACTGCCAGGCAGTGGACCCGGCAGCCCGCCCGCGCATGACCGCCGCAGGATCCAGCAACGCGCAGCGCACCTCACAACGAGTCGAACGGGAGACCGACATGCAGACAACCACTTCAATCAACACCCCCTGGGTGCTGGTGACCGGGGGCAGCCGCGGCATCGGCAAGGGCCTGGTGAAGGCGCTCGCCGCCGAAGGCTATGCCGTGGCCTTCACCTACCAGTCCTCCGCCGAAGCGGCCGGACAGCTCGAGCAGGACGTCGCCGAGGCGGGCGGGCAGGCGCACGGCATCCAGTGCGATGGCCGCGACGCTGACGCGGTGGAGCAGGCCTGCGAGCAGCTCATCGCACGCTTCGGCGAGCCGTACGGCCTGATCAACAACATGGGCATCACCGGCGACCAGTTGATGTTCAACCTGGACGTGGAGCGCTACCGCGACGTGGTGGCCACCAACCTCGATTCGGCGATCTACTTCAGCCGCTTCATGTCCTCGGCCATGGTTCCGGCGCGCCGGGGCCGGATCATCCAGATGTCGTCGGTGACCGGCCTGAGAGGCAACAAGGGCCAGGTCGGCTACGCCGCGACCAAGGCGGCGATGATCGGCATCACGCGGACCCTTGCAGTGGAACTGGCGCGCTTCAGGATCACCGTCAACGCGATCGCCCCGGGCTTCATCGCAACGGAGATGGTAGAGCAGATCGATCCTGCCATACGTCGATCGATCACCGCCGACATCCCGCTCAAACGCCTGGGTGAGGTCAGCGAGGTGGCTGCGCTGGCCAACTTCCTGCTGTCCTCCAGCGCCGGCTACCTGACTGGCCAGACCTTCGTGATCGACGGGGGGCTGACCGCTTGAACAGCGTCACTGCCTCATCTTCAGGAGATTCTCCATGACCTACGTCGTGACCGAGAACTGCATCCAGTGCCGGCACACCCTTTGCGTGGACATCTGTCCAACCGACGCCTTCCACGTCGGCCCCAATTTCATCGCCATCAATCCGCAGGAATGCGTGGACTGTGGCCTCTGCGTCCCGGAATGCCCGGAAGATGCGATCGTCGCCGACAACGCGCTGGATGCGGGCAACCAGCACTTCCTGGCCCTGAACGCCCTGCTGGCGCAGCGCTGGCCGGTGTTGCTGGAGCGTCTGCAACCGCTGCCGGACCATGCGCGCTGGAGCGGCCGCAGTGGACGGCTGGCGCTGCTTGAAGACGTCCAGGAACGCGCATGAACCAGGTCCACTGATGGGCACCTTCAACGTACCCGTGCTGGTCGTTGCCGCGGCACTGACCGCACTGGCCGCGCTGCTGCACCTGGTGGTGATCGTGCAGGGCCCGCGGGGCTACCAGTGGTGCGGCGCGGGTGACCGTATCGTGGCGGCAGCCCGCAGCGGCAGCCGCGTTCCGGCGGCGCTGACCAGCATGATCTGCGTGGTGCTGCTGGCATGGGCTGCCTATGCGCTGTCCGGGGCGGGCCTGATCGCCCCCCTGCCCCTGCTGCGCCCGATGCTGGTTGCCATCGCAAGCGTATTCCTGCTGCGCGCGCTGCTGGGCCCGTTCGTGCTGGTCGGCAATGGCCGTAGTGCACGTTTCGTCTGGGTCAGCTCGGCCATCTGCCTGGTGTACGGGCTGCTGTTCCTGGTGGGGCTGGTGCAGCGATGGGATGCATTGCCCGCGTGATGCGCCAACCAGCCGGAACGGCACATCCGGTCCCTTCCCTTCCATGCGAACCTTGTCCCGACCTTGTCTGACTGGAATGGAGGGATTCCCATGTTGCACCGTCTGCGGCGCCCTGCCGCTTTGCTCCTGCTGGCGCTTGCGCTGCCGGCCGCGGCGGCTACCCCGCCCGCGCCGCTGAAGGTGATGTCCTTCAACGTACGCACGCCCGCCGATACCGCGCCGCAGAAACGCTGGCCGGACCGCCGCGAGGCGCTGGTGGCGACCATCCGCACGGCGCACCCGGATGTGATGGGAACCCAGGAACTGGTCAAGGAGCAGGCCGACTACGTGGCCGCGCAGTTGCCGGACTACCGGTGGTTCGGCGAAGGACGGCGTGGCGGCGATGGCGATGAGCACATGGGCGTGTTCTACGACAGCAAGGCGCTGGCGCTTGAACAGTCTGGAAACTTCTGGCTTTCCGATACACCGGAGGTGCCGGGCAGCATCAGCTGGGGCAACCTGTTCCCGCGCATGGTCACCTGGGGGCTGTTCCGCCGCGTGGCAGACGGACGGCGCTTCTATCTGTTCAACACCCACCTGCCCTACCGCGATGAGGACGAGCCGCGGCGGGTACGCAGCGCGCAGGCGATCGTGGCGCACCTGAAAACGCTGCCGGCCGATATCCCGGTGGTGGTCACCGGTGACTTCAACAGTGAACCGGGCGGACCTACGTATGCCGCGTTCACCACGGCATTGCAGGATGCGCGCACACAGGTCGCCGAACCGCTGGGGCCGAAGAAGACGTTCCACGATTTCACCGGGAAGGCGACCACGGAACTGGACTGGGTGCTGGTGCGCGGGTTCAAGGCGCGCAGCTTCGCTACGCTGGATGCACGGGTGGACGGCATCCTGCCGTCCGATCATTTCCCGCTGGTCGTGGAGCTGGAGTGGGATGCGCGGTAAGCCAACGGCATGAAGGCATGACGGCCAGCGGCCGTCACTACCGGGTGTTACCGGCGCTGGCGCAACGGCGTGACGACCAACGGTCGTCACCCACCCACGACCGACGGTCGTCACCCCGCCAGGTCAGTTGGCCAGCGCGATGGTTGGCTGCGCTGCCTGGCCCCAGCCGCCGAGTGCCTTGTACACACCGACCACGCTGACGTTGACCTCTGCTTCGGCGGCGGCCAATGCATCATCGGCCGACAGCTGCGTGCGCTGCGCATCGAGCAGGGTCAGGAAGTCCTCCGAACCCTCGCGATAGCGGATCTGCGCCAGCGTTTCCGCACGCCGTGCGGCCTGCGCCTGCTCGGCGACGATCGCCAGCCGGGCCTGCTGCTTGGCATACCGGGTCAACGCGTTTTCGGTGTCTTCCAACGCCAGCAGCACGGCCTGTTCGTACTGCGCCGCCACGCCATCGGCTTCGGCCTTGCTGGCCTTCAACCGCGCACGCACGGTGCCGAAATCGAACGCAGCCCAGCTCAGCGACGGGGTCAGTGACCACGCCTTGTTGCTGCCGTTGACCAGCCCGCTGGCATCACCGCCAAGGAAGCCGACGAAGCCGGTCAGCGACAGCCGCGGGAACAGATCCGCCGTGGCCACGCCGATACGCGCCGTGGCTGCGGCGAGCCGCCGTTCGGCCACGCGCACGTCCGCACGCTGGCGCAGCAGTTCGCGGGTATCGCCCAGCGGCAATGCCTTGGCAAAGGCCGGCACCTCGCGCGGGGCCAGCACGCTGTCCAGCGCATCCGGGCGCAGGCCCAGCAGCACCGCCAGGCGATGCCGCGACTGGGTCTGGGCGACTTCCAGCAGCGGGATGTCGGCCTCGATGGCCTTCAAGCGCGCCCGGCTGCTCTGCACGTCCAGCTCACTGCCGGCGCCCAGGTTCCAGCGGGTTTCGGTCAGCTTCTGGGTGTCGCGCAGGTTGCCCAGGGTCTGTTCGGCCACCGCGATCCGCTTCTGCGTGCCGCGCAGTTCGAAGTAGTTGCGTGCCACTTCGGCAGCGACCAGCACCTGGGCGTCGGCGAGGTTGGCCCACTCCGCATCCAGGTCCGCGCGGGCCGCCTCGGCGGCGCGACGCTGGCGACCGAACAGGTCCAGCTCCCAGCCGGCGTCGAAGCCGAGCTGGTAGGTTTCACTGAACACACGTTCGCCACCGGCCAGCGCATCGGGCTGCTTGCGGCGGTCATACGAGCCGCCCGCAGTGACGTGCGGGGCCTGGTCCAGCCGGCTTTCCACGAACACCGCACGGGCCTGCCGCACGCGCGATACCGAGACACGAAGATCAAGGTTGTCGGCCAGCGCGCGGTGCACCAGTTCCTCCAGCACCGGATCATCGAACTGGGCCCACCAGGTCGCCACCGGCGACTCGGTGCTGTACACCGGTGCCGCCGATCCCTGCAGGGTCACCGGCGCTTCCACCGGTGCCGTGTAGTTGGGTCCGACGGTCACGCAGCCAGCCAGCAGCACGCTGGTCAGGGCGACCACCAGGGTCTTGATCACCACGGCAGCACCTCGCCCAGGTAGGTGAAGCTGCCGTTCGGGCCATCGGCGTCCAGCAGCGCCATCTGCACGCTGGACTGCGCGCCCACCGACACCTCCACTTCGCCTTCGCCACCGTTCATGTCGGTCTTTACGTAACCCGGATGCACGGTATTGACCTTGTGCGCGGTATCGCGCAGTTCGTAGGCCAGCTGTGCGGTCCAGGCGTTCACCGCGCTCTTGGACACGTTGTAGGCCGGCACCTTGAAGTCATAGATCGGCGAGCCCGGCTGGCTGTGCAGGGTGATCGAACCGAGCAGGCTGGACACGTTGACGATGCGGGCAGCAGCCGATCCGCGCAGCAGCGGCAGGAACGCCTGGGTCACCGCCACCAGCGCGAACACGTTGGTGTCGAAGGTGCGGCGCCAGGCGTCCTGCGACTGCTGCGACGGTGCCTTGCTGATGTCATCGAGCAGGATGCCGGCGTTGTTGACCAGGATGTCCAGCCGGCCGTGGCGCGCGCGGACCTGCTCGACGGCAGCGGCGATGCTGGCGTCATCGGTGACGTCCAGCTCGATCGCTTCCACCGGCAGCCCTTCGGCCTGCAGCTTCAGTGCGACCTCCACGGCGGTGTCGCGCTTGCGGCCGGCCAGCAGGGTGTGCACGCCGGCCTGCGCCAGCTGGCGCACGGTCTCGGTGCCGATACCCCGGGTAGCGCCGGTCACCAGGGCGATCTTGTTGGTATTCGCGTTCATTGTGTGGCTCCAGGTTGGATCAGGGGGGTAGCGCCGAGCCTTGCTCGGCGGCTACCGGGGAGGAACAGATCAGTGATGCAGCGTGGATTCGCCGTGGGTCACCAGCTGGCCACCGCCATTGCGGGTGACGAACTTGCGCAGGGCCACGTAGAACACCGGGGTCAGGAACAGCCCGAACAACGTTACGCCCAGCATGCCGGCGAACACCGTGATGCCGGTGACCGAGCGGACCTCGGCGCCTGCACCATGCGACAGCACCAGCGGCACGGTGCCGGCGATGAAGGCGATGGAGGTCATCACGATCGGGCGCAGACGCAGGCGGCAGGCTTCCAGCGCCGCTTCGACGATGCCCTTGCCGCCCATTTCCAGCTCGCGGGCGAACTCGACGATCAGGATCGCGTTCTTGCACGCCAGGCCCATCAGCACCACCAGGCCGACCTGCACGAAGACGTTGTTGTCACCGCCGGTCAGCCACACCCCGAACAGCGCCGACAGCAGGGTCATCGGCACGATCAGGATCACCGCCAGCGGCAGCGACCAGCTTTCATACAGCGCGGCGAGCACCAGGAAGGCCAGCATCACCGCCACCGGGAACACGATCAGCGCCGCATTGCCCTGGGTGGCCTGCTGGTAGCTCAGGTCGGTCCATTCGGTGACCATGCCCGGCGGCAGCACCTGGGCGGCGATCTCGCTCAGCTTGGCCATGCCTTCGGTGGACGACAGCAGGCGCGGATCGGTTTCACCGGCCAGGTCGGCGGCCGGGTAGCCGTTGAAGCGCAGCACCGGGTCCGGGCCGAAGGTCTGCTTGACGGTGACCATCGAACCGATCGGCACCATTTCGCCACGGTCGTTGCGGGTACGCAGGCGGCCGATGTCTTCCACGCTGTCACGGAACTGGCCATCGGCCTGGGCGATCACCTGCCAGGTACGGCCGAACTGGTTGAAGTCGTTGACATAGGACGAACCGAGATAGGTCTGCAGCGTATCGAACAGTTCGGTCAGCTGCACGCCCTGGGCCTTGGCCTTGACGCGGTCCACTTCGGCATCCAGCTGCGGCACGTTGGCCTGGTAGCTGGTGATCGGGAAGGCCATGCCGGGGGTCTGCGAAACAGCACCCTGCATGGTCTGCACGGCCGTCTGCAGCGCACCGTAACCCAGGTTGCCGCGGTCTTCGATGAACATCTGGTAGCCGTTGCCGTTGCCCAACCCGAGGATCGGCGGCGGCATCATCGAGAACGCGAAGCCTTCCTGCAGCGCGGCGATCTTCTGGTTGATCTCCGCGTTGATCTGCGCAGCGGTGCGGCCATTGCGCTCACTGAAGGGTTTCAGCGGCACGAAGGCCACGCCGGTGTTGGGCGTATTGGTGAACTGCAGTGCATTGAGGCCCGGGAACGAAATGGTGTGCGCCACGCCGTCGGTTTCCATGGCGATCTGCGCGACCTTCTTCAGCATCGCGTCGGTACGGGCGATGGAAGAACCTTCCGGCAGCTTCACGCCGGCGATCAGGTACAACTTGTCCTGGGTGGGGATGAAGCCCGGCGGGACCAGCTTGAACATGACCCCGGTGCCGACCAGCAGCAGGGCATACACCACGAACACCGCGCCGCGCTTGCCGAGGATGTTCGACACGCTGCGCTCATACTTTTCCGAGCTGGACTTGAAGAAGCGGTTGAACGGACGGAAGATCCAGCCGAACAGGCGGTCGATGATGCGCGTCGGCGCATCCTTGGCCGCGTCGTGCGGCTTGAGCAGGCGCGCGGCCAGGGCCGGCGACAGGGTCAGCGAGTTGATCGCCGAAATCACCGTGGAAATGGCGATGGTGACCGCGAACTGCTTGTAGAACTGGCCGGTGACACCGGACAGGAAGGCCATCGGTACGAACACCGCGCACAGCACCAGCGCGATGGCGACGATCGGGCCGGATACTTCCTTCATCGCCTGGTGGGCCGCCGCGGTCGGCGACAGGCCTTCTTCGATGTTGCGCTCGACGTTCTCCACCACCACGATCGCATCATCGACCACGATGCCGATCGCCAGCACCAGCCCGAACAGGCTCAAGGTGTTGATCGAGAAGCCCAGCAGGTACAGCGCGGCGAACGTGCCCACGATGGACACCGGCACGGCGATCAGCGGGATGATCGAGGCACGCCAGGTCTGCAGGAACAGGATCACCACCAGCACCACCAGCGCGATGGCTTCCAGCAGGGTGGACACCACCGCCTTGATCGAGTCGCGCACGAAGATGGTGGTGTCATACACCGCTTCGTACTTGACGTCGGCCGGGAAGGTCTTCTGCATTTCGTCCATGGTGTTCATGACGGCATCGCGGATTTCCAGCGCGTTGGCACCCGGTGCCTGGAAGATGCCGATACCCACCGCGTTCTTGCCATCCAGCTGCGAACGCAGGGTGTAGTCACCGGCACCCAGTTCCAGCCGGGCGACATCGGACAGGCGCACCACTTCACCGTCAACGCCGCTCTTGAGCACGATGTCGTTGAATTCCTGCTCGCTCTTCAACCGGCCCTGCGCATTGATCAGGGTCAGGAACTGGCTGTTGGGCATCGGTTCGGCACCGAGCTGGCCGGCCGACACCTGCACGTTCTGCTCGCGCATCGCGCCGACCACGTCGCTGGCGGTCAGCCCGCGCGCGGCGATCTTGTCCGGGTCCAGCCAGGCACGCATGGCGTAGTCACCGCCACCGAAGATCTGTGCATCACCCACGCCCTGGATGCGCGACAGCGCGTCCTTGACGTGCAGGCGGGCGTAGTTGCGCAGGTACAGCGTGTCGTACTTTCCATTCGGCGAGGTCAGGTGCACCACCATCAGGAAAGTCGGCGACTGCTTCTGCGTGGTCACGCCCTGGCGCCGCACGTCTTCGGGAAGACGCGCCTGGGCCTGCGCCACGCGGTTCTGCACCTTCACCGCGGCCGCATCCGGGTCGGTGCCCGGGCGGAAGGTGATGGTCATCTGCAGCACGCCGTCGGAACCGGCGACGGACTTCATGTACATCATGTCCTCCACGCCGTTGATCGCTTCTTCCAGCGGCGTGGCCACCGTTTCTGCGATCACTTTCGGGTTGGCGCCCGGGTACACGGTGCGCACCACCACCGAAGGCGGGACGACGTCGGGGTATTCACCGGTCGGCAGCAGCGGGATGCTGATCAGGCCGGCGGCGAAGATGATGATCGACAACACCGCCGCGAAGATCGGCCTGTCGATGAAAAAGCGGGAGAAATCCATGGGAATGTCCTTGGGTTTGGCCGGCGTGGGGGTGCAGCCACCCTGCCCCTGCCGTGCTGGCAGGGGATCGGGGTTCGCGGTGACGCTGGCCGGATGGATCAGTTCAGTGCGGCGGTTTCACTACCCACACGTGCCGGTGCGGGTGCCGGGACGGGGGCCTTTGCAGGTGCAGCGGCAGGTGCGCTGCCCGACTGCATGGCCACCGGCTTGGCCTGGACCGGCATGCCGGGCATGAAGACCTTCTGCACGCCGTCGACGATCACCTTGTCGCCGGCCGCCAGTCCGTTCTCCACGATCCGCAGGCCTTCGGCACTGCGGCCCAGCGCGATGTCGCGACGCTGTGCCTTGCCGTCCTTGTCGACCACGTAGACGTACTTGCGGTCCTGGTCGGTCAGCACGGCGCGGTCGTCGATCAGCATGGCCTGGAACTGGCCGCTGCCGAGCAGCTGCACGCGGGCGAACAGGCCCGGGGTGAACTCACGATCGGCGTTGTCCAGCAGCGCGCGGACGCGGATGGTGCCGGTGCTGCGGGTCACCTGGTTGTCCAGGAAGTCGACCTTGCCTTCGTGCGGGAAGCCCTGCTCGCCGCTCAGGCCGATGCGTACCGGCAGCGACGCATCGCGCTCGCTCGGACGCTCGCCCTTGCGCGCCATCTGCGCATAGCGCAGGAAGGTCGCTTCGTCGGCATCGAAGTACACGTGCACCTTGTCCAGCGATACCAGCGTGGTAAGCACGCTTGCGGCATCGCCAGCACTGACCAGGTTGCCGGCGGTGACCATCGCACGGCCCGCACGGCCGTTGATCGGCGCGCGCACCTTGGTGAACTCCAGGTTGAGCGCGGCTGCATCCAGTGCCGCCTGCGCGGCCTGCACCTGCGCACCGGCCTGGTCGGACGCCGCGCGGCGCTGTTCCCAGGTTTCAGTGGAGATGGCCTGCTGTTCGGACAGCCGCTTGGCGCGATCGGACTCGCCGCGGGCCAGCGTGGACTGGGTGCGGGCGCGGGCGACTTCGGCACGGGCGCGGTCGTACTCGGCCTGGTAGCTGCGGGCATCGATGGTGAACAGCACATCGCCCTTCTTCACTTCCTGGCCTTCGATGTAGTTGACCTTGTCGATGTAGCCGGAGACACGTGGACGCAGGTCGACGTTCTCGACCGCTTCGACGCGCCCGCTGAACTCGTCCCACTGGCTGACCTGCTTGACCAGCACCGGCGCGGCGCTGACTTCCGGGGCGGGCGGTGCGCCGGCTTCTTCGGCGTGGCTGCCACTGCAGGCAGTCAGGATCGCCAGGGCCAACGCCGAAACCGTGGCGAAGGCCACGCGGCGGGTGGTGCGGTGGAGGGGCATCATGGTGTTCATGGCATGTATCCGTAGGGGGTGGTGATACGGGTGTTCTGTCTTTCGGGGTGCCGGTCGGGCCGGCGGCCGGGGAATGGTGCGACCTCAACAAAGGTTGAGGTCAAGCACTCCCGGCCGATTCGCGCCAGCGCGGCGGCGCGTCCAGCTGCAGCAGCCCGCGTGGCAGCTGCGCATCGCGTGAATCGCAGCGCACGATGGCGCGGTTGTCGTGGCACTGGTCCAGCAGCGAGACCAGGCGCCGGCCGACCAGCAGCGCGCTCGGCCACTCGATGCAGGCGTTGGCCGCATTGCTGGGCGTGCACACCGGCGCACCGACTTCCAGCAGCTGCGCGCGCACGCCGATCGCCTGCGCTTCCTGGTGCACCACCTGGGCGTACATGCGCAGCGCTGCGGCGGTGATCGACGAATCACCATGCGCGGCCCACGGCTTGAGGCCGGCGGGGCTTCCGATCATCACGAAGCGGCGCGGGTGGTGGTGGTCCTGCAGCAGCGGCAACAGGTGGCGGACCGCATGCACGTGCGGCATCAGGTCCAACTGCAGCGTCTGCATCAGCGCATCGCCGGGACGGTCGATGACCCGGCCACGCGCATACGGACCACCGAGCGCGGCGACCACCGCACCGAGGGGGCGCTGGCGCGCCGCCACGCGGTCGGCGACCACTTTGGCCGACGCGTCATCGGCCAGCGAGCCGAGCATCGTCTCCAGGCCAGGCTCGTCGTCGAACTGCAGCCGCAGTGCGGCCAGCCGGCCCGGATCGCGGCCGACCACCAGCACCGGGCTGCCGGCTTCCAGCAATGCACCGACCACGCCCTGGCCCACGGCACCGGTGCCGCCGAGGACGAGGACCTCCGGTGCCAGCGTCCCGTTCACGGGATATTTCCTCCCATCTGCGGGACAATACCGATACGACCCAGGCGATCCATGCCACGCGGGCGCATACGCAGGGCACCACCGCGCTGCTGGCGCGGGACCGCGGTAAACTCCCGAAAATCCTTGTTAACCAAGGAGCTGGGACGATTTTCGACCGTCATCGCCTGGTCCAGGGTGTCCTGGTCGGCGGAGCGGAAGAGGTTGAGAATGTTGCGCAGGCTCATGGCTGATGGCCTCCGATTCGGGAATGGCGCCATGGTGCGCTTCTAACTCCTACTTGATTAGTCCTCTTTTAGGGGAATAATCATCCCGCACCCGGTCCAATCTTTTTGTCACGATAGTCCCGTCCCCGACGTCCAGGAATTCGACCATGTCCCACGATCTCAACGAAACGCTGATCTTCGTCAAAGTGGTCGAGCAAGGCAGTTTTATTGCTGCAGCTAAATCGCTCGGCCTTCCCAAGACCACCGTCAGCCGCAAGGTGCAGGAACTGGAAACGCGGCTCGGCGCGCGCCTGCTGCACCGGACCACGCGCCGCCTGGGCCTCACCGAGGCCGGCTCGATCTACCACGAGCACTGCCAGCGCATCGCGCGCGAACTGGAGGAGGCGGAGAGTGCGGTCAGCCAGTTGCAGTCCGGCCCGCGCGGCTGGCTGCGCTTCACCGTGCCCTATTCGCTGGGCATTACCTGGATCGCACCGCTGCTGGGTCAGTTCCATGCGATGTATCCGGAAATCCGCCTGGACATGCACCTGGGCAACGAGAAGCTGGACCTGATCGCCGGCGAGGCCGACCTGGCGCTGCGCGTGGGCTCGCTGCCTGATTCCAACCTGGTGGCGCGCAAGCTGGGCACCCTGCGTACGCAGGTGTTCGCCAGCCCGGCCTACATCGAACGCCATGGCGAGCCGCTGCACCCGGACGAGCTGCAGTTCCATCGCATCCTGGCCATGCGCAAGGCGTACCACAGCCATCCCAACCGGATAACCTGGCAGTTGGGCGAGAACGGCGGCGAGCTGCGCGATTTCCCGGTCACCCCGCTGATGGTGGCCAACGATGTGTCCGCGCTCAATGGCGCACTGGTGTGCGGCGAAGGCCTGCTGCTGACCGGCGACGTGATGGCCAAGCCGTTCATCGAAACCGGCATGGTGCGGCGCGTGCTGGCCGGCTGGACCGGCCCGGAAGTGGACTTCAACGCGGTATTCGCCGGCGGCAAGCTGGTGTCGCCGAAGGTACGTGCGTTCGTGGATTTCCTGGTCGAAAAGTTGAACTTCGACGCCAACTACATGATGGCGCAGTGCCCGGCGGCGAAGTACGCACAGCAACAGACCGAGAAAGCCGAAGCCGAGGCCGCCGCGGAAGGAAAGCGGATCCTGGAAGTGGTCGCCGCCTGACCGGTAGTGACGGCCGCTGGCCGTCATCCGCTTCGGTAGTGACGGCCGCTGGCCGTCATCCAAAAAAATGCCGCCTGCAAAGGCGGCATTCTGTTGCGGCCGAAGCAGCAACCGCAACAACGCTGGGCGTTACTGCTGCAGAGGAATCACACGGATTTCAACACGGCGGTTCTGTGCGCGACCGGCGTCGGTGCTGTTGTCGGCGATCGGATAGGCCTTGCCGGCACCCAGCGTTTCAATACGCGCGCGCTGCACACCCTGCGCGGTCAGGTAGGACGCCACGGCATCGGCGCGCTCCTTCGACAGCCGGTTGTTCACCGCATCGCTGCCGATGCTGTCGGTATGGCCGACTACTTCGATCATCGTCTGGTTGTACTCGGACAGCGTACTGGCCACGCCGTTGAGCGAGCCGTAGAACTGCGGCTTCAGCGCCGACTTGCCGAAATCGAAGGTGATGCCGTCAGGCAGGTTCAGGCTGATGTTGTCGCCCTGGCGCACCACGTCGATACCGGTGTTGGCGGTACGCTCGCGCAGCGCGCGTTCCTGGCGGTCCTGGTACTGGCCTACGGCGGCGCCACTGAGCGCACCGATGCCGGCGCCGATCATGGCGTGCTGGCGGCGCTCGGTCGCGCTGCCACCGGTCAACAGGCCGGCTGCGACACCCACCGCGGTGCCGATCAGGGCGTTGCGGCCGGTGCGGTTCTGCTGCTGGGTTTCATTGCCGTACTGGTCACTCTGCACGTAGGAACCGCCGGTGGCGCAGGCGCTGAGCGCTGCGGCGGTCATCAGGGCAAGGGCCACATTGCGGGGAGCGGAACGGATCATGGAGTTCTCCTTGGAAGCCGGCTGGTCCGGCGTGCGTCGGGGTGAGCATATACAGCCTGATGCGATGCGGGGATGAGGGTCCTGACTGCGGCCGGTGCCCCGTTCAGCTTGTTCCCGACGGCGTGCAAAAGCGCCCTACTCCGCCCCGGTGCGTCGATACGCAGCCAACGCCGCGTCGCGGCCTTCCGCCAGATCCACCAGCGGTGTGCGCGGGTAGTTCGGCGCCTTGTCCGCCAGCAGCGCGGGGTGCTGCCAGGGTGCAAAACGGGCCTTGACCGGAAGCGCGGCCAGTTCGGGTACCCAGCGCGTGATGTAACGCGCCTGCGGATCGAATTTCTCGGACTGGGTCACCGGGTTGAACACCCGGAAATACGGCGCGGCATCGGCGCCGGTGCCGCCCACCCACTGCCAGCCCATCGAATTGTTGGCCAGGTCGGCATCGACCAGGGTGTCCCAGAACCAGCGCGCGCCGATGATCCAGTGCGCGCGCATGTGCTTGCACAGGTAACTGGCCACGATCATCCGCACCCGGTTGTGCATCGCGCCGGTATGCCAGAGCTGGCGCAGGCCGGCATCGACGATCGGCACGCCGGTGCGGCCCTGCTGCCACGCCTGCAGGTCGGCGGCGCTGGGCGTGGCCCAGGCAAATCCATCAAAACGGGGGTTGAGGTTTTCGTCGCTGGTCTTCGGGAAATGGTGCAGCAGGTGATGGGCGAAATCGCGCCAGCCGAGCTGGCGGATGTAGGCATCGATGTCGGCACTGCGGCCGGCGGTGCGCTCGGCTTCCAGCGCATGCACGATGCGCCACGGCGCGATCTCGCCGAAATGCAGGTGCGGTGACAGCAACGAGGTGCCGACGCGGTCCGGCAGGTCGCGCTGCTCGCGATAGCCGTGCAGCGCGCCATCGACGAACACGGTCAGCGCCTCGCGCGCGCCGGCCTCGCCGGGCTGCCAGTGCTCCCAGAAGCCGGCATCCCAGCCCAGCGTGGGGGCCAGACCCAACGCATCCAGCGCGACGCCCTGCACGGCATGCGCGGTCAAGCGGGCCGGCGCATCGCTGCCCGGCTGCAGTCGCCAGTTGCTCAGTGCGTTGCGCCAGAAGGGGGTGAACACCTTGTACGGACCGCCCTGCTTGGTTTCCAGCTCCCACGGTTCAAACAGCAGGCTGCCGTTGCAGCTGTCTGCCTGCAGGCCCTGCTCGCGCAGCGTGCGTTTGATCTTCGCATCACGCGGTTGCGTCGCCGGCTCGTATTTGCGGTTCCAGAACACCGCTTCGGCGCCGGTTTCGCTGATCAGCTGCTGCAGCACGTCCAGGCTGTCGCCCTGGCGCAATACCAACTGCGAGCCGCGTGCGCGCAGGTCTGCATCCAGTGCGGCCAGCGAGCGGTGCCGCCAGGCATTGGATGCCGCGCCGGGTGCCCAGCTGCCCTCTTCGTGCGGGGCATGGATGTAGACCGGCACGACGTCATGCCCGGCCTCCAGCGCCGCCTGCAGGGCCGGATTGTCGGCAAGGCGGAGATCACGGCGAAACCACACCAGGGCTGATGACACGCGCTGCATCCAGGACAAAAACAGGAAGCGCCATCATAGCGATGGCGCGTGACCTGGCTGTAGAGCCGACGGGGTCGGCGCTGGCTGGGCGGCGTCGAAACGCTGCATCGACTGCTGGATAAGCACCTTCGCTTCGGCCGCATTGCCCCAGCCGCTCAGCTGTACCGGATTGCGGCCTTCGGGCAGGTCCTTGTACACGCGGAAGAACGCCTCGATGCGCTGGCGCTCGATCGGCGCCAGATCATCCAGATCGCGGACGTGGGCGTAGCTGGGATCGACCTTGTCGGTCGGCACGCCGATCACCTTTTCGTCCTGCTCGCCATCGTCGACCATCTTCAGGTAGCCGATCGGCCGGAAGCGCACGATCACTCCCGGGTGCAGCGGCTCGCGGGTCAGCACCAGCGCGTCCAGCGGATCGTTGTCTCCGGCCAGCGTACGCGGCATTGAACCGTAGTTGGCCGGGTAGGCGACCGGCATCGACTGGAAGCGGTCCACATGCAGCAGTCCGTCCTGCTTTATTTCGTACTTGGTGAAGCTGCCCGCCGGGATCTCCACCGCCAGGTTTGCTTCTTCCGGGGCCTGCTTCGGCTGCGCGGCCAGGAACGGATGCAGCACCGTATCGGCGGCGATCGCGGCGCCGGCCATCAGGGTCAGGCCGGCGGCCAGTGCCAGCATCGGCAACGCGTTGCGCATGGGGGTCTTCATTCCCAGCACCGGTCCTTGCGGCCGGTCGGCGCGTGCGGGCGCAGGCAGCGCCGCGGTGCGATGCGGCCTTCTTCCAGCTCCACCTTCCTGGTGCTGCCATCGGCCTGGCGGACCAGTTCGAAGGCATCGTAGAGCTTGCCGGTGACCGTACGCGCTTCGTAATGCAGGCGTTGCGGATCGATGCGCAGCACCTGGAACAACTGGGTGTCCTCGGCCACCGGCGACATGGTCTGCAGGGCCTCCTTCGACAGCCGGTACTGCTTCGGGCTGGCATTGCTGACCACGAACTGCGGGGTCGCCATGCCGTCTTCGCCACGGCGGCCATAGGTGTGGTCATGGCCCTGCAGCACCAGGTCCACCTCATGGCGGCGCACCACCGGCAGCAGGGCCTCCTGCAGCACCGGGTTGTGGCGCCCCCGCGCCGGTGAGTAGAACGGCTGGTGCACCACTACAATCGTCCACGGCTGGGTATTGCTGGCCAGCACCTGGTCCAGCCACCGCGCCTGCGCCTGCGCGGTGCCGAGATCCATCGCCGAGGTGCCATCCAGCACGGCGAAGCGCACCCCCTGGTAGTCGAACCAGTAGGTGCTCTTCTCTGCGCCCTCGGCCCCGTTGCCCGGCAGTGCGAACGTGGCCGGCCAATGCCGCGCCATCACCCGCCGCTCCTGCGGGGTGTCTTCGAATTCCTCGAAGTACTCGTGGTTGCCGATGGCCGGGGCCAGCATCGTTTCCTGGGCCAGCCAGCCGGTGGCGGCGAACCACTCGCCCCACTCGCTGTCATCGGCGTCGTAGCCGCCACTGACCAGGTCGCCGGCGAACAGGCTCAGGTTGGCCTCCGGCGCGGCCTTCTGCGCCGCCCGCACCACCCGGGTGACATGGCTGAGGTTCTTGTTCTGGGTATCGCCGAAGTACAGGAAGGTCAGCGGCTGGTCCGCGCTTCCCGCGGTACGCAACTGGTTCCAGGCGCTCCAGGTGTCCTTGCCCTGCACGCGGTAGACGTACAGCGTGCCGGGTTCAAGCCCGCTCACATCCGCGCGATGGTGGTGCGACAGGCCGTTCTCGGTCTGCAGCGGCTGGCTGCTGGCGGTGACGCGGGTGATGGGGCCGAAGCCGGGCGTATCGTCGGCTGGAGCGATTTCCAGCAGCGGCGCCTGCACGCTGCCATCGGTGCGCCAGCGCACCGCGAATCCATGCGCGGCATCGGCCGCCGGCGAGGCGACGATGCGGTCCGGGAAGCCGCTGGCGGCATAGTGGCGGTTGCCCGCCGGCACCTGGCTGTTGGGCTCCACGCGCGCGGCGAGGTCGTCGGCCAGCGCCGCGGTGGCAGACAGCGCCAGTGCGAGGCCGAACGCGAGGGAAGCGAGGCGCGCGATCACGATGCGCACTCCAGCGGCAGCGCCAGCGCCTTGGCGATCTGTTCCCAGTCGAAGGCGACCACCCCCTGGTCATCGTGCACCGCATACAGCGCGCCATGGGGGAAGCGCGGGCTGCCCTGCTGCATCATCCAGATGCCATCGGTATTGGCGACCTTGTTGCCCTGGAACGATCCCACCAGCTTCAGGCTGTGGCGGTCGAACAGATGGAACACGCTGCGCTCCTTGCCCTGTTCGGTGGTGATCCACCAGCCGTCCTTGCCGCAGGTACGCAGCATCACGCCTTCGGCCTGTGCCTTGAACACATCACGGCCGAAGGTGGTGCCGGTGAAGCGGCCTGCCAGCGTGTACACCTTGAACTCGCTGGCGTAGGTCTCGTCCTCTTCGGCCACCAGCAGGCGGTCGTTGGCCGGATCGCCCCAGATCGATTCCACCACGCGCAGCGCGCCGGCTTCGCTGGTGTCGCCGATGCTGGCGGCCAGCGTGGCGGTCACCTCCGCGCCATCGCGGCGCACGTGGTACTGGCGCACGCGCTTGTCCAGCTCGGCCAGTGGCGGCAGGATGTCCTTGCCCTGCGCGTCCTCGCCGTTGTCCCAGGAATCGGTCACGTACACCGCATAGCCATCGGCGCGCTTGTCCACCCACAGGCCGTACGGCTTGCGCAGGTCGTCGGCACCGAATACCGCCAGCGCAGTGAAGTCCGGCAACGAGAACACCTGCACGCGGTGGTTGTCACGCTCGACGATCCACAGCAGGTCATCGGTCACCGAGATGCCGTTTGGGCGATCGAACTGGCCCAGCGCGGTACCGTGGCTGCCGACCTCGCGCAGCGACGCGCCGGTGCTGCCGTCGTACACCACCAGCTTGTCGGTGGCCTTGGCCGTGGCGATCAGCCAGGTCTTGCCGTCCGGTGCCGTCCAGGCCGCCGGGGAATCGATGTTGTCATCCGGGGTCATCGGGGTCAGGAAGGCTTCGGCCAGCGTGGCGACCTGGCGTTCGGCGCTGGCCTCCCCGGCGGCAGGCGCCCTGGCGGCGGCGGCGTTGCCCGGCGGCGCAATCGGCGGGGTGCGCGTGCAAGCGGCCGCCAGCACCAGCGTCACCGCGCTGGCCAGCAGCATGCGCCGCGCCATCACAGCGACACCTTCAGGCCGACCGCATAGGTGCGGCCGTATTCTTCCAGCTGCAGGGTGCGCGAGCGCGTGCCCTGGTAAAGCTCAAGCGGCTTGTCCAACAGATTCTGTGCCTCGAAATACAGGCTGACGCGGGGGCTGAACGTGTAGTCCAGCGAGAAATCGAGCTGGGTGTGCGGGGCGACGAAGATGTCGAACGCACGGCCGGTGCCGATGCTGTCGAGGTATTCGCTGCGGTACACCGCGGCAAGGCGCGTGCTCAGGCCGTACTTTTCGTACCCGACATGCGCGCTGTACACATGCCTGGACGCCCGTGGCAGCATGAAATCATCGCCGGCGCGGTCGGCCAGGCCCGGATCGAAATCGGTATCCAGCCAGGTGCCGCTGGCACCCACCAGCAGGCCATCCAGCCCCGGCGGCAGGAACGCGAGCTGCTGCTGGTAATTGAACTCGGCGCCGCGCACGGTGGCCTTGTCGCCGTTGATCGCCTGGGTCACGTCGAAGCCTTCGTAGGCCGGATCGTTCTGGCGGACGGTCTCCACGATGTAGCCGTCGATGGACTTGTGGAACAGGCCCAGCGAAACGATGCCGGTGCTGCCCAGGTACTTCTCCACCGACAGGTCGATGTTGGTCGATTCGTACGGATCCAGTGACGGGTTGCCCAGCCGCACTTCCTCGTCACCGCGGCTGTAACCCACGCGCGGGGAGATGTCGCCGAAGGACGGACGCGAGACCGTCTTGTTGGCCGATGCCCGCAGCACCCAGTCATCGGCCGCGTCGTAGCGCAGGTGCAGGCCGGGCAGCACGTTGCTGTAACTGCGGTTGGCCACGCGCGGGGTGACGGTGAAGCTGCGCTCGTCTTCGGCCACGTCGACCTGGTTGCCGACCGCGCTGAACTGGGTGTTCTCCACGCGCACGCCGCCGATGATGCGCAGCGCACCGATGTCCCAGGTGCCCATCGCGTAGGTGGCGAAGATGTCTTCGCTGGCGCTGTAGTCCTCTTCCAGCGAGGTCACTGCGTTGGCCCCGGTCTCCTGCGGGCGTGCACTGTACAGGCCGCTGTTTGCGGCCCAGTAGCGGCGCATCAGCGCCGAGCTCATGCCCTGCCCCAACGACCCGTGGCGATGTTCGGGCGCGCCGGTGGCCCAGCTGTCCAGGTCGATCGCCGGCCCGCGGCGCAGCTCCACTTCGTTGACGTCCACGTCGCGCTCGCGCCAGCGCCCGAGCAGGCCGATCTTGTAGCTGGCGTTGTCGGCGTCGAAACGCACGTTGACCTGCGCGCTGTGTTCGTTGTCGTCCACCCGCTTGGGCGACAGGATCATGCGGTCGTAGGCGAAGTTGGCGTTGTCCATCCAGTCGTTGTTGGACAGTGTGTAGCGCGGCAGCCGGCTGCGCTGGTCCAGGGTGCCGGACAGGTCGTCGGCATCGAGCTCGAAGCGTGCCTCCATCTCATCGTCCACGCGTTCTTCGGTCTTCGTGTAGCCCACCTTGTAGTCGACCACCGCAGAGGTCAGCCGGTTCTCGCCGCCCAGGCTCGCAGCGAAGGTGTTTTCTTCCTTGGTGCGGTAGCGCATGCGCTTCTGGATCGCATCGGAAGGCAGGTCATCCAGCCGGAACTGGTCGTTGCCGGTGGCCACCACGTCGGCATCTTCGAAGTTGAAGATCGTGCGCTGGCGCGTTTCCGCGTCGTCGAAGCGGCTGTACAGCGTGCGCAGGTAGTAGCTGCTGCCTTCGCTGGGACGCCAGTCGAAGTTGAGGTTGGCGCCGATCCGCTTGCGCTCGATTTCGTACTTGCGGCGCTGCAGGTTGATCGCGGTGACATCGCCCGGCGTGGCATCGTCTTCGCCGTCGTACTCCACTTCGGTGTTGTCCGATTCGAACTTGCGGTTCTGGTAATTCACGCCCAGTGCCACGCCGAAGGTATCGGCGAACACCTCGCTGTAGTTGATCGCCGCCTTCGGGCTGGTGTGGCCGGACAGCGGCTGGTGGCTGCCTTCGATCTTGCCGCGCAGGCTGCGCCCATCGCGGTCGAAGGCCGATGCGGACTCGACCAGGATCGCACCGCCGATGGCATCGCCGGGCATGTCCGGGGTCGGCGACTTGACCACGCGCAGGCGCTCGGTGGAATCGGACGGAATCACGTCCAGCGGCGCGGCGCGGCTGGAATCCTCCGGCGTGCCCACCGCGATGCCGTCGATGCTGACGCTGTTGAGGTTGGCGTCCAGGCCACGCACCACCACGAAGCGCCCTTCGCCCTGGTCGCGGGTGACGCTGACACCGGGCAGGCGCTGCAGCGATTCGGCCACGTTCTTGTCCGGATACTGGCCCAGCGCATCGGAAGACACGGCGTCTTCGATGGCATCGCTGCTGCGCTTGAGGTCCACCGCGCGGATCTGCGATTCCAGCTGGGCACGCACTTCGATGCGGTCCAGGTCGGTGGCATCGGCGGCGAGGGCACTGGTGGCGGCCACGTCCTGCCCGGCGGCATGCAGCGGTGCAGCAACCCCCATTGCCAGGGTCAAGGTGATGGCAATCGCCAACGGTGTCTTGGTCTGCACGGGTGTCCCCATTCGGTGTGAAGAATGGGAGGGCAAGGTATGTCGGCGAGGTTTCACCGGCATGACACCGGGGCACCGGATCCGGCGACGCGTCCCCGCGCTGGCCGCGACCGACGGGCTGCGGCAGAATACAGGCCTCTGCCTTTCCCCTTTCCCGCCCCCCATGAACATCGTCGAAGTGCGCCATCCGCTGGTGCAGCACAAGATCGGCCTGATGCGCAACGCTGCGCTCAGCACCAAGGATTTCCGCGAACTGGCCAACGAACTGGGCACGCTGCTGGCCTACGAGGCCACCGCCGACCTGGACACCGAATCGCACACCATGGAGGGCTGGTCCGGCCCGGTGACGGTGCAGCGCATCGCCGGTGCCAAGATCACCGTGGTGCCGATCCTGCGCGCCGGCCTGGGCATGCTCAGCGGCGTGTTGTCGCTGATCCCGGCAGCCCGGGTCAGCGTGGTCGGCCTGCAGCGCGACGAGGAAACGCTGCAGCCGGTGCCCTACTTCGAACGCCTGACCGGCCGCCTCGAGGAGCGCGATGCGCTGATCCTGGACCCGATGCTGGCCACCGGTGGCACCCTGATCGCCACCATCGACATGCTCAAGCGCGCCGGCGCCCGCCGCATCAAGGGCATCTTCCTGGTTGCCGCGCCGGAAGGCATCGCCGCCGTGCAGGCCGCCCATCCGGACGTGCAGATCTACACCGCCGCCATCGACGACCACTTGAACGAGAAGGGCTACATCCTTCCCGGCCTGGGTGATGCCGGCGACCGCATCTTCGGCACCCGCCTGATCGGCTGACAGAAAAAAGGGGACGGAGGGAATTAAGTCGCAATCGGCCAGACCGCGGCCGATTGCGACTTAATTCCCTCCGTCCCCTTTTTTCAGGCGAGGGCGCGGGCCTTGAGTTCGCCCTGTTCGTGCACGGTCACGAAACGGCCTTTGTCGTCGCGCTGCAGCTGCGCCAGCGCTACCTGCGGGTCATGGGTGAAAAACAGGTGGACGTTGCGCGCCAGCTTGTCTTCGAGGAACTGTTTTTTCTCGTCGATCAGCAGCTCGGCATTGCGGTCGTAGCCCATGGTGATCGGCACGTGGACCCACGAACGGCCCGGCACCAGGTCGGCGCAGAACACCACCCCGCCATGCGCCTGCCCGTCCCTGCCCGGCTGGCCGACGATCTCGGCCAGCATCAGGCCCGGGGTATGCCCGTCACTGAAGCTGAAGCGCACGCTGCGGCCCAGCACGCGGGAGTACTCGCCCTGCACCACTTCAAGTCGTCCGCTCTGCTGCAGCAGCGCGGGCAGTTCGGGGATGAAGCTGGCGCGGTCGCGCGGATGCGGCTGCAGTGCCCGCTGCCAGTGTTCGGCACCCACCACGAAGGTGGCATTGGGGAACAGCAGTTCCGGCTCACGCCCTTCCACCCACGGCGCCAGCAGGCCACCGGCGTGGTCGAAATGCAGATGGCTCAGGACCACCACGTCGATGTCTTCGTGCTCGAAACCGGCTTCACGCAGGGAATCGATCAGCACATGCTGGTTTTCCTGCACGCCGTAACGTTCGCGCAGGCGCGGCTCGAAGAACGCGCCGATGCCCGTTTCGAACAGCACCGTCTTGCCTTCCAGCGGGCTGGCCAGCAGTGCGCGGCATGCCAGCTCGATGCGGTTGAGTTCGTCGGGCACTGCCCATTTTTCCCACACCGCGCGCGGTGCATTGCCGAACATCGCACCGCCATCCAGGCGCTGCGTGTTGCCGCGGATCGACCATAGTTTCATGCGGCAAGTATCGGTCAGCCAGCGTTAAATAATCGCTAGCCGGAGCGATGACGCCGAGCGTGGCCCGGCGCTGCCGTGACCGGATTACTTCACCTCGGCGCTGCCCACCGGGTTGCGCGGATCACTACCGCCAAAAAGGGTGTTGCTGCGACGATCCCATTCGACGGTCTGCAGGTTGCCCCAGACGTGGCTGGAACCGCGGCCGCCTTCGGCGCTGTCGCCAGGCAGGTCGATCTTGTGGCCCATCGCCTGCAGCTGCTTGATGGTGCCGGCATCGAACGCACCGGTCTCCGCTTCGATCGCATCCGGCAGCCACTGGTGGTGGTAGCGCGGCAATGCGGCGACCTGCTGTGCGGTCAGACCCTGGTCGTAGCCCAGGATGCCCAGCAGCACCATGGTGATGATGCGGCTGCCACCGGGCGTGCCGAGCACCACCACTTTGTCGGCGTTTTCCATGAAGGTCGGCGTCATCGAGCTGAGCATGCGCTTGCCCGCCTTCGGCGCATTGGCGGCATAGCCCATCACGCCGAACGCATTGGGCGTGCCCGGCTTCAGCGCGAAGTCGTCCATTTCGTTGTTGAGCAGCACGCCGGTGCCCTTCGGGATCAGGCCCGAGCCGTACAGCAGGTTCACCGTCTGGGTCGCGCCGACGCGGTTGCCGTCGCGGTCTATGATCGAGAAATGCGTGGTCTCGTCGTCTTCCAGCGGGGTCGGGTTGCCCGACAGCAGGTCGCTGGGCGTGGCCTTTTCCGGGTGGATGGTGGCACGCAGGCCCTGCGCGTAGTCCTTGCTGGTGAGCACCTTCTGCGGAATCTCCACGAAGTCCGGATCGCCCAGGAAGAAGGTACGGTCGCGGTAGGCACGGCGCATCGCTTCCACCACCAGATGGGCGCGGTGCGCCTCATCCATCGACTTGATATCCCAGCCTTCCAGGATCTGCAGCATGCTCGCCAGCGCGATGCCACCGGACGACGGCGGCGGCGCGGTGGTGATCTTCCAACCGTTGTAATCGAACACGATCGGCTCGCGCGCCTTCACCGTGTAACCGGCCAGTTCGTCGGCGGTCCAGCGGCCACCGGCCTGCTTGACGCCGGCCAGCAGCAGCGCGCCGGTCTGGCCGCGATAGAAACCATCGAAGCCGCCATCAGCCAGACGCTCCAGCGTGCGCGCCAGTTCCGGCTGCTGGAACAGATCGCCTTCGGCGATCGGCTTGCCGTTGCGCAGGTATACCTCACGCGTGCCGGGATAGCGCTCCATCACTTCGCGCCGCGACTGGTAGCCCTTGGCCATCCGCGCATACACCGGGAAGCCTTCGCGGGCGATGCGGATCGCCGGCTGCAGCGAGGCCTTCAACGGCAGCTTGCCGTGCTTGGACGACAGCTCCACCAGTGCTGCCGGCAGGCCGGGAATGCCGGCCGACCAGGCGCCGTTGACCGAACGGTCACGATCCAGGTTGCCGTCCTTGTCCAGGAACGCCGCCTCGGTGGCCGCGGCCGGCGCGGTCTCGCGCGCATCCAGCATCAGGTCCTTGCCCGAAGCCGCATCGTGCAGCAGGAAGAACCCGCCACCGCCCAGCCCGGAGCTGATCGGCTCGACCACGGCCAGCGTGGACGACACCGCCACGGCCGCGTCGAAGGCGTTGCCGCCCTGGGCCAGGATCTGCATGCCGGCCTGGGTGGCCAGCCGGTGGCCACTGGCAATGGCCGCGCCATCGGGATGGGCGGCACGGGCCGGGACAGCGGCATGGGCCAGCGGGGCGGACAGCAACAGGCCCAGCAGCAACAAGGGGCGCAGGATCGGGTTCATTCGGATGGGGGCTCCGCGTAGAGTTCGGGGTGATCGTGCTGCAGGCCACGTAGCTTGGCCATCAGCTGGTCATGCGTTTCGACGATATCCGGGTCCGGGTCGATGCACTCGACCGGACAGACGACCACGCACTGCGCTTCGTCGAAATGGCCCACGCACTCGGTACAGCGCGCAGGGTCGATCACGTAGATGGTTTCACCCATCGAAATGGCCTGGTTGGGGCAGGCCGGCTCACAGACGTCACAGTTGACGCAGAGCTCGTTGATTTTCAGCGACACGGCGATGACTCCTCGCCCGCGCACCGCATCCGGCCAGCGCGGGCCGGGATGCTGGACTGGCACCGGCCTGCGCGGGCGCGCGGGCCGGTCAGGGGCGCCGCCACGAAGGCGCCGCCCACGACCACGCCGGTTGGCGTGGCCGCTACCGCACGGGAATTACTTGGCTTCGACGAAAACGTAGTCGGCACCGGTGGGCTGCACGACGGACTGCACGCGGGCGTTGTCAGCGGCTTCGCCGATGAACAGCACGCGCACGTTCTTCATCGAATCCGGCGACACGTCCTTGAACACGACCTGGATCATGTCGGCCATCTTGCCCGACGCCGACGAACCGAAGGCCAGCATGTTGCCCGGCTGCACGCCACGGGCGACGGCCTGGGTGGCGCTCTCGGTCTGGCGCTCGAACTTGGCAGCGAACTCCGGATCCGATTCCGGTGCGAGGTAGTACAGGAACGGGCTGTTGGTCACGGTGCCCATGTTCTGCACGGCGACGGTCTGCAGGTACTTCTTCCAGCCGGCATCGTCGTCCTTGGCCGGGGCGACCAGCGCCTGCTGTGCATCGGCAGCGGCAGCCGGGGCTTCTTCCTTCTTGCAGGCAGTGAAGGCCAGGGCCAGCGAGGCCAGCAGCATCGCGCGCATGGTGGTGTTCATGGATGATCTCCCGTGGTGGTTCTGTGGATTGCAGTGGATACAAAAAGGTGCCGACGGCGGTCATCCGCCACGGGCGGGTGGATCAGGCCTGCGCCGCCTTGGCTTCGCGGGCCTTGCGCAGCGCGTCGAGCACCGACGCCGGCACGAAGCCGGACACGTCGCCACCCAGGCGTGCGATTTCACGTACCAGCGAGGACGAAATGAAGCTGTGCTGCTCGGCTGGTGTCAGGAACAGGGTTTCGACTTCCGGGATCAGGTGGCGGTTCATACTGGCCATCTGGAACTCGTATTCGAAATCGGAGACCGCGCGCAGGCCGCGCAGCAGGATGCCGCCCTGGACCGAGCGCACGAAGTGCGCCAGCAGGGTGTCGAAGCCGATCACTTCCACGTTGTCGTGGTGCGACAGCGCCCCGCGTGCCAGCTGCACGCGCAGCTCCAGCGGCAGCGTCGGGCCCTTGGACGGACTCTGTGCCACGCCCACGACCACCTTTTCGAACAGCGGCGCTGCCCGGTTCACCAGGTCGATGTGACCGTTGGTGATGGGATCGAAGGTGCCCGGATAGACAGCGATGCGACGATTGGCGACGGTCATGTGCGGTCGTGAACGTTCAGATTGGGTCAAAGTGTAGCAGTGGCGCGCCGGTACAGCGCAAAGCGCACCTCGCGGGTGCCGCCTTCGCGGTGCAGCAGCCAGTCCGCCGGCAGCGCCGGGGCCTGCCCTTCCGGCGATTCCAGGTACAGCCAGGCATCGGCGCTGAGGTGCCGCGGCAGCAGCGCAAGCGTGCTGTCCCACAGCCCGGCGGCGAACGGCGGATCAACGAAGGCGATGCTGGCCTGGACCGGCGCTGCGGTCTGCAGCCAGCGCAGCGCATCGGCCTGCACCACCTGCACGCGGGCCTCGGCCTTCAGCCGGGTGACCACGGCGCTCAGGTTGGCCACCAGCTGCGGGTCCCGCTCGACCAGGGTGGCATGGGCCGCACCCCGCGACACCGCCTCCAGCCCGAGCGCGCCACTGCCGGCGAACACATCCAGCACGCGGGCGCCGCCAAGGCGGGGCATCAGCCAGTTGAACAGGGTTTCACGCACGCGGTCGCTGCTGGGACGCAGACCCGGCAGGGTCGGCACCGGCAGCCGGGTATTGCGCCACTGCCCACCGATGATGCGGACCTGGCCGTCGTTGCCAGCGCGACCGCTCATGGCGCGCAACCGGAGGTGACCCGCGCACGGGTCGGGTTCATGGAAGTCAGCATGGTGCGATTGTAACGGCAGCGCGGTCTGCGGCGAACGGCGGAGCCCCTCGTGGTGGGTCGCGGGGAGCTTCGGTTCAAGGGGTTGGGCCGGGCGGGAGGGGTTGGTGGGGGACGGCAAGGGCCGCATCCTGCGGGCCTCGTTTCGTGCCATCCATGGCACGGGTCCACGCCATCGCATTCGCGCTGCCGCTCCCACGCTTTGCTGCGCAAACCGTGGGCCCCTCTTCACCAGCACCCACACCCCGCCGCTTCGCGGCCGCCCCTGACTCAGGGGCTCCCTTCACCTGTCAGCGCTGGGGACCCCTGCCTTTGTTCTCTCTTTTTTCCGGGGTGGGCGCACGGAACATGTCACAGGGCCGGGCGGGAGGGGTTGGTGGGGGCGTTGAGCGCCATGGATGGCGCGAAACGAGGCCCGCATGGATGCAGTTTTTGCCGTCCCCCACCAACCCCTCCCGCCCGGCCCGACCCTTGAACCGAAGCTTCCAGCGACCCACCACGAGGGGCTCCGCCGTTCGCTGGCTGCCCAAAGGCCTTGATAACGGGACAATCACCCTCACCCCTTGCCCAGGCCGCACACGCTGGCGCGGCAATGACACGGAGCTCCATGCCATGACTGAAACGACACAGACCGAAACCCTTGGCTTCCAGACCGAAGTCAAGCAGCTGCTGCAGCTGATGATCCATTCGCTGTACTCGAACAAGGAAATCTTCCTGCGCGAACTGGTCTCCAATGCCGCCGACGCCGCCGACAAGCTGCGCTTCGAAGCATTGACCCAGCCGGCGCTGCTGGAAGGTGACAACGACCTGCGCGTGCGGGTCAGCTTCGATGCCGATGCCCACACGGTGACCATCGAAGACAACGGCATCGGCATGAGCCGCGAGGAAGCCATCGCCCACTTGGGCACCATCGCCAAGTCCGGCACCGGCGACTTCCTGCGCCAGCTGTCCGGCGACCAGAAGAAGGATTCCCAGCTGATCGGGCAGTTCGGCGTCGGCTTCTACAGCGCCTTCATCGTTGCCGACCAGGTCGATGTGTACTCGCGTCGTGCCGGCGCGCCGGCGGCCGAAGGCGTGCGCTGGTCCTCGCGCGGCGAAGGCGAGTTCGACATCGCCGCGGTGGGAAAGGCCGAGCGTGGCACCCGCATCGTGCTGCACCTGAAGGACGGCGAGCATGACTTCGCCGATGGCTGGCGCCTGCGCAGCATCCTGAAGAAGTATTCGGACCATATCGGCCTGCCGATCCAGATGCCGAAGCAAGCCGCTCCGGCCGAAGGTGAGACCGAAGCACCGGCGCTGGAATGGGAGACCGTCAACCGCGCCAGCGCGCTGTGGACCCGCCCGCGCACCGAAGTCACCGATGCCGAATACACCGAGTTCTACAAGCACGTGGCGCATGACCACAGCGATCCGCTGGCGTGGAGCCACAACAAGGTCGAAGGCAAGCTGGAATACACCTCGCTGCTCTACGTGCCCGGCCGCGCACCGTTCGACCTGTACCACCGCGAAGCGCCGAAGGGCCTGAAGCTGTACGTGCAGCGCGTGTTCGTGATGGACCAGGCCGAGCAGTTCCTGCCGCTGTACCTGCGCTTCATCAAGGGCGTGGTCGATTCCAACGATCTGTCGCTGAATGTTTCGCGCGAAATCCTGCAGTCCGGCCCGGTCATCGACTCGATGAAATCAGCGCTGACCAAGCGTTCGCTGGACATGCTGGAGAAGCTGTCCAAGGACAAGCCGGAGCAGTACGCCATGTTCTGGAAGGAATTCGGCCAGGTGCTGAAGGAAGGCCCGGCCGAGGACTACAACAACCGCGAAAAGGTCGCCGGGCTGCTGCGCTTTGCCTCTACGCGCGGCGAAGGCGATGCGCAGACGGTGTCGCTGGCCGACTACCTGGGCCGCATGGCCGAGGGCCAGGACAAGATCTATTACCTGACCGGCGAGAGCTACACCCAGGTGCGCAACAGCCCGCACCTGGAAGTGTTCCGCAAGAAGGGCATCGAAGTGCTGCTGCTGACCGACCGCATCGACGAGTGGCTGATGGGCTACCTGACCGACTTCGACGGCAAGCGCTTCGTGGATATCGCACGCGGCGACCTGGACCTGGGCGCGCTGGAAAGCGAGGAAGACAAGCAGGCGCAGGAATCGGCCGCCAAGGACAAGCAGGCGCTGGTGGAACGGCTGAAGACCGCCCTCGGCGATGACGTGGCCGAAGTGCGCGTGTCGCACCGCCTGACCGATTCGCCGGCGGTGCTGGCCATCGGCGAGCAGGACCTGGGCCTGCAGATGCGCCAGATCCTGGAAGCGAGTGGCCAGAAAGTGCCCGACAGCAAGCCGGTGCTGGAGATCAACCCGGGCCATCCGCTGATCGCCAAACTCGACGCCGAAGCCGATGGCGAGCGCTTCGACGACCTCGGCCGGGTGCTGTTCGACCAGGCCGCGCTTGCCGCCGGTGACAGCCTGAAGGATCCGGGTGCCTACGTGGCGCGCTTGAACAAGCTGCTGCTCGAACTGTCTGCCTGAGCAGAGGCTGGGTGACGACTGCTGGTGGGCGACGACTGTTGGTGGGTGACGACCGTTGGTCGTCACGCCTCCAGCCGCTGCGCTCGCCGAGCATGGCTCGGCGCTGCCGGTCAGGGGCGCCACCACGAAAGCGCCGCCCCACCGGTAGTGACGGCCGTTGGCCGTCATTCACCTCCCTGCGCTGCCCCCCTCCACACGGGCCCTGACGGGCCCGGTGGTAATCTACCCCCTGATCTAAAGCCGTTACCTGCCAATGCTCAGTTTCTTCCGCCGCAAAAAAGCCCAGGACGCCTCGCAGGTCGATGCGCCCAAGACCCAGCACTACTCGGCTGAAGAGCTCGCCGCTGCGTTTCCTTCGGCCAGGCCGGCACAGCCGCCGGAGCCGGTCGCCGCGCCGGTAGCGGAGGCACCCGCGCCCGTAGCGGAAGCAGCGCCGCAGCCGGTTGCACAACCGCCTGCAGCAGCGCCCGTCTTTACACCTGCACCTGCACCTGCACCTGCGCCTGCGCCTGCACCTCAATCTGCACCGGCAGCTGCCGCCCCGGAACGCGTGCTGGCGCCGGAAGATTTCGAAGCAGAAGCCCTCGCCGCGGCCGCGGTACTGGCTCCACTGGCCCCGGTCACCCCGGCGCCTGCACCGGCCGCCCCCGCCGCCGACCTGCCGGTGCTGGTCGATGCCGAGCCCGCCCCGGCCGGCAAGACCGGTTGGCGCGAGCGCCTGCGCAACAGCACCTTCGCACGCAGCTTCGGTGGCCTGTTCTCGCGCAATCCCAAGCTCGACGATGATCTGCTGGATGAAATCGAAACCGCACTGATCACCGCGGACGTGGGCGTCACCGCCAGTACGACGTTGGTGGAAAGCCTGCGCAAGCGCATGAAATCGCGCGAGTTCGCCGACGCCAATGCGCTGCTGGCCGCGCTGCGCGCGGACCTGATCGCGATCCTGAAGCCGGTCGCCCAGCCATTGCTCATCGACCGCAACGCCAAGCCGTTCGTGGTGCTCACCGTGGGCGTCAACGGCGTCGGCAAGACCACCACCATCGGCAAGCTGGCCAAGCGCTTCAAGGACGAAGGCCACAGCCTGATGCTGGCCGCCGGCGATACCTTCCGTGCCGCCGCCGTGGCGCAGCTGCAGGCCTGGGGCGACCGCAACGGCGTCACCGTGATCGCCCAGGGCCAGAACGCCGATGCCGCTTCGGTGGCCTTCGATGCGTTGCAGGCCGGCAAGGCGCGCGGCACCTCGGTGTTGATCGCCGATACCGCCGGCCGCCTGCATACCCAGTCCGGCCTGATGAACGAGCTGGGCAAGATCCGCCGCGTGCTCGGCAAGATCGACCCCGGTGCGCCGCATGAAGTGCTGATGGTGATCGATGGCACCACCGGCCAGAACGCGTTGTCACAGCTGCGCCAGTTCAACGCGGCGGTGAATGTCACCGGCCTGGTGGTGACCAAGCTGGACGGTACCGCCAAGGGCGGCGTGGTGTTCGCGCTGGCGCAGGAGTTCGGCATCCCGATCCGTTTCGCCGGCATCGGCGAACGCCCGGAAGACCTGCGCGTGTTCGAGCCCGAAGCCTTCGTCGACGCGTTGCTGCCCGAAGCACTCGGCAGTGCCTGAGGCCGCCACCGCGGTTGCGGCCACGCCAGCACCGGCGTCGGCCGCCGGCGGTGATGACCGGTTCGTCGCGCGGCTGCTGCACTGGTTCGACCAGCACGGCCGCCATGACCTGCCCTGGCAGCACCCGCGCACGCCGTACCGGGTGTGGCTGTCGGAAATCATGCTGCAGCAGACCCAGGTCGCCACGGTCATCCCGTATTTCCTGAAGTTCCTGCAGCACTTCCCCACCCTGCCCGACCTGGCTGCGGCCGACAACGATGCGGTGATGGCGCAATGGGCCGGACTCGGCTACTACGCCCGCGCACGCAACCTGCATGCCGCCGCCAAACGCTGCGTGGCCGACCACGGCGGCGAGCTGCCGCGCGATTTCGATGCGCTGCACGCGCTGCCCGGCATCGGCCGCAGCACCGCCGGGGCGATCCTCAGCCAGGCCTGGAACGATCCGTTCGCCATCCTGGATGGCAACGTCAAGCGCGTGCTGACCCGCTACCACGGTATCGAAGGATTCCCCAGCCTGCCGGTTGTCGAACGGCCGCTGTGGGCGTTGGCCGAAGCGCACGTGGCCCACGTGCCGGACGGACGGATGGCCGATTACACCCAGGCGCAGATGGACCTGGGCGCGACGCTGTGCACGCGCAGCCGGCCGGCCTGCGTGATCTGCCCGCTGCAGGAAGACTGCGTGGCGCGCCGCGAGGGACGCACCGCCGAACTGCCTACGGCCAAGCCGGGCAAGGTGCTGCCGGAACGCGAAGCGACGGCCCTGTGGCTGCGCGACGGACACGGACGCGTGCTGCTGCAGAAGCGCCCGGAGACCGGAATCTGGGCCTCGCTGTGGACCCTGCCGCAGGCCGACAGCGGCGCGGCGCTGCAGGAGTGGTTCGATGCGAACGTGGACGGGGCGCTGGAAGATGCCGAGGAACTGCCGGTATTGCAGCACACCTTCAGCCACTACCGTCTGCACCTGCAGGTACTGCGCACGCGCGTGCAGGGCCTGAAGCACGAGCATCCGATGCTGCGCTGGGTGGCGGCCGTGGACCTGCCCGCACTGGGCCTGCCCGCGCCCATCCGCAAGCTGCTGCAGGCAGGCTGAGCGCAGGCACCCGGTCGCGCCGAGCCCTGCCTGGCGCACGTTGTCCCGCAACTGCGATCCCGGTTACAAAGGCCGCCGAGCGTGGCTCGGCGCTACACTAGCCCTTCGAACACGAGTACCTGCCCATGCCCCGCACCATTTTCTGCCAGTACCAGCAAGCCGACGCCGAAGGCCTGGATTTCGTGCCCTACCCCGGCGAGCTTGGCCAGCGCATCTTCGCCAACGTCGGCAAGCCGGCCTGGAGCGCGTGGCTGGCCCACCAGACCATGCTGATCAACGAAAACCGGCTGTCGCCGCGCGATCCCAAGCACCGTGCATTCCTGGAAGAAGAACTGGTCAAGTACCTGTTCTCCGGCAACGCGGAAAAGCCGCCGGGCTTCGTGCCGGAAGCCTGATCAGTCCTCGCGCGCCTGCGCCTGCGCGTGCCGCAGCTGCTGCTCTGACGTCCGCAGTGCCTTGACGTCCAGCGGGCGGATGCTGCCGATGTAACAGGGCATCTGCGGGCCTGGGCCCGGCCCGCGCACCAGCACCTTGTCCAGCCGCGCCGATACCCGCCCGACCCGGCTGGTCAGCCCGATCGCCTGCGCATACGGCAGGTCCGGGCACGGCCCGGTCAACTCCAGCAGGAAGGCCTGGCCCGGCCGGGTCCACACCGCCAGCGCGCTGTCGCCCAGTTCGTTCCAGCCGTTGAGGTTGCCCTGGAAAGGCATGTCACTCTGCGGCGCACCGGCGTGGGCGCGGTACAGCGCCAGTCGTTGGTCGCTGCCCAGCCGCCCACTGCTGGCACAGGCGGCAAGGCTGGCGCACAGGACGGCAATCATCAGGCGTTTCATGGCGGGGCTCCATGGGGATCAAGCCGATGATGCAGCCACGCCCGTGAACCCGGTAGTGACGGCCAGCGGCCGTCACGGCAAATGACGGTCGGCGGCCGTCAGCAGAAATGACGGCCAGCGGCCGTCACTACCCTCAGATCTCGGCGTGGGCCAGCGCGTGCAGCTTGCCTTCGCGCAGTTCCAGCACGCGGTCCAGCTTGCGCGCCAGGCTGCGGTCATGGGTGACCAGCACCAGCGAGGTATGCCGGGCGCGATTGAGTTCCAGCATCAGCTCGAACACGGTGCCGGCGGTGCGGTCATCCAGGTTGCCGGTGGGCTCGTCACCGAGCACGCAGGCCGGCTGGTTGACCAGCGCGCGCGCCACGGCCGCGCGTTGGCGCTCGCCACCCGACAGCTCACCGGGCTTGTGCTGCAGGCGATGACCAAGGCCCACCGACTCCAGCAGCTGCCGGGCGCGGTCATTGGCCGCCGCCACTTCGCCACCGCCCAGCAGCACCGGCATCATCACGTTTTCCAGCGCGGTAAACTCCGGCAGCAGGTGGTGGAACTGGTACACGAAGCCCAGCGCGCGATTGCGCAGCAGGCCACGGGCACCGTCGGACAGCGTGGACATCTGCTGACCGGTGACGAACACCTCGCCCGCACTCGGCGTGTCCAGCCCGCCCAGCAGGTGCAGCAGCGTGCTCTTGCCGGCACCGGAGGCGCCGATGATCGCCACGGTTTCGCCGGCGCTGACCTGCAGGTCCAGTCCATCGAACACCGGGGTATGCATCCGGCCTTCGGCGTAGGTCTTGCCCAGCGCCTGCGCGCGGATCACTTCCTGCCCGGGAGAGAAAACTTCATTCATAACGCAGCGCCTCCGCGGGCTGGGTGCGGGCGGCGCGCCACGCCGGGTACAGGGTGGCCAGGAAGCTCATCAGCAGCGCCACCACGGTGATCACCACGATATCGGCGGTCTGCATGTCGGTCGGCAGGCCGGTGATGTAGTACACGTCTTCCGGCAGCAGCTTGACGTTGAACACCGCCTCGATGGCGGCGAGGATCCGTTCCAGGTTGAGGGTCAGGGTGATGCCGCCGATCACGCCGGCGACGGTGCCGATGATGCCGATCAGCGAACCCTGCACCATGAACACCCCCATCACCCCGCGCGGGGTCAGCCCCAGCGTGCGCAGGATGGCGATGTCGGCCTGCTTGTCGGTCACCAGCATCACCTGCGAGGACACCAGGTTGAAGGCGCCCATCGCGATGATCAGCGACAGCAGGATGCCCATCACCACCTTCTCCATCCGCAGCGAGTGGTACAGGTTGGCGTTCTGCTGGGTCCAGTCGCTGACCCGGTAGGCACCGCCCAGGTGCTGGGCGAGGTCCACGCCGACGTCGAGCGCCTGGTCCATGTCATGCAGCTTCAGGCGCACGCCGGTGGCCCCGTCGATGCGCAGCACGCGCTCCAGGTCCTGCATGTTGGCGAAGGCCACGCCGCGGTCGATCTCGTTGTAGCCGGCTTCGAAGATGCCGCTGACGGTGAAGCGCTTCATGCGCGGGATCGCGCCCATCGGCGTGCCCTGCACTTCGGCCAGCGTCGCCACCACCTGGTCGCCGACATCCACGCCCAGCCAGGTCGCCAGCTCCTGGCCGAGGATGATGTTGTAGCTGCCCTGCGCAAGGCTGTCGAAGCGGCCCTTCTTCATCTTCTCGGCAACCACCGAGACCTTCGGCTCCATCGCCGGGTCCACGCCCTGCACCAGCGCGCCCTGCACGCGAGGACCGCTGATCATCGCCTGGATCTCGATGTACGGCGCGGCACCGGCCACGCGCGGATCCTTGTAGGCAACGTCCACGGCACGCTGCCAGTCGCTCATCGGCTCGCCATCGCGGCTGATGGTGGTATGCGCGGACATCTGCAGCAGGCGGTCGCGGATTTCCTTCTGGAAACCACTCATCACCGCCAGCGTGGTGATCAGCACGGTCACGCCCAGCGCGATGCCGAGGATCGATGCCATCGAAATGAAGGAGATGAAGCCGTTGCGGCGCTTGGCCCGCAGGTAGCGCAGGCCGATGGCCACGGGAATGGGTTTGAACATGCAGGTGCGCCAATGGATTCAGCGTATGGTGCCACCTACGGCGGCTTACGGGAAACCTGCCGTGCGCGGACGGCCAGACGCAGTTCACGTCGTTGGCCGGCCGACAGCACATCCGGCCAGAAAAGCAGCACGCCGCGCTCTTTCCCCGGGCCCTGCCAGCGCAGCTGCAGCCACGGGCCGCGTACGTGCAGCGCAGGGTCTTCCAGCTCCCGCCCATCCAGCAGCAGGGGGCGCGGCGCGTCCTGCAGCCACAGCACGCGACACGACGCGCCCAGCCGGCGCCACAGCAGCAGCGCCAGCACCAGCCAGCACAGCAGCACGGCCGGCGGCTGCAGGCGCGCAGGCAGCCCACTGGCGCCGATCAGCCAAGGTGCCGCCAGCAGCACCATCGCCTCCGCCGCGGCCTGCAGCCGCGACGGGCGCCATTCAAGCCTTGAGGGTGCGGATCCGGTCGAGCAAGGGGACGGCGTGTGCATGCGGGCAGGCCTCGTAACCCATGAACCACCGCCACAACTTATCGTCCTCGCAATCGAGCAGGAACAGGAAAACCTCCCGCTCTTCGGCCGGGGCCGTGGCCCATTCGCGGTCGAGGTAATGCTCGAACAGCTGGTCCAGCTCACGCATGCCGCGGCGGCAACGCCAGCGCAGCTTCTTCAAAAGGATCGCTTCGTCCATCGTCATTCCCGGATAACGCAACGCCGAGCAGGGCTCGGCGTCGCGGGGTACTACACGGCAACCGCACCACTCAGGCGCGGCGGGCCATCATCAGCTTCTTGATCTCGGCGATCGCCAGCGCCGGGTTCAGGCCCTTCGGGCAGGTCCGAGCGCAGTTCATGATGGTGTGGCAGCGGTACAGCTTGAACGGATCTTCCAGATCGTCCAGGCGCGCACCGGTGTCCTCATCACGCGAATCGATGATCCAGCGGTAGGCCTGCAGCAGGATCGCCGGGCCCAGGTAACGCTCACCGTTCCACCAGTAGCTCGGGCAGCTGGTGGAGCAGCACGCGCACAGGATGCACTCGTACAGGCCGTCCAGCTTGCGGCGGTCTTCCGGCGACTGCAGGCGTTCGCGGTCCGGCGGTGCCGGGGTCTGCGTGCGGATCCACGGCTTGATCGACGCGTACTGCGCGTAGAAGTGGGTCAGGTCCGGCACCAGGTCCTTGACCACGCTCATGTGCGGCAGCGGGTAGATCGGCACTTCCTTCTTGCCGCAGTCGGCGATGGCGCGGGTGCAGGCCAGCGTATTGGTGCCGTCGATGTTCATCGCGCACGAACCGCAGATGCCCTCGCGGCACGAACGACGGAAGGTCAGCGTCGGATCGATCTCGTTCTTGATCTTGATCAGCGCGTCCAGGACCATCGGGCCGCACGCATCCAGATCGATCTCGTACGTGTCGGTACGCGGGTTGCTGTCGTCGTCCGGACTCCAGCGGTAGACCTTGAAGGTACGCAGGTTCTTCGCACCGCTGGCGGCGGGGAAGTGCTTGCCCTTCGTGATCTTTGAATTCTTCGGCAGGGAAAACTCGGCCATGGCTGCTCTCGTTGGCTCAGGCGGCCCGCGCCGTCAAGGCGCGGATTGCATGGTAGGCGGGGGTCGCGATCAGTACACGCGCGGCTTCGGCGGCACCACGTCGACCTCGTCGGTCAGCGTGTACATGTGCACCGGACGGTAATCGAAGCTGCACTTGCCCTTGTCGTCGACCTTGACCAGCGTGTGCTTGTGCCAGTTGACGTCGTCGCGGTCCGGGAAGTCTTCGTGGGCATGCGCACCACGGCTTTCCTTGCGCTGCTCGGCCGAGTTGATCGTCGCCACTGCATTGAGCAGCAGGTTGTTCAGCTCGTAGGTTTCGATCAGGTCCGAGTTCCAGACCAGCGAGCGATCGCTGACCTTGACGTCCTGGAACGAATCGAAGATGCCGGCCATCTTCTCGCAGCCTTCCTTCAGCGTCTGGCTGGTGCGGAACACGGCCGCATCGGCCTGCATGGTCCGCTGCATGTTGTCGCGGATCACCGACGTCGGCGTATCGCCCTTGGCATAGCGCAGCTTGTCCAGCAGGCCCAGCGCCTTGTCGCAGGCATCGGCCGGCAGCGGCTTGTGCGCGGCGCCCGGCTTGATGGTTTCGGCGCAGCGGTTGGCCACCGCACGCCCGAACACCACCAGGTCCAGCAGCGAATTGGAGCCCAGGCGGTTGGCGCCGTGCACCGAAACGCAGGCCGCCTCGCCGATGGCGTACAGGCCCGGGATCACGGCATCGGGGTTGTCGCCATCGATGCGCACCACTTCACCATGGAAGTTGGTCGGGATGCCGCCCATGTTGTAGTGCACGGTCGGGATGACCGGAATCGGCTGCTTGTGCACGTCCACGCCGGCGAAGATGCGCGCGCTTTCGGCGATACCCGGCAGCTTGTCGTCGATCACGCCCGGGCCGAGGTGGGTCAGGTCGAGCAGGATGTGGTCCTTGTGCTCGCCGACGCCGCGGCCTTCGCGGATTTCCACGGTCATCGAACGTGCAACCACGTCGCGCGATGCCAGGTCCTTGTAATGCGGGGCGTAACGCTCCATGAAGCGCTCGCCGCTGCTGTTGCGCAGGATGCCGCCTTCGCCGCGCACGCCTTCGGTGATCAGGCAGCCCGCGCCGTAGATACCGGTCGGGTGGAACTGCACGAACTCCATGTCCTGCATCGCGATGCCCGCGCGCATGGCCAGGCCGCCGCCATCACCGGTGCAGGTGTGGGCGGAGGTGGCGCTGAAGTACGCACGGCCGTAGCCGCCGGTGGCCAGCACCACGCCCTGGGCGCGGAACAGGTGCAGCGAACCTTCGGCCATGTCGATGGCCAGCACGCCGCGGCAGGTACCGTCTTCGTCGAAGATCAGGTCCAGCGCGAAGTATTCGATCATGAAGCGCGCATCGTGCTTCAACGACTGCTGGTACAGCGTGTGCAGCATGGCGTGGCCGGTACGGTCGGCCGCCGCGCAGGTACGCTGCGCCGCCGGGCCTTCGCCGTACTTGGTGGTCATGCCGCCGAACGGGCGCTGGTAGATCTTGCCCTCTTCGGTACGGCTGAACGGCACGCCGTAGTGCTCCAGCTCGATGATCGCCGGGATCGCCTCGCGGCACATGTACTCGATGGCGTCCTGGTCACCCAGCCAATCCGAGCCCTTGATCGTGTCGTAGAAGTGGTAGCGCCAGTCGTCCTCGCCCATGTTGCCGAGCGCGGCGGAGATGCCACCCTGGGCAGCAACGGTGTGGGAACGGGTCGGGAAGACCTTGGTCAGGCACACGGTCTGCAGGCCCTTGGCGGCCAGTCCGAAGGTCGCGCGCAGGCCGGCACCGCCGGCGCCCACCACGACCATGTCGTACTTGTGTTCGGTGATCTTGTAAGCGGACATCTACTCTGTATTCCTGTCTTGGTGCCTGGGTTCAGGCCGCGCCGAGCGCGATGCGGACCACAGCAAACACACTGACGATGGCGCCGAGCACGGCAACGAACTTCACCGTGGTCTGCAGCGCGAGGGCCAGCAGCGAATTATGGATGTAGTCTTCCAGCACGATCTGCAGGCCAAGCTGGGCGTGCCAGAACATGGCGACCAGGAAGCCCACCACCAGCACCGCATTCCACGGCTTGGCGATGGCCGCCGTGGCGGTCACGTAATCGGCGCCGAGCAGGCTCAGCACGAACACCAGGAACCAGATCGACAGCACCACCAGCGCGGTGGCGGTCAGGCGCTGGTGCACGAAGTGCTCGGTGCCGGTCTTGGCAGCGCCGAGGCCACGCACGTTCTTCAACGGGGTGCGGTAACGGTTCATGCGGCACCTCCGGAAACCAGCACGTAGGCCCAGACCAGGGCGGTGATGACCAGCGATGCGAACACCGACAGCCAGCTGCTGCGCACGAAGGCCGGGATGCTGAAGCCAATCGCGAAGTCCTGCACGATATGGCGCAGGCCATTGCACAGGTGGTACGCGAAGGCCCAGGTCCAGGCAAACAGGAACAGCTTGCCGTACCAGGCCCCAGCGTGGTCGGTGAAGCAGGTCCAGGAGGCGGGGCCCATCATCAGGGCGAGCAGGCCGCCGGCGATGATCAAGGCTCCAACAGACAGAAAGATGCCCGTGGCTCGATGCAGGATCGAGGTGGCCATCTGGATCTGCCAGCGATACACCTGGAGGTGCGGGGAAAGGGGGCGTTCTCGGGTCGCCATTCGCTGGGCTCGTTGTCTCGGCTGGGCGGCACAACTGCCGCGTTGGCTCAATGCTGGATCAGAAATCGATGCAGCGTCCGTTTTTCTCCCAATCACCGTACCGCACCGGATCAAGTCCGCCGCGGCCACCGTATTCCTTCTGCTCAGCAGGCGTGCCTTCAGGCGCGGGCGCCTTCGGATCCAGCGGGGCTTCAGATTCGGTGTCGGGAGTGGGGGTTGTTTGGCCTATCATCAGGATTCTCGCAACGCACAAATTCTAGACCTCGTTCACGTGCCTGACAACCTTTCCCCCGAATTAGTTCCATATGCCCTGCTGGAAGACCGCCAGTTGGTGTCCCTTTCCGGACCCGATGCGGTGGTGTTCGCGCAGGCCCAGTTCTCCAGTGATGTGGCCGCGCTGAGCGATTCGCATTGGCAGTGGAGTGCGTGGTTGACAGCCAAAGGCCGCACGATCGGCGTGTTTCAGCTCATCCGCCTGGATTCGGAAGCATTGTTGCTGGTGTTCGCAGACGGCGACGCAGATGAGATTGCTTCGCAGTTGCAGCGTTTCGTGTTCCGTCGCAAGGTCAAGATCAGCCGTCGCGACGATCTGCAGGTGCGGGGCGCATTTGCCGCACCGCAGGCCGCCCTGGGCGCAACCGTGAGCGGTTCGCTGGACGACATGCTGGAGCTGGACCTCGGCGGTGCGGAGCTGCCGCGGGCGATGCGCATCACCGCCGCTTCTGCCGGCGATGCCGCAACACAGAGCGAAGCCGCCTTCACCGCGGCGTGGCGCCAGGCCGACCTGCGGCTGGGCCTGCCCCGCCTGGTGCCGGGCCAGCGTGAACACTGGACCCCACAGCAGCTGGGGCTGGATCGACTGAACGGCTACAGCGTCCGCAAGGGCTGCTACCCCGGCCAGGAAATCGTGGCGCGCACGCATTTCCTGGGCAAGGCCAAACGGGCATTGCAGCTGCTGCAGCTGTCTGCCGTCGCCGAACCGGGTGCCAGCGTGGAGCAGGATGGCAGCGTGCTCGGCAGTATCGCCAGCGTGGCCGGCGAGCTGGCACTGGCGGTGTTGCCGCTGGAAACCAGTGATGCAGCGCTCAGCGTGGGCGGTCAGCCTGCGCAGCGCTTGCCGCTGCAGGACGGCCTGGCAAGGTAGTGACGACCGTTGGTCGTCACCGGGGTTGCTGACGGCCAGCGGCCGTCGCTACCGGGTGTTCCTTGATGACGGCCAGCGGCCGTCGCTACCGGGCCGGCGGCCGTCGCTACCGGGATCAGGCGTTGAGGCGTTCGCCGGTTTCTGCATCGAAGAAGTGCAGTGCGTTGGGCTGCACGGCCAGTTTCAGGGTCTCGCCCACCGCCGGCAGCGCGCGTGGCGCCACGCGCATGGTCAGCGCATGCTGGCCGCTGACCAGGTTGACGAAGATTTCGTTGCCCACCGGCTCGATGCCTTCGATGCGTGCCTCGAAGGTCCATTCGGCACCAGCGTCGGCCGGCTGCAGGTGCTCCGGGCGCACGCCCACCGCGATCGGCTTGTCCAGCCAGCGCGGATCGATGGTGGCGTGGCCCAGCGGCGCCTTCCAGTCGCCATCGCTCACCACCACGCCGGACGCGCTGGCCTGCAGCGTGCCACGCAGCACGTTCATCGCCGGGCTGCCGAGGAAGCCGGCGACAAACAGATTGGCCGGACGGTCGTACAGCTCCATCGGCGTGTCGATCTGCTGGATCACGCCGTCCTTCAACACCACGATGCGCTGGCCGAGCGTCATCGCCTCTACCTGGTCGTGGGTGACGTAGATCATCGTGGTACCCAGCTTGCGGTGCAGCTGGGCGATTTCGGTACGCACGCTGTGGCGCAGCTTGGCGTCCAGGTTGGACAGCGGCTCATCCAGCAGGAACACCGCCGGCTCGCGCACCAGCGCACGGCCCAGCGCCACGCGCTGGCGCTGGCCACCGGACATCGCCTTGGGCAGCTTGTCCATCATGTCGGTCAGGCCCAGCGTCTGCGCCGCTTCGCTGATGCGCTTGTCGATGGTGGCCTTGTCGTGGCCGCGCAGCTTCAGGCCGAAGGCCAGGTTCTCGGCCACGGTCATGTGCGGGTACAGCGCGTAGCTCTGGAACACCATGGCGATGTCACGGTCTTTCGGTGCCACGTCGTTGACCACGCGCTCGCCGATGGTCAGCGTGCCGCCACTGATCTCTTCCAGGCCGGCGATCATCCGCAGCAGGGTCGACTTGCCGCAGCCCGACGGCCCCACCAATACCATCAGCTCGCCATCGGCGACCTCGAAGGTAGCGTCCTTCACCGCGACCTGGCCGTTGTCGTAGACCTTGCGCACACCCTGCAACTGCACTTTTGCCATATCACTCTTCCAGTCCGCCCGTCGCCGGGGCTGTTGCACGTGGACTGCCTTCGGCCCTCCCGATGGCAGTGTTTTTGCCTCAGTGCCGCATGACGGCGCCAATGCAATCGAATACAGTTGCACATTCTGCCATGTAAACGTTTTCACGTGGCAGTATCCCTAGGTCGAAACGCATCATCTGCGTCACGATGTACGGACAGTACCCCGCCCGCCCGTGGCTGGTCGTACCGGCAGAAGCCGGATGGCCCGCTGCAGCAGGCGGACAACGCAGTAAAAAAACCTTCCCCGGAACCCAGCCAGGCAGCGATTGACAACGATGTCACCCGGATCTGAAACTCGAGCGATGCACGATACCCTCTTCCTGTTCGGCGCCACTGGCGATCTGGCCCAGCGCTATCTCTTCCCGTCCCTGCTGCGCCTGCTTGGCGATGGCCTGTTGCCGGAAGACTTCAAGGTCCGCGCCCTGGCGCTCTCACCGCATGACACCGAGGCCTTCCGGGACATCCTGCGTCCTCGCCTGCAGCAGGCGATGCCGCTGGCCACCGCCGAAGACATCGCCTCGCTGCTGCAGCGTATCGACTACCGTTCGGTGGACCTGCGCAACGCCGATTCGGTGGCCGAAGCGGTGTCCGACCTGGTCGACCGCCGCTGCGTCAGCTACCTGGCCATTCCGCCGGGCCTGTACATCTCCACCTGCGAAGGCCTGGCCAAGGGCGGCGCCCTGGCGGCACCGCACCGGCTGATGCTGGAAAAGCCGATCGGCAGCGACAGCGAAAGTGCCGAACAGATCATCAGCACCATCGGCCAGTGGATCGACGAAGACCGCGTGTTCCGCCTGGACCACTACCTGGGCAAGGCGGCGGTGCAGAACCTGATCGCACTGCGCTTCGGCAACACCCTGCTGGAAGCGGTATGGAACCGCAACTACATCGAATCGGTGCACATCCTGGTGTCCGAGAGCGAAGGCGTGGACGGGCGCGATGCCTACTACGCACGCTCCGGCGCGCTGCGTGACATGGTGCAGAGCCATATCCTGCAGCTGCTGTGCCTGGTGGCGATGGAGCCGCCGGCATCGCTGGAAGCCGACCGCATCCGCGATGAAAAGGTCAAGGTGCTGCGCTCGCTGCGTCCGCTGGATGCCAAGCACGCCGCGCGTGACAGCGTGCGTGGCCGCTACACCGCCGGCACCATCAACGGCCAGCCCGCCCAGGCCTACCAGCCGCCGGAAGGCAGCGACGTGGAAACCTTCGCCGGGGTCACCGCGCATATCGACAACTGGCGCTGGAGCGGAGTGCCGTTCCACCTGGTCACCGGCAAGCGCCTGCCCGAGCGCACCAGCCGCGTGGTGGTGACGCTCAAGCCGGTCACCCACTGGCTGTTCGAACGTCCGCACCGTGGCCAGGCCACGCCGAACCGGCTGGTGTTCCAGCTGCAGCCGCAGGAAAACATCGAACTGGGCCTGATGAGCAGCCTGGCCGGCCCGGAATGGGGCGCGCTGGAACTGCAGCCGCTGGAACTGGAACTGTCCGTGCCGACCGGCCTGCACCGCCGCATCGCCTACGAACGCCTGTTCCTGGATGCATTCAACGGCAACCATGCCCTGTTCGTGCGCGATGACGAAGTGCGTGCGGCCTGGCAGTGGATCGACAGCGTGGCCGATGCCTGGAAGAACGCCGACCTGCCGCTGCAGCCCTACCCCGCCGGATCGTGGGGCCCGGACGCCGCAGCCGGCTTCCTGCCCGGCGACGTCGATGGCAACACGGTCGGGGACAAGGCATGACGGGGCTGGCTCAGCCGATCCTGGTCGCCGACATCGGCGGTACCAACGCGCGTTTCGCGCTGGCGGACACCGCCGACAGCAGCCCGCTGCTGGAAGACAGCATCCGCGAATTCCCGGTGGTGGACTTCCCTTCGCTCGGTGATGCCGCGCGCCACTACCTGCAGGAAGTGGATGCCGAAGCCAGCCGCGGCGTGTTCGCGGTGGCCGGCCGCGTGGACGGCGACGAGGCCCGCATCACCAACCACCCGTGGGTGATTTCGCGCAGCCGCACCGCCGCCATGCTCGGTTTTTCCGAGCTGCACCTGATCAACGATTTCGCTGCCCAGGCCATGGCCATTTCGCTGCTGCAGCCCAAGGACGTGGTGCAGATCGGCGGGGCCAGCTGGAGCCCGCGACGCAGCGGTGCGCCGGCCAACTACGGTGTCATCGGCCCGGGCACCGGGCTTGGCGTCGGCGGCCTGGTGATCCGCCACGACCGCTGCTTCCCGCTGGAAACCGAAGGCGGCCATGTCAGCTTCCCGCCGGGCACGCCGGAAGAGATCCGCATCCTGGAAATCCTCTCCGAAACGTTCGGCCGCGTCTCCAACGAACGCCTGATCTGCGGCCCCGGCCTGGTCAACATCCATCGCGCCGTGTGCGAGATGGCCGGCTTCGATCCCGGCCACCTGAAACCGGCCGACGTCACCGCACGCGCCGGCGCGGGTGATCCGCAGGCGATGCGCGCGGTGGACCTGTTCTGCGCCATCTTCGGTGCGATCGCCGGCGACCTGGTGCTGATCCAGGGCGCATGGGACGGCGTGTTCCTGACCGGCGGACTGGTGCCGCGCATGCTGGAATCGCTGCAGCACTCCGGTTTCCGCCAACGCTTCGAACACAAGGGGCGTTTCTCTTCGATCATGGGCCGGGTTCCGTCCCTGGCGGTGATCCATCCCAATCCCGGCCTGCTGGGCGCGGCGGCGTACGCCGTCGATGCCGAGTGCGCCGTTGCCGGAGCTGCTGCCTGATGCCCACTGCGTTCTCTTCCGACCGCGTCGAATTCATCGCCCACCGCGAGGCCGATGGCTGGATCGAAGCGGTCGCCGCCGACATGGCGAAGATCCTCAATGCCGACATCGCCGAACACGGCCGTGCGCGCATGCTGCTGTCCGGCGGCACCACGCCGGCACCGGTGTACCAGGCACTGGCCGAACTGGACGTGCATTGGGACCGGGTGGAAGTAAGCCTGGCCGATGAGCGCTGGCTGTCGCCGCAGGATCGCGACAGCAACGCGCACCTGGTCCGCGAAAGCTTCCTGCAGCGCGCCGAAGGGGCGCATTTCGATCCGCTGGTACGCATCGGCAAGCCGTTGCCGGAGTGCGTCTACACCGCCAACCTGCAGGCCCAGTACAGCCTGCCACCGAGCGTGGTGGCGCTGGGCATGGGCAATGACGGGCATACCTGCTCGCTGTTCCCGGGTTCGCGCGACCTGCAGCGCGCCCTGGAAAGCACCCTGCCCTATGCCGCACTGGATGCGACCGGTTGCCCCGGTTCGAACCAGTGGCCGCTGCGCATCACGCTGACCCCGCACGGCCTGCGCGCCTGCCGCCAGCGCCTGCTGCTGCTGCGCGGCAAGCAGAAACTGGAAGTTTTGCAGCACGCGCTGGACAGCAACGATGTCCAGCAGTATCCGATCCTCGCCGCCATCGACCAGCCCGGCCCGCGCCTGCGCGTGCACTGGGCCGACTGATCCGACGTTCCCTCTCGCCACCTCTTCCACGCTGGTAGCCAATGAGTCTGCATCCGCAACTGCACGCCATCACCGAGCGCATCGTGCGCCGCAGCGCCGCTTCGCGCGCTGCTTACCTGGCCGGCATCGACGCCGCCCTGCGCGATGGCCCGTTCCGCAGCCGCCTGAGCTGCGGCAATCTTGCCCACGGCTTCGCCGCCTGCGGTGGCACCGACAAGAAACGCCTGCGTGGCGGGGTGACGCCGAACCTCGGCATCATCACCTCCTACAACGACATGTTGTCGGCGCACCAGCCGTTCGAGACCTATCCCGAGCAGATCCGTGAGATCGCCCGCGAATGGGGCGCGACCGCGCAGGTGGCCGGTGGCGTGCCGGCGATGTGCGACGGCGTGACCCAGGGCCGCGGTGGCATGGAACTGTCGCTGTTCTCGCGCGATGTCATTGCCCAGTCCACCGCCATCGGGCTCAGCCACGACATGTTCGATGCGGCGATCTACCTCGGCGTGTGCGACAAGATCGTGCCGGGCCTGCTGATCGGCGCGCTGGCCTTCGGCCACCTGCCCTCGGTGTTCGTGCCGGCCGGCCCGATGACACCGGGCATTCCGAACAAGCAGAAGGCCGAAGTGCGCGAGCGCTATGCCGCCGGCGAAGCTACCCGCGAGGAACTGCTGGAAGCCGAAGCGGCGTCCTACCACGGCGCCGGTACCTGCACGTTCTACGGCACGGCCAACTCCAACCAGGTGCTGCTGGAAGCGATGGGGGTGCAGCTGCCGGGCGCCTCGTTCGTCAACCCGGAACAGACCCTGCGCGGTGCGCTGACCCGCGAAGCCACCGTGCGTGCGCTGGAAATGACCGCGCTGGGCGATGATTACCGTCCGATCGGGCGGATCATCGACGAGCGCGCGATCGTCAACGCGATCGTCGCGCTGATGGCCACCGGCGGCTCGACCAACCACACCATCCACTGGATCGCAGTGGCCCGTGCGGCCGGCATCGTGGTGACCTGGGACGACATGGACCAGCTGTCCCAGTTGATCCCGCTGCTGACCCGCGTGTACCCCAACGGCGAGGCCGACGTGAACCGCTTCGCCGCCGCAGGCGGTCCGGCCTTCGTGTTCGGCGAGCTGATCCGCGCCGGCCTGATGCACGGCGACATCGTCACCGTCGCACGCGGCGGCATGGCCGACTACGCGCGCGAACCGCGCCTGCAGGACGGCCAGGTCACCTGGGTGGACGGCATCATCCGCAGTGCCGATGAAGACGTCGCCCGCGGCGTGGACAATCCGTTCGAAAGCCAGGGCGGCCTGCGCCTGCTGCGCGGCAACCTGGGCCGTTCGCTGATCAAGCTGTCGGCGGTCAAGCCGCAGTACCGCAGCATCGAGGCGCCGGCGGTGGTGGTCGATGCGCCGCAGGTGCTGAACAAGCTGCATGCCGCTGGCCTGTTGCCGCAGGACTTCGTGGCCGTGGTGCGCTACCAGGGCCCGCGTGCCAACGGCATGCCGGAACTGCATTCGCTGGCGCCGTTGCTGGGCCTGCTGCAGAACCAGGGCCGGCGCGTGGCGCTGGTGACCGATGGCCGCCTGTCCGGCGCGTCGGGCAAGATTCCCGCGGCGATCCACATGACGCCGGAAGCCGCGCGCGGCGGCCCGCTGGGCAAGCTGCGCGAGGGCGACATCATCCGCCTGGATGGCGAGGCCGGCACGCTGGAGGTGCTGGTCGACGAGGCCGAATGGGCGGCACGCACGCATGCGCCGAACACCGCGCCGGCGGCCAATGACCTGGGACGCAATCTGTTCGCGGTCAACCGCCTGGTGGTGGGGCCGGCCGACCAGGGCGCGATCTCGATTTCGTGCGGGCCGGCGGCGGCCGACGGCAGTGCGTGGGATTACGATGCGGAGTATGAGCTGGGGCATGATGCCGCGGCGGCGGATGCGCCGCATGAGGCGAAGGACGCCTGAGCCGCTTTGTACGGCGCTCATTCCTGGCTGAGGCTGCGGGAGGCCTCGACCAGGACACGCCGCAAGTACATCCATGTAGGCTCGCACTCGCGCATCCATGCGCGAGAGCGGTCCCGGCCGAGGCCTCCCGCAGCCTCCGGACAAATCCCTGGCGCGTTGTGCGCAGCAGACGGAAAATAAAAAGGAAAAGCAGGGCATGAGCATTCAGCAGCATCAGGTGCGGGCGGCGGAATTGTTGACGGCGGCCGGCATTCTGCCGGTGGTGACGGTGCATACGCTGGATCAGGCGCGGGCGGTCAGTGCGGCGCTGCTGGAAGGCGGGTTGCCGGCCATCGAGCTGACCCTGCGCACGCCGGTGGCGATGGACGCGCTGGCGATGTTGAAGCGCGAGCTGCCCGGCGTGGTGGTCGGTGCCGGCACGGTGCTGACGGTGGAGCAGATGCAGCAGTCGATCGATGCCGGTGCGGATTTCCTGGTTACCCCGGGGACGCCGTCGCACATGGCCGATGCACTGGCCGCTGCGCCGCTGCCGGTGGTGCCTGGCGCGGCGTCGCCGACCGAACTGCTGGCGCTGTACGCGCGCGGCTTTCGGGTGTGCAAGCTGTTCCCGGCCACGGCGGTAGGTGGACTGGCGATGATCAAGGGCCTGGCCGGGCCGGTGCCGGACCTGAAGCTGTGCCCGACCGGTGGCATCACCGAAGACAGTGCCGCGGAGTATCTGGAGCAGAAGAACGTGGTCTGCATCGGCGGTTCGTGGATGGTGCCGGGCAACTGGATCGCCGACGGCGCATGGGACAAGGTGCGCGATGCCGCCGCCGGTGCGGCGAAGATCGTGGCGCGCATCCGCGGCCGCTGATGCGCTAGCGCCGGGGTCATTGCCCGGCGAAGGGTAGCGCCGAGCCATGCTCGGCGGGGAGAAGCGTGACGACCAACGGTCGTCACCCACCCCGATTACATCGGTCGTGCCGGGTCCACCAGGCCGTACTGGCTGGCCATGCGGGCCAGCGCGATGTTGTCGTGGATGCCCATCTTCTCGAACAGGCGCGCCTTGTGCGTGTTGATGGTCTTGGCGCTCAGGCTGAGCCGGCGCGCGATGTCTTCCTGGCGCAGCCCTTGGGTCAGCAGCAGGGCCACTTCCAGTTCGCGCGGTGACAGGCTGTCGAACGGCGAGGCGCTGCCTTCCACCGTGGACAGGGCAAGGTTCTGCGCGATGTTGCTGCCCAGGTAACGCCGCCCCAGCGACGCATCACGGACCGCGCGAAGCAGTTCCTGTGCGTTGCAGCCTTTGCTGATGTAGCCCGATGCACCGGCTTCCAGCAGGCGCTTGGGCATCGGCCCGTCTTCCAGCACCGACACGATGACGACCCGGGTGGCCTCCTGGCCGCGCACGATCCGTTCGGTCACTTCCAGCCCGCTGACGCCCGGCAGGTGGAGATCGCACAGCACCACGTCCGGCTTCAGTTGCCGGATCTCGCGCAGCGCATCTTCGCCGCACTCCGCCTCGCCGATGACCTCCATATCGGTTTCGCCGGACAGGATCATCTTCATGCCGGTGCGGACCAGCGCGTGGTCATCCACCAGATAGACACGAATCGTCATGCATCTTCCCCTTTCACTACCGCTTCCGACTTCCACGGTAGGTACCGGGAAGAGGTCCCACAAGCGCAATACCCGACAGCAGGTTCCGAATTGCGGCCGGAATCACACTGCCCCGGCTCCGGCGTTCGAAGGTCCGCCATGAATCCACGTTCTCGATCAATATAGCCTACTAACGGCCCGATCTTTATGATTCATTCACGCCACCGGAACATCTGCACCCCGGCGCCATGGCCGGTGCTGGCGGAACATCACCAGATAGCAGCCGACCACCCAGACCAGCGCGGCGCACCAGCCGGCCAGGATGTCGGACGGGTAATGCACGCCCAGGTAGACCCGGGACACGCTCACCAGCACGGCGAACACCGGGGCAGCCACGGCCACCGGCCAGCGCCATCGGGTATTCCAGGCCAGCAGCACGGCAACGCAGGCGAAGGTCATCGACCCCATCGCATGGCCACTGGGGAAGCTGTAGGTCGCTTCGGGCGCGATCGACTCCCACAGGCTGGGCCGGTCACGCTGGAAGAACTGCTTGCTGCTCATGTTCAGCAGCGCCGATCCGACGAAGCCGACGGCGGCGAAGCTCGCCTCGCGCCAGCGCCTGGCCCACAACAGGGCCGCCACGATCACCACGTCGGCGGGGATCAGGAACCACTCGTAACCCAGCCGGGTGATGACCACCACGACCTGATCCAGCACCGGACCATGCCAGCCGTGCATCCGCCACAGCAGCGGTGCATCGAAGTGGAACGCCTCGAATTCATGCACCTCATCGGCCAGCGCGACGAACACCGCCAAAGGCAGCAGCACGCCGGCAAACAGCAGCACGAAGCGCCACGCGTTGCGCGACATCCAATGGCGGACGCCTGCCGCCTCTTCCCCGGGACCGGCCAGCATCCCGGGCTTATCCGGCGTTTCGGACATAGTTCTGTTCGACGTAGTCGTCGATCAGCTTGACGAAATCCTGGGCGATGTTCTCACCGCGCAGGGTGATCTTCTTCTCACCATCGACGAACACCGGCGCGGCCGGTGCTTCACCGGTACCCGGCAGGGAAATGCCGATGTTGGCGTGGCGCGATTCGCCCGGCCCGTTGACGATGCAGCCCATCACGGCCAGCGTCATGTTCTCCGCCCCCGGATGCTCGATCTTCCACAGCGGCATGCGTTCACGCACGTGGTTCTGCACCACCTTGGCCAGCTCCTGGAAGAACTCGGACGTGGTGCGGCCGCAGCCCGGGCAGGCCGTGACCAGCGGGGTGAAGGCACGCTGCCCGGTGGTCTGCAGCAGCTCCTGGGCGACGATCACTTCCTGGGTCCGCGACTGGCCCGGTTCGGGCGTCAGCGAAATCCGGATGGTGTCACCGATGCCTTCCTGCATCAGCACCGCCAGCGCCGCCGCCGAAGCCACGATGCCCTTGCTGCCGATGCCGGCTTCGGTCAGGCCCAGGTGCAGGGCGAAATCCGAGCGCTGGGCAAGATCGCGGTACACCGCGATCAGCTCCTGCACGCCACTGACCTTCGCCGACAGCACGATGCGGTCGCGTGGCAGGCCGAGTTCGACCGCGGTTTCGGCAGAATCCAGCGCCGACCGAATCAATGCCTCGCGCAGGACGCGGCCGGCATCCCAGGGCTGCTCGCGCTGGGTGTTCTCGTCCATCAGCCTGGCCGCCAGCGACTGGTCCAGCGAGCCCCAGTTGGCCCCGATGCGCACCGGCTTGTCGTAGCGGATCGCGAACTCGATCAGCTGCGCGAACTGCAGGTCCTTCTTCTTGCCGAAGCCGACGTTGCCGGGATTGATGCGGTACTTGGCCAGCGCTTCGGCACAGGCCGGCTCGGCGCTCAGCAGCTGGTGGCCGTTGTAATGGAAGTCACCGATCAGCGGCACCTCGATGCCCATCATCGCCAGCTTGTCGACGATGCGCGGAATGGCCGCGGCGGATTCAGGATTGTTGACCGTCAGCCGCACCATTTCCGAACCGGCGCGCCACAGCTCGGCCACCTGCTTTACGCTGGAGGCCACGTCGGCGGTATCGGTGTTGGTCATCGACTGCACCACCACCGGCTTGCCACCGCCCACCACCACGCCGCCGATGCGGACAGGCTGGGTCAGTCGGCGCGGCCAGGAAGTGGGCTCGGCGGGCGGGGTCGGTCGGGAGACGGCGTCATGCATCGCAATATTCTAGCGCTGCTGCAGGACCGTCGGGTGACTCCCATTCAGCCGCGGTGGCATCTGCGGCCGATTGTCGCAGGCGGTGCACGCAGGCAACGCATACGATGACAGCCATGACTTCCCCTGACGCCCCCTTCCTGCAGACCCTGTGCAGCCTGCGCTGGCTGGCCACCGCCGGCCAGGCGGCCACGATCCTGGTCGCCACCTGGGTGCTTGGCCTGCCGCTGCCGCAGGTTCCGCTGTGGGCCGGCGTGGCCGTGCTGGCGCTGTTCAACACCTACGCCCAGCTGCGCGTACACGGCACCGATACCGCCCCGGTGACCGCGTTCGGGCACATCCTGGTGGATGTGACCGTGCTGACCTGGATGGTCGGCTGGAGCGGCGGCATCACCAATCCGTTCGGCTCGCTGTTCCTGATCCTGATCGCGCTGGCTGCGCTCGCCCTGCCGGCGCGCTGGACGCTGGCGGTGGCTGCTGCCTGCCTGATCGGCTACTGCGTCAGTGCAGCGTTCGGCCTGCCGCTGCCGGCGGGCGGCTACTTCGCTCCGGATGTCCTGCAGCAGTGGGGCGTGGTGGCGAATTTCCTGATCTCGGTGACGGTGGTGCTGGCCTTTTCCACCCGGCTGGCGATCGCCCTGCGCCAGCGCGAACACGAACTGTCGCTGCTGCGCGAGCGCTTCGCGCGCAACGAAGGCATCGTCGCGCTGGCTACCCATGCGGCGTCGGTCGCGCACGAACTCAATACGCCCCTGGCGACGATGACCCTGCTGGCCGACGACATCGCCGAACAGAACCAGAGCACCGACGTGCGCGAGGACGTGGAAACCTTGCGCGAGCTGCTGGTGCAGTGCCGTGAACGGGTGCTGGCGCTGGCCGCCCCGGCCTCCCCGGATGCCCCTGGCCGCGGACCGTCCACCGCCCTGCAGGTGCTGGAACAATGGCGACTGGTGCGCCCGACCATCACCCTGAGCCGCAATCCGGATGCGCCGCTGACCCGGCCGCTGGATGCCGGCGTCGGCCACCTGCTGATGGTGCTGTTGAACAATGCCGCCGAAGCCGGCGAGCAGGTCGGGCGTGCGGAAGTGGAGCTGTCGCTGCGCATCGAGGGCGACGATCTGGTCGGCGAGGTGCGCGACTTCGGTCCCGGCTTCGATACGCGCAAGGCGGTGCTGCCCGGCACCTTGTTCAGCTCCAGCAAGAGCGAGGGCATGGGTGTTGGACTGGCCCTGTCCCACGCCACCATTGAACGACTGCACGGTGAAATGTGGATGCGTCCGGCGCAGGGCGCCGGCAGCCGCGTCGGCTTCCGCATCCCCCTGGTCCCCCGCGAGGAAACCCCATGAATACGCCCTTCCCCACCCCGGCCTCGCTGCACGGTGATGGCCTGCTGGTCGATGATGACGAGCTGTACCTGCGCACCCTGCAGCGCAGCCTGGCGCGCAAGGGGCTGGAAACGCGCACGGCGCAGGACTCGGCCAGCGCGCTGCTGCTGGCACGCCAGCAGCCGCCGGCGTTCGCCCTGATCGACCTGAAGCTCGGCAGTGAGTCCGGACTGGCGCTGATCCAGCCGCTGCGCGCGCTGCGCGCGGACATGCGCATCCTGCTGGTGACCGGCTATGCCAGCATCGCCACCGCGGTGGAGGCGATCAAGCTGGGCGCGGATGATTACCTGCCCAAGCCGGCCACGGTGCCGATGATCCTGCGCGCCTTGGGCGAAGAAGATGATGGTCCCGACGACGACGGCGAGCTGGAGCTGCCCGATGCGATGACGCCGATCAGCCGGCTGCAGTGGGAGCACATCCAGCAGGCGATGCATGAAACCGGTGGCAACGTGTCGGCCGCCGCGCGGCTGCTGGGCATGCACCGGCGCTCGCTGCAGCGCAAGCTGGCCAAACGGCCGAGCCCGGAACCTTCGCGCTGAACGATGCTGGCGCCTGGCGATGCCAGGTGGGCGGCGTGCCCGGGCAGGAGGTGACGGCCAGCGGCCGTCACTACCCGTTACTTCAGCAGGCCGAGCACTTCCAGGGTCAGTGGATCGGTGATGTCCACCGCCTCGCCCTGCAGCGCCGGCAGCAGCTGGCCGGCGAGCTGCTTGCCCAGCTCCACGCCGAACTGGTCGAAGGCGTTGATGTTCCAGATCACCGACTGCACGTACACCGCGTGTTCGTACATCGCGATCAGCGCACCCAGCGCCTGCGGGGTCAGCGCATCGAGCAGAATCAACGTGCTCGGCCGGCCGCCCGGATAATCACGGTGCGGATCATCGCTGGACTGGCCGTTGGCCAGGGCTTCGGTCTGCGCCAGCAGGTTGGCCAGCAACGCCTGGTGGTTGACGGTGTACGGATCGTCACTGCGCACGCAGCCGATGAAATCGGCCGGGATCACGCTGGTGCCCTGGTGCAGCGCCTGGAAGAAGCTGTGCTGCACATCGGTGCCCGCCCCGCCCCACCACACCGGCACGGTATCGCTGGAAACCGGCTGGCCATCGCGCTGCACGCGCTTGCCCAGGCTTTCCATCACCAGCTGCTGCAGGTAGGCCGGCAGCAGCGCCAGGCGCTGGTCATAGGTCATCACCGCGTGCGTGGCATGGCCCAGCACGTTGCGGTTCCAGATATCGGTCAGCGCGTGCAGCACCGGCAGGTTGCGCTCCAGCGGCGCATCCAGTGCGTGCGCGTCCATCTGCGAGGCGCCTTCCAGCAGGGCTTCGAAGCGCTCGAATCCGATCGCCAGTGCGATCGGGAAACCGACCGCCGACCACAGCGAATAGCGACCGCCGACCCAGTCCCACATCGGCAGCACGCGGCTGGAGGCGATGTCGAAGGCCTTGGCGGCGCGCTCCGGGTTGGCGCTGACCGCATACAGGCGTTCGCTGCCACCCAGCCAGTCATGCAGGATCTGCCCGTTGAGCAGCGTTTCCTGGGTACCGAAGGTCTTGGAAATCAGGATGCCGGCGGTACGCGCCGGGTCCAGCGTGGCCAGCGTGCGCTGCATGGCGGCACCATCCACGTTGGACACGAAATGCACGCGCAGGCGGCTGCCGTCCACCGGACGCAGGGCGTCGGCAACCAGCCGCGGACCGAGGTCCGAACCGCCGATGCCCACGCTCACCACGTCGGTGACACCGCTGTTTTCCAGCGCGCGCACCTGTTCGCCCATCCGCTGGCGGACCTCGCGCGCGGTAGCGAAGGCGTCGGCAGCCACCGGCGCATCGACCACATCACCGCGCAGCGCGGTATGCAGCGCGGCACGGCCTTCGGTCAGGTTGACCTGCTCGCCGCGGAACAGGCGCGCGATGGCACCGCCGACGTCACGGTCAGCGGCCAGCGACAGCAACGCCTGCAGGGCGGCGGCATCGTATTTCTGCCGCGCGAAGTTGACGTACAACGGACCGACCCGCAGTGCCAGATCCTTTACCCGGCCGGGTTCGGCCGCGAGCAGGTCGGGGATGCGCGCGCCACGCAGGCGCTGGGCATGGGAGTGAAGCGTGTCGAGTCCGTTGTTCGTTGTCATGCGGCCTGGGTCGGGATGCTGTCGTTGGTATGGGAGATCTGGTTGTTGCCGTCCACATATACCAGCTTCGGCCGGAAGCTGTCTGCTTCCTGCTCGCTCATGGTGGCGAAGGCGGCGATGATGATGATGTCGCCGACCTGCACATGACGGGCGGCGCCGCCGTTGAGCGAGACCACGCCGCTGCCCGCTTCGGCACGGATGGCATACGTGCTGAACCGGGCGCCGTTGGTGACGTCCCAGATGTGCACCTGCTCGAACTCACGGATGCCCGTGGCCGCCAGCAGGTTGTCGTCGATCGCGATCGACCCTTCGTAGTTCAGCTCCGAATGGGTGACGGTCGCGCGGTGGATCTTGGTCTTCAGCAGGGACAGGTGCATGGCACAGGCAACGCGGTAAAGGAAAGCCGGGATTCTACCACCTGGGACGTTGGCGACAGGGCCACCCGGCGCCGGTCAGGCAGCGGTTCAGGTCCGGCCGCCTGAACCCGTCAGCGGCGCAGCGGCGCCCGGCGCGAAACGCACGATTCCCGCAAGCGCGCCGTGCCTGCATCTGCTGGACTACGCTTCTCAACCCGGAGTCCACATGCCTTCCACCGCCGCCGCCACCCTCAGCCGTGCCCCTGATTTCGACGCGCTGGTCAAGCGCTTTTCCGGGCCTACCTGAATCGGCGAGCCACCTGCCAGAGCGCGACGCCCGCGATCGCGTTCGGTAACCGTGCGCAACCAGGAAGATCGCCCCGCCCTGCCCCGCGCGCGCAGCACAGAGCCGGATGCGCGGACGGGTGGGTACCGCGAGCTGTTCCCCGCCACCGGCATCTACGACGCGCACCCGATGCTGCGCAGGATCGCCAACCTGGAAGCACGCCTGACGCGGGCGGCGTGGGCCGAAGCCGAACAAGCAGACAAGGCCATGTCGGTGGCCAGTGGCTTCCGCTACCGCGCGTGCGCTGCGGCCCCCGTTGCGGCGGCCAGCCGCGGGCAGGCCGGCCTGCCACGCGCACCGACCCCGCTCGATCTGCAATCAGACAGGGCGATGGAGATCGCGGTGTGGATCCATCAGGCGCGGATCGCGTGCGGGCAGCCGGTCTACCCGGACAGAACCTGGTATCGCGAGGGCCTGGTCCGGCGCGCGCTGGAACAGCTGTGAAAAAGGGGTAGCGTCCTTGTCGCTTGGCGAAAAGGACGCTACCCCCTCAGGGCGCTGTCACGCAACCCGGCGCGTCAGAACTCGAGGTTGTCGATCAGCCGGGTGCTGCCCAGACGCGCGGCGATCAGCGCCACGCGCGGCCCGCCTTCATGCGGCGGCTCGATCAGGTCCGGCGTACGCAGCGCCGCGTAGTCCACCTGGAAGCCCGCGGCCTGCAGGGCAGCGGCCGCATCGGCTTCGATGCGCTCACGCGACAGCCCGGTGATGTAGCCTTCGCGCATGCCCTGCAGCACCCGATGGATCGTCGTCGATGCCGGGCGCTGCACCGCATCCAGGTACTGGTTGCGCGAACTCATCGCCAGGCCGTCGTCTTCGCGCACGATGTCGCCGCCGACGATCTGGATCGGGAACGCCAGGTCGGCCACCATCTGCCGGATCACCGCCAGCTGCTGGTAGTCCTTCTTGCCGAACGCCGCCACGTCGGGCTGCACCTGATTGAACAGGCGCGACACCACCGTGCAGACACCGTCGAAGTGACCGGGGCGATGCGCCCCTTCCAGCAGCCCGCTGATCCCGGGCACGCTGACATTGGCCGCCAGCTCCACGCCAAATGGGTACATCGACTCCACCGTCGGCAGCCACAGCACGTCGCAGCCAGCCGCTTCCAGGCCACTGGTATCGGCCTCCGGCGTGCGCGGGTAACGGGTGAAGTCTTCGTTCGGCCCGAACTGGGTCGGGTTGACGAACACGCTGGACACCACGCGATCAGCGTACTGCCGCGCCAGCGCGACCAGGGAATAGTGGCCTGCGTGCAGGTTGCCCATGGTCGGCACCAGCGCCACGCGCAGGCCTTCGCGCTTCCAGCCGCTGACGATCGCGCGCAGCTGGGAAAGTTCGGTAACGGTCTGGATCATGAGGCGTAGGCGTGCTCGGCATCGGGGAAGGTGCCGTTGCGCACGGCATCGGCGTAAGCGCGGGTGGCACCGGCCACCGAACCACCTTCGGCAAGGAAATCCTTGACGAACTTGGGCCGGCGATGGCCACTGTCCAGGCCCAGCATGTCATGCATCACCAGCACCTGGCCGTCGCATTGCGGACCGGCGCCGATGCCGATGGTCGGCACCGCAACGGCGGCGGTGACCTCGGCGGCCACCGGCGTGGGCAGGCATTCGAGCACCATCATGCTGGCACCGGCGGCGACCACGGCCTTGGCATCTTCGACCAGCTGGCGGGCGGCATCGCCGCGACCCTGCACGCGATAGCCACCCAGGCGCAGCACCGACTGCGGGGTCAGCCCCAGGTGCGAGCACACCGGGATTTCGCGCTCCACCAGGTGGCGGATGATGTCCAGCTTGAAGCCGGCGCCTTCGATCTTGACCATCTCCGCGCCCGCCTGCAGCAACTGCAGCGACGCATCGAAGGCACGTTCCGGGGTGGCGTCGGCGCCGAACGGCAGGTCGGCGATCAGCAGCGCGCGCTGCAGCACGCGGGCCACCACGCCAGTGTGGTAGACCATGTCGGCCACGGTCACCGGCAGGGTCGAATCGTGCCCCTGCACCACCATGCCCAGCGAGTCGCCGATCAGGATCAGGTCGACCCCGTTGGCATCGAAGGTACGGGCGAAACCGGCGTCGTAGGCGGTCAACATGACCAGCTTCTGGCCATTGCGCTTGGCCTCGGCCAGCGCCGGGACGGTCCAGGGTTTGCTGTCTGCGTGGGTGCTCATCAGGAAATAACCGGGGGTGATAACCGCCCCATTATCCCCTTATCGGCGCGATCCCGCTGGTCGGCACCTGCATCACTGCATCCCGCACGCGGCCGTGCCCGGGAATCAGCAGGTCCGGCTCCACTTCGGCCAGTGGCACCAGCACGAAGGCGCGCTGGTGCAGGTACGGATGCGGGACCTGCAGGCGCGGCAGGTCGATCACCTGGTCGCCGTACAGCAGCAGGTCCAGGTCGAGCAGGCGCGGGCCCCAGTGCACGGCCGGATCACGCACCCGACCGAAGCCGGTTTCCAGCGCCAGCAGGGCGTCGAGCAAGGCCAGCGGCGGCAGGCCGGTCTGGACGCAGGCCACCGCATTGACGAACGGTGGCTGGTCCTCATTGCCCCAGGCCGGGCTGGCGTACAGCAGCGAGGCGCGGGTCAGTTCAGTATCGGCCAGGCCGTCCAGCGCCTCGATCGCCGCACTGACCGTACTGGCGGCGTCACCGAGGTTGGCGCCCAGGCCGATCCATGCCCTGACCACGCCGCTTACTCGGCAGCCGGTGCGCCGGGAGCACCCGGGCGACGACGACGGCGGCGGCGCTTGCGCGGCTCGTCACCCGCATCGTCGGCATCCTGCGTGTGCAGGTCATCCAGCGCACTTTCCAGCTCTCGGCCGGACTGCTGCTGCGCCTCGCGCCAGAACGCCACGTCGCTGGCATGTTCGCTGGAGGCCACCTGGCGCAGGATCAGGAAGTCGAACGCCGCGCGGAAACGCGGGTGGGTCAACGTGCGGAACACGCGCTTGCGCTGGCGTGAGCCGAAGCGGGCCTGCAGCAGCCAGATCTCCTGCATCGGCAGCGAGAAGCGGCGCGGCAGCGCGATGGTGGTCAGCTGGTGCAGGGTCACCCGGTCGGCGGCGCGACGCTGCGCTTCTTCTTCGGCGACACCCTGCTTGAGCAGCGTGGCCTGGGTTCGGCAGAACGCCGGCCACAGCAGCAGCGCGAACAGGAACGAGGGCGACACCGGCTCGTCGTTGGCCACGCGCTGGTCGGTGTTGGCGAGGCCTTCGATCAGCATGCGGCGCAGCGCACCACTGCGGTTGGAACGCAGCGCCTTGCCACTTTCCGGGAACATCACATCGAACAGGCCGTAACGCTCCAGGCCCTCGAAGCTGGCCACGCCATGCCCGCCCAGGAACAGCTTGAGCACTTCCTCGAACAGGCGCGCCGGGGCCGCTTCGTTGAGCAGGTTGGCGAGCTGCGGGATCGGCGCGGCGGTCTTTTCCTCGATCTGGAAACCGAGCTTGCCGGCCAGGCGCACGGCACGCAGCATGCGCACGGGATCTTCGCGGTAACGCTGTTCCGGATCGCCGATGAGCTTCATCAGGCGGGCCTGCACGTCTTCGAAACCGCCGGTGTAATCACGCACCGAGAAATCCTCGATGGCGTAGTACAGCGCGTTGCAGGTGAAGTCACGGCGGATGGCATCGTCTTCGATGGAACCGTACACGTTGTCGCGTACCAGCATGCCGTTTTCCATCTCGCGGTCGCCGCTGCCGTCATCGATGTTGGCACGGAAGGTGGCCACTTCGATGATCTCGCGGCCGAACACCACGTGGGCCAGGCGGAAGCGGCGACCGATCAGGCGGCAGTTGCGGAACAGCTGCTTGACCTGTTCGGGCGTGGCATCGGTGGCCACGTCGAAGTCCTTGGGGTGGCCATTGACCAGCAGGTCGCGCACGGCGCCACCCACCAGGTAGGCGCCGAAGCCGGCATCCCGCAGGCGGTACAGCACGCGCACGGCGTTGGGGCTGATGTCCTTGCGCGAGATGGTGTGCTGGTCGCGCGGGATGACGCGCAGGCTGATCGGAGTTGTCACGGAGGGAATGATGTTGGCGCTTCCGGTTGAAGTTTCGGGATTGCCCAATGGCATCGAGATGCATATACTAGCGCGCCTGCCCCGGCAGTGACACTTCAAACGCTCCCTTCGTCTAGAGGTTAGGACGTGGCCCTCTCAAGGCTAAAACAGGGGTTCGAGTCCCCTAGGGAGCACCAGTCACTGCAGCAGGAAGCAATAAACCCGCCATGAGCGGGTTTTTTTGTGCCTGTTGGCGTGTCGTTGAAGGCCCGGCGCGGTGGCGCCGGGCCCTGCGTGGAGGTCAGCCTTCCATCTGTTCCAGCTCCTTGCCCTTGGTCTCGCGCACGTAGCGGATCACGAAGAAGATCGACAGGAACGCGGCTACCGCATAGATGCTGTAGGCACCGGCCAGACCGATCCCGGCCAGCAGGATCGGGAAGGTCACGGTGATGGCGAAGTTCGAGGTCCACTGCGCCGCACCCGCCACGGCCAGCGCCGAACCGCGGATCTGGTTGGGGAACATTTCGCCCAGCATCACCCACATCACCGGGCCCCAGGACATGTTGAAGAACACCACGTAGACATTGGCCGCCACCAGCGCCAGCCGGCCCATGCCATCGGACAGCTGCAAGCGGCCATCGACCAGGCTGCCGCTGGAGAACGCCACCACCATCAGGGCCAGCGCGATCGCCATGCCCACCGAACCCACCCACAGCAGCGGCTTGCGACCGATGCGGTCGATCAGCACCACCGTCACCAGGCACGCCCCGATGCTGAGTGCACCGGACAGCACGTTGATCAGCAGCGCATCGTTTTCGGAAAAGCCCACTGCCTGCCACAGCACTGCGCCGTAGTAGAACACCACGTTGATGCCGACCAGCTGCTGCAGCACGGCCAGCCCGATGCCCACCCAGACGATGCCGCGCAGCTTGCCGCTCGCCTTGTCCTTCAGATCGGCGAAGGACGGCCGGTGCTGGTGCTGGGCCAGGCTGTGCTCGATCTCGCCGAGCTTGGCCTGGGCCTCCACCGCACCGTACAGCCGGGTCAGCACCGCCGATGCTTCCGCCCTGCGCCCCTTCACCACCAGGAAGCGCGGGCTTTCCGGGATCACCAGCAGCAGCGCCAGGAACAGCAGCGAAGGAATGGCCTGCATCCAGAACATCCAGCGCCATGCTTCCTGCCCCAGCCACAGCACTTCGGTGGACGCACCCGCCGCGCGTGCCAGCAGGTAGTTGCTCAGGAAGGCCGCGAACAGGCCGCTGATGATGGCGATCTGCTGCACCGTGGCGAGCTTGCCGCGATAGCGCGCCGAGGCGACTTCGGCGATGTACGCCGGGGCCATCACGCTGGCCGCGCCGACCGCGAAACCGCCGATCACGCGCGCGGCGACGAACAGCCACGACGCGTGCGCCGCGCCGGCCCCCAACGCCGACAGCAGGAACAGTACCGCCGAGATGATCAGCACGCTGCGCCGTCCCAGCAGGTCACCCAGCCGCCCTGCCAGGAACGCGCCGATGGCACAACCGAGCAGCATCGAAGCCACTTCGAAGCCGAGCGCGGCTTCGCTGGAATTGAACGCGTTTCGAAGGCCGTCGACGGTGCCGTTGATGACCCCGCTGTCGAAGCCGAACAGGAAGCCACCAATGGTGGCCACGCAGCTGATCAGCACGATGAAGGCGGTGTTCTCGCCCTGCGTGCCGGAGGAAGCGGATAGCGCTGTGGACATGGGTTTACCCGGTTGCGATGGACGCCTGCCGCTCAGCGCAGCAGGTACTGGTTGAGCAGGTTCTCATACGCTTCCTGCCGGCCGCTACGCTGCCGCGGCTCGCCGGCCTGCTGGGCGTGCGCGCACAGGTCCTGCAGGGTCAACTGGCCATTGGCGAACGCAGCGCCCGCGCCATTGTCGAAGCTGGCATAGCGTTCGCTGCGCCACTGTTCCAGCGGCGAAGCGGTGACCAGTGCATGGGCGACTTCCAGGCCGCGGGCAAAGGTATCCATGCCGCCGATGTGGGCGATGAACAGGTCCTGCGGGTCGCTGGATTCCCGACGCACCTTGGCATCGAAGTTGAGCCCGCCATCACCAAAGCCGCCCTGCCGCAGCACCACCAGCATCGCGCCTACCGCGTCATACAGGTCGGTGGGGAACTGGTCGGTATCCCAGCCGTTCTGCGGGTTGCCGCGGTTGGCATCGATGCTGCCCAGCAGGCCGGCATCGGAGGCCACCTGCAGGTCGTGGGCGAAGGTATGCCCGGACAAGGTGGCGTGGTTGGCTTCGATGTTGAGTTTGAAGTCGCGGTCCAGCCCATGCGCGCGCAGGAAACCGACCACCGTGGCACTGTCGAAATCGTACTGGTGGTGCATCGGCTCCATCGGCTTGGGTTCGATCAGGAAGGTCCCGGTGAAGCCGATGCCGCGGCCGTAATCGCGCGCCGCGGCGAGGAACCGCGCAAGATGCGCCTGCTCGCGCTTCATGTCGGTGTTGAGCAGGCAGGCGTAGCCTTCGCGGCCACCCCAGAACACATAGTTGCTGCCGCCCAGCGCCACCGTGGCATCCAGCGCCGCCCTGACCTGCACCGCAGCGCGCGCGACCACGGCGAAATCCGGATTGGTCGCTGCACCGTTCATGTAGCGCGGGTGCGAGAACAGGTTGGCCGTACCCCACAGCAGCTTGACCCCGGTCTGCCGCTGGCGCTCGCCGGCGATTTCCACCATGTGCCCCAGGTTGTCGCGGTACTCGCCGATGTCATCGGCATCCGGCGCCAGGTCGACGTCATGGAAGCAGTAGTACGGCACGCCCAGCTTGGTGACGAACTCGAAAGCGGCATCGGCCTTGGCCTCGGCACGCGCCAGCGGCGTGGCGCCCTGGTCCCACGGATAAACGCGCGTACCGGGGCCGAACGGGTCGTGCCCTGCCCCACAGAAGCTGTGCCAGTACGCCACGGCGAATCGCAGGTGCTCGGCCATGCTGCGCCCGCCGACCTGTTTGTCGGCGTCGTAGACCTTGTAGGCCAGCGGATTGTCCGAATCGCGGCCTTCGAAGGGAATGCGACCGACACCGGGGAAGAACTCGCGCTGGCCAACGTAGAACGAAGAACTCATGGGCAACATCCTCTGGGGGAAATCAGGGCAGGCGCTGGCTGTACAACGGCAGCGAGGCCTGCAGGTAATGGACGAAACGCTGGTAGCCGCGTGCATACGAAGCACCGCGGACGGGATCGGGCTGCGCTGACAGGGCCGGGTCGAACACCACGTGCGCATCGACCAGGTCAGCCAGCGGCATGCTGGCGCCGGCACATGCCCACGCCGCCTGCAGCGCCGCGCCGAAGGCCGCGCCTTCGGCTTGCACGGGCACTTCGACCGGCAACTGGAACAGATCGGCGATCAGCTGGCGCCAGGCGGCGCTGTTGGCACCACCGCCGGTGAGCACCACCCGCGCGCCCTGCAGGCCCGCCTCGTGCAACGCGTCATAGCCCAGTTTCAGGCTGTAACTGGCGCCTTCCATGGCCGCGCGATAGAGATTCGCCGGGGACAGGTTGTGCAGGTCCATGCCGTGCAGGGCGCCTTTGGCCAGCGGCAGGTCCGGACTGCGTTCACCGTTGAAGAACGGCAGCAGCACAAGCCCTGCCGCGCCGGGCAGGCTGGCCTGCAGCAGCGCCTCGGTCTGGTCGTGCTGGATACCGAGCAGCGCGGCGACCTGGTTGGTGGCGACCGTGCAGTTCATCGTGCAGATCAACGGCAGCCAGCCTCCGTCGGAGGCACAGAACGCGGCCCAGCGCCCCTGCGGGTCGATCTTCGGCCGGGCACTCCAGGCAAACAGCGTGCCCGACGTGCCCAGGCTCATGCTCAGGCGACCTTCGCGCACCGCACCGGTGCCGATGGCGGCCATCATGTTGTCACCGCCGCCGACCGCCACGCGTATCCCGGCCGGCAGGCCGAGCGCAGCGGCCACCGCAGGCAGCAGGGCGAAGGTGGTGTCGGGCGCCACCAGCGGCGGCAGCAGGCCGGCCAGATCGCGATCCGGATCGGTCGCGGCCAGCATCTGCGGCGACCACTGCCGCGCACGGACATCCAGCCAGCCCGTGCCGGAGGCATCGCCACACTCCATGAAGCGCGCGCCGGTCAGCCACAGGTTGAGGTAGTCGTGCGGCAGTGCGATGCCGTCCAGCGACGCGTAGGCCTGTGGCCGATGCTGCTTCGTCCACGGCAGCTTGGACGCGGTATAGCCCACCCGCAACGGATTGCCGGCTGCCGCGATACAGGCGCTTTCACCACCGACGGCGGCGGTGATCGCATCGCACTGGGCGGTGCTGCTGGTATCGCACCACAGCTTGACCGGTGCCAGCACCGAATCATCGGCCGCCAGCGCCACCAAGCCATGCTGCTGGCCCGACACCGCCAGCCCCGCGACCCGCGCACGCACCGCCTGCGGCAGCGCCAGCACGCAGTCCTGCAGGGCCCGGATCCAACTGGCAGCGTCCTGTTCGCGACTGCCATCGTCGGCGCTGTCCAGCGCCAGCGAACGCGACTGCTGCCCCACCACCTCGCGCGCTGCCGGATCGTAAGCCAGCACCTTCAGGCTCTGCGTCCCGGCATCGATGCCCAGGTAGACCGCCCCTTCCCCGCTGTTTTGCTGCCGCACCCGCCACTCCCACGTCGCGATGTCCACCGATGGACATCGAGTGTTGCCGGGCCGTTCCCGCAGGGCAATGTGCAGTGCATCAATTGCCACGGCGCGGCCGGGTTGCGGCCTGCCTCTCACGGCCTGCGGGCATTCGCCGACCATGGGTCGGCGCTACCAGGCCTGGTGGCACCGCGCGGCCCCCACACCGCGTTCGGCAGCACGCGGAGGCTGTCAGGGCGGCGGGCGGGTGGGGTCTGCAGGACGCTGAGCCGCATGGATGCGGCGACGCAGCCTACAGGGACGTACTCGCGGCGTGTCCTGCAGACCCCGCCGGCTCGCCGCGAACACCGAAACCGGCAAGGACATCGCTCCCGCCAGCCGCGATCGGGTTGCACCCGTTCGACCACCCCCACCCCAACCTGTTCTAGAATTAGCGGCTTGAAAGACGGATCTGCCTCCCCCCATGCCCTTTGTCGTCACTGAAAACTGCATCAAGTGCAAGCACACCGATTGCGTGGAAGTGTGCCCCGTGGATTGCTTCCACGAAGGCCCCAATTTCCTGGTGATCGACCCGGATGAGTGCATCGACTGCACCCTGTGCGAGCCCGAATGCCCGGTCAACGCGATCTTCCCCGAAGACGACGTCCCGGCCGGCCAGGAAGCATTCGTCGCCCTGAACGCGGAACTGGCGAAGGAATGGCCGGTGCTGACCGTGCGCAAGGACCCACCCGCCGACGCCGGCGACTGGGATGGCAAGCCGGACAAGCTGCCGCTGCTGGAGCGCTGAACCGCGCGCACCGCAACGAAGAAGGGCGCCCTCGGGCGCCCTTCTTCGTTGGTGCTGCAGGTGACGCCGAGCACCGCTCGGCGCAACCCGGCCTGGCCCGTTACGGCGCCAGCTTGGCCTTCAGCGCAGCGATCAGCTTGACCGGCGCATCGGCGGTAGCCGGCAGGCCGCGCGGATCCACCGCCGACACGTAGGAGCCGCCGTTCACCGCGACCACGCGGACCAGGAAGTTGCTGCCTTCGAAGGCCACGTCGTAGGAACCCAGCAGCTGGGCACGGGTGGCGATGGTCAGCCCGTCGATGGCTTCCAGGGCGGTGCCGACGTCGGTGAACGCCTGGTCCTTGCCCGCGGTGACGTTGAAGCCGGACGCGTTGTTGGCCGGCGCGGCCGGGGCCTGGCCCGGGGCAGCAGCCGGGGCCGGACGCGAAGCCTGCGAGGCCAGCACCGAACCGGTTTCACCGGTGGTGGACGCCTTGCCGGCACCGGCCGGTGCGGTCAGGTCCGGCGGGACTTCCAGCGGGCGCACGTCCGGGGCCAGCGCGTAATCGCCGCGCGCACCCTTCTTGAAGCAGCCGGTGGTGGCCACGACGGTGCCCAGGGCAAGGATCGCGATGGACAGCACGCGGAAGGTGGAAACGGATTGACGCATGGGAATCTCCTGGAACGCCACGAGGGGGTCAGTGGCTGGAAAGGGCTTCGAGCGCGGCGATGTCGCCGGCCAGATGTTCGGCCGCGGGCTGGTGTGCTGCCGACAGCGGCAGCAACGGCAGGCGCAGGTCATGGCCGATGCCGATCCGGCGCAACAACGCCTTGACCGGGATCGGATTCGGTTCGACACCACAGAAGTCATGGAACGGCTGCAGGCGCGCGTCCCAGCTTTCGGTCGCATCGTGATCATGGGCGGCGGCAAGCTCGCACATCCGGCGGTAGGCACCGGGCAGCGCGTTGGAGCCCACCGAGATCAGGCCATCCATGCCGGCCTGGATCGAGCGCGCGGCGGTGCCGTCATCGCCGCTGAGGATGGCGAAGTCGTCGCCGCGCAGCGCCAGCAGCGCCTTCACCCGGCCGTTGTCACCCACTGCTTCCTTGATGCCGACGATGTTCGGATGAGTGGCCAGTTCGGCCACCGTTTCCGGCAGCATGTCGCAGCCGGTGCGGCCGGGCACGTTGTACAGCACCACCGGCAGGCCGCCGTGGTCGGCCACGGCGCGGTAGTGGGCGATCAGCCCCGCCTGGGTCGGACGCACGTAGGGGGGGGTCACCACCAGCGCGTGGGTCGCCCCGGCGGCGGCGGCGCGACGGGTCTGTTCGATGGTCTTGGCGGTGCCGGACAGGCCGGTACCGGCCAGCACCGGCACGCGGCCGGCAATGCGTTCGACCGCGCTGGCCAGCAGCTGGTCGTATTCCGCGTCGGACAGGGTGGCCGCTTCGCCGGTGGAGCCGGCCACGACCACGCCGCGCACCCCTCCTTCCAGCTGCAGGTGCAGCAGGCGCTGCCAACCATCGGTGTCGAGGGAGCCGTCGGCCCGGAAGGGGGTCGCCAGCGCGGTGATGAGGCCGGAAAGGGACAAGGCGTGCTGCTCGTGGCTGTAGGGGGGAGAAACGGGACGGCAGGGAGTCCCGGCCGTCATGCATGTTACTTGCGGCGCGAAAGCGCGGGCAAGTATGCTGGACGCCGGTGAATCCCCGCCCGTTGGGGGCATTCAGACTCACGCACGCATTACCCGGAATCGCCTTGACCGACACCACCCCGCGCCCTTCGCCCAGCGAAAACCATCTCCTGATCAACGCCTACACGACGCATCCGGAGTCCCCCCTGCTGCCTGTCACCCGCCGCATCGCCGACAGCGGCTGCAACCTGGTGGACGCACGCCTGTCCACCGTGGGCCGCGATGTGTCGGTCACCGCGCTGGCTACCGGCTCCTGGGATTCGGTGGCCAAACTGGAGGCCATGCTGACCCGGCTGGAGCGCGAGGAAGGCCTCAAGCTGGTCTGGTACCGCACTGAAGCCAAGCAGGCGCAGTCCAACCTGCTGCCCTACATCGTGGAAGTGATCGCCGCCGACAAGCCGGGCATCCTGTTCCAGCTGGCCGATTTCTTCGACCGCCAGGGCATCACCATCGAAAGCCTGCAGAGCACGCGCTACCGCGCCATGCAGACCGGCGCGGAAATGTTCAGCGCGCAGGTCACCATCGGCGTACCGGCGAACATGCACATCGCCGCGCTGCGCGATGATTTCCTCGAGTTCTGCGACCACCTGAACCTGGACGCGATCATGGACCCGATGAAGTTCTGACGGTTTTTCGCACACCCGTCACGGGTGTGCGATGTTTCATGCAAATGTAGTAGCGTCGAGCGTGCTCGATGAAGGCTCCACCCCAGGCTCTGCAAGGAACACATGAACAACGGCGACACCCTGGACCGCACTACCCTGTCCCTCCCGCTGGCATTGTCCGGCGGCGCCCACGCCTCCCTCGGCGACTTCGCCGGCCAGTGGCTGGTGTTGTACTTCTACCCCAAGGACAGCACCCCGGGCTGCACCACCGAAGGCCTCGATTTCAATGCCCTGCTGCCGCAGTTCGAGCAGGCCGGCGCGGTGGTGCTCGGCGTCTCGCGCGACTCGGTGAAATCGCATGACAACTTCTGCGCCAAGCAGGGATTCGGCTTCCCGCTGGTCAGTGACAGCGACGAGGCGCTCTGCAGCGCCTTCGATGTGATCAAGCTGAAGAACATGTACGGCAAACAGGTGCGCGGCATCGAACGCAGCACCTTCCTGGTTTCCCCGCAAAGCCGCATCGTGCAGTCCTGGCGCAAGTTGAAGGTTGCCGGCCATGCCGATGCGGTGCTCGACGCACTGAAGGCCGCCCAAGCACAGTGACTCCCATCGCCTACTTCGTCTGCCACCTCCCTGCCCGCGTGCAGGCCGGGGTGGTTTTCCCCTGCCCGTCCACCAGGAACCGATGATGACCCGAGGCAAGCGCATCTACGTGCTGGATACCAATGTGCTGATGCACGATCCCACCGCGCTGTTCAAATTCGAGGAGCACGATGTCTACCTGCCGATGCAGGTGATCGAAGAGCTGGACAATGGCAAGAAGGGCACCTCCGAAGCGAGCCGCAACGCCCGGCAGGTAAGCCGTTTCCTCAATGAACTGGTACAGGCTTCCGGGCTGGACAACCTGGCCGAAGGCATCCCGCTGCAGCGACCGAACGGCCTGCAGCTGCGCGGCGTCCACAGCGCCGGCAAACTGCGTTTCCAGACCAGCCACTTCGACGCCGGCAAGAGCTTCGGCAAGGTCATCCCGGACAACGCCATCCTCGGCGCGATCCTGGCGCTGCAGGAGGAATCACCGGACGTGCCGGTGGTGTTCGTGTCCAAGGACATCAACCTGCGGATCAAGGCCGCCATCGCCGGGATCGTGTCCGAAGACTATGAGAACGACCGCGCGCTGGATGATTTCAGCCTGCTGTATACCGGCGCCACCGAACTGCCGGAAGACTTCTGGAAGCGACACGCCACCGACCTGCGCAGCTGGAGCGACAAGGGCCGTTCGCACTACGAAGTGGAAGCGCACGAAGACGAAGACTGGTATCCCAACCAGTACGTTTACCTGCCCGGCGACGACGAGGTGGAGCTGCGCGTCAGCAAGGTCACCGGCGACACGGTCAACCTGGCACTGGTGGATGATTTCCGCCACGGCAGCCATGCGGTCTGGGGCATCAGCGCGCGCAACCGCGAGCAGAATTTCGCGCTCAACGCGCTGATGGATCCGGACATCGACTTCGTCACCCTGCTCGGCACCGCCGGCACCGGCAAGACCCTGCTGGCACTGGCTGCCGGCCTGGCGCAGACGCTGGACCAGCAGCGCTACCGGGAAATCATCATGACCCGCGCCACGGTCAGCGTGGGCGAGGACATCGGCTTCCTGCCCGGTACCGAAGAAGAAAAAATGACGCCGTGGATGGGCGCGCTGACCGACAACCTGGAAGTGCTGACCCAACCGCAGGAAGGCGGCTCGTGGGGGCGTGCGGCGACCAACGACCTGCTGGCCAGCCGGATCAAGATCCGTTCGATGAACTTCATGCGCGGACGCACGTTCCTGTCGCGTTACCTGATCCTTGACGAAGCGCAGAACCTCACTCCGAAGCAGATGAAGACGCTGATCACCCGTGCCGGTCCAGGCACCAAGATCGTCTGCCTGGGCAACGTGGAGCAGATCGACACGCCCTACCTGACCGAAACCACGTCTGGTCTCACCTATGCGGTGGACCGCTTCAAGAACTGGCCGCACAGCGCGCACATCACGCTGCGCCGGGGCGAACGTTCGCGCCTGGCCGATTACGCATCGGAGGTGTTGTGAACCGATTGACGCAACTGCTGTTGCCACTGGCGGCGGGCGCCCTGCTGGGCGCCTGCAGCACCGTGCAGGGCCCGCCCAGCATCCCCACTGCAGTGAAGACCGGACAGTCGTGGGTCGTGACCCGCCCGGTGGTGGCCGCGCAGGTGCTCGACACCTGCTCGCGCCCCAGCCCGGGGCGCGATGCCGGCCGGGTCACCGGCTATTGGGCACCCAGCCGCGTGCAGATCGAGCAGCTGGAGGCCCAACTGCAGCAATTGGCAGGCCAGGTAAGCGCGCCGCAGGACTTCGACCGGCAGTACGTGGGCATCGAAGCCGACGGCCGCGAGCTGATCTACGTCAATGCGTTCAGGCTGCCTGACGGCAGCGGCATCAACCCGGCGCGCGAAGCGATGCGTGCCTGCGATGGCGGCGCGATGTTCTGGGGCGCGGTGTTCGATCCGAAGCTCGGCACGTTCTCCGAATTCCATGCCAACGGGGGCAAACAGGGCTAGCGGCGGATGATGACGAACCGGCGGGCATGGCGGGGGCCTACAATCGGCCCATGAGCCCGAACACGCCCGCTTCCGCCCTCACCATCGCCGGATCCGATTCCGGCGGTGGTGCCGGCATCCAGGCCGACCTGAAAGCCTTTGCTGCCCACCGCGTGCATGGCCTTTCGGCGATCGCCGCGCTGACCGCGCAGAACACCCGCGGCGTCACCGCCGTGCATGTGCCGCCAATCGCGTTCCTCCACGCCCAGATCGCCGCCTGCTTCGATGATTTCGATGTCCACGCGGTCAAGCTGGGCATGTTGGCCAACGCCGAGGTGATCCACTGCGTGGCCGATGCGCTGGAAAAACACCGCCCTCCCCACATCGTGCTGGATCCGGTGATGATCGCCACCAGCGGCGCGCGCCTGCTGGAAGACAGCGCGCTGGAGGCGCTGCGTACGCGCCTGCTGCCGCTGGCCACGCTGGTCACTCCGAATACCCCGGAAGCCGAGCTGCTGGTCGGCCGGCGCATCCTGGACGGCGATGATGCCGAGCACGCTGCCGCCATGCTGCTGGACCTGGGCGCAGGCGCGGTGCTGCTCAAGGGCGGCCATCTGCAGGAGGGCAACCGGGTCATCGACCGCTTCTTCGACGGCGTCAGCAGCGAAACCTTCATCCATGCCCGGCTGCCGGTGGACGCGCACGGCACCGGCTGTACGCTGGCATCGGCGATTGCCGCCCAGCTGTGCAACGGGCTGAGCCTGGCCAATGCCTGCGAGGCCGCCATAGATTACGTAGCGCGCGGGCTGCAGCAGGGCTATGCCCCCGGGCGCAGCACGGTGCTGGTGCTGGACCACTTCGGCGCTGCCTCCCACGCATGACCGGCGACGCGCCCAGCACGCCGCTGCAGGCGGCCGACGGACATGCCTTCACCCTGCTGCACTGCCTGCCCGCGCAGCCGCGTGCACGGCTGCTGTGGCTGCCTGCGCTGGGCGTGGCCGCGCGCCATTACCTGCCCTTGGCGCAGGCGCTGGCCGCGCAGGGCATCGCGGTCTACCTGCATGAGTGGCGCGGCAACGGCAGCAGCGCGCTGCGCGCTTCGCGCGCGCAGGACTGGGGCTATCGGGAAATCCTTGAATTCGACCTGCCGGCCAGCCAGCAACTGCTCGCCCTGCATGACCAACGCGACGGCGCGCTGCCCTGGATCATCGGCGGCCACAGCCTGGGTGGGCAGGTGGCGTGCCTGCATGCCGGCCGCGTCCCGGCCTGCTTCCGGCAGCTGTGGCTGGTGGCCAGCGGAACGCCGTGGTGGCGCTGCTTCCCGGCCCCGCGCGGCTGGCTGTTGCCGCTGGCGTACCGCTTCCTGCCATGGCTGGCGCACCGCAACGGCGTGCTGCCCGGCCGACGGCTGGGCTTTGGCGGCAACGAAGCACGCGGCCTGATCCGGGACTGGTCCCGCGTCGGCCTGAGCAACCGCTACGCCGCCGTTGGCCTGCACGAAGACCTCGAAGGCCAGCTGCGCCAGGTGCAAGGGCGTGCCCGCGCGGTGGTCATGGCCCATGATTGGCTGGCGCCGACGGGGTCGATGCAGGCCCTGCTGGCCAAGTTGCCGCGGGTGCAGGCGACCACCGTCGTGCTGGATGCCGCGACCCTTCGCGTACGGGCCGATCACTTCCACTGGATGCAGGCGCCGGAGCCCGTTGCAGAGGCGCTGCTGCGTTCATTTGACTGAAATTCTTCACAAAGGCGTTGACGGATGCAGCGGTAATCCGCATAATTCCGCTCCTGTTGCAGGGCGCCCGTAGCTCAGTTGGATAGAGTACCTGGCTACGAACCAGGCGGTCGGGAGTTCGAATCTCTCCGGGCGCACCATCAACAGGAACACCAACCCGCCGTTGGTGTGAGTAACAAAAAAATCGCTGTCACATGCGCCCGTAGCTCAGTTGGATAGAGTACCTGGCTACGAACCAGGCGGTCGGGAGT
>NZ_DAMBRS010000001.1:0-20412 GCF_032054965.1 Stenotrophomonas chelatiphaga | reverse complement strand
TCGAATCTCTCCGGGCGCACCATTATTTGAAGAAACAGCAGGCCTTGGCCTGCTGTTTTTTCATGTATGCGCAGGCCTTGGCCTGCTGTTTTTTCATGCATGCGCCAGCTACCGCTGCGCTCGCCGACCATGGGTCGGCGCACAGGGTCAGCGCATCGCGCTCCACCACGCTTCCAGCGTGCCCGGCATGCGCAGGCGCTCGCGCCACCAGCGCAGGGCGGCGCCCTCCTCGCCGGTGCGCCACGCCAGCCAGAAGGTCTCTTCCGGCTTGTGCTCTTCGACCTCGCGGATCACCAGTTCGCCACGTTCCACCGCCGCACGCGCGCACGGCGCCGGCAGGAAACCGAAGCCAATTCCCTCGCGCTGCAGCCGCAACTTGCTGGCCATGTCCGGCACGCTGAGGGTTTCCTGCCCCATCAGCAGGCCTACCGTACGCGGCAACAGCCGGCGCGCCGAATCGGAAACGGCGATCGCGCAGTGTTCCACCAGTTGCTCGCGGCGCAGCACGCCCGGCATCGCAGCCAACGGATGACCCGGCGCGATGGCGAACACGAACTCGACGCTGCCCAGCGGTTCCACCACGTAGCCACCGCCACTGGGGCCCTCGCCCGCCGCGCCCACCAGCAGGTCCGCGCGGCGATCCAGCAATGCCTCCCAGGTGCCCGACAGGGCCTCGCCGATCAGCCGCAGGCGGGTCTGCGCGGCGACGTCACGGAACGCCCGGATATCCGCGCCCAGCAGCCAGGTCGGAAACATCGAATCCACCGCCAGGGTCAGTTCGGCCTCCCAGCCGGAGGCCACGCGGCGCACCCGCAGCTCCAGCTCGCGCGCGGCCCGCAACAGGTGGCGGCCCTCGTCCAGCAGGGCGCGGCCGGCAGGGGTCATTTCCGCGCGCGGCCCGACCCGGTCGAACAGCTGCACGCCCAGGTCCTCTTCCAGCTTGGCCACGGTGTAGGAAATGGTCGAAGGCACCTTGTGCAGGGCCTTGCCGGCGGCGGCGAACGAGCCCCGGCGGTCGATGGCATCCAGAATCTGCAGGGCGTCGAGGCTGAGCTTGAGCATTCGAAAATTTCGATGATGGCTTGCAAAACTATCCGTTTTTCAAAGCGCCAGGGCAAGCGGATACTTCTTCGCAACGGGAAACCACCGGCCAAACGGCCCCAAGGCCCCACGTCGAAACCATCGAACAAGGAGTACCACCATGATCCAGATCCGTAAGAGCGCAACCCGCGGCAAGGCCGACCATGGCTGGCTGAACTCCATGCACACCTTCTCTTTCGCCAATTACTACGACCCGCGCTACACCAGCTTCGGCCCGCTGCGGGTGATCAACGAAGACAAGGTCATCGGCGGCCAGGGCTTCGGCACCCACAGCCACAGCAACATGGAAATCATCTCCTACGTGCTGGGCGGCGCGCTGGAGCACAAGGACTCGATGGGCACCGGCTCGGTGCTGCGCTATGGCGATGTGCAGCGCATGAGCGCCGGCAGCGGCGTGAGCCACAGCGAGTTCAACCATTCGGCCGATGAGACCGTGCACTTCCTGCAGATCTGGCTGTTCCCGGACCAGGAGAACATCGCGCCGTCCTACCAGGAAACGAACTTCAGCCCGGAGGCCAAGCGCGGCCAGCTGCGCTTGATCGCTTCGCCGGACGGTGCCGACGGTTCGCTGCTGATCCACCAGGATGCGCGCATCTTCGCCAGCATCCTGGATGGGGCGCAGCGCCTGCACCACACTCTGGCCGCCGGCCGTGGCGCCTACGTGCAGGTGGCGCGTGGCCAGCTGCAGGTCAACGGCATCACCCTGGAAGCCGGTGATGCACTGCAGGTGCGCGACGAAGCGCAGCTGACGCTGGAAAACGGCAACGATGCCGAAGTGCTGCTGTTCGACCTGGCACTGTAATGCCCCACATCGCCTGACCTGCCGTGGCCTGCAGCGGCACGGCAGGTCAGGCGGCGGCGCTGCGGCGGGCACATCCGTGCAAACACCGCAGATCCGTAGATGCTAATCTATCGCACTTGCTAATTATTCTCATTTGAGACAGTGCGACACATTCCCCACGCCCCCACCCTGCTTGCCGCAGCGATGCTGCTGGCCAGCCACCCCAGTCTGGCCGCCGACCCTGCCGTGCGCCAACTCGATTCGGTCCAGGTCACTGGCCGCGCCCAGACCCTCTACAAAGCCACCGACGCCGCCGTCGGCACGCGCACCGATACGCCGCTGGAGTTGGTGCCGCAATCGATCCAGGTGCTGCCACGCGAGCTGATCGACGACCAGGCCGCGCGCCAGGTCACCGATCTGTACCGCAGCATCAGCGGGCTGAGCGTCTACAGCTACGGCAGTGCGACGCTGCGCGGGTTCCGCCAGGACAACGTGCTGTACGACGGCCTGCGCGGCGATCCCTATGCCGGTTTCTCGGTGCCGCAGCTGTTCAACATCGAACGCGTGGAAGTGCTGAAAGGACCGTCCGGCGCGCTGTACGGCGGCGGTGATCCGGGCGGGGTGATCAACTACGTGACCCGCAAGCCCAGCGCCCTGCCCCGGCGCACGCTGCGGCTGCAGGCGGGCGATGCCGGCTTCCGCGCGGGCTCCTTCGAAGCCACCGGGCAGGTCAAGGACCACGACCGGGTGCGCTACCGCGCCGGCATCTACAGCGAAACCGAAGACGGCACGCGCTGGAACACCGACCGCGACGGCGTGATCGCCGATGCGTCACTTGCCTTCGACGTGGGTGACACCGGCGAGCTGGTGCTGCAGTTCACCGACATCACCCAGCAGCTCGGCGGCAACCGCCTGCGCGGCGTTCCGGTGGATGACAACGGCAGCTTCCTGACCAGCCGCCACTGGAACCACAACGAGTCCACCGACTTCCTGGACATGGACGCGAAGGTCGCGCTGCTGCAGTACCGCTTCGCCCCTGCCGCCAACTGGGACGTGGACCTGGCCGCGCGCTGGTTCGAAAACAACGAGCACCAGATCTACCACGAGCCGATGGGGCTGATCGACCGCGACCGCGACGGGACGGCCGAATGGATGACCCGCCAGCTGCGCAACCAGATCCGTGACAACGATGCGGTCACCCTCGCCGGCCATGCGGTGTGGCGGACGCAGACCGGCGCGATCGCGCACAAGGTGCTGATGGGCGCCGATGTCTACCGCACCGACGCCGATTTCCGTGCGCAGACCGCCAACAGCGCCGACCTGGCGCGTGGCGCCGGACCGGTGCCGGGCATCGACCTGTTCAATCCGGTGTACGGCGTGACCTCGTACCGCGACTACGGGCTGGACGGCCTGCCGTGGCGCACGACCCGCACCCGCAGCGACCGCTACGGTGCCTACCTGCAGGATGAAATCGAACTGTCGCCGCGCTGGCTGCTGCTGGCCGGCCTGCGCTGGGATGGCTTCAAGGACACCGACAACGTCGCCGGCACCGCGGTGAAGGGCAATGACCTGAGCTGGCGCCTGGGCAGCACCTTTGTCGTGCGCGAAGGCTTGAATGTCTACGCCAACGTGGCGGCCGGCTTCGTGCCGCAGGCGGCTGCCAACCAGGACCGCGCCGCCGGCGGACCGTTCGATCCGGAGCGCAGCCGGCAGTGGGAAATCGGCATGAAGAGCCTGCTCGGCGGCCGCTGGACGCTCAACACCGCGATCTACCGGATAGAGCGTAGCAACATCGTGCAGAGCACCGGCGAGGTGATTGGCGGCGTCAACCAGATGGAAGCGCTGGGATTGGTGCGCAGCAAGGGCGGCGAGCTGGACCTGCTGGCGGACCTGACCGAGCGCTGGGTCGTTAACCTGAGCTACGCCTACAACGATGCCCGGGTGATCGAAGCCGGCACCAACGGCATCACCGATGCCGCCGGCGGGCGCTTCGTCAACGTGCCGCGCAACAAGCTCGGCCTGTGGACGCGCTACGAGCTGCCTGCGCTGAAGTCGGCGGTCGGCTTCGGCGCCGATTACATGGACGAACGGATCAGCCGCGACGGGCAACGGGTCAAGCCGTACACCGTGTTCGATATCAGTTGGAAGACCCAGTGGCAGCAGTGGCAGCTGCAGGCCAACGTCAAGAACGTGTTCGACAAGGTCTACGCCGCCAGCGGCTTCATTGAACGCAATGGCCACTTCCCGGGCGAGCCGCGCCGGGTCTACCTGCAGGCGTCGTACACCTTCTAGACGGCTGCGTGGCGAGGTAGCGCCGACCCAGGGTCGGCGCGCGCAGCAGACGCCCGGCGACGCCGCATCTACAGCACAAAAAAAAACGCCCGCAGACCGTATCTGCGGGCGTTTTCGTATATGGCGGAGCGAGAGGGATTCGAACCCTCGATAGAGCTTTTGACCCTATACTCCCTTAGCAGGGGAGCCCCTTCAGCCGCTCGGGCATCGCTCCGGGGTATTGCAACCGCTGGTGGAGAAGTACTCCGCAGCGGGGACGCGAATAATAGCTTTTTTCGCGGCCGGAGGTAAAGCCTTATTCAGCAGAATCTTCACTGCCGGTCGCAGGTTCATCACCGCGCTGGATGCGCTGGTAAATTTCCTCGCGATGCACGGCGACGTCCTTCGGCGCAGTGATGCCGATACGGACCTGGTTTCCCTTGACGCCGAGCACGGTCACGCTGACCGAGTCGCCAATCATCAGGGTTTCGCCAACGCGGCGCGTCAAGATCAACATTGTGGTAATTCTCCATGAAACCGTGTGGAAGGGTATCCCCCACCGGCTTGGCGGTCCGTCAAGGCCCGCCCCACTACGAAGGGAAAAAGATTGCCAATGGTACCGTCAGCCCTCCCGCAGCTTCAAGGCGCGGAAGGGCTGCGGTTCATCCCAGACGCGGGCGGACCCAGTCGACCGCCGCAGCCAGGGCAGTCGCAAGGGCGGGCCCGTCCTCGCCACCACCCTGGGCGAGATCGGGACGACCACCGCCCTTGCCCCCGATCTGACCGGCAATGTGGGACAACAGTTCCCCGGCCTTGACCCGGCCCATTGCACTGCCGTTCACGCCAGCAACCAGCGCGACCTTCCCGTCCTGCGCACCGGCCAGCAGGATCACCGCATCACCGAGCTGCTGCTTGAGCCGATCGACCGCATCGCGCAGGGCTTTTGCGTCAAAGCCTTCCAGTCGGGCGACCAGCACCTTGACCCCGGCGACGTCCTGCGCCTGGCTGGACAGGTCCGCGGTGGCGCCGGCGGCCAGCTTGGCCTTCAGCGATTCCAGTTCACGTTCCAACTGCTTCTGGCGCAGGATCTGGGTGCGGATCTTTTCCACCACGTCGCCGGCACTGCCGCCGAGCAGCTGGGCCGCTTCGGACAGGCGCGCTTCTTCGTCCGCGACGAAATCCAGTGCGCCCTGGCCGGTGACCGCTTCGATGCGGCGCACGCCAGCGGACACACCCCCTTCGGAAGTGATCTTGAACAGGCCGATGTCACCGGTACGGCTCACATGGGTACCGCCACACAGTTCGGTGGAGTAATCGCCCATTTTCAGCACGCGCACGTTCTCGCCGTACTTTTCACCGAACAGCGCCATCGCACCGAAATCGAGCGCTTCCTGCATCGCCATGTTGTGTACTTCCACGGCGTTGTTGATGCGCACCTGCTGGTTGACCTTGCGCTCGATGATCGCCAGTTCGTCGGCGCTGATCGGCTGGAAATGCGAGAAGTCGAAACGCAGGCGATCCGGCGCCACCAGCGATCCCTTCTGCTGCACGTGGGTGCCCAGCACTTCGCGCAGGGCGGCGTGCAGCAGGTGGGTGGCGGAGTGGTTGAGGATGGTCGCGCCGCGGCGCTGTGCATCGACCTGACCGGCGAGCACGTCGCCGATCTTCAGGCTGCCCTCGGCCAGGGTACCGACATGGCCATGGAACTGGCCGGCGAACTTCTGCGTTTCGGTCACGTCCACGCGCACGCCACTGGCCGACAGCACGCCGGTGTCACCGACCTGGCCACCGGATTCGGCGTAGAACGGCGTCTGTTCGGTCAGCACGATCACCGCATCACCGGCGGCGGCGGCCTGCACCGGACGACCGTCCTTCAGCAGCGCCACTACCCGCAGGCCATCGGCCTGCAGCGCGTCGTAACCGAGGAACACGGTGGGCTTGAGGGTCGCGACCAGGTCGGCCGGCAGGCTGACGCCGCCACCGAACTTGCCCGCCGCACGCGCGGTTTCGCGCTGCTGCTCCATCGCCACGTCGAAGCCGGCGGTGTCCACGGTCATGTCGCGCTCGCGCGCGATATCGGCGGTCAGGTCCAGCGGGAAACCGTAGGTGTCGTACAGACGGAACGCATCGACGCCGGGAATGACGTTGTTGCTGGCCTTGCCCGCGATGTCTTCGAAGATCTTCATGCCGGCGTCCAGCGTCTCGGCAAACCGTTCTTCTTCGGCCTGCAGGGCGCGGGTGACGGTGTCGGCGGTGGCCGGCAGTTCCGGATAGGCCACGCCCATCTGCTCGACCAGCGTCGGCACCAGCTTGCTGAAGAACGGCTGGCGCACGCCGAGCATCCAGCCGTGGCGCAACGCGCGACGGATGATCCGGCGCAGCACGTAGCCGCGGCCTTCGTTGGACGGCAGCACACCGTCGACGATCAGGAACGAGCAGGCGCGGATATGGTCGGCGATCACCCGCAGCGACTTGTTCTCCAGGTCGGCCATGCCGGTCAGTTCGCTGGCCTTGCGGATCAGCGCCTGGAACAGGTCGATTTCGTAGTTGGTATGCACGTGCTGCAGGATCGCCGCCAGGCGTTCCAGGCCCATGCCGGTGTCCACGCACGGCGCCGGCAGCGGCACCAGGCTGCCATCGGGCTGGCGATCGAACTGCATGAACACCAGGTTCCAGATTTCGATGAAACGGTCGCCGTCTTCATCCGGCGAACCCGGCGGACCACCGGCGATGTGGTCGCCATGGTCGTAGAAGATCTCCGTGCACGGACCGCAGGGGCCGGTGTCGGCCATCTGCCAGAAGTTGTCCGACGCATACGGCGCGCCCTTGTTGTCGCCGATGCGCACGATGCGCTCTTCGGGGATGCCGACCATGTCGCGCCACAGCGCGTAGGCTTCGTCATCGGTCTGGTAGACGGTGACCAGCAGGCGGTCGGCCGGCAGCTTCCAGACCTGGGTCAGCAGCTCCCAGGCCCAGGCAATGGCGTCCTTCTTGAAGTAATCACCGAAAGACCAGTTGCCCAGCATTTCGAAGAAGGTGTGGTGGCGGGCGGTATACCCCACCTGGTCCAGGTCGTTGTGCTTGCCGCCGGCACGCAGGCAACGCTGGACGTCGGCAGCGCGCACGTAGCTGCGCTTTTCCGCGCCCAGGAACACGTCCTTGAACTGGACCATGCCGGAGTTGGTGAACAGCAGGGTCGGGTCGTTGCCCGGCACCAGCGGTGCCGACGGCACGATGGTGTGGCCCTTGCCCTTGAAGAACTCAAGGAAGTCGCTGCGGATCTGGGAAGTAGTGAATTTGGCGGATGCGGTCATGGGGGCTGGCAGTCTGCGTGCCGGAGGCGCCACCGCCTCCAGCCACACTGGCCAGGGTCGGGTTTCGGACCTCCGAAACCTTGAAGGGTAACAGGCCAGCGGCGCTCAGTCCTCTGCATCGAAGCGGGTGGCACGGCGGATGGTGTCGCCATCGAACCCACGGCGAGCCAGCAGGTCGGCGGCCTTGCGCCGCTGCGGCAGGTCCTGCGGCCCTTCCTCGCCAAACCGGCGACGCACCAGGTCACGGGCATTTTCGAGGAAATCGCCCTCGTAGCTGTCCATCGCGGCGCTTATCGCCTCACTGTCCAGCCCGTGGGTGCCCAGTTCGGCCTGGATGTGGCGCGGACCATAGCCGCCATTGGCGCGGTTGCGCACCAGGAATTCAGCGAATCGTTCATCGTCCTGCCAGCCTTCGCTGGTCAGCCGGTCGACCGCCGCCTGCGCCTGCTCGGGCTCGATGCCACGTGCAACCAGTTTGCGGCCCAGCTCCTTGCGCGAATGATCGCGCCGCACCAGCAGGCCGAGCGCCCGCTGCAGGGGCGTCAATTCAGGCCGGCGGCGTTTTTTCGCGCCCGGCGGGGCGTCGGGTTCGTCGTGCATGCTCATCCTTCACTCAGCGCCGTCCCTGACGCCACGCCGTGGACCGGCGTGAAAATCCTGCGGGACAGGACGGCGTCACTGACGGCGCCGCCCTGCCCCACAGCATGCCTTACGCTTCGTCGGCGTCGTCTTCGTCGCCGGCTTCCTTCGGTGCTTCAGCCGGCTGGAACTTCTCGCGCAGCTCTGCTTCCAGGCGCTGGGCCACGGCGGGGTTGTCGCGCAGGTAACCGCGGGCGTTGTCCTTGCCCTGGCCGATGCGTTCTTCGCCGTAGCTGTACCAGGCGCCGGCTTTCTCGACCAGCTTGGCTTCCACGCCCATGTCGATCAGCTCGCCCTCGCGGCTGATGCCTTCGCCGTACAGGATCTCGGTGATGACCTGCTTGAACGGCGGGGCCAGCTTGTTCTTGACGACCTTGATCTTGGTCTGGTTGCCGATGATTTCATCGCCCTTCTTGATCGCACCGATGCGGCGGATGTCCAGGCGCACCGAGGCGTAGAACTTCAGTGCATTGCCGCCGGTGGTCACTTCCGGGCTCTGGCCCGGCATCATCACGCCGATCTTGTGGCGCAGCTGGTTGATGAACACGACCAGGGTGTTGGAGCGCTTGATGTTACCGGTCAGCTTGCGCAGCGCCTGGCTCATCAGGCGGGCCTGCAGACCCGGCAGCTGGTCACCCATCTCGCCTTCGATTTCGGCCTTCGGGGTCAGCGCGGCGACCGAGTCGACCACCACGATGTCCACCGAGTTGGAACGCACCAGCATGTCGGCGATTTCCAGCGCCTGCTCACCGGTATCCGGCTGCGACAGCAGCAGGTCGTCGACATTGACGCCCAGCTTGGCTGCGTAGATCGGGTCCAGGGCGTGCTCGGCGTCGATGAAGGCTGCCGTGCCGCCCTTCTTCTGGCACTCGGCGATGGCCTGCAGCGTCAGGGTGGTCTTGCCCGAGGACTCCGGACCATAGATTTCCACGACCCGGCCCTTGGGCAGGCCGCCGATGCCCAATGCGATATCCAGCATCAGCGAACCGGTCGGGATGATCTCGACGGGTTCAACAACGCGATCGCCCATCCGCATCACCGAGCCTTTACCGAACTGCTTTTCGATCTGGCTCAGGGCGGCGGCCAGGGCACGCTTCTTGTTCTCGTCCATCGTCTTGGTCCTTGGGGAAGTGGTCATCTTTTTAATCGTGGTCAACTCGGGTTCGGGGGAGACTGTAGCGGCCGCGCATCGCACAGGATGAGACGCGCGCCGGGCAAGTCGAACATTATCGCCGCAGACGTCAGCGGCAGCCGCCCCCGGACATTCAACGGTTGGGTCGCAGCAGGCCGCAGTACAGGCCTTCGATGGCGAAGTCCTGGTCCGGCAGCACTTCGATGGGGGCGTAATCGGGATTACGCGGCAGCAGCCGGATACGGTCCTTGCCGATCTTCAGCAGCTTGACGGTGATCTCTTCGTCGATGCGCGCCACCACGATCTGCCCGGTACGGGCGTCGCGGGTGCGATGCACGCCGATCAGGTCACCATCGAAGATGCCCTCGTCGATCATCGAATCGCCCTGCACCTTGAGCAGGTAATCCGGTGCCGGGGAGAAGAACACGCGGTCGAGCACGACGAAGTCGTCCGAGCCGATGTCCGCGCCGATCGGCAGGCCGGCCGCGACACGTCCCAGCACCGGCAGGCGCAGCACGCTGTCGTCCAGCGCCGGGTCGGCGATCTGCTTCACCGCGGGTGCCTGCACCAGGCGGATGCCGCGCGCCTGGCCGGGAACGCGGCGGATGGCACCGGCCGCTTCCAGCGCCTCAAGGTGGTACTGCGCGGCGCGCACGCCCTTGAAGCCGAAGGCACGGGCGATTTCGGTCTGCGAAGGCGGTGCGCCTTCCGATTCGATGCGCTCGGCGATCAGCTGCAGGATGGCCTGCTGGGTTTCGGTCAGGTTCGTCGTGTCCATGGTTAGTAGTAATACTACTAACTTCTGCGTGTCGCAAGTGCCCGCGTGGGATGCAGCGAACGGCGGAGCCCCTCGTGGTGCGGGAATCAGCCGGAATTCTGGGCTCTGGCCGGACGGTGGGGCTGGGCGGGGGACGGCAAGGACTGCATCCATGCGGGCCTCGTTTCGCGCCATCCTTGGCGCTCAACGCCCCCGCCCAGCCCCACCGCCCGGCCCTGACAGTGCGCGATTGAACCGCCACGTATGAAGAAAAAAAAGCGGTAGCGCCGACCCATGGTCGGCGGCTCTTCGTCGCGGCGCCGGATGGATTCCGCCGACCATGGGCCGACGCTACCAGAGCACCGGGGGACGGGTGGAGGAGCCCCTGAGTCAGGGGCGGCCGCGAAGCGGCGGGGTGTGGGTGCTGGTGAGAGGGGCCCGCGGTTTGCGCAGCAAAGCGTGGGAGCGACAGCGCGAATGCGATGGCGTGGTCCCGCGCCATGGATGGCGCGAAACGAGGCCCGCATGGATGCGGTTTTTGCCGTCCCCCACCAACCCCTCCCGCCCGGCCCACCCCAGCAGCCAGCTTCCAGCGACCCACCACGAGGGGCTTCGCCGTTCGCCGGTAACCTAGCGTCGCCGGCCGCTGCGCCAGATGGAGAACAGGATCCACACCCCGCACAACCCGGCACCGATGAAACCACCAACGCCCAACACCAGCAGCCAGCGGCTGGAAAGCCCGCCGACGCTGTGCATCACGATCGATGAGCCGATGATCAGGGCGGCGGTGACGATGCCCACCACCAGCCGGTTGGCGGCCTGGTTCACCTGGTCGCCGAAGCCCTTCAGCGCATTGGTTTCCACCTTGATCTGCAGGCGCCCACGGCGCGCGGCCTGCACCAGGCGACGCAGGTCACGCGGCAGTTCACCGGCCAGGTCGAGCATCCCCAGCAGGCTGCGCCGGCCACGCTTGAGCAGCGCGCGCGGGGCGTAGCGCTGCAGCACAACCTGTTCGAGGAACGGGCGTGCCGCACTGGCCATGTCGAACTCGGGATCGAGCTGGCGGCCCATGCCTTCCAGGGTCAGGAAGGCCTTGATCATCAACGCCAGGTCGGCCGGCAGCATCAGGTTGTAGCTGCGCAGCAACAGGGTGATGTCAGTCAGCATCAGGCCGATACGCAGGTCCTTCAGTGGCACGCCGCGATACCGGTCGACGAACTGGCTGATGTCCTGCTGCAGGCGTCCCTCATCCACCGCCACGCCGCCGGCCCAGTCCAGCAGGATGTCGGCAACCTGTTCCGGCTCCTGCTCGACCAGTCCGTGCAACAGCTGGGCCACCTGGAAGCGGCGCGACTCGGACAGCGTGCCGATCATGCCGAAATCGATGACCCCGATCCGGCCATCGCGCAGGTAGATGATGTTGCCCGGATGCGGATCGGCATGGAAACAGCCGTCCTGCAGCACCATCTTCAACACGATGTCGGCGCCGCGCTGGGCCAGCTGGCGTCGATCCAATCCGGCCGCATCCACCGCCGCCAGGTCCCGCCCGGCGATGCCGTCGACGAAATCCTGCACGTTCAGGCTTTCGCAGGTCCATTGCCAATGCACCGACGGAATCAGGATGTCGGTGCGGCCGCTGAAATCACGAGCGATGCGCTCGGCGTTACGGCACTCGGCGGCGAAATCCAGTTCGCGCCGCAACGAGGTGGTGAACTGCTGCACCACGTCGGCCGGCCGGTAACGGCGCAGGTCGGGCAGCCGCGCTTCGATGATTTCCGCCAGCCGTGCCAGCAGCCGCAGGTCGGCTTCCACCACGTCGCGGATACCGGGGCGGCGCACTTTCAGCACGACCTCGCGGCCATCGTGCAGGCGCGCGCGATGCGCTTGGGCCAGTGATGCGGCCGCCATCGGCACCTCGTCCAGCCAGGCGAAGACCTGCGCTGGATCGCCGCCGACGTCGCGCTCCAGCTGCTCGCGGATCTGCGCGTAGGGCAGCGCCGGCACCGCGTTCTGCAGCTCGGAGAATTCGGCGATCCATTCCGCCGGGAACAGGTCCACGCGGGTGGCCAGCACCTGGCCGAGCTTGACGAAGGTGGGGCCCAGTTCTTCCATCGCCCGGCGCACGCGCATCGGGGCGGTCAGCGGCGTGCGCTGGGTGTCATCACCCCAGTGCAGCAGCCGCCCTGCCCGCTCCAGCACGTCGGCCAGGCCGATCCGACGCACCAGGTCGCCGAAGCCGTTGCGGATCAGGACCGAGGCGATTTCCTGCAGGCGGCCGAGGTCACGGACGGTGCCGAGGGTTTCCCACATCGGTGCATGCTCCAGGCGGGGGGAGCGCGCAGCATCTCACAGCTGCGCGAGCAGTCCGTTCAACGCGGCCGAAACCGTCTGGCGGCGGATCGCGTCGCGGTCGCCGTGAAAGTGGAACAGCTGTGCGTGCGCGTAACCACCGCGGCGCTTCCAGCCGATCCATACACTGCCGACCGGCTTGTCGTCGCTGCCGCCACCGGGGCCGGCAATGCCGGTCACCGCCACGGCGATGCCCGCACCGGAGTTGACCAGTGCGCCGGAGACCATCTCCAGCACCGTCTCGCGGCTGACCGCGCCGAACGCCTCCAGCGTCTGCGCGCGCACGCCGAGCAACCGCTGCTTGGCTTCGTAGCTGTACACCACCATGCCGCAGTCGAAGAACGCCGACGAGCCGGCGATGTCGGTCATCACCTTGGCGATCCAGCCGCCACTGCAGCTTTCAGCGGTGACCAGCTGCAGGCTCGATGCCTGCAGCGTGCGGCCCAGTTCGCTGGCCAGGCCGGCCAGCAGGTCGTCGGTGGGAAGGGTCATGGGGCATTCCTGCGGTTGGGGAGCCAGCACCTTCCTGCCGTGCAGCAGGGCCGGCCCCGAGGGATTACCACTCCGGCAGCTTTTCCGGCAACAGCGCCTGGATGGGAGCACCGTCGTCGCCGGCGGCCAGCTTCTCCGCTTCGGCGATCGGAATTTCCACCTGCAGCAGCCAGCCGTCTTCGTCCGCGGTTTCCGCGCGGACCACCTCAAGCTGGTGCAGACGTGCACGCAGGCGGCCCTGCGACGGCGGCAGGCGCAGTTCGCCGGTCACGTGCTGCAGGCCCAGGCGCTTGCCCAGCGCCGCCTCGAGCACGTCCAGTCCGCGCCCGTCGCGCGCGGAAATCCAGACCCGCTCGCGGCGCGACGCATCGGGTACGCCGTCGTGGCCGTCGTGGCGCACCTCGGCCCCTTCGATGCGGTCGATCTTGTTGAACACCAGCAGCTGCGGCAGGTCGCCGGCGCCGATGGCGGTCAGTACTTCGTCGACCTGGGCGATGCGTTCTTCGCGGTGCGGATCGGCGGCATCAACGATGTGCAGCAGGAAATCCGCTTCGCGTGCTTCAGACAGCGTGGAGCGGAATGCAGCGACCAGGTCATGCGGCAGGTCGCGCACGAAGCCCACCGTGTCGGCCAGCACGACGTTGCCGCCAGGCAGCGCGATGCGGCGCACGGTCGGGTCCAGCGTGGCGAACAGCTGGTCGGCGGCGTACGCCTCCGCACCGGTCAGCGAATTGAACAGCGTGGACTTGCCGGCATTGGTGTAGCCCACCAGGGCCACGCGTGGCAGCTCGCTGCGCAGGCGCGCGCGGCGCATCTGGGTACGCTGCACTTCGACTTTTTCCAGCCGCTTCTGCAGCTGCTCAACACGCTTCTGCAGCAGCCGGCGATCGGTTTCCAGCTGGGTTTCACCCGGTCCGCGCAGGCCGATGGAACCGCCGCGCTGGCGCTCCAGGTGGGTCCAGCCGCGGATCAGCCGGGTCGACATGTGGCGCAGCTGCGCCAGCTCGACCTGCAGCTTGCCGTCGTGGCTGTGCGCACGCTGGGCGAAGATGTCCAGGATCAGCCCGGTACGGTCGATCACCCGCCGTTCCAGGATTTTTTCCAGGTTGCGCTCCTGGCCCGGCGACAGGGCATGGTTGACCAGGATCAGGTCGGCGCCGGTTGCATCGGCAGCGGCCTTGACCTCTTCCAGCTTGCCACTGCCGATCAGCGTGGAGGGGTTGGGGCGGTCGATGCGCGCGGTGATGGTAGCGGCGATGCTGGCACCGGCCGAGCGTGCCAGGTCGCCGAACTCTTCGAGCACGTCCTCTTCCAGCTTGCCGAAATGGGGCTGGATCAACAGGGCGTTTTCACCCTTTTTCGAGCGATCAAACACGTACCACTCCAGGATTATTCAATGGATTCATCACCCGCCGGCTGGCCATCTTCATTGGCCTGCACGAAACCACCGCCCGGACCGAGCTTGACGTTGCGCGCCGGCACCACGGTGGAGATGGCGTGCTTGTACACCATCTGGCTGACGGTATTGCGCAGCAGCACCACGAACTGGTCGAACGACTCGATCGTGCCCTGCAGCTTGATGCCGTTGACCAGATACACCGAAACCGGCACGCGCTCGCGCCGCAGTGCATTCAGAAACGGATCCTGCAGCGATTGCCCCTTGGACATTGCTAACTCCTGATTATTGTTTTTATGGGTGTCGGCAGATGCCACGGCCCCCCAGCCGCCCACCGACAGGTCGATGGTACACGGCAGGCGCCCGGCACGCTTTCAGCACGGGACGAAGGCGGACACCGCCGCCATCAACCGCTGCCCCTCTACATGGGGGTCGAACCAGCGCGCATCAAGTTCGCCGCGCAGCCAGGTGAGTTGCCGCTTGGCCAGCTGGCGGGTGGCGAAGATCGCCCTGTCACGGAACGCGGCGGCATCGTGGTGGCCGTCCAGGTACTCCCAGGCCTGCCGGTAGCCCACCGCACGCACCGCCGGCAGGTCCAGTGGCGACGCCACCGCGGCCATCGCGGGCAGCGCCCGCAGCGCCCGCACTTCCTCCAGGAAGCCATGTTCCAGCATTGCATCGAAGCGCTGTTCGATGCGCTGGTGCAGCACGCCGCGGTCGCGCGGTGCGAGCACCAGCTTCAGGGCGCGTACCGGCAGTCGACCCTCGCCGGGCAGCCGTTGCCAGGCGCTGATCGGCCGGCCGGTCAGCCGGTACACCTCCAGCGCCCGCTGTATGCGCTGTGGATCGGTGGCATGGATGCGCGCGCCCGCCTCCGGATCCACCGCAGCCAGTTCGGCGTGCAGCGCCGGCCAGCCGCGCTCGGCGGCCTCGGCCGACAGCTGCAGGCGGGTGGATTCGTCGGCCGGTGGCATCGGCGAAAGCCCTTCCAGCAGGGCGCGGAAATACAGGCCGGTTCCCCCCGCCAGGATCGGCCGCTTGCCGCGGGCGATGATGTCATCCACGGCAGCGCGTGCGGCACGCGCGAACTCGGCAGCGGAAAACGACTGCCATGGATCGCACAGGTCCAGCAGATGGTGCGGCGCCTGCGCGCGTTCGGCGGCATCCGGCTTGGCCGATCCAATGTCCAGATGGCGATACACCAGCGCCGAATCGACGCTGACGATCTCCCCGTCCAGCCGCCGGGCCAGGTCGATCGCCAGCGCGGTCTTGCCGCTGGCGGTCGGTCCCATGACCGCGATCGCCAGTGGCCGACGGTCCTCTGCCATCAGCCTTCGTCCGGCCAGCGGATCGCGGGCGCGGCGTCTTTGCGCGGCGCCGGCACGGCATCCACGGCGGCCCACACCTTCAAGGCATCCACGGTGGCGGCCACGTCGTGCACGCGCACGATCCGCGCGCCGCGCTGCACGGCCACCAGATGCGCGGCGACCGACGCAGCCACGCGTTCAGCAGGCAGCTGGCGGCCGGTCAACTCACCCAGCGTGCGCTTGCGCGACAGGCCGGCGAGCATCGGCACGCCCAGTTCGAGGAAGCGTTCCGAACGCGCCAGCAGGGTCATGTTGTGGTCCACGCTCTTTCCGAAACCGAAGCCCAGGTCGACCACCAGGTTCTTCTTCGCGATGCCGGCCATTTCAGCGGCGAACAGACGCTGGACCAGGAAACGATGTACCTCGGCCACTACGTCGTCGTACTGCGGATCGGCCTGCATGCTGCCGGGCTCGCCCTGCATGTGCATCAGCACCACCGGCACGCCGGTGTCCGCAGCGGCCTCCAGTGCGCCGGGCTGCCGCAGCGCGTGGATGTCATTGATCATCCCGGCGCCGGCCGCCACCGCCGCACGCATCACCTCCGGCTTGAAGGTATCGATGCTGATCGGCACCGTGGTGCGGGCAGCGAGCTGTTCGATGACCGGCAGGACGCGGCGCAACTCTTCGTCCAGCGGCACCGGCTCGCTGCCGGGGCGGGTGGATTCACCGCCGATGTCCAGCAGGTCGGCGCCCTCCTCCACCAGCTTCAGGCCGTGGGCGACGGCGGCCTCGGCCGTGTCGTGCTGGCCGCCATCGGAAAACGAATCCGGGGTGACGTTGACGATGCCCATCACCCGCGCACGATCAAGGCGCAGCATGCGGCCGGCACAATCGAGCTGCGGAGAAATGTCGAACATGGCGGTCCCTCGAAGGTAGTGACGGCCGCTGGCCGTCAACGGGAAATGCAACGGGTCCGCCGGGCATGCCGCGGCGCGACCAGCCGTGATGGTCAGCGCCTGCGGCGCTTGCGATCCAGATACAGCGTCTTGCCGATGCTGAGCACGATGCCCAGCGCAATACCCACCACGCATCCGAGCAGCAGGTTGTCCAGGCCCAGCCCGACGGCCACGCCGACCACCGTGGCAATGACCATTTCAGCGGTATGGGAAATCGGCTCGGGCGGGGGCGTCGACATGCAGCATCCGGTCAGTAGGTAACGTGGCCCCCATTGTCCCGCAGCTGCCTCCTGCGTGCACGGCCGGCTGAACGGAAAAGGCCGGGTTTCCCCGGCCTTTTCCTTCTACACCCAGCAGCCGGTGGTCAGATCTGCTCGGCCGGGCCGCTGATCGGCGGCACCGGACGGGCGTCGCCGCCCTTGTCGTTGCCACCGCCGTTCTTGCCATCGTTGTTGTTCGACTTGCCCCAGCCCATCGGCGGCGGCGGATCACGGCCTTCCATGATCGCGTCGATCTGCGGCGCATCGATGGTCTCGTACTGCAGCAGCAGCTGGGTCATCGCGTGCAGCTTGTCGACGTTGGCGGTCAGCAGCTCGGTGGTACGGGCATACGCCTTGTCCAGGATGCTGCGGACTTCCTCGTCGATACGGCGCGCGGTGTCGTTGGACACGCTCTTGTGCTGGGTCACCGAACGGCCGAGGAACACCTCATCGTCCTCTTCGCCATAGGCGATCGGGCCGAGCGTCTCGGACAGGCCCCACTTGGTGACCATGTTGCGCGCCATCTTCGTCGCACGCTCGATGTCGTTGGAGGCGCCGGTGGTGACCTTGTCGGCACCGAAGATCAGCTCTTCGGCGACGCGGCCGCCGTACAGCGAGCACAGCTGCGAATTGATCGCCACGCGGTTGATCGAGTACTTGTCGCCTTCCGGCAGGTACATGGTCACACCCAGCGCACGGCCGCGCGGAATGATGGTGACCTTGTAGACCGGGTCATGCTCGGGCACCAGGCGGCCGACGATGGCATGGCCGGCTTCGTGGTAGGCGGTGAGGGTCTTCTCTTCTTCGCTCATGGCCATCGAGCGGCGCTCGGCACCCATCAGGATCTTGTCGCGCGCCCGGTCGAAGTGGTCCATGCGGACTTCCTTCTCGTTGCTGCGCGCGGCGAACAGCGCCGCCTCGTTGCACAGGTTGGCCAGGTCGGCACCGGAGAAGCCCGGGGTACCGCGCGCGATGACCATCGGCTCGACATCGTCGGCCAGCGGCAGCTTGCGCATGTGCACCTTCAGGATGTGCTCGCGGCCCTTCACGTCCGGCAGGCCGACCACCACCTGGCGGTCGAAACGGCCCGGGCGCAGCAGCGCGGGATCCAGCACGTCCGGACGGTTGGTCGCGGCAATGACGATCACGCCTTCGCCGCCTTCGAAACCGTCCATCTCCACCAGCAGCTGGTTGAGGGTCTGCTCGCGCTCGTCATGACCGCCGCCCAGGCCGGCACCACGGTGACGGCCGACGGCGTCGATTTCGTCGATGAAGATGATGCACGGCGCGTGCTTCTTGGCCTGCTCGAACATGTCGCGCACGCGGCTGGCGCCGACGCCGACGAACATTTCCACGAAGTCCGAGCCGGAGATCGAGAAGAACGGCACCTTGGCCTCGCCGGCGATGGCCTTGGCCAGCAGGGTCTTGCCGGTACCCGGCGGACCCACCATCAGCACGCCGCGCGGGATCTTGCCGCCGAGCTTGGTGAACTTGGACGGGTCGCGCAGGAAATCGACCAGTTCGCCGACCTCTTCCTTGGCCTCGTCACAGCCGGCCACGTCGGCGAAGGTGACCTTGACCTGGTCTTCGCCCTGCAGCTTGGCCCGCGACTTGCCGAAGGACATCGCGCCCTTGGCCCCGCCGCCGCCGCCCTGCATCTGGCGCATGATGAACAGCCAGAAGCCGATGATCAGGATGACCGGCAGGAAGTTCATCAGGATCGCGCCCAGCGAGATGCCGCTGGACGGCTCCTGCTGGACGATTTCCACGTTCTTGGTGCGCAGCACGTTGATCAGGTCGCGATCGAACGGTGCGGTGATGGTGGAGGTCTGGCCGCCACGGGTGGTGTAGGTGATTTCGTTGGTGCCGCCGCGCATGTCGCCGGCGAACGTCACCTTCTGCACCGCGCCGCTGTCCACCTGGTCCAGGAACTGCGAATAGGTCGCGCCTGGCGCACCGGCGCCGCTCGTTTTTGGCGAGAAGCTCTGGAATACCACCATCAGCACGACGGCGACGACCACCCATAGTAGGAGGTTCTTGGTCAAGTCGTTCATCCTCATTGGCTCCGGTATTCCTCTTGTGCTGGCTGGTGCATGGGTCGGGCTTGCTTGACGAGCTTACTTCATCACGGCGCGCTTGCCCTGTCCGAGGGCATAGACCTCGGGGGAGCGCTTGCGCGAGGCGTCCGGCTTGCGGATGGAGACCTTGTCGTACCGCCTGCGCATTTCACGCACGTAGTCGTCAAAACCCACACCCTGGAACAGCTTGATCAGGAACGCACCACCGGTCTTGAGGTGGTTGTCGGCGAAATCCATGGCCAGCTCTGCCAGGTGCATCATCCGCGGCTGGTCCACCGCGTCCATTCCACTCTTATTGGGGGCCATATCGGACAGTACAAGGTCTACCGGCTGGTCCCCGACCATGGCCTCGAACTGCGATAGGACGGCTTCTTCCCTGAAGTCTCCGTGAAGGAAGTCCACACCGGCCAGTGCCGGCATCTCCAAGATGTCCAATGCGAACACCCGGCCGGTGTCGCCCATCTGCCGTCGGACCTGCTGTGACCAGCCCCCGGGGGCGGCACCGAGGTCGACCACCAGCATGTGCGGCTTCAGCAGGCGGTCACGTTCGAGCAGCTCTTCCAGCTTGTAGGCGGCGCGCGAGCGCATGCCTTCAGCCTGCGCCTTCTTCACGTAGGGGTCGGAAAAGTGTTCTTTCAGCCAGCGCTGGCTGCTCTTGCTGCGGGAAACCATGGTAAATACAGCCGGATGGGGTGGCCATGATACCCTGAACCCCCCAAGTCACAGCGCTTTCCTGCATGTCCACTGCCCTGACCGCATCCCAGACCCGTTTTCTTCGCGGCCAAGCCCACGACCTCAAAGCCCTGCTCCAGATTGGCGGCAAGGGCGTGACCCCGGCCTTCCTGGCCGAGCTGGAGGAGGTGCTGGAGCGCCATGAACTGATCAAGGTGAAGGTGGCGGCAGAGGATCGCGAAGCCCGCGACGCCATGGTCACCGAACTGGTCACCACCACCGGCGCCGCGCTGGTCCAGCGCATCGGCCACGTTGCCGTGCTGTACCGGCCGAGCAAGGAAAACCGCCAGATCGTGCTTCCGCGCGGCTGATCACCCGGTCCTGCCATGCAACTGAGCCACGAAGCCCCTGATTACGCCTACACCCTGCGCGGTGCGGATGGTCGTTCGGCGCGGATCAACGACCGCGAACTGGCGGCCAGCTTCATCGTCACCCCGCAGGTGCTGGTGGAAGACTGGCCGGTCGCGTCGGTGGCCGATCTGCAGCCGGCTCATCTGGAGGCGATCCTGGCCCTGGAACCGGTGCTGATCATCCTCGGCACCGGCGCCACGCAGGTATTCCCGTCGCAGCAGCTGATGGCGGCGTGCCTGTCGCGCGGCATCGGGCTGGAAGTGATGAACAACCCGGCAGCGGCACGCACCTTCAACATCCTGGCCGGCGAAGGCCGCAAGGTCGCCGCGGCGTTCATTCTCGAACGTTGAGGGTTGGCCGCTGAGAGCGGCTTTCGGCCACGGGTTCTGTGTGCTGGGGCGGGATAGGGGGCATTGGCAGGACACGCCGTGAACCCATCCCTGAAGTGACCCCCGGGAGTTGGACAGCTGGGGGATCAGGCGGCCAGCAAGGCCTG